>JAQIJD010000002.1:0-310113 GCA_036946415.1 Edaphosphingomonas fennica | reverse complement strand
GCGATCACATACCATTCGGACGAATCCTTCCGGCTCGCCGGCGGCTTGGCATGTTTCACGGTGGCGAACATCCGCTTCAGCAGCGCTACCAGATCATGGTCCGCCCCGCCCGCCAGCACCTTGGCGACATAGCCGCCGCCCGGCCGCAGCACCTCGCCCGCGAAGGCCGCGCCCGCCTCGACCAGCGCCATCGTCCGCAAATGGTCGGTCTGGGCGTGGCCCACGGTGTTCGCCGCCATGTCGGACAGGACGAGATCGGCCTTTCCGCCCAGCGCCTCGGCCAGCACGGCCGGCGCCGCCTCGTCCATGAAGTCCATCTGGAAGATGGTGACGCCGTCGATCGGATCGACCGGCAGCAGATCGATGCCGACGATCGCGGCGCGCGGCACCCGCCGCCGCACCACCTGCGCCCAGCCGCCCGGCGCGATGCCGAGGTCGACCACGCGCGTCGCCCCGCGCAGCAGCCCGAACCGTTCGTCGAGTTCGAGGAGCTTGTAGGCGGCACGACTGCGATAGCCCTCCGCCTTGGCGCGGCGGACATAGGGGTCGTTCAGCTGCCGCTCCAGCCAGCGGGTCGAGGCGGCGGTGCGGTTGCGCGCGGTCTTGACGCGCTGGCGCCCGCGGATCGGCTCGCGGCTCACCAGACGTGCCCGTCGCGCGCCATCAGCGAGCGGAGGATGCCCTCGCGGATGCCGCGGTCGGCGACGCTGAGCCGCGCCGCCGGCCACAGATCGAGGATCGTATCGAGGATCGCGCAGCCCGCCACCACCAGATCGGCGCGCTCCTGCCCGATACAGGGGATGCGCGCCCGGTCCGCCACCGTCAGCCCCGCCAGCCGGTCGGAGATCGCGCGCATCGCCTCCGCCGGCACGACGAGGCCGTCGACCGCGCCGCGATCGTAGCTCGGCAGGCCGAGGTGGACCGAGGCGAGCGTCGTCACCGTCCCGCTCGTCCCCAACAGCCGCCCGCCGACCCCGCCCGCCGCCGTCATCCGCATGGCGAAGGGGGCGAAGGCCTGCGCGACGCGCGCCCGCATCCGCGCATAGGCAGCGCGGCGGGCGGCGACGTCGGCGCCGTCGTGCGGCTCGGCTTCGGACAGCGAGACGACCCCCCACGGCGCCGAAAACCAGTCGAGCACGCGCGGCGCGGGCGCCCCGTCGAGCAGGATCAGCTCGGTCGATCCGCCGCCGATGTCGAACACCAGCGCCGGCCCCTCGCCCGGCTCCATCACCGCATGGCAGCCGCTGACGGCGAGCCGCGCCTCCTGTTCGGCGGAGATCACCTCCAGCGCGATCCCCGTCTCGGCCTGCACCCGTTCGACGAAGCCGCGCCCGTTGGCCGCCTGCCGGCACGCCTCGGTCGCCACCGATCGCACCAGCGAGACTTGCCGCCGGCGCAGCTTTTCGGCGCAGATGGCGAGCGCCGCCACGGCCCGGTCCATCGCCGGCTCGCTCAGGCGCCCGGTGCCGGCCAGCCCCTCCCCCAGCCGCACGATGCGCGAGAAGGCATCGACGACGAGGAAGCCGCCCGGTGCGGGCCGGGCGATCAGCAGGCGGCAATTGTTGGTGCCGAGGTCGAGCGCCGCATAGGTCGCGCGCGGCCGCCCCTGCCGCCCGCGCTGCCATCCGCCGCCACGGGGGGCGCCCTGCCCCGCCGGCCGCGCCGCGCGCGGCACGGCTTCTGCCGGCTGCTCCGCCATATCCCACACTCTGCCGTTCGCCGCCGGCGGAAGGTGCCGACGAAACTTGGGCGCGATGCTAGCCGTGCGCCGCCGCGGCGGCAAGGCCGCTGCCCGGCCCGATCCGATCGTTGACAGGCGCGTGCCGCTCCCCTAACGGGGCGCCTCCCGCGTTGCCCCGTCGTCTAAAGGTAAGACTACGGACTCTGACTCCGTCAATTGAGGTTCGAATCCTCACGGGGCATCCAGGCGGTCTTTTCCATCCCGATCGAAATGTCTCGCATCAGCCCGCGCCGCGGTCCACCATCGTCGTCGATCTGCGGGGAGACGTGGGCATGGCGGGGATGCGACGGTTCGAGGGCAAGGTGGTGCTGGTGACGGGCGGTGCGACCGGCATCGGCCAGGCGACGGCGCAGGCGTTCGCCGCGGAAGGCGCGGCGGTGATGATCGGCGACATCGATCCGCGTGCGGAGGAAACGGTCGCCCGCATCGTCGCGGCCGGCGGCGCGGCCGCCTTCCACCGCTGCGACGTGGCGGACGCGCGCGCCGCCGCCGATCTCGTCGCCGCCTGCGTCGCGCGCTTCGGCGGCATGGATGCGGCGTTCAACAACGCCGGCATCCTGCCCCCGCCCCTCCCCTTCCACGAGGTGCCCGAACGGGACGTGGATCGCATCCTCGCGGTCGATCTGAAGGGCGTCTTCGCCTGCATGCAGGCCGAGGTCCGCCATTTCCTGAAGGCGGGCGGCGGCGCGATCGTCAACACCGCCTCGGTCGCCGGCATCGTCGCCGATCCCAACATGTCGGCCTATGTCGCGGCCAAGCACGGGGTGGTCGGCCTCACCAAGGCGGTCGGCATCGAATATGCGCGCGCCGGCATCCGCGTGAACGCCATCGCCCCCGGCTTCATCGCCACGCCGATGACGCAGGCCTGGGTCGACAGCGAGGACTTCCGTACCGCCTTCTTCGCCCACAACGTCAGCGGCCGGGCCGGCACGCCGGCGGAGGTGGCCGGCACCGTGCTGCACCTCTGCTCCGATGCGGCGAGCTTCATCAACGCGGCGCTGTTCGTGATCGACGGCGGCCAGACCGCCCACTGACGGGACGATCAGAACAGGCCGTCGTCGTCATCCTCCTCCTGCGCCTCGTCGCCCGCACCGGCGGCGGCGGATGCCATCGTCATTCCGGGCAGCAGGAACAGGGCATGCACCTCCCGCTCGGCGGCCATGGTGTAGAGGCGGGCGATATCGGGCAGCATCCGTTCGAGCGCCGCCTGCTCCTCCGCATCCGGCGTCCCGCCCAGCGCCTCGGCGCGATCCGCCAGCGCCGCCGCCGCCCGCTCGATCACAGCACCGATGCCCAACTCCCGCTCGAGGCCCTCGGCGGTCGCCTCGATCAGCCCGATGAGCTGGCGGGCATCGTCGCCGCCGGTCATCGCCACCTGCTCGGTCCGCTGGCAGGCGGTGCGGATCACCGCCAGCGCATCGCGCAGCGTCTCGTCGATGCCGCGTTCGGTCGCCATCATGCCGGCCAGGCGCCCCTCGGCGTCGCCGAGCGCCGCCACGGTCTCGGCGACGCCATCCGTCGTCCGTCCCAGCTGGTGGGTCAGCGCATCCACTTCGGCGGCGACGACCGCCACCGCCTTGCCGGTTTCGCCGTGGCGGCGGCAGAGCAGCCGCGTGTTGGTGGCGATGTCCTGCACGTCCAGCCGCACCCGGCCGAGACTGCCGACCCGCTGGGTCAGCCCGGCGACGGTGTCGGCGATCAGCGCGATCATCGTCCGCGCCTCGCCATCGGCGCGCTGCACCTGATAGATCACGCGGTCCATTCCCGTCACGCTCTGGTCGAGACGGGTGAGCACGCCGCGCCCGCCCCCGTCGCCCTGCTCGGCGATCAGCGTCGCCAGCCCGTGCGCGTCGGGCACCAGCCCCGCCAGCGACGCGACCAGGGCGCGCGTCTCGCGCGTGAAGTCGGCGGCGATCGCGCCGAGCTGCGCGGACAGCAACCGGTCGACATGGCCCACCGCGGCCGGCCCGGCGCCATATGTCGCCACGATCTGCAACGTCGCGATCACATGCTCCAGCCGCTGCCGGCAGCTGTCGCCCACCTGCAACGCGCCCAGCAGGACCGCGACCTTCGCTTGCACGTTCCGCGCGATCGCCGCCACCCGCCGCGCCAGATCGGCGACGCCGTTCAGATGCTCGGCAAGCGCGGCGGCGTCCGCGGTCAGCCGCTGCGGTACCGCCGGCAGCACGCGGGTGCATTCGCCCTCCAGCAGGCGATCCACCTGCTGCACGCCGCACAGCCCCCCCGCCAGGTCCTTCAGCCGGTCCAGCACGTCGGCCAGCAGATCCTCGCCCGAGCCCAGCCGCTCGTTCATGCCTTCGACGAAGCTGACGAAGCGTTCGTTGCCGGACGCCGCGATCTTGATGTTCATGCCGTAGATGCTGAGCACGCGCAGCGTCCGGTGGATGTCCATCACCTGCTCGCGCAGCGTGCGGCTGATCGCCGCGACGTCGGCCATCGCCGCCTTGCGCTCGCCCCGCGTGCGCGGCAGATCGATCAGGCGCGCGGCGACGGTATCGAGATCGGCCACCGCCACGCCGGCGGTGCGCGCGTCCAGCGTGGCGACGACGCCGTCGAGCCCCGCCAGCATGCGATCGATCATCTCGACCGCGCTGGCGAGCGCGGTGCCCGCATTCAGGAAGCGTGCGTCCAGCCCGGCGGCCAGTTCCGCCAGGTCGTTGCCGATCCGGGCGATGTCGGTCGCCGGAACGTCTGCGTCTTCGATCGGGTGGTGGAACATCGTCTGATCCTCTCTCAACGGGCGGTGGCCTGCAGCAGTTCGCGGGCGATCGCGTGCAGCGGCACGATCCGGTCCGCGGCGCCGCGGGCGATGGCTTCCTTGGGCATGCCGAAGACGATCGACGTCGCCTCGTCCTGGGCGATGGTGCGGGCGCCGGCCTGCTTCATCTCGAGCAGGCCGCGCGCGCCGTCGTCGCCCATTCCGGTCATGATGATGCCGACCGCGTTCGACCCGGCCGATCGCGCGGCCGACCGGAACAGCACGTCCACCGACGGGCGATGGCGCGAGACGAGCGGCCCTTCGCGCACCGCGACGGTGTAGCGCGCGCCGTGCCGTTCCAGCATCATGTGCCGCAGCCCGCCGGGGGCGATCAGCACATGGCCGCGCATCACCGTGTCGCCGTCCTCGGCCTCCTTCACGTCGACCTCGCACAGGCCGTTGAGGCGTTTGGCGAAGGCGCGGGTGAAGCTTTCGGGCATGTGCTGGACGACGACGATGCCGGGCGAGTTGGCGGGCAGCGCGGTCAGCACCGCGCTCAGCGCCTCCGTCCCGCCGGTCGAGGCGCCGATGCAGACCACCATCTCGGTCGTCCGCGCCATCGCCCGGCCGTTGGGCGGCGGCAGCACGGCGTCCGCAGTCAGTTTCGCCTCGGGCTGCGCGGTGCGCCCGGCCCCGCGCCGTGCGCCCAGCCGGGCGCCGGCCGCGCCCTTCACCGTTTCGCAGATGCGGGCGTGCGCCTCGACCAGATGGTCGGCCACGCCCACGCGGGGCTTCAGGATGATGTCGACGGCCCCCGCTTCCAGTGCCTCCAGCAGCGTCTCGGACCCCTCCTCGACCAGCGAGGAGCACATCACCACCGGCGTCGGGCATTGCGCCATCAGCCGGCGCAGGAAGGTGATGCCGTCCATCCGCGGCATCTCCACGTCGAGGGTGATGACGTCGGGCACCTCGTCCTTGATGTAGCGCGCGGCGGCGAAGGGATCGGCGGCGGCGGCGATCACCTCTATCTCCGGGTCGGCGGAAAGGATCGCCGTCATCGCCTGTCGCACGCTGGCGCTGTCGTCGATCACCAGGGTGCGGATCTTCTTCTTCAGCATGGCATCAGTTCTTCCGGAAGACGGTGTTGGCGACGGCGGTGACCGGCAGGTCGAACCCCGCGATCGATTCGGAATGGCCGAGGAACAGGTGGCCGCCCGGCTTCAGCCGGTCGAGCAGCCGCGAAACGACCCGCCCCTGCGCCTCTTTCTCGAAATAGATCAGCACGTTGCGACAGAAGATGAGGTCCATCGGCTCGCCCACCGGATAGGTCGCGTCCATCAAGTTCAACGGCGCGAAGCCGATCGCGCCACGCAGTTCGGGGGCCATCCGCACCGCGTCCCGCCCCGGCAGGCTGGACTTGAGCACATACCGGCTGCGCAGCACCGCCGGCACCGGATCGACCATCGCTGCCGGGAAGACGCCGCGCCGCGCGGTTTCCAGCACTTCGGTGTCGAGGTCGGTCGCGAGGATGCCGTATTCCGGCCCGCCCCGATCGCTGGCGAAGGCATCCAGCACCATCGCCATCGTATAGGGTTCGGCCCCCGTCGAGCAGGCGGCGCTCCATGCCCGGATGCGCCTTTTCCCCGCCGCCGCGATCTGCGGCAGGATCGTCGCCTGCAGATAGTCGAAATGCTTGGGCTCGCGGAAGAAGTCGGTCTTGTTGGTTGTCACCGCATTGATCAGGTGGCGCTCCTCGGCGACCAGATTGTCGCCCTCGAACAGCCAGTTGCAATAGCCGGCGATGCTGCGCGTGTCCGTCGCGCGGACGCGGCGGCGCAGGCGCCCTTCCAGCATCACGGTCTTCGAGTCCGGCATCTTGATGCCGGCCACCGCGTGGATATGCCGGGCGAGCCGCTGGAAGTCGGCACGGCTCAGCCGATCTTCGGGGGCAGGCGCGCCGGCCTGCCGGTTGATGGCCTTGGCGAGTGCCACGGCGAACTCCTTGGTGAGGGGGACGGGCTTCGGTCGGCTCAGTGCAGATCGAAGGACAATGTGAACCGCAGGATAGCGACCAGGATGTCGTGCGCGTCGCGCTCGCCCTCGCGGTCGGTGATATATTGGACGTCGGGCTGGATGCAGAACCAGCTGGCGGCGCAGTCGCTGTAGGTCAGCTCGAAGCCGCTCTCGCGCCGGGCGAGCGGCGCGGCGCCGGGACTGGCCGCCCGATACGGGCGGGACAGGCCACCCATATTGTAGCCGGCCGAAAAGGCGCTCTCCGGCCGGGCGGCGAAGACGCGGTTCAGCAGGATGCCGGCCTGAAGGCCGTTGGCGAAGGGCGTGGTCAGCCCGTCCGACACGCCGGCGCGGAGGAAACCGCTCAGATGGCGCACCCCGCCTTCCTCGCCCGCCAGATCATGTTCCGCCAGCAGATAGGCGCCGTGCGAGACGTTGAGGCCCTCGCCCTGCGACAGGCCGGGCGGCACCACCACCGGCTGGTGGCGGGTGTAGGTCCAGGCGCCGATCGCCACCTTGCCGCTGCCCGTCCAGCCCGCCTCGGCGAGGAGGAGGGCGCCATCGCGGCCGCTGAAGCGCAGACCGCGTTCGTTGCCCAGCGTGCCCGCCTGGGCGTTGACCGCGGCGGCCTGCACATAGCCATCGCCCCGCGTCAGCCGCGCGCGGAAGCCGAGCGCGGTCGACGGGAAGGTCGACGGGCCGTTCGGCCCCGTCGCCGACAATTCGGACCCCATGCCGAACGCCGGCGCGATGAGCAGGCCGGCCGATCCGCTCGCGTAGAAATCCGCATTGACGTCGTAGAGCCCGGCCAGCAGCGCGACCGCGCCCCCCGCCAGCGTCTGTTCGATCAGCGCCTGATAGAGCCGCACCCCGCGCGAAGCGACCTCGATATTGTCGACGCCCTGCAACGTGCGGGCGACATCGTTGGGCCGCCCGCCCAGGCTGCTCAGCAGGTCGACGTGGACGGTCGCCCCCTCCCAGCCGATCAGCCGATCGAGATCAGCTTCGGCGGCAAGATCGAAGGCATCGAGATAGCGCGTGCCACGCGCACCGCGCCCGCCGTCGATGCCCGCGATATCGCCCTTGTAGGTGGCGGCGAGCGTCCAGGCGGGCGCAGGGCCGGCCGCTTCGGCGATGGCAGGTGCGGAAGACGCAGCGAGGATAAGGCTCGCCAGCATGGCGAACCACGAAGACTTACCGGACATGTCGTGATCCCGATCTTTCGGTTTACGAAGGCCCCCGCCGCGGCGGGGGACGGTTCAGGCTGCCTGACGGCTGTCGTCGAGGAGGGCCGCATCCTGCCGCGAGACGATGCTGGCGAGGTCCACCAGCAACACGAACCCCGCCGGCCGGCGCACGACGCCGCGAATATATTCGGACCCCCAGCGGACGCCGATGTCGGGCGCCGGTTCGATCTCGCCGAGGTCGAACTCGACCACGTCGAGCACCCGGTCGACGACCAGCGCCAGCGTGATCCGCCGCTCGCCGATGGCCACCTCCACCACCAGCGCACGGGTGGTGGGGGTGACGGCGGCGGCGGCGAGGCCCAGGCGGCGGCGCAGATCGACCGTCGGCACCCCCTCGCCCCGGACGTCCGTCAGGCCGAGCAGCCACGCGGGGCCGTTGGGAACCCGAAAGGGTTCCCGCCAGTCGAGGATCTCGCGGACGAGCGTCACCGGGATGGCGAACACCTCGTCGCCCAGGCCGAAGGTCACGGCCTGGATGCCGCCGCCGCCGCTCACGCCGCCCGTCCGAATTCGGCATCCTCGGCATCCGGGCCGCCGGTGGACAGGTCGAGCGCGAAGCCGTTCAGCCGCGCCTGCTGGTCGGCCAGCGAGCCGGCCCTGGGCTTGGCCGCCGCCCGCACCGGGCGCCCGGCCGCGGCCTTGGCCGGCTTGCCGGCGGTCGCCGGCTTGCGGCGGGGGGCCGCCCGCTGCGGCGTCGCCTCGCCATCGTCGATGCGGAAGAAGGCGATGCTGCCCTGAAGCCCTTCGGCCTGCCCGGCCAGCTCTTCCGACGTGGAGGTGATCTGTTCCGACGCGCTGGAATTCTGCTGCGTCACCTTGTCGAGCTGCTGGATCGCCTCGTTGATCTGGCTCGCACCGATATCCTGTTCGCGGCAGGCGGCGCTGATCTCGGAAACCAGCTCGGCCGTCCGGCGGATGTCGGGCACCAGCTTGGTCAGCATCTCGCCGGCCTCGGTCGCGGCCTTCACCGTGTCGGACGAGACGGAGCCGATCTCGGCCGCCGCGGTCTGGCTGCGCTCCGCCAGCTTGCGCACCTCGGACGCGACGACCGCGAAGCCCTTGCCATGTTCGCCGGCCCGTGCCGCCTCGACCGCCGCGTTCAGCGCCAGCAGATCGGTCTGGCGGGCGATCTCCTGGACGATGCCGATCTTCTCGGCGATCGTGCGCATCGCGCCCACCGCCCGGTCCACCGCCACACCGCTCGCCTCGGCATCCTTGGAGGACTGGCGGGCGATCTTCTCGGTCTGCGCGGCGTTGTCGGCGTTCTGCTTGATGTTGGCGGCCATCTGCTCCATCGACGCGGAGGCTTCCTCGGCCGCCGCGGCCTGTTCGGTAGCGCCCTGGCTCACCTGCTCGGACGAGGCGGAAAGCTGCTGGCTGCCCGAGGCGACATTGTCCGCCGCCGATGCCGCCTTGCCCAGCACGCCCTTGAGGCGGCCGATCATGTCGTTGACGTGGACCAGCAGGTCGCCGATCTCGTCGTTGTTGCGGATCGTGACGGTGCGGGTCAGGTCGCCGCCCGCCACCTGCTGCATGGCGTCGCCGGCGGTGCGCAGGCCGCGGCTGATCGTGAGAGCCAGATAGACGGCGCTACCGATGGCCAGCAGAAGCGCGGCGATGGTGACTGCAACCAGCGTCGTGCGTGCCGTCGCATAGACTTCGTCGTTGGTTTCGTCGGCCTCCCTGAACGATCCCTCTTCGGCGGCGACGATCCCGTCGAACGCCTCGCCGAGGGCGACGGCGGTCGGGCGCGCCTGGGCCATCAGCAAAGTCCCGGCCTCGTCGAATTTGTTAGCCGCACCAAGGGCATGCAGCCTCGCCGAAACCGAAGCATAGTCGCGCCAATTGTCGGCGATCGTCGCCCATCGCGCCTTGTCGTCCGCGTCGGAGGCGGCCGTGCCGGCAGCGATCAGATCGGTCGCCGTCTTGCGCGCGGCATTCAGTTCGCCGTCAAGCTTCGCCATCGCCGCCGCATCGGGCGCGAGGATAAAAGCCTTCTCGAGATCGAAGTAGGTGCTCGTGGCATCATTGGCGGTCTGCGCGAGATTCAGGCGTTTGACCGGTCCGTCGACCAGCGCGCCGATCGCATCGTTGATCGCACTCAGCTTGGTGATGCCGACGCCGGCCAGCACCAGCATCATCGCTATCAGAAGCGCGAAGGTCACGCCCAGTTTCATCTTGATCGTAGCACGCATGGCAATCTGCCTTTCGGTGGGGTCGTTCAGTTGAGGGGAGCGGCCGGCCGATCGGCCGGCGTATCGAAGATCATGTGCAGGTCGGGGACGACGACGAGGCTCTCGCCGTGGCGGACCAGCCCGCGGACGTGATCGCGCGGCCAGCGCATCCCGATCGCGGGCGGCGCTTCGCAGGCGGTGGCGGCGAGCGTGGTCACCTCGTTGACCTTGTCGGCCCGCAGGCCGATCAGCTCGACGCCCTCGCCGGTCGCCAGTTCGATCACGACGATGCGACTGTCCCGCGTGTCGGCCGCCTGCTCCATCCCGAAGGCGGGGCGGAGGTTGGCGAGCGGGATCACCCGGCCGCGGAAGTTGATGACGTGGCTGACGAGCGGATCGGCGCCGGGCACCGCCGTCTCGGGCAGCAGGTCCAGTATCTCCTGCACCAGCGCCGCCTCGATCGCGAAGGTCTCGCCGCCGAGGCCGAAGGCCAGCACCTCCAGTTCGCCGTCGGCGTTCCAGGTCATGGTCTGCATGTGGGTCATGGGTCTATCCCGCGGCGCGCAGCCGCTCCTCCCGCGGTTGCGCGACGTCGATCAGGTGGCCGATGTCGAGGATGAGGGCGACGGTGCCGTCGCCGAGGATGGTGGCGCCGGAGAAGGAGCCGAGGCCGCGGTGGAGCGCGGACATCGGCTTGATCACCGTCTGGTGGTTGCCGACGATCTGGTCGACAACCAGCCCCACCCGCTCGCCGCCGATCGAGACGACGACGATCTTCTGGAAGGGATCGGGCCGCGTGCCGGTGGCGAACAGTTCGCGCAGGCGGACGAACGGCACCAGCCGGTCGCGCAGCGTGATCAGGCTGCGCCCGCGCGACCGCAGATCCTCCTCGAGGCTCAGCTCCAGGCACTCCTCGACGGCGGCGAGCGGCAGCACGTAGCGCCCCTCGCCGACGCGGACGAGCAACCCGTCGATGATCGCCAGCGTCAGCGGGATGCGGAGCGTGATCGTCGATCCCTCGCCATCCACCGAAGCCACGTCGATCGTGCCGCGCAGCGTCTCGATCGTGCGCTTGACGACGTCCATGCCGACGCCGCGGCCGGACAGGTTCGTCACCTGCGCCGCCGTGGAGAAGCCGGGGGCGAAGATCAGCCCCAGCAGCTCGCCGTCGGACAGCACCTGGCCCGGTGCCACCAGGCCGTTGGCCTCGGCCTTGGCGCGGACGCGGGCGCGATCGATGCCGCGCCCGTCGTCGCGGATGGTGATGACCACCTCGCCCCCCGCCTGATGCGCGGACAGGCGCACGGTGCCCGTTTCGGCCTTGCCGGCGGCTCGGCGCTGGTCGGCCGGCTCCAGCCCGTGATCGCAGCTGTTGCGGACGATGTGGACGAGCGGATCGAACAGCCGCTCGACGATCGTCTTGTCGACCTCGGTCGCCTCGCCCTCGGTGACGAGGTCGATCGCCTTGCCGGTATCGCGCGCCAGATCGTGGACGAGGCGGCGGAAGCGGCCGAACAGCGATGCCACCGGCACCATCCGGAGGCCCATCATCGTGTCGCGCAACTCGCCCGACAGCCGCTCGATCTCTTCCGAGACGGAGCGCAGCGCCAGTCCGCCGTCATGGTGGGCGAGCTGCGACAGGCGGCTCTGGACGATGACCAGTTCGCCCACCCGGTCCATCAGCGCGTCCAGCCGTTCGGCCGGCACGCGCACGCTCTCGCCGGCCGGCTTGCCGCCCGCCGCCGGGGTATTGTCCGCCACCGGGGCCGGGGCAGCCGCCGGCTCCTCGATCGCGACGGGCGCCTCGGCCGTCGCCGCCGCCTCGGTGGCGATCGGCTCCAGCGTCAGCGTCATGTCGTCCATGACGAACAGGAACACGTCCTCGATCGCGTCGCGCGTCACGTCGCCCGCGATCGTCACGTCCCAGCCGACATGGCAGGCGGTGGGATCGAGTTCGGCGAGCGGCGGCAGCTGATCGAGCCGCGCCGCGACCGTGCAGTCGCCCAGCGCGCGCAATTCTTCGATCAGCATCAGCGGATTGGTGCCGTTGCGTACCGCATCGGGCGCCAGCCGGAAGAATAGGCGCCACCCGGCGCCCGCCGCCGCGACAGGCGGGGCGATGCCGGCCCCGCCGGCCGCCGCCGCCACCGCCGCGGTGAGGCGGGCGAGGATCGCCGCCCCCTCCGCCTCGGGCGCGTCGCGCTCGACCAGCGCGCGCATATGGTCGCCGGCGGAGAGGATCACCGCGACGAGTTCGGGCGTCGCCGCCACCTCGCCCTTGCGGACCTTGTCGAACGCGCTCTCGCAATGGTGGGTGAAGGCCGCCAGCGCGTCGAAGCCGAACATCGCGCCCGAGCCCTTCAGCGTGTGCAGGCCGCGGAACACGGCGTTGACGAGGTTCATGTCGTCGAGCCGGTGGCCGAGGTCGAGCAGCCCCTGCTCCACCTCATCCAGCAGTTCGGCCGCCTCGATGCGGAAGGCGGCGGCGGGATCCTCCGTCACCGGCCCACCACCTTCTTGGCGATCTTGACGAGCTGGTCCGGCACGAACGGCTTCACCAGCCAGCCGGTGGCGCCGGCGGCCTTGGCCTGCGCCTTCATGTCGGCATCGGATTCGGTGGTCAGGAAGATGATCGGCACGCCCGCCTGCGCGGGCTGCTTGCGCAGCTCGCGGATCATCGTCAGCCCGTCCATGTTGGGCATGTTGAGATCGGTCACGATCATGTCGAACCGGGTCTCGGCCGCCTTGGCGAGGCCCTGCACGCCGTCTCCGGCTTCGGTCACGGCATAGCCGGCACCGGTCAGGGCGATACGGATCGCCATGCGCAGGCTGGCGCTGTCGTCGACGGTAAGGATCGAGGCGGTCATTGCGGCAATTCTCCATGGAACCAGAAGGCGATGTCTTCGGGGGTGGGATCGGTCAGGAAGCCGGCGCGCCGCAGCACCGCCTGCACCGGCGCGCCGGCCGGGGCGGCCAGAGCCACCGTCGCCCCCACCTGCGCGCCGTGACGGCGCGTCGCCTCGATCAACTGGACGAGGCTGAGGTCGGCATTGACGGCGGAGCCGATGTCGAGCGTCACGTCGGCACCCGGCACGGCGACTTCGAGCATCTGTTCGGCGAGCGCGCCGATCGTCTTAAGGCATGCGTCTTCGCGCAGCACCACGAGCGTGGAAGTCATGAGGCGTGTTCCGATTTTTGAAAGCGACCGGGCGGCAGCAGGCAGCCCGCTCTCCGAAACAACCGGAGAGGATGCAGCATCATATCGGACACACTGCTTTAGACTTGGTTAAAGCCGGCTTCACCGTCCTGCTGAACGGCCAAAATTGTTCCGTGATTTGCAGATATTCTTGTCAAGTCGGCGACGTAGCGTCACCGGACCGATTGTAGCGGACCTCCATCCGGAATATTCGCGAGATTTTACAGGTGCTTGCTCATTGAGAACGCGCATTCATGCGCACTGGATACGCAATGGACGGCAAGGAAGGTCGATTGCAGCGAGATATACCGGAATACATGATACCGGCCAACGCCTTGACCTGACCAGCTTATTGTTTTTCTTTCGAAAACTGCTCAGACGGGCGAGGCGTCGAAGGCGGTGGCGGCCTGCCGGTGGTTGCGCAGGTTCGCCGGGCGGTAGGGACGGCTCACGTCATATTGCTGCACGGCCGGCAACCGCAGCCGATCCAGAACCGATGGGTGCAGCGCTGCATCCGCGCGAATCGATCGCGGCTGCCGGCGAGCGAATCGGAAGATCGACCGGCGCGTCTCGTCATGCTGCATGCCCGCCGGGTCGGGATGGAGGTGAAGGACGGCGGGATCGATCCTGAGACCCACCGCCGTCGCCGCCCCCGCCATCCAGTCGAGTGCGATGTCCGACAGGCGCGATTCCACTTCCGCGTAGCTGCCGCCCACATCCGAATGATTGCCGGCGAACCATAATTGCTCGAACCACAGCGGATCGCCGCCGCGCCACTGGCCGGGCTGGCCCCACGGCACGCGCGCGAAGGCGGCGCGCGCCTCGTCGATCGACAAGGCGTGGCGCGCATAGGCCACCGCCGGATCGAGTTCGGTATCGTACATCTGCATCCGCCAGCTGGCAAAATGCACCGTCCGCCACCACGGCACGCCATCCAGCCCCCCGGCCGCCTTGAAGCGCGAGACGAGGCTGGCGATCAGCGCCGCGGCGGCGGCGCCCGCGGTTAGGGTGGCGAACCAGCGCCAATAGCCGCCCGGCAGCCAGATGGAGGCGAGGCTGAGGCCGGCGATCGCCGCCAGCGCGATCAGCGCCAGCAGGGCCAGCGCGGCGGGATTGGCGAGCGAGGCGACCGTGTCGAACACGCCGATGAAATGCGGCCGCGCGTTGCCGCCGTCCGTGCCGTCCGATCCAAGGTCGCGGCGGAAGCGCGCCGCCAGCAGGTCGCGATGGTGCAGCAGTTCGGCCTGCCGCTCGGTCCGCGCCGCCCTGGGGCGCGAGTTGGTGTAGTTGTAGATCGCCACCGCCGCTCGCGCGATCCGCCGCGCCGATCCCGCATCGCGGCGCAGCGGCTGCCCGCCCGGCTCCACGGTCGGGATGCCGCACAGCCGCAGCACCCCGCCCAGGCACCGGACGGTATAGGCGCCGCGGCTGAAGCCGAACAGGAAGATGCGGTCGCCCGGCCGCCACAGCCGGACGAGGGCGGCATAGCAATCGATGATGTTGGCGGTGATGCCGAGGCCGGTGGCCCGGCTCGCCAGATTATAGAAGGATCGCGCCAGCGCGGCGGGGGAATCGACGCCCCCCGGCAGCGTGCCCAGGCCGGGATCGTAGAAGGCGATCTGTTCGGCCGGATCGATCGCACTGTCCGGCCCGACCCGCGTCGCCCGGAACAATTTGTAGATGTTGGATCGCCGCTCGTCGACGAGGATGCCGCCGCGCTGCCCGGTCCCGTCCGAATAGATGACGATGTTGCGTGCCACGCCCGCCCCCCGAACCGCCCCTGCCGCCGGTCTGCCACCGCCCGGCGCGGCGGCCAAGCCCCTGCCGATGGACGCGCCCGCGCCTTCGCGATAGGGCGCCGGCCATGCGCAAAGGTCATCGCCCGTCCGCCCCCGCCTCCGGCCGCCCCCGTTTCTGGGGCCGCCATGCCGTGGCTGCCGCGCTCGCCAACCCCGCCCGCACTGTCCGCCGGATGTGGGCGACGCGCGAGGCGGCGTCCGCGCTGGCGCTTCCGGCGGACCTGACTGTTACGTTCGCCGATGTCGCCGATCTCGGCCGGATGGTCCCGTCGGACGCCCCCCATCAGGGCCTCGTGATCGAGGTCGATCCGCTGCCCGACATCTGGCTGGGCGATCTGCTGGCCGATGCCGCCGGGGACGATCGCCCGCTGCTGCTGCTCGATCAGGTGACCGATCCGCACAATGTCGGCGCGATCCTGCGATCGGCCGCCGCCTTCGGTGCGGCCGGCATCGTCACGCAGGATCGCCACGCCCCGCCCGAATCGGGCGCACTCGCCCGCTCCGCCTCGGGCGCGCTGGAGATCGTGCCGTGGGTGCGCGTCGTGAACCTCGCCCGCGCGCTGGACGAGATCGCCGAAGCGGGTTTCTGGCGGATCGGCCTCACCGGCCACGCCCCGCGCCTGCTGGGCGAGGCAGTCGGCAGCGCGCGCGTGGCGCTGGTGCTGGGGGCGGAAGGCGAAGGCATGCGCCAGAACACCGCCGCCCATTGCGACGAGCTCGCCCGCCTGCCGATCAGCCCGCGCGTCGAGAGTCTGAACGTCTCCAACGCGGCGGCGGTGGCGCTCTACGCGCTGGCGGCACGCGCCTGACCCTTCCTTCCTCTCCCCTCCCTGAAAGGGAGGGGCCGGGGGTGGGTTCGCCTATTGCCGCGCGCGGGCCTCTGCTACCGCCCCACCCCGGCCGCTGCCGGCCTCAATCCTCGGGCGCGATCGTCACCTTCAGCCCGTCCAGCGCCGGCGTCAGCGGTAACTGGCACGACAGACGCGAATATTCGGTGCGGTTGTCCGAACTGTCGAGCAGGTCGTTCTCGTCCTCGCTCATCGGCGGCAGCCGGTCGGCGAAGGCCGGATCGACCTGAACGTGGCAGGTCGCGCACGAACAGCAACCACCGCACAGCGCCAGCAGCTCGTCGATCCCGGCGTCGCGGATCGCCTCCATCACGGAATAGCCTTCGGTCCCCTCGATCTGGCGTTCCTCGCCTTCCCGGGTGACGACGGTCAGTTGCGGCATTATGGGCTCCGTATCGAACAGCGTTTCGCCGCCGGCTATGTCGGGTCCGGCGGGCTTGCACAAGGTGGGAGGGTGCCGATGGGGCTGGATGCCCAGCGCCTCGCGGCGGGGCTGGACGCGCTGGCGGCGATCGAGCCGGCCTTCGCCGCGGCGCTCGCCCGCGTCGGCTACCCCGCGCCGCGCATCTCGCCGCCGGGGGTCAACACCCTGCTGCGCACGATCGTCGGCCAGCAGGTCAGCGTCGCCTCGGCGGCGGCGGTCTATGGCCGGATGGAGGCGGCGCTGGGCGGTACGATCGATCCCGCAGCGCTTGCCGCCGCACCGGACGAACTGCTGCGCGGCGCCGGCCTGTCACGCCAGAAGATCGGCTACGTCCGCAGCCTCGCCGGTCTCGTCGCCTCGGGCGAGCTCGATCTGGCCGCCCTGCCCGCCGACGACGAGGCGGCGATCGCCGAACTCGTCCGCATCAAGGGCATCGGCCGCTGGTCGGCCGAAATCTATCTCCTGTTCGCCGAAGGCCGCGGCGACATCTGGCCCGCCGGCGATCTCGCCGTCCAGATCGAGGTCGGCCGGCTCATGGGCCTCCCCACCCGCCCGAGCGAGCGCGAGACGCGCGCCATCGCCGAAGGCTGGCGGCCGCATCGCGGGGCCGCCGCCATCTTCACCTGGCACCATTACAATTCGGAGATGGGCGCGCCCGTCTGATCAGGCGCGATGCGGCGCGGCGTTCGCCCGGCTGCGCCGGTCCGCCTCGTCGATCGCGGCGAGCAGCATCGAGAAGTCGGTATCCTCGCCGACCGGATAGGCACGGCGAAAGCCCTGTCCCAGCACGTCGAGGTCGGCCTGGGTCAGCAGGCCGACCGCGACGACGCGGTCTCTGTTACGCCCTTCCTGGCCGCGCATCGCAGCATCCTCTACCATTGCTCGGGCAGGCCCAACGAGCCAGACGGCCGCTGGTGCCATTCATTGCGCGGCCGGTATCGCCGGCCGGCGCCCTCAGCGCCCGAAGGAGAGGCCGCTGCCGGCGCCCGGCACCACCGCCTCGGGCACGGTGGCGTTGCTGAACGAGCGACGCAGGAAGCCCGCGATCGCCGCCGCCGCACGGGTCGAGGCGGGCGGCCCGTCAAGATCGAACGTCTCGGCGAAGCGCACGCGCTGCGCTTCGGCAAAGGCCGGGAAGCCGGCGATCGACGCCTCCACCGCCGCCACCGGATCGGGCAGATCCTCCACCACCGTCCCCAGCCGCCAATGCGCGTAATTCTCGTCATGCGCCCAGCGCACGCGATGGGCATTCAGGAACAGGCAGGGGCGCGGCCGGCGGATGAATTCGTAGATCTGGCTGGATACGTCGCCGACATAGACGTCGGCGGTCGCGGTATAGCTCATGTCGACCGAATGGTCGGAGCCGAGATCGATGCGGATGTGCGGCAGCCCGGCATAGCGCGCCAGCAGGTCGCGCCCCTCGGCCCGGCGGGCGCGGCGGTCGAACATGCGGACGTGCGGGGCGACGATGAGATTGAAGCGGTCTTGGCGCGCGAAGGCGTCGATCAGCGGCCGGGCGAAGCGCGCCCATGATCCGATCGCGGCGAAATGCGGATTGTAGAGCACGGTCGGCCGGTCGTCGGCGAACGGCCGCCAGTCGGGATCGCGCGCCAGATCGGCCGCCTCGAACTTGGGATAGCCGACCACCGCATGGCGGCCGGGGCGGATCAGCCCTTCCCGCCAGAAGCGATCGCGCTGCTTCTCGCCCGCCATCAGCACGAAATCGAAGCGGGCGATGCGCCGGTCGATTCCCGCCTCCCGGTCCCCCGCGCCATGATCGAGGTGGATGAAGCGCGGCCGCGTCGCCCCCATCCGCTTCAGCGCCAGCGAGGTGCGTTCGGGGATCGCCACGGCGTCGAACCGGTCGATCCACGGCACGATCGACATCAGCGTCAGCAGCTTGGGCGGCACCGCCGATCCGCGCGCCTGCGCCAGCCGGTGGAGCGGCGCGCTGCCGGCGCGGCTGAAGTGGATCGGCGCGCCCCCCATCCGCGCGACCAGCCGTTCGGCGAAGGCGAGGTTCGCCTCCGATGCGATGGCGACGTGCACTTCCGCCTCGCCCGATCGCGCCAGCGCCGCGGCGGTGGTGATGCCGTGCATCAGCTGGTGGAGCTGGGCGTTGAACAGGAAGCAGATGCGCGGGAGGCCGCCGGCCCCGGCAGGCGTGCCGCGATCGCGGCGGAACGGCAGCATGTCGATGCGTTTCACTCTGGCCAGGCCCTTACGCTTGCCGGATCATACGCTATCCGCAGCCCCTTCGCGAGCCTTATCCGGCACCCCTCCGGATCGGCCGCGGAGGATGGTTTCGGCCAGCGCATGGTCCGAAAGCTTATCTACGTCGATCGCCGCCTCGGCGAAAGGCAGCGCCACCGGCCGCGCCACGAAGCCGAGCGCGGCGGAAGCACGCGCCATCGCACCCCCAAGCGTGATCGTCCGCGTCAGCGCGCGCACCGCCAGCCCCAGCCCGAAATGGCGGATCAGCGACCAGGCCTTCTTGCGGTCGCGCTCCACCTCGCTCCATGCGGCCAGCCCGCGCGCGGCGGCGGGGCGGGCCAGCGCGAACAGATTAGCACCCGTCCAGCCGTCGTCGGCGAAGCGCAGCCACGTCCGCCGGTTGGCCGGATAGGCCGCCCGCAGCACCCGCCGACCGACGACGCCTACGGCCACGTCGGCATCGCCCACGCCGTCGATCACCGCCTCGATCATCGCCGGCGTCAGCAAAGGATGGTCCGCCGTGCAGACGATCACCGGCCACGGCGCCGCATCGCCCCCCGCCACCGCCGCGATCGAGGCGGAAATGCCGGCACCCGAGGGCATCGGCACGAGCCGCGGGTCGTCCAGCCCCGCCGCCGCCAGCACCGCCGCCGGATCCTGCGCCAGCACCACGATCCGCCCGATCCGCGGCACGCCGAGCAGCGTCTCCACGACATGCGCGATCATCGGCCGCCCGGCGATCGGCACCAGCGCCTTGGTCTCCAGCCCGAAGGCGGCGGCCAGCGGATCGGTGCCCGGCCGCTGCCCGGCAAGCAGGATCGCGGTCCAGCCATGGTCGCTCTCGGTCATGGGCGCGCGCCATGCCGCGCGCGTCATCTTTTCGCCACGGAAAAGTGGCGGAGGGTGGTCCCATGACGATCGCCCACGCCCTCATCCTCTCGGCCGGCAAAGGTTCGCGCCTGTTGCCGCTCACCGCCGATCGGCCGAAATGCCTGATCGATTTCAATGGTCGCACTTTGCTCGAATGGCAGCTCGATTCGCTTGGCCGCAACGGCATCACGCGGGTGACGGTGGTGACGGGCTTCCGCGCCGATCTGGTCGATGGCGTGGTGGCGGGGCGGCCCGGCGTCTCGACCCTGTTCAACCCCTTCTATCACGTCGCCGACAATCTCGGCTCGGTCTGGCTGGCGCGCGCCGCCTTCGCGCAGGATACGCTGCTGCTGAACGGCGATACGCTGGTCTCCCCTGCGCTGGTGGCGCGCGTGCTGGCCGGCGCCACCGCCCCGATCAGCGTGACGGTCGACGAGAAGCCCGACTATGATTCGGACGACATGAAGGTCTGGACCGAGAACGGCCGCCTCCGCCGCATCGGCAAGACGCTGGAACCCCACGAGACCAACGCCGAATCGATCGGCCTCCTCGCCTTCCGCGACGGCGGCGGCGCGGTTTTCGCGGACGCGGTCGAGCGGATCATGCACACCCCCGCCGGCACCGCCTCCTGGTATCTGAAGGTGATCGACGCCCTCGCCGCCGAAACCCCGATCGCCACCGTGCCGATCGTCGGCGAAGCCTGGGCGGAGGTGGACTTCCCCGCCGACCTCGATCCCGCCCGCGCGCTGACGGCGGGGTGGGTGGCGGCGGGGCTGTAGGCGCGCCGATACCGGCTCCGTTCATCCTGAGTAGCGACTGAGCGAAGCCGAAGGCGCGTATCGAAGGACGGCCGCACGCGCTGCTTCGATACGGGCTTCGACAGGCTCAGCCATACTCAGCACGAACGGTTTTTAGAGCAAGCCCGCCCCCTCACCCGAACGCCGGCTTCAGCCACTCCACCAGCGCCGCGGTCTGCGCCGCATCCAGCGCCACCGCCTCGCCCAGCGCCGGCGCTTTGGGCCAGCCCGCGTCCGTTACCATCACCCCCGCCACGGCTGTGCGTGTCCCTCGACTTCGCTCGGGATGAACGGAACTTGCGGGCGGGGATCACCCTCGAATCCTCACCCCATCCGTTCGGGCCGAGCGAAGTCGAGGCCTACGCGTAACGCCCGCCCCCTCACCCGAACGCCGGCTTCAGCCACTCCACCAGCGCCGCGATCTGCGCCGCATCCAGCGCCACCGCCTCGCCCAGCGCCGGCGCCTTGGGCCAGCCCGCGTCCGTTACCGTTACGCCGCCATGGCTGCGCGCGCCCTCGTAGCGCGGCAGGACGTGGAAGTGGACGTTGGGGTCCACCATCATCAGCATGAGGTAGTTCATCCTGGCCGGCGCCACCGTCGCCGCCAGCGCGCGCTCGATCGCCGGGATCACCGTCGCCATTTCCGCGAACGCCTCCGCCGGCAGATCGGAAAAGGCCGTCGCCTCCGATTTCGCCGCCAGCACCAGCGCCCCCAGCACCGGCTGCTCGGGCCGCAGCAGCACCACCCAATGGTCATATTCGGCCACCAGCGTCGCCGGGTGGCCGAAGCGGCGGATCGTCTCGTTCATCCCAGCCAGCTCCTGATCGTGCCGCCCCGCGCGCTGATCGCGGCGGCCTGCAACAGTTGGACGCAATGCACGGCCAGCGACAGGATCGTCCACCCCGCCACCGCCACCAGCCCCCAATCCGGCCGGCCGATCGCGACGCTTGCGAACAGGATCACCATGTTCGGATTGCGCCGCGCCGTCACCAGCCGGAAGCGGCTGTCGAACGGCCGCCAGACGTGGATGTGCATCCGATAGCGAGCGATGAATGCCCCCTCGATCAGCCGCTGCACCACATAGCCGCCGACGATCGCCGCCATCGACGACAGGAACACATCGTCCGCCAGCGGCCGCCCGTAGGCGTAGAGCCCCACCCCCCAGAAATACCACCAGAAGGGCGGGTGGACGAGATCGACGCCGTGATCGAGCACGTCGCCCAGCCGGGACGAGGTGATCGTGCAGCGCGCCAGCTTGCCGTCCACCGTATCCAGCACCATGAAGATCAGGCCCAGCGCCATGCCCGCCCAATAATGCCCGTGCGCGAACAGGAATGTGGCGGCGATGCACAGCAGGATGCCGGCGATCGTCACCTGATTGGGGCTGATGCCGGCGCGCGCGCAAAGACGCGTCAGGACCAGCGCCCATTCGGGCCAGAGATATTTGGTCAGGAGGTCCGTCACCCCCTTGTACGCGCCGGCATAGCTCGCCCGCTCCAGCGCCGGCACCGCTTCGGGCGTGAGCCGCGCCATGAACGGCCGCTCGCGCTTGCGCAGCTCGTCGTTGACGAGGGCGTCGGCCGTTTCCTGCGCGACGATCGTCATGTCCGGCGGTATCCGGCCCGAGCCCGTCATCGCCGCGGCGACGGCATCGGCCTGCCGGGCATCGGTGGCGAAGGCCAGCGCCGGCCGCCCGTCTCGCGTCAGCACCGTGGCCGGCGTGCGCAGGATCGATCGCAGCCACGCCGGATCGAAGACGTAATCCGCATTGGCGACGATCGCGCCACCCGCCGGCACCGCCTGCCCGATCGGCCCGGCCTGCGCGCGGCCGATGCGGCGGAGGCGCTCTGCGCTCGTCATCCCCCACAGCAGGGTGGGATTGTCGCCCGCGGATCGGATCGGAATGTCGCTCATCGCCCGGGCGATGGCGTGCGGCGGGGCGCTTGGCAAGCCGCCCCGCCGCGCCCGGCCTTATTGCGGCACCGCGCCCGCGGCGCCCACGCCGGCCGCGCCGCCCGGCACCGAACCCGGCGTCGGCGACATCGTCGCCCCCACGCCCGTGCCGGCACCGCCGCCGGCACCCATCGTCGAACCGCTGCTGTCCACGCCGCCGCCCATCGTGCCGCTCACGCCCGCACCCGCGCTCGGCGTCGTCACGCCCGCGCCGGCGCCGGTCGATCCGGTCGCCCCGCGCCGCGCCCCGCGCGAACCGGTCGACATGCTGCGGTCGCCCGCCCGGCCGGTCGCACCGACGCCGGTCGTGGTGTCGCCCATCGTGCCGGCGGGCGGCGTCACCGCGGTCGATCCGGTCGCGCTGCCCATCGTGCCCGTCGTCGTGCCGGCGGCGCCGGTGCCGACCGTGCCGGTGCCCATCGCACCCGCGCCGGCGCCCGCCTGGCCGACCGTGCCGCCCACCGTGCCCATCGCGCCGGTCGTGCCCGTCACTTGCGCCATCGCCGCGAACGGCATCGCCGCGGCCGCAGCCGCCATCAGCATCATCTTGCCCATCATCTCTCTCCTTGGATGTGGTGACTGAACCATCCGCGGCTGCGGCGGTTGCATCCCGCCCCTTGACGGCCACCACGCCCAAGGCCACGGCGCGCCGGTGCAGCGGGAGTGACAGCGTGATCCACAACGGCGCGACTTTCCTTGTGGCGGCGCAGCTTGCCCGGCTGGCCGCGCCGCTGAAGGGCGTTGCGGGCGCGGCGACGGTGGCGCTGTTCGGGGCGATCGGCTGGCCGTGGCTGCTGCGCAGCCTCTCGGGCGGCGGCGCCGCGGCACGGGCGGACCTGCTGGCGCTGCTCGACCTGCCGGACGATGCACTGCCGGCAGCGCTCGGCGGCTGGCGCGGCGATGCGGTGTTCCTCGGCCACCTCGCCCGCGTCGTGCTGGCGGACCGGCCGCAGACCGTGGTCGAACTGGGCGGCGGCACGACCACCCTCGTCGTCGCCCGCGCGCTACGGCTGAACGGCGGCGGCACGCTGCTCTCGATCGACGGCGACCACGGCTTCGCCGATGCCACGCGCCAATTGCTGGCGGCGCAGGACCTGTCGGCCGAGGTTCGCGCCGTCCCCCTCGCCACGCCGCCCGGCGGCTGGCCGGGGCAATGGTACGATCACGGGCCGCTGCCCGCCGCGATCGACCTGCTGATCGTCGATGGCCCGCCCTGGGCGCTCCACCCGCTCGTCCGCGGCGCCGCCGCCAGCCTGTTCGATCGCATCGCCCCCGGCGGCCGGATCGTGCTGGACGACGCCGCCCGCCCCGGCGAACGCCTCGTCGCCCGCCGCTGGGCCCGCGACTGGCCGGGCTTCGACTGGCAACGCCTCGGCGGCCCCGCCGGCACCCTCGTCGGCACGCGGCGGGCATAGACGGCGATCACTTCCAGAGTCGGCGCAACCTCTGGATCGCCGTGCATTCTCGCGACAGGAGGCCGATCGAACCCGCCGCCACACGGCGGCCTTCACCTGCCGCCGCCGGGCACCCCCTCCGCGTCTCCGCGCCTCCGCGCCTCCGCGCCTCCGCGCGAACCAACCTCTTTCTAAGTTGTGCGACGATCGCTTCGGCACCCGGCCGCCGCTATTCCGTCGCCGCCCGCCGCAAACCCGGCGCCACCGACCCTTCCTCCGCCGCCACCGCGACATCCTCGACCCGCGCCGCCGGCGGCCCCTGCCGGCACAGTGCCGCCAGCGCCTCCACCGCCGCCGCATGACCTGCGGCGACGATCTCCACCGATCCGTCGCGCCGGTTGCGCACCCAGCCGTCCAGCCCCAGCCGCTGCGCCTCGCCGACCGTCCAGTCGCGGAAGAATACGCCCTGCACCCGCCCGGTCACGGTCAGGCGTCGGGCGATGCGGTCGCTCACCGCCCCGTCTGGCCGCGATGGAGCAGCTTCTGGTCGGCCAGCACCAGCGCCATCATCGCCTCGACCACCGGCGCGGCGCGGATGCCGACGCAAGGGTCGTGCCGGCCCTTGGTGCGGATGTCGGCCGCCTGCCCGTCGCGCCCGATCGTCTCGACCAGCGTCAGGATCGAGGAGGTCGGCTTCAGCGCCACGCGCACCACCACCGGCTGGCCGGTGGCGATGCCGCCCGCGATGCCGCCGGCATGGTTGGCGAGGAACAGCGGCCCGGCATTGCCCGGCCGCATGGGATCGGCATTTTGTTCGCCGGTCAGCCGCGCCGCGGCGAAGCCGTCGCCGATCTCGACGCCCTTGACCGCATTGATG
This sequence comes from Edaphosphingomonas fennica, assembly GCA_036946415.1. Taxonomy (GTDB): domain Bacteria; phylum Pseudomonadota; class Alphaproteobacteria; order Sphingomonadales; family Sphingomonadaceae; genus Sphingomonas_Q; species Sphingomonas_Q fennica_A. The sequence continues at coordinate 285,846 of JAQIJD010000002.1, read as the reverse complement.
CTCATGCACGCCGCCGCCAGCTCGCTGTCGAGCTTGGCGTAGAGCGGCGCGCCCCAGCCGGCTGGCACCCCCTCCGCCACGCATTCCACGATCGCGCCCACCGACGATCCGGCCTTGCGCGCCTCGTCCACGATTCCTTCCCACCGCGCGGCGGCGGCGGGGTCGGGGCAGAAGAAGGGGTTGCGGTCGATCTCGCCGTCGTCGAACGCTGCGCGGTCGATCGTGTCGCCGCCAAGCTCCACCAGATACGCCCGGATCGAAACCTCGGGGATTACCGCCCGCGCCACCGCGCCTGCCGCCACCCGCGCCGCCGTCTCGCGCGCGGAGGATCGCCCGCCGCCGCGATAGTCGCGAAAGCCATATTTGGCGTCATAGGCATAATCGGCGTGCCCCGGCCGATAGGCGAGCGCGACTTCCGAATAATCCTTCGATCGCTGGTCGACATTCTCGATCATCAGGCTGATCGGCGTGCCCGTCGTCCGCCCCTCGAACGTGCCGGAGAGGATGCGGACGCGATCCGGCTCCTGCCGCTGCGTCGTGAAGCGGCTGGTGCCGGGGCGGCGCTTGTCGAGCCACGGCTGGATGTCGTCCTCGGTCAGCGGCAGGCCCGGCGGGCACCCGTCCACCACCGCCCCCAGCGCGATCCCGTGGCTCTCGCCCCAGGTGGTGAAGCGGAACAGGCGGCCGAAACTGTTGAAGCTCATGCTGCGCGGGCCGGAGCCGGGATTTCGAAGCGGTCGACCAGCAGGCTCGCGATCGAAATATCCTCGTCGAGCGCTTCCCAATGGAGGCCGCTCGGCGAGATGAAAAAGTCTTGGCGGGCAGCGTCGCTTGCATTCAGCAAACGCGGAAACCAGGCCAGCGGCACACCGATCGTCCGGCCGTCCTCCAACGTCACCCACAGCGAATCATCGTGGAAGGCGACGGCGGTGGCTTCAGGCGAAAAAGGCGTTCCAGGCATCTTCGATTTCCTGCCGGCGACGGGCGGCGATCTCTTCCACCTCGCGCAATTCCTTGGGGCTCAGCCGTCGATTATAGGCGACCCGCACGTCCGGATACAGCCACAGCTTGGCATCGCCGCCGGGCCGCGCGATATGGACATGGATCGGCTCGCGCGGGCTCCCCTCGGACGAATAGAAATGGAAGCGATAGCCCCGCTCCCGAAAGACGATCGGCACCGCCTCACGCCAGCGCGATGTCCGGCGCGTCCTCCGCCTTCATGCCGATCACATTGTAGCCGCCGTCGACGTGATGGATCTCGCCCGTCACGCCCGAAGCGAGATCGGAGACGAGGTAGAGCGCCGCCCCGCCCACATCCTCGATCGTCACGTTGCGGCGCAACGGGCTGTTCAGCTCGTTCCACTTCAGGATGTAGCGGAAATCGCCGATGCCGCTTGCCGCCAGCGTCTTGATCGGCCCGGCCGAGATGGCGTTGACGCGGATATTCTCCGGCCCCAGATCCATCGCCAGATATTTGGTCGATGCCTCCAGCGCCGCCTTGGCCACGCCCATCACGTTGTAATGCGGCACCACCTTCTCGGCGCCGTAATAGGTCAGCGTCAGCACCGAGCCGCCGTTCGGCATCATCGCCCGCGCGCGCTTCGTTACCGCCACGAAGCTGTAGGCGGAGATGTTCATCGTCATCAGGAAGTTTTCGAGGCTGGTGTCGACGTAGAGGCCGCGCAGCTCGTTCTTGTCCGAAAAGCCGATGGCGTGGACGAGGAAGTCGATCGTCGGCCAGCGTTCCGCCAGCGTGCCGAACGCCACGTCCAGCGCCGCCATGTCCGCCACGTCGCATTCGATCAGGAAATCGGAGCCGAGTTCGGCCGCCAGCGGCTCCACGCGCCGCTTCAGCGCCTCGCCCTGGTAGCTGAACGCCAGTTCCGCGCCGGCGCCCGCCAGCGCCTTGGCGATGCCCCAGGCCAGCGACCGATCGTTGGCGAGGCCCATGATGAGACCCCGTTTCCCTTCCAGCAGACCCGCCATCCAACTCCCCTTAACCGTCCGGCCGGTCCTCCCTTACCCCCGTCTCCGGGGTTTCCGCCAGTGCCGCGTTCAGATGCGCGCCGATAACCAGCCCGAAACCCACCAGCCAGAAGAAGAACAGCGCCACGATCACGCCGGCGAGACTCCCGTAGGTGCGGCCATAGCCGCCCAACAGACTGAGCGCCGAGGGCAGCGCCATCGTCACCATCGTCCACCAGCCGGCGGTGAAGAGCGCACCCGGCCACTTGGGGCACCGCCCGTAACGGTAGCGCGAAGGGGTGAGCGTGAAGAAGATCATGTAGAGCGCCGCCCAAAGCAGCAGCAGGGTCGGCAGGCGGGCGATGCCGATCCAGTTGCCGATCCAGCCGGCGAAAGGAAACAGCCGGTAGATCACCTGCTCCGCCGCCACGAACGCCACCTGCATCGAGAAGACCGTCAGCACCGCCGCCACCGCGCCGATGATGATCGCGACGGACCCCAGCCGGTAATGCCAGAAGGCGCGGCTGAACTCCGTCCCGTAGGCGCGGCGGAGGATGTCGCGAATCGTCTCGATGAAGCTGCCGACCGTCCACAGGCCGACCAGCGCGCCCAGCCAGAGCAGCGATCCGGTGCGCTGCGCCAGCACGTCGCCGATCGGCTGGCGCAGCAGCCCGGCGACCGAAGGCGGGATCAGCCGCAGCAGATTCTCGATCGTGGCGGCCGTATCGGCGCCGCGGCCGAACGCCTGCGCCAGCGCCGCCAGCACGATCAGGAAGGGGAATAGCGAGACGAGCGCCAGATAGGCGAGGTTGCCGGCGTGGATGAACCCGTCCGAATAGACGCCGATCGCCACGCGCTTCACAATTTCCAGCACGCGCTGGTCGGGCCGCAGCTTGCGCAGCGAGCGCTTCCATTTGGGCGCGTGCGATCGCGCCTCGGGACTTTCGGGGGAGATGTCGCGCATGTCGGCGGCGGCGGCCGGCGGCGGCGTCAGCCGCCGAGTCCGCTGCGCGGATCGCGGGCGCGGTCGGCCTCCCATCCCTCCACGAAGGCGCGCAAGGCGGGATCGTTGGCGGGCACGTCGATCATCAGCGTCACATATTGCACGCCGCGCGTCCCGTCCTTCCGGTGGAAGCCGCGATCCTTCAGTCGCAGGACGCGGCCGGAGGTGCTGCCCGGCGGCACCTTCAGCATCACCGCGCCTTCCACCGTCGGCACGCGCATGCTGGCGCCCAGCACCGCTTCGTCCAGCCGCACCGGCAGGTCCAGCCGCACGTCGTCGCCGTCGCGGCGGAAGTGCGGATGCGGCTTCACCTCGATCGTCACGGTCGCATCGCCCTTGCCGCCCGGCCCGGCCTCGCCCTGGCCCGCCAGCCGCATCGGCGTTCCGTTCACCGCGTCCGCGGTCAGCTTCAGGTCGATCGTCTTGCCGGACGACAGCGTCACCCGCTGCGGCTTCAGCGCCGCCGCCTCGTCCAACGCCACCGCCAGCCGGTAGGCGACGTCGGCGCCCTTGGGCGCGCCGCGTTGGCGGAAGCCGCCGCCGAAGCCGCCCGCCGCGCCGCCGCGCTGGCCGCCGCCGAACAGCCCCTCGAAGATGTCGCCGAAGTCCGCGCCGCCGCCCGGCCCGCCGCCGCCGAACTCGAAATGCTGGCCGCCCGGCCCGGTCGCCCCGCGCCGGAAGCCCGCGCCGCCGGGTCCGCCCGCACCGAAACCGAACGGCGCCTTGGGATTGCCCTGCTCGTCGATCTCGCCGCGGTCATATTGCGCGCGCTTGGCCTTGTCGGACAGCAGGTCGTAGGCCTGCGTCACCGTCGAGAAGCGTTCCGCCGCCTTGGGATTGTCGGTATTGCGGTCGGGATGCAGTTCCTTGGCGAGCTTGCGATACGCCTTCTTGATCGCGGCCTCGTCCGCGTCGCGCGCCACCCCGAGTGTCGAATAGAGATCGGCCATGCTGCCCCGTCGGAAAATAGTCGTCCCCGATGTGCGCATCGCAGTGCACCCGCACAAGAGTTATTACAGGAAGGCCGGCACCAACCGCCCGCCGGCTCGTTCTCGCGGCCAAATCTCCCTTCTTGACGAGGATCAGGTTCGTGGCCCCCTTCCCCTGCCCCAATTGCGCACGGCTTCTCCATTTCGAGGCGCGGGTCTGCCCCGCCTGCACCTTCACCCTTGGCTACGATCCGGGGCAGGACGCCTTCCTGTTCCTGGGCGACAACGCCACCACCTGGCGCGATGCGGCGGGCACCGCGCACGACGTGGTGGTCTGCGCCAACAACAACGAATTCGCGATCTGCAACTGGCTGGTGCCGACCGCGGACGACACGCCCTTCTGCCGCGCCTGCCGCCACAACCGCACCATCCCCGATCTGACGGCGGACGTGTCGGTGCCCGAACGCTGGGGCAAGATCGAGGCCGCCAAGCGCCGCCTGTTCCACACGCTCCTGAAGCTCAATCTGCCGCTGGAGACGGTGGCCGAGGCGCAGGCGGCCGGCGCGCCGCAGGGCCTCGCCTTCGATTTCCTCTACGATCCGTCCGCCGAGCAGACCGGGCAGCAGAAGGTCTTCACCGGCCACGAGAGCGGCCTCGTCACCCTGAACCTCATCGAGGCCGACGATGTCGAGCGCGAGCGCATCCGCCGCTCGCTCGGCGAACCCTATCGCACCCTCGTCGGCCACATGCGGCACGAGGTGGGCCACCATTACTGGTCGCGCTTGATCGAGAATACCGACGAGGTCCACGCCTTCCGCGCCCTGTTCGGTGACGAGCGCATCTCCTACGACGAGGCCAAGAACCAGCATTATGGCGGCGGCGAGGGCGGCGGCTGGACCACCGATTTCGTCTCCTCCTACGCGACGATGCACCCGTGGGAGGATTGGGCCGAGACCTTCGCCCATTATCTCCACATCGTCGATGCGCTGGCGACGATCGGCGGCTTCGGCATGCGCATGACCAATTGGCCGGGCGAGGACGTGCAGCCCGAGGTGGACTTCAACCCCTATACGGCCCCGAGCGCGCAGCTCGTCGCCGAATGGCAGCCTTTCTCCTTCGCGCAGAATTCGATCAACCGCTCGATGGGCCAACCCGATCTCTACCCCTTCCACCTCTCCCCCACGATCGCGGCGAAGATGGACTATATCGAAAAATTGATGAAGCGCGCCGCCCGCCGCGAGGTGACCGGCGCAACGGCTGAAGCGCCGCCGGCTGCCGACATGCAGCAACAGGCAGCCTGAGTTCATGATCGACTAACGGTTGGAAAACACACCGCATTCTCCCCTCCCTGAAAGGGAGGGGTCGGGGGTGGGTTCGCCGGTTGACGGGCGGAACCGAGCCCCGTGACGAACCCACCCCAGCCCCTCCCTTTCAGGGAGGGGAGGCGCTTCGCCGCCCATCCGGCGAAGATCCGATCCGCTCTTCGGGGAAGGTCGTCGGCGCCAAAGCGCGGAGAGCTTCGGCCCGCCGCGCAGCGGCGTACGGGATCGATAGGCCTGTCCCGGAGTTTCATCTGCGACTGGGGGATCGCGTCGCGCTATCGCCGATACTATCGCGACACTCCCGATCTGGCGGCCAGCCTACTCTTCGGCATCAAGCACGATCCATCAATGCATATCGATGCCGCCGCCAGAAGCGGAACACCTCCGCGTCTCCGCGTCTCCGCGCGAACGGCCTTCCACCTTCTCCGCTATCGGCAGAGAATCGGACGCCGGTCCCCTACCCCGCCGCCGCCTCGCCCTCGGCGTAGCGCGGCAGCGCCTCGATCGGGGCGAGATCGGGGATGGCCTTGCCGCCCGTCTCGACGTTCAATTTCTCGAACTCGCGCCCCGTCACCATCAGCCGTCCTTCGAAGCTGCTGACGAACTTGTTGTAATTCGCCACAGCGCTGGAAAGCCCGCCGCCGACCGACTTGAGGTGCCCCGCCGCCACCGCCAGCCGTTCATGCATGTCTCGGCCCAGCTTGGCGATCTTCGCGGCCTCCGCCGCCAGTTTCTCCTGCCGCCATACCGCCGAGACGGTGCGCGCGATCGCGATCAGATTGGTCGGCGTCGCCAGCAGCACCCGGCGGTCGAAGGCATAGTCCCACAGGCCCGGATCATGCTCCAGCGCGGCAGAGAGGAAATGCTCGCCCGGCACGAACATCACCACATATTCGGGCACGTCGGCGAATTGCGTCCAGTAGCTTTTCGCCCCCAGCCCGGTAACGTGGTTGCGCATCGACTGGGCATGCGCGGCGAGGCCCAGCTTGCGCTCCGCCTCGTCCACCGCCCCGAACGCGTCCTGATAGGCGTTGAGCGACACCTTGGCATCGATGATCAGCGACTTGCCGCCCGGCACCCGCACGATCGCATCGGGGCGCAGCCTTCCGCCCTCGCCGTCGGCGACGCTCACCTCCATCGCGAAATCAGTATGTTCGGCAAGGCCGCAGCTTTCCAGCACGTTGCGCAGCTGCTGCTCGCCCCAGCGGCCGCGTGCCTTCGGCGCATTGCGCAGCGCATTGACCAGCTTGGCCGCCTCGCCCGAGACGCGCTCCTGCCCGACGCGCATCGCCTCGATCTGGCCGCGCAGCTCGCCGAAGGCGTCGCGTCGCTCGGCCTCCACCTTGCGCACGCCCTCCTCGTACCGTTCCAGCCGCTCGGTCACGGGTTGCAGCAGCGCCTTCAGCCCCGCCCCCGCCGCCTCTTCGGACTGGCGGAACCGATCGTCGGCGCGCTTCAGGAAATTGGCCTGCGCCTCGCCCAGCGCGCGCGTCGCCAGCTCGCCGAAGCGTGCGTCGAGCCGCGCCTCCATCTCCTTCAGCTGCGCGACCTGCGCCTCATGGGCGTCCGCACGCTCGCGCTCGCCGCGCAACGCCGCGGCGCGTTCCTCCGCCAGCGTCGCGGCGCGCGCCCGCTCCTCGGCCAGCGCAGCCTCCAGCGCTTCGGCGCGACCCGCGGTGATCCGCGCCGCCGCCAGTTCGCGCTGCGCCGCATCGCGCTCCTCGCGCAGCCCGTCCACCATCAGGCGCAGCGGCGGGAGTTCGGCAGCATGGGCCTCGGCGCGCGCCACGGCCCCGGCGCGCACCAGCCAGCCGACCAGCACGCCCAGCCCCAGCGCCAACACGATCGCCGCCACCCACAGCAATTCCATCCGCACCCCTTCCAGAACGAAGGGGGAACGTAACCGCCCGGATCCTATTTGACAAGCGCGGTCTGGCGGCGCTCAGGCAGCGCGGCGGTGCCGGCGCGATTTCTCCAGCTTCTTCAGCACCATGTCACGCTTCATCCGCGACAGGTGATCGATGAAGAGGATGCCTTCCAGATGGTCCATCTCATGCTGGAGGCAGGTGGCCAGCAACCCGTCGACCCGCCGGTCGTGCGCGGTGCCATGCTCGTCCAGCCATTGCGCGCGCACGCTCGCCGGCCGCACCACCTCGGCATATTGGTCGGGGATTGAAAGACACCCCTCGTTGTAGCTCGACAGCTCGTCCGACGGCTCGCTCAGCACCGGATTGACGAAGACGCGCGGGGCGCGGATCGGCTTGCCGTCCGCATCCTCCTCCTCCTGCAGGTCCATCACCACCACCCGCTTCGCCTCGCCGATCTGGATCGCGGCGAGGCCGATGCCCGGGGCGTCGTACATCGTGTCGAACATGTCGGCGATCAGCGCGCGCACCGAATCGTCCACGGCCGGCACAGGCTCGGAAATCGCGCGCAGCCGCGCATCGGGGGTCTCGAGAATGGGTCGGATAGCCATGCGCCAAACATAGCGGATCGCCCGCCCCGCTTCAATCTACCCCACCGGCCGCCGCGCGCGCAGCGCCTGCGCCAGCGTGCCCTCGTCCAGATAGTCCAGCTCGCCCCCCACCGGCAGGCCATGCGCCAGCTGGGTGATGCGCACCGGGTGCCGCTCGATCCGCTCGGCCAGATAATAAGCGGTCGTCTGCCCCTCCAGCGTCGCGTTCATTGCCAGAACCACCTCGTCGATCCCGCCGCCCGCGATGCGTGCCAGCAGCCGGTCGATTCCCAGATCCTCGGGCCGCACCCCCTCGAGCGCCGAGAGCCGCCCGCCAAGCACATGATAGCGACCGGGAAACAGCCGGGAGCGGTCGAGCGCCCACAGGTCCGCCACCTCTTCCACCACGCACAGCATCCGGTCGTCGCGGCGCGGGTCGGCGCAGATCGCGCAGGGGTCGATCGTGTCGACGTTGCCGCAAGTGGCGCAGGTGACGAGCCGTTCCTCCACCGCCGCCAGCGCGCGCACCAGCGGCTGCAACGCCCCCTCGCGGCGTTTGAGGAGGTGCAGCACCGCCCGCCGCGCGGAACGGGGGCCGAGGCCGGGAAGCCGCGCCAACGCCTGCGTCAGCGCCTCGATCTCGGGAGAAGCCATGTCGCCGGGAGATATGGGGTTGCGCGATGCGATGCCAATCGTTTCAGGAGAGTCATGCGCATCCTCTTCATGGGCACGCCCGCCTTCGCCGTCCCCGCGCTCGATGCGATCCTCGCTGCGGGCCACGAAGTCGCGGCGGTCTGGTCGCAGCCGCCCCGCCCCGCCGGCCGCGGCAAGGCGCCGCGCCCCGGCCCCGTCCACAGCCGTGCCGAGGCACTCGGCCTCACCGTCCACACGCCGCTCACCCTGCGCGATCCGGCGGCGCAGGCGGAGGTGGCGGGCTATGCCGCCGATGTCGCGGTGGTCGCCGCCTACGGGCTGCTGCTGCCGGCGGAGGTGCTCGCCGCCCCCGCCCATGGCTGCCTCAACATCCACGCCTCGCTTCTCCCGCGCTGGCGGGGCGCGGCGCCGATCCAGCGCGCGATCCTGGCCGGCGATGCCGAGACGGGCGTCACCATCATGCAGATGGAACGCGGCCTCGATACCGGCCCGATGCTGGCCGACGCGCGCACCGCCATCGCCCGCTACGATGCCGGAACGTTGACCGAAGCGCTCGCCAGCCTGGGCGCCGCCCTCGTCGTCCGCGTCCTGGCGGACCTCGCCGCCTTCCCGCCCGTCCCGCAGCCGGAGGGCGCCACCCACGCCCCCAAGATCGACAAGGCCGAGGCCCGCCTCGATTTCTCCCTGCCGGCCGAAGCGGTCGAGCGCGCCGTCCGCGCCTTCAATCCCGCCCCCGGCGCGTTCGTGCTGCTGGGCGAGGAACGCCTCCGCATCCTCGCCGCCGATATCGTGGCAGGCGACGGCGCCCCCGGCACTGTCCTCGACGATCGGCTGACCATCGCCTGCGGCACCGGCGCGATCCGCCCCACGCTCGTCCAGCGCGCCGGCCGCGCGGCGATGCCGGCGGACGCCTTGCTGCGCGGCCTCCCGATCCCCCCCGGCACCCGCCTGTGACGCGCTTCCGGCTGGAGGTGGAATATGACGGCCGCCCCTTCATGGGCTGGCAGCGGCAGGCACATGGCCCCAGCGTGCAGGCGGCGATCGAGGAAGCGGCGCAGGCGGTGACGGGCGAGGCGGCGGCGGTCCACGCCGCCGGCCGCACCGATGCCGGCGTCCACGCACTGGCGATGGCCGCGCACGTCGATATCGACCGGCCGATCGCCCCCTTCCGCCTGATGGAGGCGCTGAACGCCCGCCTCCGCCCCGCGCCCGTCGCGATCCTCGATTGCCGGGAGGTGGCGGCGGACTGGCACGCCCGCTTCTCCTGCACCGGCCGCCGCTACCTCTATCGCATCGTCAACCGCCGCGCCCCGCTGACGCTGGAAGCGGGGCAGGCATGGCGCATCGCCGCCCCACTCGATGCCACCGCGATGCACGATGCCGCGCAACGCCTCGTCGGCCTCCACGATTTCACCACCTTCCGCTCGGCGCACTGCCAGTCGGCCAGCCCGGTCAAGACGCTCGACCGGCTCGACGTGACGCGCGACAGCGATGCGGTGGAGGTTCGCGCCGAGGCCCGCTCCTTCCTCCACCATCAAGTCCGCTCGATGGTCGGCTGCCTCGCGCTGGTCGGCCGCGGCCAGTGGCGGGCGGACGACCTCGCCGCCGCGCTTGCGGCACGGGATCGCACCGCCCTCGGCCACAACGCCCCGCCCGACGGCCTGTATTTCACGGGGGCGGTCTATCCCGAACCCGTCCTCGCCGCCTGATCCCGAACCGTTCGTGCTGAGTAGGGGCTGAGCGAAGTCGAAGACCCGTATCGAAGCACGGCCGCGGGCGAGGCCACCCTTCGATACGGCATTTCGACTGCGCTCAATGCCTACTCAGGGCGAACGGGAATGCCTGTGGCCTATCTCACCAGGCCGCGATCGGCTCCTCGCCGGTCAGCTCGGCGATCGCCTCCTCCACCGGATGGTCCTGCGCCGCCAGGAACCTCTCCGCGTCCAGCGCCGCCATGCAGCCGGTGCCGGCGGCGGTGATCGCCTGCCGATAGATCTTGTCCGCCACGTCGCCGCAGGCGAACACGCCCGCCACATCGGTGCGCGTGCCGCCGGCCTCGACGATCAGATAGCCCTCGCCGTCCATCGCCAGCTTGCCCTGGAACAGCTCGGTCGCGGGATGGTGGCCGATCGCCACGAACCCGCCGTCGACCGGGATGCGCGAGGGGGCGCCCGTCACCGTGTCGCGCAGGTCCAGCGCCACCAGCCCCTGATTGCCCTCGCCGCGCACGAACTCGGCCACCTCGGTGTTCCACAGCACCTTGATGTTGGGGTGGCGGAACAGCCGGTCCTGAAGGATCTTCTCGGCGCGCAGCGTGTCGCGGCGGTGGATCAGCGTCACGTCCTGGCTGTGGTTGGTGAGGTAAAGCGCCTCCTCCACCGCGGTATTGCCGCCGCCCACCACCGCCACCGTCTTGCCGCGGTAGAAGAAGCCGTCGCACGTTGCGCAGGCGGAAACGCCCTGGCCGCGCAGCCGCTGCTCGCTCTCCAGCCCCAGCCATTTGGCCTGCGCGCCCGTCGCGATCACCAGCGTCTCGCCCTCGTAGACCGCGCCGCTGTCGCCGGTCAGCCGGAAGGGGCGGCGGGAGAGATCGACCTCGACGATCGTGTCCCACTCCATGCGCGCGCCGACATGCTCGGCCTGCGCCTGCATCTCCTCCATCAGCCACGGGCCTTGGATGACCTCGCGGAAGCCGGGGTAATTCTCCACCTCGGTCGTGGTGGTCAGCTGGCCGCCGGGTTGCAGGCCCTGCACCACGATCGGCTGCAGCCCGGCGCGCGCGCCGTAGATGGCGGCGGACAGGCCGGCGGGGCCGGACCCCAGGATCAGCATGCGGGTGGAATGGATCGTCGTCATCGGGATGGTCCCTCGGGTCTTTCGAGGGTGCCATCTATGGTAGCGGAGGAGGGACTTGAACCCCCGACCCCAGGATTATGATTCCCGTGCTCTAACCAGCTGAGCTACTCCGCCCCAAGACTGTCGCCCTGGCGATGGGGCGGCGCTATAGGCAGCTGTCATGCAAGGGTCAACTACGGGATTGGGGTGGATGCAGGAACGCTATGACGTGCTGATCGTGGGGGCCGGGCACGGCGGGGCGCAGGCCGCCATCGCGCTCCGCCAGGCGAAGTTCGCGGGCACGATCGGCATGATCGGCGACGAGCCGGAACCGCCCTACGAACGCCCGCCGCTTTCCAAGGACTATCTCTCGGGCGAGAAGCCGTTCGAGCGCATCCTCATCCGCCCCGCCGCCTTCTGGGCGGAACGCGCGGTCGATATGCTCCTCGGCCGCACCGTCACCGCGGTCGATCCGCACGCACAGATAGTGACGACCGCCGACGGCGCCACGATCGGCTATGGCGATCTGGTCTGGGCGACGGGCGGCAGCCCCCGGCGCATCACCTGCACCGGCCACCACCTGCGCGGCGTCCACGCCGTCCGCACCCGCGCCGATGTCGATCGGCTGATGGCGGAGCTGCCCGCCGTCACCCATGTCGCGGTGATCGGCGGCGGCTATATCGGGCTGGAGGCGGCCGCCGTCCTCACCAAGCTCGGCCGGCAGGTGACGGTGCTGGAGGCGCAGGATCGGGTGCTGGCGCGCGTCGCCGGCGAGCCGCTGTCGCGCTTCTACGAAGCAGAGCATCGCGCCCATGGCGTCGATGTCCGGCTGGGCGTCACCGTCGAGTGTATCGAGGAGGCGGACGGCGCCGCTTCGGGCGTGCGGCTGGCGGGCGGGGAGATCGTGCCCGCGCAGATGGTGATCGTCGGCATCGGCATCGTCCCCGCGGTCGAGCCGCTGCTGGCCGCGGGCGCCGCGGGCGGCAACGGTGTCGCGATCGACGGCCAGTGCCGCACTACCCTGCCCCATGTCTATGCGATCGGCGATTGCGCGGCGCACGCCAACCGCTTCGCCGACGGGGCCACGATCCGCCTCGAATCGGTTCAGAATGCCAACGACATGGCGACGCTTGTCGCCAAGGCGATCACCGGCGGCGCGCCCGCCGATTACGACGCGGTGCCGTGGTTCTGGTCCAACCAATATGACCTGCGGTTGCAGACCGTCGGCCTGTCGGGCGGGCACGACCGGGCGGTGCTGCGCGGCGATCCCGCCACCCGCGCCTTCAGCCTCGTCTATCTGAAGGGCGGGCGGGTCGTGGCGCTCGATTGCGTCAACATGGTCAAGGATTATGTCGCCGGCCGGGCGCTGGTCGTCGCCGGCGCCACCCCCGATCCGGCCGCGCTGGCCGATCCCGCGGTGCCGCTCAAGTCGCTCGCCTGACTATCTTTCGTCATGGAACCTCGGGGCCATGCTCTCGTTCGCCGCCCACCGGAACAATAGCCCCGAGGAGCGGCGAACATGGACCTGTCGGTTTCCCTTGAGACGATCTGCCGCCTGATCGTGCGCGCCCGCGAGATGGAGGCGCAGGTGCCCGCGATCGAGACCGAGGAGGATGCCGACCCCACCGACAGCGACGATCCCTTCGCCGTGCTGGAGGACGAGGCCAATACCGGCGTTGAGGAGGAGATCACCGCCCTGCTCGAGGATCTGGGCGAGGATCAACTGGCCGAGGTGCTGGCGCTCGCCTGGGTCGGTCGCGGCACCTATGATGCCAGCGAATGGCAGGATGCGCTCGACGAGGCGAACGACTCCGACGCTGAATCGCCGATTACGCAATTGCTCGACATGCCGACCCTCGCCGCCAACCTCGATGCGGGGCTGAGCGCCTTCGACCTATCCTGCGACGGCATCGGCCAGATCGACTGACGCGTCCGCTCCCCTCCCGCACCGGGAGGGGAGCCGCCCGGCCTCAGGCGAAGGAGAAGCAGCGGATCAGCTCCCACGGTCCGCCGCGATAATGATAGGCCGCCAGCCCGGCGATGGCGATCGGCCGCGGCGGGCATTCCGCCTCCAGGCGCGCCAGCAGCGCCTTCGCCTCGGCGGGCGTCACCTTGTTCTGCACCGTCACATGCGCCCGCCAGCCGGCCTGATCCTGCGGCGTCAGCAACCCGGCGAACGCGTTCGCCAGTTCGGCGTGGATCGCCGCCAGCCCGGGCGAATCGATCCTGAGTGCCACCCCCCGCCCCAGCGACATCGGCCCGGTGTAGCGCGCCGCCGGCGCCGCCACGCCGCGCGTCGCCGCCACCAGCCGTCCCGTCAGTTCGGGCAGCAGCGACGGCGGCAGATGGTGGAACAGGGTGAGATGCGCGGCAAGATGGTTGCGCTCGGGTGGAAAGTGCCGTCGTCGCAGATCGTCCGCCCAGGCGAAATCGCGGTCGCCGAGCAGCGCCGTAACGATGACCGGCGCCGGCCCCGCCGCCGTCATGCCGCCCCGGCGGCGGCGGCGCTGGGTGGCCAGCAGGCGGCATCCAGCGCGGGCCGCCCCGCCAGCGTCGCCGCATCGAGATCGCACAGGATGCGGTCGCCGGCGATGCGTGCCTCGTTCCGGCCGATCGCATGCAGCGTCTCGCCGACGCCGCCGACCCCGCCGGTCCGCACGATCAGATAGCTGATCGCCCCGTCCTGGCAGCGCCCCATCACGTCGACGACATGGCCGATCACCCCGCCCTGCCGGCCGTGCACCGGGCGCCCCTCCAGCGTACTGAGCGGGAAGATCGTCTCGTCGGCGCTCGCCGCGCTGCCCGCCGCCGCCGCGCGACCGCCGGCGTCGTAGCGCGCGCGTCTCCCCAGCCAGCGCCAGATGCCGACGAGGTTGACGATCGTGAGGAAGCCGTTGGCGACCAGCAGGTTCGCTTGGCCCGTGGTTGCCGCCACCGTCACCCACGCCAGCGAGCCGACGGTGAAGACGACGAACCCCCAGCCGGTGATGCGCGCGCCCAGATTGGCCGCCGTCATCATCGCCGCGATCATCGTCGCGGCCGGGGCGATCCAGCCGGCCGCCTGTTCCATCAAAGACTTACCCGCATCTGCCGCCGAACGCGCGATACCGCCCGGCGATCCGGCGCATGCGCATCCAGGCGACGCGCGTATCGAGATCGAGCCGCGCCCCCGGCCCCGCCGCGATCGTCCGCACCCGCAGCCGTTTCAGCAGCGGCGCCAGCCCGGCGTCGCCGGACAGCGGCAAAGCGCGCACCGCCGCCGTCCGCAGCAGCACCGGATGGCCGCGATCGGGCCGCACCGCATCCGCCCCCGCCAGCCGCCAGCGCCGCGCATCGGGCACGAACGGCATGTCCCCCAGATAGACCAGCAATTCGCGATCGATCGGCCTGAGCCGGGCCAGCCCACGGCCGAGGCTGGCCGAGAGGCCGGCGGCATGATCGCGGGCGCGGACCACTTCCGCCCCCCCGGCGCGCGCGATCCGCGCCGTCCGCCCCGCATCGGCCCCTGTCACCACGATCACCCGCCGCGCGGCGGCACGCGCCACCGCATGCGCCAGCACCGGCCGCCCGGCGATCGGCATCAGCAATTTGTTGGCCCGCCCGAACCGGCGCGAGGCGCCCGCCGCCAGCACGATGGCGGCGCGCACCTAGATTTCGACCTGGCTGCCCAGTTCGACGACGCGGTTGGTGGGCAGGCGGAAGAATTCCATCGCGCTTTCCGCGTTGCGCAGCATCCAGGCGAACAGTTTCTCGCGCCACAGCGCCATGCCGGGGCGGGACGAGGCGATCAGCGTCTGGCGGGCGAGGAAGAAGCTGGTGTCCATCATCTTGAACTCGGCCCCGCACACGCTGACGCCGCGCAGCGCGCCCGGCACGTCGGGATCTTGCATGAAGCCGTATTTCAGCACCATCCGGTAGAAGCCCTGCCCCAGATCCTCGATCCTGGCGCGGCCCGGCTCGTCGACATAGGGCATGTCGGCGATCTTCACCGTCAGCAGGATCACCCGCTCGTGCAGCACCTTGTTGTGCTTCAGATTGTGGAGCAGCGCGTGCGGCACGCCGTTCGCCGCCGATGTCATGAACACCGCCGTTCCCGGCACGCGCGATGCGGAATTGACGGCGGAACGGACGAACACCTGCACCGGCATCGCCGCTTCCTTCATCCGCTCGATCATCAGCGCCCGGCCGCGCGCCCAGGTCGTCAGCATCGTGAAGGCGACGATGCCGACCAGCAGCGGGAACCAGCCGCCATCCGGCACCTTGGTGAGATTGGAGGCGAAATAGAGGCTGTCGAACAGCAGGAACAGCGCGACCAGCCCGCCCGCCATCCACCGCGGCCAGTTCCACACGCGCGTCAGCAGCACCGCCATCATGCAGGTGGTGATGAACATCGTTCCCGTCACCGCGATGCCATAGGCGGCGGCGAGATTGCTGCTTTCGCCGAACATCAGGACGAGCAGGATGACCATGATCATCAGCCACCAGTTGACCGAGCCGATGTAGATCTGCCCCGCCGTGGAGGCGCTGGTATGGTCGATGCGGATGCGTGGCATCAGCCCCAGCTGCACCGCCTGCTGCACGACCGAGAAGGCGCCGGTGATGACCGCCTGGCTGGCGATGACGGTGGCGGCGGTGGCGAGGATGACGAGCGGCAGGCGCCAATCCTCCCCCGCCATCAGGAAGAAGGGGTTGGCGGCCGCTTCCGGGCTGCGCATCAGCAGCGCCGCCTGCCCGAGATAGTTAAGCATCAGGGCGGGGAAGACGAGGAACAGCCACGCCGCCTGGATCGGCCGCGCGCCGAAATGGCCCATGTCGGCGTAGAGCGCCTCCGCCCCGGTCAGCGCCAGCACGACCGAGCCGAGCGCCAGGAAGGCGAGCAGCGGATCGTTGGCGACGAAGCGCGCCGCCCACAACGGGTTCAGCGCCATGATCACCTGTGGCGTCGCCCAGATGCTGGCGATGCCGAGGCCCGCCAGCACGAAGAAATAGACCAGCATCACCGGCCCGAAGAAGCGCCCGATCGTATCCGTGCCGCGCGCCTGGAGGATGAACAGGCCGACGAGGATGACGACCGCGATCGGCAGCACGAACGGCGCGAAGCCGGCCTCGACCGTCGCCAGACCCTCGACCGCGGACAGGACCGAGATCGCCGGGGTGATCATGCAGTCGCCGAAGAACAGCGAGGTCGCCAGCACCCCCAGCAGGACGAGCCCGCGCGACCAGCGCTTGGCGCCTTCCCGGCTGCGCTGGATCAGCGCGAGGAGGGCGAGGCTGCCGCCTTCGCCCTTGTTGTCCGCGCGCAGGATCAGCAGCACATATTTCCACGTCACGATCACGACGAGCGACCAGAACATCAGGCTCAGCACGCCGAAGATGTGCAGCATGTCCACCGCCAGCGGGTGGTGGCCGACGAACACCTCCTTCATCGAATAGAGCGGGCTGGTGCCGATGTCGCCATAGACGACGCCGATCGCTCCCAGCGCCAGCTTGGACAGGCCGCCGTGCGCATCGCCATGCCCTTCCGGCGACAGGCCGTCGGCATGGCCCGTCATGTCGAGGCCGTCGGCCGCAGATTCGGCATGGGCCGGTATCGCGTCGCTCATCGGAAAAAGGTCGGTCTGTCAGAGGCCATGCGACGGGATGCCTGTCGTTGCGCCGCCGGCGGGATGCCCCGTCCGGCGCGGCGCGGGCACTAGCATTTCGTTCATCCCCCCGCAATGCCAGCGAACGCCGGTGGAACGGAGCGCGAACGGCGGCGTTGGACGGGGCGAAACGAAAGGATGAGGCCATGACCGACAATCCCAAGAACAACCCTACCTCCAATGCCGAGAAGGATCCGGACGACTGGACGACCGGCGACGAGCCGCTGACCGGCGCGCAGGCGTCCTACCTCAAGACGCTGTCGGAAGAGGCCGGGGTCGAGATGGAAGACGGGCTGAGCAAGGCCGACGCCTCGAAGCGGATCGACGAATTGCAGCAGAAGACCGGGCGCGGCGCCTGACCGGTCAGCGCGGCGCGCCCCCCGCCCCGGCGGCGGCGCGCTGGCGCATCATGTCCAGGATCATCAGATTGCGACCGACCAGCAGGCGATAGGGGGCCCGTTCCGGTGCCGTGCGGACGATGTCGCGCCAGATCGCCTCGGCACCGGCGATATCCCCCTGTTCGACCAGCGCGATCGAACGGAAATAGCGTGGCGCCGGATTGTCCGGGTTGAGCCGTTCGGCCCGGCGGAAGGCGAAGTCTGCGGCCGGCGTCACGATCCCGTCCGCCGCTGCGACCAGCGCATCGGCAAGGCCGGTCCACAATTCGGACGACCCCGGCCGCGCATTCAGCCCGGCCCTGAGCGTGGCCACCGCATAATCCGGCGCACCTTGCGCGGCGAGGCTGTCCGCCGCGGCGAGGATGTCGGCATCCGCCCCCACCGTCGAATAGCCGAAGGCGGCGCGCTGCGCCCGGAAGGCGCGGGGGCCGGCATTGACAGAATCGCGCGGCTGCGGGCGCGCGCCGGGCTGGCCGGGGCTGCCCTGCCAGGCATAGCCGGCGGCCGCCACCAGCAGCGCCGCCGCGATCATCTCGGCAGCACCCCGGCCGGGCCGCCCGAACCGCCACAGGCCGGCGCCCACCGCCAGCGCGAGCACGGCGAAGATCAGCCAGCCCGTCATCGCCGGCGCCCCAGCCGGCCGCGCACCAGCCAGACGCCCGCCGCCAGCAGCAGCAGCGGCGCGATCCACAACGGCCATGTCGCGCGATCGAGCGGCGGGGCGAAGCTCACCCAGTCGCCATAGCGGTCGATCAGCCAGGCGCGCACCGCCTCGGGCGGCTCCCCCGCCGCGATGCGCTGGCGGACGAGCGCGCGCATGTCGCCCGCCATCTCCGCATCCGAATCTGCGATCGACTGGCCCTGGCAGACGAGGCAGCGCAGCGACTGCATCAGCCCGCGCGCCGCCGCCTCCTGCGCCGGATCGGCAAGCTGCGTGTAGGACAGGCGCTCGGGCGGCAGGCCGGAATCGGCCAGCGCCGGCGCGGCGGCTAGCAACAGGGGCAGCGCGAACCGCCTCACCGCCCCGCCGCCTTAACCTGCGCGGCAACTCCGGCCACCATCTCGGGCCGGATGTCGCCCACGATCTGGCGGCGGATCACCCCGTCCGCGCCGACAATGAAGCTTTCGGGCACGCCCGAGGAGCCGAGCGTCATCTGCACGCGACTGGCCGGATCGGCGCCGATGCGCGCATAAGGATTGCCGTAGCGGGCGAGGAAATCGGCCACGTCCTCGGGCTTGTCGCGGATCGCCACCGCCACGATCGGCACCCCCGCCTTCGCCAGCGCCATCAGCTGCGGCGCCTCCGCCGCACAGGGCACGCACCAGCTGGCGAAGACGTTGAGGAGATAGGGCCTGCCCGCCAGCGCGCGCGTGTCCAGCCCTGCCACCCCCGCCGTCGCCGGCGGCAGATCGAAGGCCGGCACCGGCCTGCCGACGAGGCGCGAGGTGATGACCGGTGAGGTCGGGTGGATCAGCCCGCTCGCGAAGACGCCGAGGAAAAGACTGGCGGCGAGTAGCGGCACCCACAGGATCAGCCGCCGCTTCACCGCCCCCGCTCCCGCCACAGCCGCCCGGCGAGCGACAGCGCCCCGCCCAGCGCAACCAGCGCCCCGCCCAGCCAGATCAGCGTCACGAACGGCTTCCACCACAGCCGCAGCTGCCAGCGTTCGTCGTCCACCGGCTTGCCGAGTACGACATAGAGCTGCCCGTCCGCCACCGTCTTGATCGCGGCCTCGTTGGTCTCGGTCGGCGGCGCCCAGAAGGCGCGCGCCTGCGGGGCGAGCGCGATCGGCGCCCCCGCCCCGCGCCGCGCCGTCACGCTGCCTTCCAGCGCCTGCCAATTGGGGCCGGTGACGGGCGCCACCGCATCGAGCCGCACCGTCCACGGGCCGACCGCCAGCGTCTCGCCCAGCCGGGCGGCGGCCAGCCGCTCGATGGTGAAGGCGCTCTCCGCCGCCATCCCGGCCATCGACACGCAGATGCCGACATGCGCCACCACCATGCCCCAGGTGAACAGCGGGGTGCGGCGCAGGTTGCGGCCCCATAGCGGCGCCAGGCTGGCCACGCCCACCCCCGCCGCCAGCGCGAGGCCCAGCCGCGGGAAGACGCCGATCGCCGGCGCCCACAGGAAGGTCGCGACCAGCGCCGCCGCCGTGATCGCCACCGGCAACGCGATCCGCCGCGCCACCGCGCGCGCCTCGTCGCGCCGCCAGCGCATCAGCGGCCCGGCCCCCATCAGCGCCACCATCACCAGCGCGATCGGCCCGGCGGCGGCGTTGAAATAGGGCGGGCCGACCGACAGCTTCTCGCCCGACAGCGCTTCGGCCATCAGCGGATAGAGCGTGCCGACCAGCACGATGCCGAGGATCGCCGACAGGAACAGATTGTTGACGACCAGCGCGCCCTCGCGGCTGATCGGATCGAAGCGGCTGCCTTCCTTCACCGTGCCGATCCGCGCGCCGAACAGCGCCAGCGCCCCGCCGATGTAGAGGAACAGCAAAGCGAGGATGAAGGCGCCGCGCCGCGGATCGACCGCGAAGCTGTGCACGCTCGTCAATATGCCCGAACGGACGAGGAAGGTGCCGATCATCGACATGCTGAACGCAACCACCGCCAGCATCACCGTCCAGGCGCGCAGGCCGTCGCGCGTCGCCAGCACCGTCACCGAATGGAGCAAAGCGGTCGCCGCCAGCCATGGCATCAGCGAGGCATTCTCCACCGGATCCCAGAACCACCAGCCGCCCCAGCCCAGTTCGTAATAGGCCCAGTAGCTGCCGGCGGTGATGCCGAGCGTCAGGAAGATCCACGCCCCCAGCACCCACGGCCGCATCGCCCGCGCAAAGGCGGGCCCGACATCGCGGGTGACGAGCGCGCCGACCGCGAAGGAAAAGGCCACCGACAGGCCGACGTAGCCGACGTAGAGCGTCGGCGGGTGGAAGGCGAGGCCGGGATCCTGCAACAGCGGGTTGAGGCCCCGCCCGTCCGCCGCCGGCGGCAGCATCCGCGCGAAGGGATTGGAGGCGAACAGCAGGAAGGCGTAGAAGCCGAGTGCGATCGTCGCCTGCGCGCCCAGTGTCGCCAGCAGCGTCGCCTCGGGCAGCCGCCGCTCGAACAGCGCCACGCCGCCGCCGGCGATCGACAGGATCGTCACCCACATCAGCATCGAGCCTTCGTGGTTCCCCCATGCCGCGGCGAAGCGGTAGAGCGCGGGTTTCAGGCTGTGATCGTTGGCGACGACCAGCGCCACCGACGTATCCACCACCACGAACAGCCAGATCAGGAGCGCGAAGGCCAGCGCCGCCAGCAGCCCCTGCGCCAGCGCGACGGGGCGGATCAGCCGCGCGACGTCTCCGGCGCCGCGCAGCGCGAGCACCGCGAAGCCCAGCTGCAGCGCCGCCAGCGCCGCCGCCAGCCACAGCATCGCAAGGCCCGCCTCGGCGATCACGGCCGGCCCGCCGCCGTGTCGTCGGTCTCCAGGCTCCTGCTCTTGTGCATCGCGCCCGCCACCTGCGGCGGCATGTAGCGCTCGTCATGCTTGGCGAGGATAGTCGTCGCGGCGAACCCGCCGCCGGGCTGGAACGCCCCCTCGGCCACCACGCCCGATCCCTCGCGGAAGAGATCGGGGACGATGCCCGTGAAGCGCACCGGCACCGTTTCCACCCCGTCCGTCACCGTGAACGCGATCGACACGCCGTCGGGCAGGCGGCGGACCGACCCCTTCTCGACCATCCCGCCCAGCCGCACCGCGCGGCCGGGGGCGACATGATCGCGCACCGCATCGGCCGGCGTGTAGAAATAGGCCGCCTGATCGCGCAGGCCCCACATGGCGAGCAGCGCCGCGGCGATCAGCGCCGCCACCGCCAGCCCCGCCAGCCACAGCCGCTGATGCTTGGCCTTCATCGCCGTGCCAGCGCCTCGGCCCGCGCCTCCGCCCGGCGCATCGCCACATAGCTCGCCACCGTCACGCCGATCGTGCCGATCAGCACCAGCGCATAGGCCGCGGCCACGAAGCCCCAATGCCCGGTCATGCCGCCATCCGCCTGAGCCGCGCCTCGACGCGCAGGTCCGCCAGCATCGCCCGCATCCGCATCAGCACGATCGCGCCGAACAGCAAGGAGAAGCCGAGCGCGGACAGCGGCAGCGGCCAGAGGATCGATCCCTCGATCGTCGAACCCGTCAGCGTGATGCTCTGGCCCTGGTGGAGCGTGCGCCACCACAGCACCGAATAATGGATGATCGGCAGGTTGATCGCCCCGAACAGGCCGAACACCGCGGCGATCCGCCCGCCCTCGCTGCCCGCCCGCCGCGCCGAGGCGAGCGCGATATAGGCGAGGTAGAGGAAGAACAGCACCAGCATCGAGGTGAGCCGCCCGTCCCACTCCCACCACGTCCCCCACGTCGGCCGCCCCCAGATCGATCCGGTGGCGAGGCAGAGGAGCGTGAACAGCGCGCCGGGCACCGCCGCGGCGCGCGCCGCGATTCCGGCAAGCGGGTGCCGCCAGACGAGTTCGGACAGGCTGGCGACGGCGATCGCCCCCCAGCCGGCCATGCCCAGCCACGCCGTCGGCACATGCACATACATGATGCGGACGGTTTCGCCCTGGAGGTAGTCGGCGGGCGTCATCGTCAGCCCCGCGCCAAGCGCCACCGCCAGCAGCGCCGCGCCGCCCCAGCCCAGCCAGCCGGTCAGGGGCTTCGCGATATTCAGGAAGCGGGCGGGATTGGCGAAAGCGTGCATCGGGCGGCTCCTCCTAGCGCAGGGCCGCGCGGATCGCTAGGGCTTCCCCGATGCCCACCGATCCCCCCGCCCGCGAACCGCAAGGCGTCCGCCGCCACGTCAAGGGCGCCGGCGAACAGCGCATCGCCAAGCTGCTGGCGCGCGCCGGCGTCGCCTCCCGCCGCGAGATCGAGCGGATGATCGAGGCGCGGCGCGTCGCGATCGACGGCGTGGCGATCGAGACGCCGGCGACGCTCGTCTCGAATCTTGCGAAAGTGACGGTGGACGGCAAGCCCGTCGCCGCCCCCGCCCCGGCCCGCCTGTTCCGCTTCCACAAGCCGCGCGGCCTGCTGACGACCGAGCGCGATCCGCGCGGCCGCCCGACAATCTACGATCGCCTGCCCGAAGGCCTGCCGCGCGTCATGCCGGTCGGCCGGCTCGACATGGATACCGAAGGGCTGCTGCTGCTCACCACCGACGGCGAGCTGAAGCGTCAGCTCGAACTGCCGTCGAGCGGGGTCGAGCGCTCCTATCGTGCGCGCGCCTTCGGCACCGTCAGCCAGGAGCAACTCGAAGACCTGATCGACGGGATCGAGATCGACGGGGTCCGCTACGGATCGATCGACGCCAATCTCGAACGGCGCACCGGCGCCAACCAGTGGGTCGAGATGCGGCTGGCCGAAGGCAAGAATCGCGAGGTGCGGCGCGTGCTGGAACATCTGGGCTTGCAGGTGAACCGGCTGATCCGGACGAGCTACGGCCCCTTCCCGCTCGCCGACCTGCCCGAGGGCGCGGTGGATGAAATCCGCCAGCACGACCTCGTCGCCTTCCGCCGCACGCTGAAGGCCGCCCCGCCGCCCCGCCCGCGACCGGAAGGCGCGGCACCGCCGCCCAAGCGCACCGTCGCCCCGA
Organism: Edaphosphingomonas fennica; assembly: GCA_036946415.1. Lineage (GTDB taxonomy): Bacteria > Pseudomonadota > Alphaproteobacteria > Sphingomonadales > Sphingomonadaceae > Sphingomonas_Q > Sphingomonas_Q fennica_A. Next base: position 263,014 of record JAQIJD010000002.1, on the reverse strand, counting down.
TCGTCGAGCGCCGCGCCGCCGCCGCGGCCCGCGCGGCCCGCCCCCCGCCGCCCGCGCGGCTGATGCGGATCGTCTCGGGCCGCTGGCGCGGCCGCCCGCTCAAGGCCCCCGCCGGCGAGGCCACCCGCCCCACATCGGATCGCGCGCGCGAGGCGCTGTTCTCGATGCTCGCCAGCCGTATCGGCAGCTTCGAGGGGCTGCGCGTGGCGGACCTGTTCGCCGGCACCGGCGCGCTCGGGCTGGAGGCGCTGTCGCGGGGTGCTGCGCACTGCACCTTCGTCGAGCCGGATCGCGCGGCGCTGGCGGCGCTGGAAGCGAATGTCGCCGCACTGGACGCCGCCGCGACGATCGTCGCCCGCCGCGCCGAATCGTATCGGGGCGGCCCGTTCGACCTGATCCTCCTCGATCCGCCTTATGCCAGCGGCCTCGGCCCCACCGCACTGGCGGCAATCACCGCCACCCCCGGCGGCTGGGCGTCGATCGAGACCGGGCGGGCGGAAAGCGTCGCCTGCCCCGGCTGGTCGGTGGAGGCCGAGCGCATCTACGGCAAGGCGAAGATCACGCTCCTCCGCCGCGCGGAATAAGGCGCCGCGACCGTCTCCTGCGACGGGGAAAGCGCGCAGCCGGTCGCGGTCCGCAGCGCCTGTAGATCGTCGACCTCGGACCGCCACGGCACGGGTCTTGCGCGAACGAGACTTGATCCGCCGCGCGGCCCCGCTACATCGCCGGTGCGGGACCACGTTCCCGTCTCCACACCCGCGGAGGATCAAGACCGGGACGGCCCGGCAGCCCTTGCAGGAGGCTGCCCCAATGCCGTGGTTGATACTCGTCGTCGCCGGTGTGTTCGAAATCGTCTGGGCTTCGGCGATGAAACAGTCGCAGGGCTTCACGCGCCTCGGCCCCAGCGTCGTGACCGTCATGGCGATGCTCGTCAGCTTCGGCCTGCTGTCCTTCGCGATGCGGACCCTGCCGCTCGGCACGGCCTATGCCGTGTGGACCGGGATCGGCGCGGTCGGCGCCTTCGCCGCGGGCATCCTGTTCCTCGGCGAAGCGGCCAGCCCGCTCCGCCTGCTCGCCGCGGCCCTGATCCTCGCCGGCATCGCCCTCATGAAGCTGGCGACGCCGTAAAGCGCGCGACCGATCCCATCACCGCCTCGCGGCACGGCCACCGTTCGCCTCGAATGGACGGCCGCGGAGCCGTCCATCGCCGTGTGGCGTTACGGCGACCATGCCGCGGCTTCGCGGCGCAGCCAATCCCGAGCGGTCGCCGCGGGCAGGCGATCGAACCGCTCGATCCCCGCCCCGCACGCGCGACCCTGATGCGTCACCCGTTCGCCTGTGCGAACAATGTCGCCTGCAACCGGTCCCGGTCGCGGCGCACCGTCTCCAGCGCGCCCTCGGCCAGCGCGGTTTCGGCGCGGCTGCGCTCAACTTCCTTTTGCAGCGCGTCGATCCGCCGGTCGCGGTCGGACAATTGGGCCTCGTGGCCGCCGATCGTCTCCTCCAGCTTGCCGCGGAATTGGTTGGCGCGTTCCTCGGCGCGCTCTGCGGCGCGTTCGTGGCCGGCCAGCGACTTGGCGAGCTGGTCGGCGCGTTCCGTGGCGGCGATGCGCGCGGCATCCACCGCGGCGTGCTCGCCGCGCAGCGCGGTCGCCTCCGCCTCCAGCTTGGCGATGCGATCGGCCATCCGGTCGAGCGCGGTCTGCCGTTCGACCAGCGTGCGGTCCGCCCCCTGGTTGCGCGTCCCGGCCTCGGCCAGCCGCGCGCTCAGCTGCGCGTTCAATTCCTCCAGCTTGGCGGCGCGCGCCGTGGCGGTATCGACCCGCGTCTGGAGTGCCGCCGCCTCGGCCGCCGCCACCTCGATCTGCGTTTCCAGCGAGCGGACGAGGCGCGCCGATTCGGCCGCGGCGGCCTGCGCGGCGACCTCGGTCTGCGCCAGCCGGGCACGTTCGGCGGTCAGCTGCGCGCTCGTCTCCGCCTCGCTGCGGACGAGGCGGGCGACATCGGCGCTCGCCTGATCGTAGCGGACGCGGACCACCGCCGCCTCCTCCGAGGCGAGCGCATTCTCCTGCTGCGCGCGGGCCAGATCGCCCTCGGCGGCGTTGCGCTGCGCGTCGACCTCGGCCAGTTGCTGGCGGAGCGTGGCGACGTCCTGTTCCAGCTCCGCCACGCGCCGCGTCGCTTCGGCCAGCGCCCCGTCGAGCTGCTGGCCGCGCAGCTGCGCCTGCAACAGTTCGTCGCGCAGGCGATCGAGGTCGATCACCCGCTCCTCCAGCGAGGCAGCCTGCGCCGCGCGCAACGCCTCCGAATCGGACAACGCGATTTCGGTGACGGCCAGCCGGTGCAGCGCATCCCGCTCCTGCGCCTGCGCGCCGGACAGAGAGCGTTCGGCGTGATCGTAGGCGGAGCGCAGCGCGGTCAGTTCGGCATGTTCGGCGCGGCGCGTCTCATATTCCTCGCCCAGCGGGGCGCGGATGTCCGCCATCAGCGGCTCGATCGCCTTCATCTGCTCGAACAGGCGGGCGATGCCGTCCAGCGCGCCATGCATCTGTTCGTAGCGGCCGCCGATCGCCTGCGCGGCGCTCAACAGCGCGGGATGCTCGGGTTCGGGCTCGGGCGCCGGGGCGGGCGCCGCCGCGAGGGGGGCGGGCGCCGGTTCGGGCACGAAGCCTTCGGGCGGGGCGGGCGGCAGGTCGATCGTCTGCGGCGCCGGCTCCATCCCCTCGAACGGGCTCGGCCCCAGCGGCTGATCCCGGAACGGGTTTTCGCCCTCGCCTTCGCGGCCGTCCGTCCGCGCGCCCTTCAGCAGCCACATGCCCCGTCTTCCCCGCTGGTCGCTCATGCCGGCACGATAGCCGGATCGCCCCGCCGCCGTCGAGTCCGCCGTCCCGGTTGCGGCGCGCCTTCACGTTCCCTAGGTGTTCACGCGTGACCCAGCTCTCCGATCCGGCCGAACCGCCTTATCTCAGGCCCTTGAACCCGCCGCAGCGGCAGGCGGTGCTGACCAGCGACGGGCCGGTGCTGGTGCTGGCGGGTGCCGGCACGGGCAAGACCGCGGCGTTGACGGCGCGCCTCGCCCACCTCGTCTCCACCCGCCGGGCGTGGCCGTCCGAGATCCTCGCCGTCACCTTCACCAACAAGGCCGCGCGCGAGATGCGCGAGCGCGTCGGCCGCCTGCTGGGGGATATGGTGGAGGGGATGCCGTGGCTCGGCACCTTTCACTCGATCGCCGCGCGGATGCTGCGCCGCCATGCCGAACTGGTCGGCCTGCAAAGCAATTTCACGATTCTCGATACCGACGATCAGCTCCGCCTGCTCAAGCAGCTGATCGTGGCGGCGGAGATCGACGAGAAGCGCTGGCCCGCCCGCCAGCTCGCCGGGCTGATCGATCGCTGGAAGAACAAGGGGCTGGTGCCGGCCGACGTCGATGCCGGCGAGAGCGAGGCCTATGCCGACGGGCGCGGCCAGGAACTCTACGCCCAATATCAGGAGCGGTTGAAGGCGGTGAACGCCTGCGACTTCGGCGACCTGCTGCTCCACATGCTGGTGATCCTGAAGACGCACCGCGACGTGCTGGCGATCTATCAGGATCGCTTCCGCTACATCATGGTGGACGAATATCAGGATACCAACAGCAGCCAGTATCTGTGGCTGCGCCTGCTCGCCCAGAAGCATCGCAACATCTGCTGCGTGGGGGACGACGACCAGTCGATCTATTCGTGGCGCGGCGCGCAGGTGGAGAATATCCTGCGGTTCGAGCGGGACTTTCCCGGCGCCGCCGTCATCCGCCTCGAACAGAATTACCGCTCCACCGGCCACATCCTCGCCGCCGCCTCCGCCGTCATCGCCCATAACGGCGGCCGGCTGGGCAAGACCTTGTGGACGGAGGCCGACGGCGGCGAAAAGGTCCGCGTGATCGGCGTGTGGGACGGGCCGGAGGAGGCGCGCCGCATCGGCGAGGAGATCGAACGCGGCCAGCGCGACGGTCTCAGGCTGGACGAGGTCGCCATCCTCGTCCGCGCCCAGTTCCAGACGCGCGAGCTGGAAGACCGCTTCATCGCGATCGGCCTGCCCTATCGCATCGTCGGCGGCTTCCGCTTCTACGAGCGCGCCGAGATCCGCGACGCGCTCGCCTATCTCCGCGTCATCGCCCAGCCGGCCGACGATCTGGCGTTCGAGCGGATCGTCAACACCCCCAAGCGCGGCCTCGGCGACAAGGCGGTGGCCAAGCTGCACCAATTGGCCCGTGCGGAGGGCATCCCGCTGGCGCTGGCCGCCGCCCGCATCCTCGATACCGACGAGATGACCGGGGCGGCGCGCAAGTCGCTCGGGCGGCTCGTGGCGGACATCGCCGCATGGCGCGATCGCCTGTCCGCCTTGCCCCACGCCGAACTCGCCCGGCAGATGCTGGACGAGAGCGGCTATACCGCCATGCTCCAGGCCGACCGCTCGGCCGAAAGCGCCGGCCGCCTCGAGAACCTCGCCGAACTGACGCGGGCGATGGAGGAATATGAGACGCTGCCCGCGTTCCTCGAACATGTCAGCCTCGTCATGGATAACGACGCCAACGCCGAGGAGGCGAAGGTGACGATCATGACGATCCACGCCGCCAAGGGGCTGGAATATGACACCGTCTTTCTCGCCGGCTGGGAGGAGGGCGTCTTCCCCTCGCAGCGCGCGCTGGACGAGGGCGGCACGGCGAGCCTCGAGGAGGAACGCCGCCTCGCTTATGTGGCGATCACGCGGGCGCGCCGGCGCTGCACGATCCTCCACGCCGCCAACCGCCGCATCTACGGCCAGTGGACCTCCTCCATCCCCTCGCGCTTCGTCGGCGAGCTGCCGGTCGAGCATGTCGAGGCCGAAACGACGATGACCGGCGGCGAATCGCTGTGGCGGGCGCAATGGTCCGAACAGGCCGATCCCTTCGCCGACGTGGCGCGCGGCACCGGCCGCGGCCCCGGCTGGCAGCGCGCGGCAGTGGCGGGCGGCCTCGACCGGTCGACCGCCCGCGTCGTCGAATCGCGCGCCTCGGCCGCCTCCTTCGCCGCCAAGCCGCGTGGCGACGTGGCGGTGGGCGCGCGCGTCTTCCACACCAAATTCGGTTATGGCGCGGTCGCGGAGATCGAGGGCAACAAGCTGGAGATCGATTTCGAACATGCCGGCCGCAAGCGCGTTCTGGACAGCTTCGTGACCCCCGCCTGACGGAACCTGCCCTGAGCGACCATCCCCCCGCCGCCGCTTTGCCCCGCTCCCCCACCGGCGACGCCGCACCGCCCCCGCGTGACGGCCTGCCCGGCACGCGGCGGCTGCGCGCGATCGGCGCGCTGTGCTTCGGCACGGCGCTGGTGGTGATCGACGGCGCGATCGTCACCGTCGCGCTGCCGACGATCGCGCGGGATTTGCAGATCGCCAGTTCCTCGGCGGTGCTGATCGTCACCGTCTATCAGCTCACACTGGTGATGACCTTGCTGCCCTTCTCGGCGCTCGGCGACCGGATCGGGCTGCGCACGCTCTACCAATATGGCCAGGCGCTGTTCCTGGTGGCGACGATCCTGTGCTTCTTTTCGCGCTCCCTGCCCTTCCTGCTCGTCGCGCGGACGGCGCAGGGGCTGGGGGCGGCGGCGGCGCTCAGCGTGTCGAGCGCGCTCGTCCGCGGCACCTATCCGGCCTCGCAGCTTGGGCGCGGCCTCAGCATCAACGGCGTGATCGTCGCCTCGGCCGGCGCGATCTCGCCGACGCTGGGCGGCTTCGTCCTCTCCGCCGCGCCCTGGCCCTGGGTGTTCGCCAGCGCCGCGCCCTTCGCGATCCTGTCGCTGCTGCTCGGCCGCGCGCTGCCCGACCCCGAACCGCGCGACGTGCCGTACGACATGCTGGGGGCGACGCTGTGCGCGCTCGTCTTCGGCCTCGTCATCGGCGGGCTCGAATCGCTCGTCCACGGCGATTCGCCGGTGGTGGCGACCGCGGTGGTGGCGGCCGGGGCGGCGCTGGGCGTGCTGTTCGTGCGCCACGAACTGAAGCAGGACCAGCCCGTCATGCCGGTCGATCTGCTGGGGCGGCCGGTGCTGGCGCTGTCCGCGGCCGGCGCGCTCACCGCCTTCGTCGCCTCGATGACGACGCTCCTCTCGATGCCCTTCCGCCTTCAGCACGATTACGGCCTCTCGCCGGCCGAGATCGGCGCGATGATCGGGACGTGGCCGATCGTGATGCTCGTCATCTCCCCGCTCGCCGGCATCCTGTCGGACAAGGTGCCGGCGGGCGTGCTGGGCGGAATCGGCATGACGATCGCGACCGGCGGTCTGCTGACGGTGGCATGGCTGCCCCCGCAGGTCGATTTCTTCGATGTGGCGTGGCGGATGATGCTGTGCGGCACCGGCTTCGGCCTGTTCCTCTCCCCCAATGCGCGGCTGATCGTGGGATCGGCCCCGCGCCACCGCGCCGCCGCGGCCGGCGGCCTGATCGCGACGACGCGGATGACCGGGCAGACGCTGGGCGCCACCGTCTTCGCGACGCTGCTGGCGATCGGCATCGGCACCGGCCCCACGCCGGCGCTGGTGGCCGCGGGGCTGACGGTGGCGGCGGGCATATGCAGCGTCGCCCGCCTGCGCCCCTCACTCCACCAGCCGCAGCGGGACGACGTGCCGGACCTGTGAGGCACGGTATCGCATGTCCCTCGACTTCGCTCGGGACGAACGGGCTTGGGAAGGCATCCCCACCACACCCGTTCATCCTGAGCGAAGTCGAAGGACACGCCCCGACGGCCGCCCCAATCACATCCGCACCCTTCCCCCCGCCCGCGCGTTTCTGCCTTCGATCAATACGGAGATTCAGGATGCCCTACGTCAAGACGCGCGACGGTGTGGACCTCTACGTCAAGGATTGGGGATCGGGCCGTCCGGTCGTCCTCACCCACGGCTGGCCGCTCAATGCCGACAGCTGGGACGATCAGGCGCTCGCCCTCGCCCAGGCCGGCTATCGCGTCATCGCCTACGACCGGCGTGGCTTCGGTCGCTCCGGCCAGCCCTTCTCGGGCTATGATTACGACACGCTGGCCGACGATCTCGCCACCGTGATCGAGACGACGGGGGCCACCGATGCCACGATCGTCGGCTTCTCGATGGGCGGGGGCGAGGTGGCGCGCTACCTTTCGCGCCATCAGGGCAAGGGTGTCGTCAAGGCGGGGCTCGTCTCCTCGGTGGTCGCCTATCTCCTGAAGGACGAGAGCAACCCCCACGGCGTCGACGAAAGCGTGTTCGAGGATCAGATGAAGGCGCCGATCCGCGCCGACCGCGCCCATTTCCTCGCCAATTTCGCGCAAGCATTCTATGGTGTCGGCTACATCACCAGCCCAGTCAGCCAGGAGGTGCTGGATCATTTCGTCCAGCTCGGCCTGCAAGCCGGCCTGCCCGGCACGCTCGCCTGCATCGACAGCTTCGGCAAGACCGACTTCCGCCCCGACCTGCCCGCCTTCACCGTACCGACGCTGATCGTCCACGGCACCGGCGACAAGACGGTGCCGATCGATCCATCCGCCCGTGCCGCCGCCGCCGGCATTCCCCATGCCGAACTGATCGAATATGACGGCGCCCCCCACGGCCTCAACATCACCGAGAAGGACCGGCTGACCGCCGACCTGCTGCGCTTCATAGGCGCCTGATAGGCTTTCTACCGTTGCCGCGCCGCGGCCCCCCCGCCTAACAGGGGCCATGGCGCGGCACCCCCACCCCTTCACCTTCCGCGACTATCGCTTCTATTGGCTGGCGCGGCTGTCCGCGACGCTCGCCCAGAACGCGATGGTGGTGGTGATCGGCTGGCAGGTCTACGACATCGCCCGCGATCCGGCGAAGGGCGCGATGTCGGTCGGCGACGCCGCCTTCCAGCTCGGCCTGATCGGCATCGTCCAGTTCGTGCCGCTCGCCCTTCTGACCCTCGTTACCGGCTGGACGGCGGACCGGATCGACCGGCGCTGGGTGGCGCGCGCCACCGTCTCGCTGGAGGCGTTCTGCGCGGTGCTGCTGGCATGGCTGTCGTGGCACGATGCGACGACGCTGCCGTGGCTGTTCTTCGTCGCGGCGTTGCTGGGCGTGGCGCGCGCCTTCGCCGGGCCGGCGCTGGGGGCGCTCGCCCCCAATCTGGTGCCCGCCCCCGTGCTGCCGACGGCGATCGCGCTGGGTTCGATCGCATGGCAGACGGGCGGGATCATCGGGCCGGCGGCGGGCGGCTATCTCTACGCCGTCCACCATTGGGCGCCCTACGGCTTCTCGGCCTCGCTGTTCGTCTTCTCTGCGCTCAACCTGTTCCTGATCCGCCCGATCCCGCCGACTTCGCTAGACCGGCGGGCCAATCCGTGGCGGCAGATGGTGGAGGGGCTCCACTACGTCCGCCGCAACCGGCTGGTGCTGGGGGCGATCTCGCTCGACCTGTTCGCGGTGCTGCTGGGCGGGGCGACGGCGATGCTGCCGATCTTCGCACGCGACGTGCTCGACGTCGGCGCCGAGGGCCTCGGCCACCTCCGCGCCGCGCCCGCGCTGGGGGCGGCGCTGACGGCCTTGTGGTTCGCCTGGAAGCCGCTCAAGAACGAGGTCGGCCTCAAGATGATGGGCGCGGTCGGCCTGTTCGGCGTCGCGACGGTCGTCTTCGGCCTCTCGCGCTGGCTGCCGCTGTCGCTGTTCTGCCTCGCCATCCTGGGCTCGGCCGACATGGTTTCGGTCTATGTCCGCCAGTCGCTGATCCAGCTCTACACGCCCAACGAGATGCGCGGCCGCGTGGGCGCGGTGGCGAGCCTGTTCGTCTCCGGCTCGAACGAGCTGGGCGAGGCGGAATCGGGCTTTGTCGCGGCGCTCGTCGGCCCCGTCGTCGGCGTAATCGCAGGCGGCGTCGGCGCCATCGCCGTGACCTTCCTGTGGATCCGCATCTTCCCCGAGCTGATCCGCGCGCGGACCTTCGATCCCCCCGAAACGCTTGAAGACATACCCGGACAGGAGACGGCACGATGAAAGCGAGCAGCATCCTCGAGACGATCGGCGGCACCCCCCACATCCGCATCAACCGGCTGTTCGGGCCGGCGGAGGTTTGGATCAAGTCCGAGCGGTCCAACCCCGGCGGATCGATCAAGGACCGGATCGCGCTGGCGATGGTCGAGGCGGCCGAGGCGGACGGGCGGCTGAAGCCCGGCGGCACGATCGTCGAGCCGACCTCGGGCAACACCGGCATCGGCCTCGCGCTGGTGGCGGCGGTCAAGGGCTATCGGCTGGTGCTGGTCATGCCCGAATCGATGTCGATCGAACGGCGCCGGCTGATGCTGGCCTATGGCGCCAGCTTCGACCTCACCCCGCGCGAGAAGGGCATGAAGGGCGCGATCGAGCGCGCGCAGGAAATCCTCGCCGAAACCCCCGGCGCCTGGATGCCGCAGCAGTTCGATAATCCCGCCAACATCGACGTCCACGTCCGCACCACCGCGCAGGAAATCCTGACCGACTTCATCGACGATCCGTTCGACATGCTCGTCACCGGTGTCGGCACGGGCGGCCATATCAGCGGCGTGGCGCAGGTGCTGAAGCAGGCATGGCCCGGCCTGAAGGTGTTCGCGGTGGAGCCGACGCTGTCCCCGGTCATCTCCGGCGGGCAGCCGGGGCCGCACCCGATCCAGGGGATCGGCGCGGGCTTCGTGCCCGGCAATCTGACGACATCGCTCCTCGACGGGACGGTGCAGGTCGATCCGGCCGACGCCAAGGACTATGCCCGCCGCGCCGCCCGCGACGAGGGGATGCTGGTCGGCATCTCCTCCGGCGCGACGCTGGCGGCGATCGCCCAGAAGCTGGAGGAGGCGCCGAACGCGCGTATCCTCGGCTTCAACTACGATACCGGCGAACGCTATCTCTCCGTGCCGGACTTCCTGCCCGAATAAACCTCATGCCCGCGGATGGGCGTTGGCATAGACGTCCAGCAGGTGCGCCGCGTCCACCCCGGTATAGACCTGGGTGGACGACAGGCTGGCGTGCCCCAGCAGCTCCTGCAACGATCGCAGGTCCGCCCCCGCCCCCAGCAGGTGCGTGGCGAAGCTGTGCCGCAGCGCGTGCGGCGTCGCGCGCGCTCCGAGGCCGAGGCCGGCGCGGGCGACCCTGACTGCGCGGCGCACCACGTCCGCCGAAAGCGGGCCGCCCTTCGCCCCCCGAAAGAGCGGCAGCGCCTGCCCGCCGGGCCAGGGGCACAGGCGGATATATTCGTCGATCGCCGCGCGCACCTGCGGCAGCAGCGGGACTATGCGGACCTTGGCGCGCTTGCCCGTCACCGCCAGCGTCTCGCCCAGCGGCAGCGCGGCGCCGGTCAGCGCCATCGCCTCGCCGACGCGCAGGCCGGCACCATAGAGCAGCAGCAGCACCGCCCGGTCGCGCGCGCCGATCCACGCCGCATCCTGCGCCTCGTCGACATCCTCGGCCATGCGCAACACATCCGGGGGGGCGATCGGCCGCGGCACGCCGCGCTTGACGCGCGGGCCGCGGACGCGCGGCGGCTCGACCCCCACGAAGGCCAGGAACTGGCGGATCGCCGAAAGCTCGCGCGCGGCCGAGCTGTTGCCGATCCCGTCCGCCCCGCGCCGCGCGGCGAGGAAGGCGCGCAGGTCGGCCGCGGCCAGGTCCGCCAGCATCGCCTGCGTCACCGCCGCGCCGCGATGCGCGCCCAGAAATCCGATCAGCCGATGCGCCGTCGCGACATAGGCGCGCACGGTATGCGCCGACCGCCGCCGATCCCGCGCGAGATGCGTCGCCCAATCGGCGGCGAGCGCCGAGGCGGGATGATCGTCGAGCGCGCTTCCCGTCATGTCAGCGCCATAGCCGGCAAGCGGCGGCGCGGCGAGGCCCGGAACGGGTCGCAGGCGGGATCGTTTCGGGACCATCGGATATGGGCGATCGAGGAGCCGCGGCGATGCCGGCATTCACCACCAACCAATGGGCCATCCTCTTCCTCGTCCTCGTGCTCGGCTGGGTGCTCGGCCTCGCCTCGCGCGCCGGCGGCGGCAGATGGAAGCGGGCGCTGGCCGAGGAGCAGGAGGCGCGCGCCGAGGCGGAGCGTGGCCATCGCGAGGAATTGTCGGTCGCCCACGCCCGCATCAAGGAACTGGAGCGCGAAGCGGCCGCGCGCCCCGCTGCCGCGCCCGTCGCCGCCCCGGTTGCGCCGCGCGCGGTGCGCGACGACGATCTCGGCATCATCCGCGGCATCGGCCCGGTCGGGGCCGATCGGCTGGGGGAGCAGGGCGTGACCCGCTATCGCCAGATCGTGGCGCTCGATGCGGCGGGCAAGGCCGATCTCGAACGGCGGCTCGGCGCGCCCGAAGGCACGATTGACCGCGACGACTGGCAGGGCCAGGCGAAGCTGCTGGACGACGGCCGGCTCGACGACCACGCCCGCCGCTACGGCTGACGTGGTTGAGGCCTGATCCAGCAAGGCTGGATCAGGGGCGGCACGTCAGTCGATCGTATCTCAGCGCCAGGCGGTCAGCCGGCCCTTGTTGTCGAGCAGGTAGAGCATCTGGTCCGCCACGACCGGGCCCAGGTTGAACGACTTGCCCGCCTCGACCGTCGATTCGACCTCGCCCTTGGCGATGCCGACGCTGACCAGTTCGCCGCGCGTGTTGGTCAGCAGCAGGTGGCCGCCGGCCAGCACCGGGCCATACCAGCCGACCGCCCCGGTCTTCTTCTTGGCGTTGCGCCAGCGGGGCAGGTCGGCGATCCAGCGGATCTTGCCCGTCGTCTTGGCGATGCAGACGAGGCGGCCCTCGTCGGTGACGACGAACAGCCACTCGCCCGCCACCCACGGCGTGGCGATGCCGCCGATGTTGATCTCCCACAGGCGCTGACCGGTGGTGAGCTCCATCGCCACCATCCGCCCGCCCTGCCCGACCGCATAGACGCGGCCCTGCTCGATCACCGGCGAGGCGTCGATGTCCGACAGGCTGGAGACGGAGGTGGAGATGCTGGTCGGCGTCAGCGCATCCTGCCACACGTCGCGGCCGTTCTCGTAGCGGAAGGCGGTGAGCTCGCCCGAGGAGAAGCCGGCGACGACGGTGCCCTGCGCATAGGCCGGGGCGGCGACGCCGACGACGCCGGCCTGCACCAGCGTGGCGGCGGCGGTCCACACCGTCTCGCCATTGTCCTGCCGCATCGCGAAGATCTGATTGTCCTGCGCCAGGACGTAGATGTTGCCGGCGCCGATCGTGGGGGCGCCGCGCAAGGGGCCGCCGGGGTGCTTGCGCCACAATTCCTTGCCGGTCGCCGCGTCCAGCGCCGCCACGTCGCCCAGGCCCGAGGTGGCGAACACCTGTCCGCCATCGAAGCTGACGCCGCCGCCGAAGAAGGAGTGGCGGTTCTCCTTGCCGGTGCTGATCGCCGCCTGCCACACCGGCGCGCCGGTCTTCGCGTCATAAGCGTGGACGACCGCCTCGGCATCGACGACGTAGAGCCGCCCGTCCGCCACCACCGGGGCGGAGACGAGGCGTTCGCCCTTGGCGTCGCCGGCAATGGTCGTGGCCCAGACGCGGGTCGGCTGGCTTCCGATCGCGAGGTGGCCCATCGCCTTGTCCGCGCTGCCGCCCGGCTGGCTCCACGCCGCATTGGCGACGGGCGCGGGCGCGGCCACCGGCACGTCGGCGATCGACGCCTCGATCTCGACGCCGGTATGCGCCCCCAGCACGGGGATGCGTTCCCCCAGCACCGCCGTCTTGGGCTTGTTCGCGCCCTTGCCGCAGGCGCCGAGCGTGGCGAGGATGGCGAGGCTGCCGGCCCAGTAGGTGATACGCTTCATCGACGAAATGGTCCTCAAGGCCGGGGGGCGGCGGCAGGTGCGGCGGCGGCAACGGGCGCCGCGCCGGTGACGGTGGCGAGGCGGGCGACGCGATCGCGCAGCGATTCCGGCACCGTCTCGTCGGCGGCGATGGCGCGCAGCAGCGCCTGCGCGTCCTTCGTGCGGCCCATCTTCAGATAGGAAAGCGCGGTCATCTCCGCAGCGCTGCCGTAGAAGGCGTTGCCCTTCTGGGCGAGACCGGCGAGCGCCGCCACCGTCTCGGCCGGCGGCGCGGTATCGAAGCGCAGCGCGGCGGCGCGCAGCGTCGCCACGTCGCGGATCGCCTGCGGCACGGACGTGTCCTTGGCGATGGCGTCGAAGGCGGCGGGGGCCTTGGCGTCCTTCTTCTGCGCTGCGAGCGAGGCCTCGGCCATGCGGGCGAGCGCGGCATAGGCGCCGCCTTCCTGCTTCACCGCCGCCAGCTTGGCGCGCGCCGCATTCTCGCGCCCGTCGCCCAGTTCCTGCAACGCCTGCGACAATTGCTCGCCCGCAGCACCCGCCTTGGCCGCCTGATGCTGGCGCCACCAGAGGAAGGCGGCCAGCGCCACCAGCACCACGACCACGGCGGCGATCGCCACCTTGCCATAGCGGCGCCACAGCGCCTCGGCACGATCGCGGCGCAGTTCCTCGTCCACCTCGCGGACGAAGGCTTCGGAACTCTGGGGCGTCAGCGCCAAGCGCATGTCTCCTGTGGGGCATGAACGGAACGCCGCCCTTTAGCGGCCCCCGCGCCTGAACGAAAGCTGTGTCGCAGATAGCAGGAAGGGGCCGGCCGCACGGGCCGACCCCTTCCCCACACCGATCCGAAGGTCAGGCGTCCTCGAGTTCGACGACGTTGACGATATGGGCCTGGGTATATTCGTTGAACCCGGACTGCCCCAGCTCGCCGCCGATGCCCGACTGCTTGGAGCCACGGAACGGGATGTTGGCATCGATCGCGAGATGCTGGTTGACCCACACCGTGCCGGCATCGATCTGCATCGCGACATCGGTGGCGCGCGCCACGTCCTTGCCCCAGACGGTGCCGGCGAGGCCGAATTCGCTGTCGTTGGCGCGGGCGATCACGTCGTTGATGTCGCTATACTTCAGCACCGGCAGGACGGGGCCGAACTGCTCCTCGCGGACCAGCTTCGAATCCTCCGGCAGGTCGCGCACGATCGTCGGCGGGATGAAGTAGCCGGGGCGGTCGAGCGGCTCGCCGCCGGTCAGCACCTTGCCCTTCTCGCGCGCGTCGGCGAGGAACTCCTTCACCTTGTCGAACTGCATCTTGTTCTGCACGGGGCCGATCTGCGTGCCCTGCTTGGCGCCGTCGTCGACGATCGCCTCCTTGGCAAGGCGGACCAGCTCGTCGCAGAACGGGTCGTACATCGATTCGGGCACATAGGCGCGCTTGACGGCGACGCAGATCTGGCCGGCGTTGGTCATCGCGCCCTGATAGACCTTGCGGGCGACGGTGACGGGGTCGACGTCGTCCAGCACGATCGCGGCATCGTTGCCGCCCAGTTCCAGCGTGACGCGCTTGACCGTGCCGGCGGCCGAGGCGGCGACCTTCTTGCCGGTGGCGGTCGATCCGGTGAAGGCGACCTTGGCGACATCGGCGTGGCCGGTCAGCAGCGCGCCCAGATCGTTGGTGTCGCAGATGATGTTGAGGACGCCGGCGGGCAGCACCTCGCGCGCGATCTCGCCGAACAGGCAGGTCGTCAGCGGGGTGGTCGGCGCGGGCTTGGCGACCATCGTGTTGCCGGTGACGAGCGCCGGCCCGAGCTTGTTCATCAGCAGCAGGATCGGGAAGTTCCACGGCGTGATCGCGGCCACGACGCCCAGCGGCGTGCGATGCTCGATCACGCGCTGGCCGCCTTCGTCCTTCAGTGTCTTCGTTTCCGGGCGCATGCCGGTAAACGCCTTCAGCGTGAAGACGCAGCCCATCACCTCGTACATCGCCTGATCGAGCGGCTTGCCCTGCTCCTGCGTCAGCAGCGAGGCGAATTCGCCGGCGCGCTCGTGGATGGCGTCGGCCAGCTTGTCGACCAGCGCCGCGCGCTCGTCGATCGGGCGCTGCGACCAGGCCGGGAAGGCGGCCTTGGCGGCGGCGACGGCGCGCTCCAGCACCGCCTCGTCAGCGCGGGGGCATTGGGCGAAGACCTCGCCCGTAGCCGGGTTCACGACATCGAACGTGCCGACGCCGGCCTCGGCCTTGCCGTCAACCAGCATCGAATAGGTCTGCGTCACAGGTCTCTCCTCGGGATCGGACAATTTGGGGGCGCATGCCCTCTCTATCGCATGTTACCATGCGGGCGGCGGTTTACCAGACCTTGATGCGATCGGCCGGGGCCAGCCAGAGCCGATCGCCCGGCTTCGCGCCGAACGCGCCATACCAGGCATCGAGATTGCGCACGACACGCGGGCGGAGCGCGCCGGGCGAATGCGGGTCGCTCGCCACCTGCCGCTGGAGGAAGCTGTCGCGCGCCTTCTCCCGCCACACCTGGGCGAACCCCAGGAAGAAGCGCTGCTCGCCCGTGAACCCGCCGATCACCGGCGCGGGCTTGCCGTTCAGCGACAGGAGCCACGCATCGTGCGCCACCGTCAGCCCCGCCAGATCCGCGATATTCTCGCCCAGCGTCAGCTCGCCGTTCACCTTCACGCCGGGCAACGCCTCGTACGCGCCATATTGCTTCACCACCTTGTCGGTCAGCGCCTTGAAGCGGGCGACGTCGGCGGGCGTCCACCAGTCGGCAAGGCGACCGGTCGCATCATATTTGCGGCCCTGATCGTCGAAATGGTGGCTGATCTCGTGGCCGATCACCGCACCGATCGCGCCGTAGTTGACGGCCGGGTCGGCCGCCGGATCGAAGAACGGCGGCTGCAGGATCGCGGCGGGGAAGACCACCTCGTTCCACACCGGATAGGCATAAGCGTTCACCGTCTGCGGCGTCATCAGCCATTTGGCGCGATCCGCGGGGCGGCCGAGCCGGGCGACGTCGCGGTCGAAGCGGGCGGCGGTGGTGCGCTGGAGGTTGCCATAGGCGTCGTCGGCGCGGACGGTGACGGCGCCATAATCCTCCCACACGTCGGGATAGCCGATCTTGGGGCGGAACGAGGCGAGCTTGGCGACCGCCTTGGCCCGCGTCTCGGGTGCCATCCACGGCACCTGCTGCAACCGCACCCGCATCGCCGCCATCAGGTTGGTGACGAGCGCGTCCGCCTTGGCCTTGGCATCGGGCGGGAAATAGCGCGCGACATAGAGCTTGCCGACCGCATCGCCGACCCCGCCGTTGACGAAATCGACGCCGCGCTTCCACCGCGCCTTCAGTTCGGGCTGGCCGGTCAGCACGCGCTGGAAGGCGAAATCCTCGTCGACGAACGCCTTCGGCAGCACGTCCGCCCGCGCGCTCACGACGTGGAAGGCGAGGTAGGCGCGCCACGTCGCGATCGGCACTTCGCCCGCCAGCTTCGCCGTCGCGGCGATCGCGCTCGGCTGGGCGACGATCACCCGCGGCTGCCCGGCGAGGTCGACGGTCTTGAGGTAGGTCGCCCAGTCGAGGCCCGGATAGCGCGTCGCCAGTTCTGCCACCGGCACCGGATTGTAGCGCTTCTCCGCCTGCCGGGTATCGACCCGGCTCCACTGCACCTCCGCCAGCCGCGTCTCCAGCGCCAGCACCGCGGCGGCCTTGGCGGCGCCGTCGGCCACGCCGGCCAGATCGAGCATCTTGGCGATATGCCGCTGATAGGCGGCGCGCGCCTCGGCGAAGCGCGGGTTGGTCTTGTCGAGATAATAGTCCCGGTCGGGCAGGCCGAGGCCGCCTTGCGCGATCGTCGGAACATAGGCGTCGGGGTCGCGCGCGTCGATCTGCACGCCGACACCGATCGGCGTGTCGAAGCCGTAGCGGCTTCCGGCGGCGAACGCCTCGGCCAGATCGGCGGGGGTCTTCATCGCGTCCAGCCGGGCGAGATCGGCCTTGAGCGGGGCGGTGCCCCGCGCCTCGATACCCGCTTCGTCCATGAAGCTGGTGTAGAGATCGGCCGCCTTGCGCGCCTCGGGGGTAGCGGCGGGATCGGCGGCGGCGGCCTCAATCACGGTGCGGGTGCGCTCGTCGGACTGGTCGGCGAGCATGTTGAACGCGCCGTAACGCGCCTTGTCCGCCGGGATCGGGGTGCGCGCCGCCCAGCCGCCGTTGACGAAGCCATTGAAATCGTCCCCCGGCCGGATCGTGCGATCCATGCCGCCGACATCGACCCCAAAGGTGCCGAGCTGGGGCGCCGCACCGGCGGCGACGGCAAACAGGGCGGTGGTGGCAAGAGCGAAGGCGGCGATACGGGCTGGCGCGCGAAAGGACATCGGAACTCCGGTGAATAACCTGTCGCGGCAGTGGGAAGCGGCCGGGTGCCTCGCAAGGCCGGGCACGACGGACGGCACGCGCGCGTCGACCAACGGAGCCTTCGGCATGGGAACCGCCCCCCGGCCGCATCGTTAACCATCCGTAATGGGGGATCATCGAGTTCGTCCGCGGGGCCTTCGCGCCTTCGCCTTGTCCGCCGGCGCCAGCGTCGCCGCCCTCGCCGTTCCCGGCCTCGCCCAGCGCGCGCCAGCCGCCCCCCCGCCGGTGCCGCTGCCAGACGCCGCCTTCGATGCCGCGCTGCCGCCGCTGGAGGAAACCGCCGCCCCCCCGGCGGCCGCCCCGCCCGTCACGCAGACCAGCACACCGCCCGCCCCGATCGTGCCCGAGGCGGAACTCGCCGCCCCCCTCACCCCGCTCGCCACCTTCGATCCCACCCCCGAACCGCCGACCGAGCAGCAGGCCGCCGCCGGCGACGCGCCGCGCGCCCTGCCCTATCGGCTGGAGGTGACGGGACTCGATCAGGTCGATCTCGAAGACCCGTTCCGCGGCCTCTCCGCGCTGCTGAAGGACGGGAAGAAAGCCGCCAACGGCGCCCAGATCGGCGTGCGCGCCGAAGAGGACGTGACGCTGGCCGAGCGGCTGATGCGATCGGAAGGCTATTACGACGGGACGGCCACCGCCACCGTGGCGCCCGCCGCCGCGGCGGACGGGGTGGTGCCGGTGACGATCGCGGCGACGCCGGGCACGCGATATCGCTTCGGCACGATCGCCATCACCGGCCTCGGCCCCGAACCCTATCGCATCGCGCGCGATGCGCTGGCGCTGAAGGTGGGCGATCCGATCCGCGCCGCCGCCGTCGAGGAGGGCGAGGCGCGGATCGCGCTGCGCCTGCCCGAACAGGGCTATCCCTTCGTCAAGGTGGGCGAGCGGGACATATTGCTCGACGACGCGACGCATCTCGGCGGCTATTCGCTGCCGGTGGACGGCGGCCCCAGGGCCAGCTTCGGCGCGCTCCGGCTGGCCGAGGGCGAGGCGCTGTTCGACCTCGACCATCTGAACGTCTTCCCCCGCTTCGACCGCGGCGACCTCTACGACAATCGCCGCGTGGACGATCTGCGGCAGGCGCTGATCGGCACCGGCCTGCTCTCCACCGCCGCGGTCGAGCCGGTCCGCACCGGCACCCCCGGCCCGGACGGGACCGAGGTGGTCGATCTCCTCGTCCGGCAGGTGGCGGGGCCGCCGCGCACCCTCTCCGCCTCGGGCGGCTACGGCACCGGCGAGGGCGTGAAGGTGGTGGGCGAATGGATCCACCGCAACATGTTCCCGCCGGAAGGCGCGCTGATCCTGAGCGCCACCGCCGGCACGCTGCAACAGGGCGCCGCGGCCGTCTTCCGCCGCCAGAATGCCGGCCAGCGCGACCGCACCTTCCAGGCCGGGGTCAACGTCGCCCGCCAGCGGTTCGACGCGTTCAACGCCGAGACGGCGAACCTCTCCGCCAGCTTCTCGCGCCAGTCGACCCCGATCTGGCAGAAGCGCTGGACGTGGAGCGTGGGGGCCGAGATCATCGCCAGCCGCGAAACCCCCTTCGTCGGCACCGATACGCGCCCCAACGCCACCTATTTCATCGCCGCCCTCCCCCTCCAGCTCGGCTACGACCTGTCGGACAGTCTGCTCGATCCCACGCGCGGCGTGCGGATCAACCTGCGCGCCAGCCCGGAAGCGCAGAAGCGCTCCGGCGGGTCGTTCGATCAATATGGCCGCTTCCTGCTGGAAGGCAGCGCCTACCAGCCGATCGGCGGCAGCATCGTGCTGGCCGGGCGCGCCCGCGTCGGATCGATCGTCGGCACGGGCCGCGACGACATCGCCCCCTCCCGCCGGCTCTATGCGGGCGGCGGCGGATCGGTACGCGGCTTCGGCTTCCAGCAGCTGGGGCCGAAGGACGTCAACAACGATCCGATCGGCGGTCGATCGCTGACCGAATTCGCGCTGGAGGCGCGCTACCGCTTCGGCAATTACGGGATCGTGCCCTTCTTCGATGCCGGCCGCGTCGGCGAAGGATCGACCCCCAGCCTGTCGGGGATGCGCTACGGCGCCGGCATCGGCGCGCGCTACTACACCAATTTCGGGCCGATGCGGCTCGACCTTGCGACGCCGATCAACCGCCAGCCGGGTGAATCGAAGGTCGCGCTCTACATCTCGATCGGGCAGGCATTCTGATGGCGCGGCGGATCGCCAAATGGGTGGGCATCGGCCTCGCCGGCATCGTGCTGCTGGTCGGCATCATCCTGCTGGGGCTGAACACCAGCCCTGGCCGGCGCTTCATCGTCGATCGGCTGGCCGGGTTCGAGACGGCCTCGGGCATCCGCATCAAGGTCGGCCGGATCGACGGATCGATCTACGGCCGGATGCGGCTGACCGACGTGGCCGTCAGCGATCCGCGAGGCGTGTTCCTCACCTCGCCCGAACTGACGGTGGACTGGCGGCCGTTCGCCTACGTCCGCCAGAAGATCGACGTGCGCGAATTCACCAGCCCGGAGGTGCGCCTCGCCCGCCTGCCCGAATTGCGCGAGACGCCGACCGACCCCAATGCCCCGACCATTCCCGACATCGACCTGACGCTCGGCCGCTTCGCGATCGACCGGTTCGTGGTCGCCCCGCCCGTCACCGGCCGCGCCCATGTCGTGCGCCTCGCCGGTTCGGCGACGATCGCGGACGGGCGCGCGCAGATCGCCGCCGATGCCGCCGCGTTGCGCGCCGCCGGGATCGCCGGTGGCGACCGGGTAACGCTGCGCCTCGACGCGGTGCCAGACGCCAACCGCTTCGGCCTCCAGGCGGCGGTGGACGCGCCGGTCGGCGGGCTGGTGGACAGCTATGCCGGCCTCGGCCGCCCGCTCGCCTTCCGCCTCGGCGGACAGGGGGACTGGGCGCGCTGGCAGGGGCGGCTGACGGGCCGCGCGGGTGACGCCCCCCTCGTCAACCTCGCCATCGACGGGCGCGAGGGGCGGTTCCGCACCACCGGCTTCGTCGCGCCGGGCGCGATCCTGACCGGCCCGGCCGCGCGGCTGACCGCGCCCGCCATCCGCCTCGACCTCGTCACCGCGCTCGACCAGCGGCGGATCGATACGAAGCTGATGGCGCGCTCCGATGCGCTGGCGATCGACGCCGCCGGGCTGATCGATCTGGCGGAGAGCCGCTTCGGCAATCTCGCGATCCGCGCGCAACTGCTGACCCCCGGCGCGATCCTGCCCGAGGTGCGCGGCCGCGACATTCGCCTCGCCGCCACGCTCGACGGCGCCTTCGCCACGCCGACGATCGACTATCGGGTGAGCGCCGCCGCCGCCAGCTTCGGGGCGATGGGCATTGAGCAGTTCAACGCCGCCGGCCGGGCGGTGATCGACGCCGATCGCATCCGCGTGCCGATCCACGCCACCGCACGGCGCGTGACCGGCCTCAACGAGGCGGAGGGCGGCCTCCTCACCAACCTGCGCATCGACGGCGACATCGCCTATCAGAATGGGCAGGTCGCCTCCGACAACCTCCGCCTCAGGTCCGACCGGATCGACGCCACCGCCATCATTCTCGCCGATCTGGCGAAGGGCCGCTACACCGGCGGGCTGAAGGGCCGGGTGAACGACTATCAGGTCAACGGCCTCGGCCGGATCGATCTGGTGACGGACGCGCGGCTGGTGCCGGGCGCGCGCGGCGGCTTCGGCATCGCCGGCAAGGTGCGGGTGATGACCCGCCGGATCGACAATGCGACGGTCCGCGACAATCTCGGCGGCAATGCGATCATCACCGCCGACGTCGCCTACGATCTCGACGGGGGCGCGCGGATCGACAATCTGCGCATGAACGCCCCACGCTTCCGCATCACCTCGGGGACCGGCCGCTACACGCTCGACGGAAGGATCGCCTTCCGCGCCGCCGGCCAGTCGGCGCAATACGGGCCGTTCGCGCTGACCGTCTCGGGCACGGCCACCCGCCCCGTCGCGCGGCTGACGGCGGCGCGGCCCAATGTGGGCGTGCAACTGACCGATGTGGTGGCGACGCTGGAAGGCACCGCCGCCGGCTATCGCGTACGGGCACGGGGCGGATCGCCCTACGGCCCGTTCGACGCCGACGTGCTGATCCGTAGCGGCACCGGGCCGCTGGCGGTGGACATCGCCTCCGCCACCTTCGCCGGCATCCGCTTCGCCGGATCGGTGGTGCAGACCGCGGCGGGGCCGTTCGCGGGGACGATTACGCTCGCCGGATCGGGCCTCAACGGCAACGTCCGCCTCGCCGCCGCCGGCGACGTGCAGCGCGCCGACGTGGACGTGCGCGCCTCGGCGGCACGCATCCCCGGCGACGTGCCGATCACGATCGGTGCCGGCACGATCCGCGCCACCGCCCTGCTCTATCCCGCCCATCCGTCGATCGAGGGGCAGTTCGCGCTGACCGACGTGCGGCAGAAGGCGCTGCTGGTCAGCCGCGCGCAGGGGCGCATCCGCTATCGCGACGGCAACGGCACTGTCGCGCTGACCGCGGCGGGGCGGAGCGGCGTGCCGTTCGAGATCGCGGCGCAGGCGGCACTGTCACCCACCCGCATCCTCGCCAATTTCCGTGGGCAGGCCAATGGCGTGCCGGTGCGCCTCGCCCGGCCGGCGGTAGTGACGAAGCAGGGCGCCGACTGGCGGCTGGCGCCCGCCACGATCGTGCTGCCGCAGGGGCAGACCGACGTCAGCGGCGTCTATGGCGCGCGCACCGCGCTGCATGCGGTGCTGCGCAACCTCGACCTGTCGATCGCCCAGGCGTTCGTGCCGGGCCTCGGCCTCGGCGGCAAGGCGAGCGGCACGGTGGATTATGCCGCCGCCGGCGACGCCATCCCCGATCTGCGCGCCCGGATCGACGTGGCGGGCTTCACCCGCACCGCCTCGCTCACCGTGTCCGAACCGGTCGACATCGCGCTGCTCGCGACGCTGAACGGCACGGGCGGCGATGCGCGCGCGCTGATTCGCCGGCGCGGCGCGACCGTCGGGCGGATGCAGGCGCGGCTCGCCCCGCTGGCAGCCGGCGCAGGCGTGGCTGAGCGGATGGTGCGCGCGCCGCTTTCCGGCGGCATCCGCTACAACGGCCCGGCCGAGGTGCTGTGGGCATTGGGCGGCATCCCCCGCCAGACGCTCACCGGCCCGATCGCGATCGGCGCGGACTTCGGCGGCACGCTGGAACGCCCGGCGCTGAACGGCGTGATCCGCGCCAATGCGCTCCGCTACGAGAATGAGACGTTCGGCACGGTGCTGTCGCAGATGGCGATCGACGGGCGCTTCACCGCCAGCCGCTTCGATCTCGCCAGCCTCACCGCGCGCGCCGGCGCGGGGACGATTTCGGCCAGCGGGTCGGTCGGCCTCGCCGCGGCGGGCGGCTTCCCGATCGACCTCACAGCGCGGCTACAGAATGCGCAGCTCGCCCGGTCCGATGCGCTGGGGGCGACCGTTTCGGGCAATGTCTCCGTCACCAACGGGCCTTCGGGCGGCATGGTGCGGGGCGACCTGACGATCCCCGAGGCGCGCTACCAGATCGTGACGCAGACCGCCTCGGCCGTCCCCGAACTCACCGGCGTGCGCCGGCTGGGGGCGGTGCGTGCCGATCCCGACGACGCGGGCGGCCTGCCGAGCAACTGGGGCCTCGACATCCGCATCCGCGCGCCCAACCAGATCTTCGTCTCCGGCATGGGGCTGGAGTCGGAATGGCGGACGGACATGCGCGTGACGGGCACCGCCACCGCCCCCTCGATCGTCGGCAATCTGGAAGTCGTGCGCGGCACCTACAGCTTCGCCAGTCGCCGGTTCGAGATCGATCAGGGCACCGTCACCTTCCAGGGGGCGGCCTTCACCAACCCCGCGCTCAACATCGTCGCCAGCACGACCGCGACCGACGTCACCGCCACGATCACCATCGGCGGCTATGCGCAGGCGCCGCAGATCAGCTTCACCTCTACCCCCGCGCTGCCGCAGGACGAGGTGCTGAGCCGGCTGCTGTTCGGCGAATCGGTCACCTCGCTGTCGCCGACGCAGGCGATCCAGCTCGCCGCGGCGCTGAACGGCCTGCGCGGCGGGGGCGGCGGGCTCAACCCGCTCGGCAAGCTGCGCACGGTGGCGGGGGTCGACCGGCTGCGCGTGCTGGGGGCGGACGAAAGCGCCGGCCGCGGCACCGCGCTGGCGGCGGGCAAATATATCACCAACAACATCTATGTGGAGATCATCACCGACGCGCGCGGCTTCACCGCCACCCAGCTCGAAGTCTCGCTGTCGCGCGCGCTCAGCGTGCTCAGCCAGACCGGGTCGTTCGGCGGCTCGAACGTGGCGGTCCGCTACCGGAAGAACTATTGACGGATGCGGCGGGCCGGCCGGTCCGCCCGGAACGATACACGCGCCCCCATCATTAGGATTTCGATGACCGACGCCCCGCCCCTCACCGCCCCGCCCGCCGGCCTGCTCGACGGCGCCAGCCTGTTCCTCGATTTCGACGGGACGCTGGTGGAACTGGCCGACCGGCCCGATGCGGTGGCGGTCGATGCCCGCCTGCGCATGCTGATCGCCGGGCTGGACCGTCTGCTCGACGGGCGGATCGCGATCGTCAGCGGGCGTTCGGTGGCGCAGATCCGCGCCTTCTTCGAGGAGGATGTCGGCTTCTCGATCAGCGGCAGCCACGGCCTCGAGATCGCCTGGGCGGACGGGCGGACCGACGTGCCCGCGCCGCCCGAATGGCTGGCCGAGAGCGTCGCCGACATGGAGGCGCTGGCGGCGCGCTATCCGGGCGTGATCGTCGAGCCGAAGACGTTCGGCGCAGCACTCCATTACCGACAGGCGCCGCAGGCCGGCGAAGCGTGCCATGCCTTGGCCGAGACGATCGCCGGCCGCTACGGCATCGCGCTCCAGCCGGGCAAGATGATGATCGAGACCCGCCTGTCCGGTGCCGACAAGGGCGCCGCCCTCACCCGCTTCATGGAGGATCCGCGCATGGCCGCCACCCGCCCGATCTTCATCGGCGACGACGTGACCGACGAGAGCGCCTTCGCGGCCGCCGCGGCGCACGGCGGCGCCGGCATCCTCGTCGGCCCGGCGCGGGCGACGGCGGCGTCCTACCGGCTGGACGATGTCGCAGCGGTGCTAAGCTGGCTGGGTGCGGAAGCGGCGGTGGCGGCATGACGGCGCCGACGCTCGATCTCTGGCCGATCGGCAATTGCCAGGTCAGCGCGCTGGTCGATCGCGCCGGCCGCTTCGTCTGGGGCTGCGTGCCGCGCGTCGATGGCGATCCCTTCTTCTCGGCGCTGCTGGGCGGCGCGGAGCCGGATTCGGGCTATTGGGCGATCACGCTGGAAGACGGCGTCTCGGTCGAACAGAGCTACGTCCGCAACACGCCGATCCTCGTCAGCCGCCACAGCGACGCGCGCGGCAATGCGATCGAGGTGATCGATTTCTGCCCGCGCTTCGAACGGCTGGGCCGCACCTACCGCCCCACGTCCTTCGCGCGGATCGTGCGGCCGGTGGCGGGTTCGCCGCGCATCCGCGTCTCGCTGCGGCCGACCTGCGGCTGGGGCACGAGCTGCGGCCAGCATGTCGGCGGATCGAACCACATCCGCTATCCGGGCGACAGCCAGACGATGCGCCTGTCGACCACCGCCCCGGTCGGCATGGTCGAGGGCGAGCGGCCGTTCCGCGTCGAACATCCGCTGCATTTCTTCCTGGGGCCGGACGAGAGCTTTTCCGGCAACCTCGCCGCCACGCTCGACCAGATGCTGGCCGACACCACCGCCGACTGGCAGGCGTGGGTCCGCGGCCTCGCCATCCCGCTCGAATGGCAGGAGGTGGTGATCCGTTCGGCCATCTCGCTGAAGCTGTGCCAGCATGAGGAGACGGGGGCGATCGTCGCTGCGCTGACCACGTCGGTGCCCGAACATGCCGGGTCGCAGCGCAACTGGGACTATCGCTACTGCTGGATCCGCGACGCTTATTATACCGTGCAGGCGCTCAACCGGCTGGGCGCGCTGGACGTGCTGGAGGGCTATCTCTCCTACCTGCGCAACATCGTCGACGGGGCGGCGGGCGGCCATATCCAACCGCTCTACGGCGTGCTGGGCGAGGCGGTTCTGGAGGAGCGCGAGGCGCCCGGCCTGCCCGGCTATCGCGGCATGGGGCCGGTGCGCGTCGGCAACCAGGCCTATGAGCAGATCCAGCACGACGCCTACGGCCAGATCGTGCTGTGCAACGTGCAGGCCTTCTTCGACCAGCGGCTGTTCCGCATGGCGACGCTGGAGGATTTCCACTCGCTGGAACGGGTGGGCGAGCGCGCCTGGGCGTTCCACGACCAGCCCGACGCCGGCCTGTGGGAGCTGCGCACGCGGCAGAGCGTCCACACCTATTCCTCGGCGATGTGCTGGGCGGCGTGCGATCGCCTCGCCAACGCCGCCGAGGCGATGGGGCTGGACGAGCGCCGCGCCTTCTGGGCGGAGCGCGCCGCAACCATCCGCGAGACGATCCTGCGCGAGGCGTGGCGGCCGGAGACCAACCGGATGTCGGCCACCTTCTCGGGCGACGATCTCGACGCCTCGCTGATCCAGTTGCTCGAACTGCGCTTCCTGGCACCCGAAGACCCGCGCTTCCTGGGCACGCTGACTGCGGTCGAGGCGGGCCTCAGGCGCGGCAGCCACATGCTGCGCTACGCCACCGAGGACGATTTCGGCCTGCCCGAGACGGCGTTCAACGTCTGCACCTTCTGGCTGATCGAGGCGCTGCACTATATCGGCCGCGACGCCGACGCGCGCGCCCTGTTCGAGGAGATGCTGAGCCGGCGGACCGCCGCCGGGCTGTTGTCCGAGGACATCGACCCGGTGACGGGCGAATTGTGGGGCAATTATCCGCAGACCTATTCGCTGGTCGGCATGATAAATTGCGCCGGGCTGCTGTCGCGCCCGTGGACGGCCGTCCGATGAGCCGGCTGATCGTCGTTTCCAACCGCGTCTCGGCGCCGACCGGATCGCATTCGGGCGCGCAGGGCGGGCTGGCGGTGGCGCTGTCGGCGGCGCTGAAGGAGAATCGCGGCATCTGGTTCGGCTGGTCCGGCCAGACGACCGAAAGCTTCACCGGCCAGCTCGATTTCCAGCGCGGCCATGGCGTCACGACCGCGACCGTCGACCTCGAGGAACAGGACGTCGAGGAATATTATGACGGTTACGCCAACCGCACTTTGTGGCCGCTGTTCCACTATCGCATCGATCTGGCCGAATATGAGCGCGGTTTCGCCGGCGGCTACCAGCGCGTCAACGAACGGTTCGCGGAGACTTTGATCCCGCTGATCGAGCCGGACGACGTGATCTGGATACAGGATTACCACCTGCTGCCGCTGGGCGCGGAGCTGCGCAGGCGCGGCTGCCGCAACCGCATCGGCTTCTTCCTCCACATCCCCTGGCCGCCGCGCCGCCTGCTGTCGACGCTGCCCGAGGCGTCCGATCTGGTGGCGACGCTGTTCGCCTATGACGTGATCGGCTTCCACACGCGCGAGTGGACCGACAGCTTCCTCGACTATGTGTCGGACGACATGGGCGCGCGCGTCGAAGGCGATGTCGTGTCGCTGGGCGAGCGGCGGGTGACGGTGATGGCCTGCCCGATCGGCATCGACGCGGCCGACTTCACCGCGCTCGCGCAGACGCCGCGTGCGCGCCTCACCTACCGCCAGATGCGCGACAGCGCCGTCGGCCGCGACATGATCGTGGGGGTCGACCGGCTCGACTATTCCAAGGGGCTGGAGGAGCGCTTCCTCGGCTACGAACGGTTCCTGAAGGAGCATCCGGAGGAGTGCAAGCAGGTGTTCCTGCTGCAGATCGCGCCGCCCTCGCGCGCCTCGGTGGAAAGCTACCAGAAGATCCGGGCGACGCTGGATGCCATTTCCGGCCGCATCAACGGCGCCTTCGCCGATCTCGACTGGGTGCCGATCCGCTACGTCAACCAGGGCTATCCGCGCGACGTGCTGGCGGGCGTCTATCGCGCCGCGCGCATCGGCCTCGTCACGCCGTTGCGGGACGGGATGAACCTCGTCGCCAAGGAATATGTGGCGGCGCAGGACCCGGCCGATCCCGGCGTCCTCATCCTCTCCCGCTTCGCGGGTGCGGCCGAGCAGATGCACGAGGCGGTGCTGGTCAACCCCTACAGCGCCGAGGAAATGTCGGACGCGATCCTGGCCGCGCTGCGCATGCCGCGCGACGAACGGATCGCGCGCTGGCAGGCGCTGAACGAGGGCGTGCAGCGCGAGAACGTGCTCTGGTGGTGCCGCCGCTTCGTCGATACGCTGATGGCGGTGGAAACCGGCGCCACCGCCTGATCGCGGCGGTTCAGGCGCCCTCGCCCTGATCGGCCAGCAGGGTCTGCATCCGTCCGGCGATGCGGCCGAGCATCTCGTCCAGCACGGCGCGGTCGGCGTCGTTCAGGTCGGCCAGCAGGAAATGGTGGAAGTCGGCGCGCTCGCGCAGCGCCTCCTCATAATGGTCGCGGCCCTCGTCCGTCAGGTGCAGGATCGGGGTGCGCCGGTCGCTGGGGTTGACGCGCCGGCCGGTCAGCCCGCGCGCTTCCAGCGCTACCGCCGCGCGGCTCACCTCGGCGCGATCGACCCAGGCGAGATCGGCGACCTGCCCCACCGTGCCGCCACCCGGCCCGAACGCCGCCAGCCGCGACAACAGCCGCCATTCGGCATAGGTCAGATCGCCGCGATCGGCCAGGCGGCGGGTGGTGAGGCGGGCCATGATCTTGGCCAGCAGCGTGATGCGGAAGGTGGGATAATCGAGGTCCGCCACCGTCCACCCCGGCAGCATATCGGGCGCGTCCGCCGCCGCGGCCCCGCCGGCCATCACCGCTTCCCCCACCCCGTCGCCCATCGTTCCTCGTCTCCCCTCGGGCGCGGAGCATAGCCCAAAAGCGGCCAATGCGAAGCGCACTTCGCTTGCAGATGCCCCTCGCCTCGCTTATCACGCCACACGTTGAGCATTCAACGATCGGTGGCAGTCCGGTCGAGGAGAGGTGGACGATGAGCGAACTGAAGACGGGCGGCGCCCAGGGCTATCTGCGGATCGCGACCGAAGAGGCGTTCATGCCGCGCGAGGCGATCGACATGTATGCCGAGATCCTCGACGGCCCCGATCCCGATCCCGGCTTCCAGAGCCTGTGGGGTTTCTACCTCCGCTCGCCGGCCGAACGGCCGCAGTGGATCCGCGATTCGCTGATCGACATGGGCGAGAAGCGCCTGCACGACATGGACGTGCGCGGCATCGATCGCGCGGTGATCGCACTCACCTCGCCGGGCACGCAGATCCTGGGCGTGGACAAGGCGCGCGCGCTCTCCGTCCTCGCCAACGATCAGCTGGCCGAAGCCTGCCGCAACCACCCGGACCGCTTCACCGGCATGGCCGCCTGCGCGCCGCAAGACCCCGACCATGCCGCGCGCGAGATCGAGCGGGCCGTCACCAAGCTCGGCATGAAGGCGGTCATCATCAACTCGCACACCGACGGCCATTATCTGGACGAGCCGCAGTTCGCCCCGATCCTGGAGGCGGCCGAGGCGCTGAACGTGCCGATCTACATCCACCCCAACACGCTGCCGCGGGGCATGGTCGAGCCGATGATCGCCGCCGGCATCGACGGCGCGATCTTCGGCTTCGGGGTGGAGACGGGAATGCATGCGCTGCGGCTGATCGTGTCGGGCGCGCTTGATCGCTATCCCAAGCTCCAGATCATCATCGGCCACATGGGCGAGGCGCTGCCCTATTGGATGTACCGCCTCGATTTCATGCATCAGGCGGGCGTCAAATCGAACCGCTACGCCTCCACTCCGCCGCTGAAGAAGGAGAAGGTCTCCAACTATTTGAAGGAGAATTTCGTCATCACCAATTCGGGTGTGGCGTGGGAACCGGCGATCAAGTTCGCGCAACAAGTGATCGGCGAGGATCGCGTGATGTATGCGATGGACTATCCCTACCAATGCCCGGCTTACGAGGTGGAGGCGCTGGACGCGATGGATATGGACGCGGCCCTGAAGAAGAAGTTCTTCCAGACCAACGCCGAACGCGTCTTCAACCTCTGACGGGGGCGGCCGCGATGGACGGCGACTTCGATTATGTGATCGTGGGGGCAGGCTCCGCCGGCTGCGTGCTGGCGGCGCGCCTCAGCGAAGACCCGTCCGCGCGCGTGCTGCTGATCGAGGCGGGCGGTTCGGAGAAGCGCGACCGGGTGGCGATGCCGCTCGCCTGGTTCGATGCGATGCGTGATGCCTCGATCGGCTGGGGCTATATGTCCGAACCCGAACCCCATGCCGACGGCCGCCGCATCCCCGCGCCGCGGGGCAAGCTGATCGGCGGCTGCTCCTCGATCAACGGCATGATGTATTCGAGGGGCAGCCCACAGGATTACGACCAGTGGGCGCAGATGGGCGCACGCGGTTGGAGCCATGCCGACGTGCTGCCCTATTTCCGCAAGTCCGAACGCAACTGGCGGGGGGCGAGCGACCATCATGGCGGCGACGGGCCGCTGACCGTCACGCGGCATGCCACCGACGCGCACGTCTACCCGCGCCTGATCGCGGCGGCGGAGAAGCTGGGCCACGCCCATCTCGACGACTTCCATGGGGAAGCGACGGAGGGCTTTTCCGCGCCCGACTTCACCACCGATGGCGGGCGGCGCGGCAGCACCGCGGCGCGCTTCCTGCGCCCGGCGATGGCGCGGCCCAACCTCTCGCTCGTCAGCGAGGCGCTGACGACGCGGGTGGTGGTGGAAGGCGGCCACGCGACCGGCGTGGAATATGTCCGCGGCGGCGAGACGCGCATCGCCCGCGCCGCGCGCGAGGTGATCCTGTCGGCCGGCGCCTTCAACAGCCCGCAGATATTGCTGCTGTCGGGCATCGGCCCGGCGGCGGACCTCATGGAGATGGGCATTCCCGTCGTCCGCGATCTGCCCGGCGTCGGCGCCAATCTGCAGGACCATGCCTCGATCGGCGCGATCTTCCGGGCGAGCGGCCCCTTCACCTTCGATCGCGAATTGCGGCTCGACCGGATGGCCTTGTCCGTCCTGCGCTGGAAGTTGTTCGGCACCGGGCCGATCGCCGGCCTGCCGGTGGGGGCGCAGGGCTTCCTCCGCACGCGCGAGGGGCTGGACCGGCCCGACCTGCAACTGCTCGTCAGCCCGGTGGCGATGGACGCGCGCATCTGGTTCCCCGGCTGGCGCAAGCGCAAAGGCGACTTCTTCTCCATCTCCAACGTGCTGCTGCATCCGGAAAGCCGGGGAACGGTGACGCTGCGCTCCCCCAATCCGGCGGACAAGCCGAAGATCCTGTTCAACCTTCTTTCCACCGAGGGCGACCGGGCGAGCTTCCGGCGCTTCCTCCGCCTGACGCGCGAGCTGATGGCGACCGAGCCGGCGGCGGGCCTCGTGACGGACGAGATCGTGCCGGGCGCGGCGGTGACGGACGATGCGGAGATCGACGCCTATGTCCGCCGCGGCGTCGGCACCGCCATGCACCCGACCTCGACCTGCGCGATCGGCGCGGTGGTGGACGAGACGCTGGCGGTGCGTGGGGTGGAGGCCTTGCGGGTGGTCGATTGCTCGGTGATGCCGACGATCGTCGGCGGCAATACCAATGCGCCCGCGATCATGATCGCGGAGAAAGCCGCGGACCTGATCCGGGGGCGCGAGATCGTGAGGGCGGCGGCATGAGCGGCGAGGGATACGATTATATCATCGTCGGGGCAGGCAGCGCCGGCTGCGTCCTCGCCAACCGGCTGACCGCCGATCCCGCCATCCGCGTGCTGCTGCTGGAGGCGGGCGGCGACCATCGCAAGTTCCTGCTGACGATGCCGCTGGGCTTCATGCGCGCGATGTTTCAGCCGCAATATAGCTGGCCCTATTGGTCCGAACCCGAGCCGCATCTGAACGGCCGCAAGATCCCGATGCCGCGCGGCCGCGTGCTGGGCGGCTCCTCCTCGATCAACGGCATGTTCTACATGCGCGGCCACAGCCTCGACTATCAGACCTGGGCGCAGATGGGCTGCGAGGGCTGGGGCTATGCCGACGTCCTCTCCTATTTCAAGCGGATGGAGACGAGCTGGCGGGGCGCCGGTCCCTATCACGGCGGCGACGGGCCGTTGTCGGTCGTCCCCGTCCAATCCGAATTCCGGCTGCACGAGCCGCTGATGAAATCGGCCGAAGCGGCGGGCTTCCCGACCACCGACGATCTGCATGGAAGCCAGGAGGAAGGCTTCGCGCGCGGCGAGCTGACGATCGGCAGGGACGGCAAGCGTTCCAGCACCGCGCGCGCCTATCTTGAGCCGGCGCTCGCGCGGCCGAACCTCACCGTAGTGACGGGCGCGCTCAGCGAGCGCATCACCTTCGAGGGCAAGCGCGCCACCGGCATCGTCTATCGCAAGGACGGCGCGGCGGTGACGGTGACGGCCCGCCGTGAGGTGATCCTGTCGGGCGGCTCCTACAATTCGCCGCAGCTGCTGATGCTGTCGGGCGTCGGCCCGACCGAGGAACTGGCGAGGCACGGCATCCCGCTCGTCCACCATCTGCCCGGTGTCGGCCGCAACCTTGCCGAGCATCCGCGCGTGCCGATCCTGTTCAACCTCAAGGACAAGATCAGCTTCCTGACGCAGCTGCGCGCCGACAATGTCGTCAAATGGGTGCTGGCGTGGAAGCTGACCGGCAGGGGTGCCTTCGCCAGCCAGGTCAATAGCTGCAACGTCGTCATCAAGACGCGGCCCGAACTGGCGATGCCCGACATCCAGCTGTTCGCCAATCCGGTGCGGCTTGATGCCAAGATCTGGTTCCCGTTGTGGCGCAAGCGCCAGCAGGATCAGGTGACGGCGGACGTGATCCTGCTCCACCCGCGCAGTCGCGGCTGGATGACGCTGCGGTCCGCCGATCCGACCGATCCGCCGGCCATCACCCTCAACAATTTCGCCGATCCCGAGGACATGCGCACCGCGCGCGACGGCATCCGCCTCGTCCGCCGCATCTATCGCGGCGGGCCTCAAGGGCAGATCACCGGCGAGGAGGTTGTGCCCGGCCCCGGCTACGAGAGTGACGAGGAGCTGGACGCGCACATCCGCGCCACCGCGGGCGTGACCCAGCACCCCACCGGCACCTGCACGATGGGCCGCGGGCCCATGGCGGTGGTCGATCCGCAATTGCGCGTCCACGGCTTGAGCGGGCTGCGCGTCGTCGATGCCTCGATCATGCCGACCGTGCCCGGCGGCAACACCAATGCCCCCACGATCATGGTGGCGGAGAAAGCCGCGGACATGATCCTCGGCCGTGCCCCGCTGCCCCCCGAAACCGCCGTCGCCGCCGCCAACCTCGCCCGCGCCGGCATCTGAACCCGGAGACCGACCGATGAACGCCCCCTTCGCCCCGACCGCGCTCGATACGATCCGCAGCCAGCTCGCCGCCGGCCCGACCCCGCTGTTCATCGACGGCGAGGAGGTGCAGGCCCTGTCCGGCGACACGTTCGAGGTGATCGATCCGGCAACGGGCAAGGCCTTCGCCTCGGCCGCCAGCGGGGCCGCGGCGGATGTCGACAAGGCGGTCGCCGCCGCCCGCCGCGCCTTCGAGGGCAGCTGGGCGAAGACGGTCCCCTCCGAACGCGCGCGGCTGATGCTGAAACTGGCCGACCTGATCGAGGCGGACGGCGAGGGCATCGCCCTCACTGAATCGCTCGACAACGGCATGCCGTTCATGATGGCCAAGTTCGCAGGCGTGATGGGCGCGATCGAGCAGCTGCGCTACAATGCCGGCTGGGCGACCAAGATCACCGGCGAGACGATCAACCCGTCCTGGCCGGGCGAATGGCAGGGCTTCTCCTTGCGCGAACCGGTGGGCGTGGTGGCGGCGATCGTGCCGTGGAACTTCCCGTTCGTGATGGCCGTCGCCAAGATCGCGCCCGCGCTGGCGGCGGGCTGCACGGTGGTGCTGAAGCCGGCCGAGCAGACGCCGCTCTCCGCCGTCCGCCTCGGCCGGCTGATCGCCGCGGCGGGCTTTCCGGCGGGTGTGGTCAACATCGTCACCGGCTTCGGCACGACGGCGGGGCAGGCGCTGGTCGAGCATGCGGGGGTGGACAAGGTGTCCTTCACCGGATCGACCGCGGTCGGTCGCCACATCGTCCGCACCGCCACGGGCACGCTGAAGCGCGTGACGCTGGAACTGGGCGGCAAGTCGCCCACGATCATCTTCCCCGATGCCGATCTGGACCGCGCGATCCCGGCGGCGGCGATGGGCATCTTCGGCAATGCCGGGCAGGTGTGCGCCGCCGGATCGCGGCTGTTCGTGCATGAGAGCATCTACGATCGCGTGGTCGACGGCATCGCGGGCATGGCGGGGAACATGAAGGTCGGCGCGGGGCTGGCCGCGGGCACGCAGATGGGGCCGCTGGTCAGCCAGGTGCAGCTCGATCGGGTGCTGGGCTATATCGAGAGCGGCGCGGGCGAGGGCGCGTCGATCGGCGTCGGCGGCGGGCGGCTGTCGGGCGAGGGCTATGAGGGCGGCTATTTCATCCAGCCGACGGTGCTGACCGGCACCGCATCGGGCATGAAGGTGGTGGAGGAGGAAATCTTCGGCCCCGTCCTCTGCGCGATGCGCTTCGGCGACGACGACGTGGACGCCATCGCCGCCCGCGCCAACGCCACCGACTATGGCCTCTCCTCCTCGATCTGGACGCGGGACATGGCGACGGGGCTGAAACTCGCGCGCCGCATCAAGGCCGGCACCGTCCGCATCAACGGCGGCGGCGGCGTCGATCCGGCGCTGCCGCTGGGCGGCTACAAGCAATCGGGCTGGGGGCGCGAGAACGGCCGCGCCGGCGTCGAGGCCTATACCGAGCTGAAGGCGGTGACGATCGCGCTGTGATGCCTGGCGTAGAACGATCCCGTTCGTCCTGCGTCGGGACTGAGCCTGTCGAAGGGCCGTCTCGAAGCATCGCCCCGCGCAACCACCCTTCGATACGCCGTCCTGCGGACGGCTACTCCGGGCGAACGGGGCGGGAGGCCAGGGCGGCGAGGTCTTCCGGCGTGTTGACGTTGGCGATGGGACGGCCCAGCCGGATCATCGCCACCCCCGCCCCGCGCGCGAAGCCGCGCACCGACCGGTCGTCGCCGGCGAGATAGGCGAGCAGGGGGCCGGCCAGCCGCGCCGGCCACCGCCCGGCCACCGGCAGTTCGGCAAGGCACGCCCCCTCCCCCGCCGCCAGCAGCATGGCCACCGCATCTTCGGGCAATTGAGGCACGTCGCAGGCGGTGGAAAGCACCGCATCGAAGCCGTGGCGCGCGGCATGGTCGAGCGCGCCGGCGAGGCCGCCGAGCGGGCCGAGGCCAGGGGCGGGCAGATCGGGCAGCGACAGGCGATCGGCAACGGTCCGGCCGCAGATCGCGACCGTCTCGACATGCGGGGCGAGGGCGGCGGTGGCGTGGTCGATCAGCCGCCGGCCCGCCCACAGCGCCTCGGCCTTGTCCGATCCGAAGCGGCGGGCGGCCCCGCCCGCCAGCACGACGCCCAGCAGCCTCAACGGATCGCCCACGGCACGGCGGGGCGGGGCGGCGTCATTCGCCCCACGCCTGCCCCGCCCGATCCGGGGCGGCGGGCCGCCCGCCCGCCCGCATCGCGCCCGGCGATCTCACGGCGTCACCAGCATCGCATCGGGCCGCGCCAGCACCACCAGCCGCAGCCCCGCCCCGGCGGCGCGCTCGACCGCGAGCGAGGTGGGCGCGGAAATGGTCGCGAGCATCGGGCAGCCGGCCAGCACCGCCTTTTCGACCAGTTCATAGGAGCAGCGCGAGGAAAGGAGCGCGAAGCCGCCGTCCCAGCCGAGGCCGCCGCGCGCCATCGCCCCGATCAATTTGTCGAAGGCGTTGTGGCGACCGACATCCTCGCGGACGAGGCGGATCGTGCCGTCCGCAGCGCAGGCGGCGGCAGCGTGGACCGCGCCCGTCCGCCGGTTGAGCGGCTGGTGGTCGCGCAGGAAGCCAAGCGCGCGGAAGACCGATGCCTCGTCCGCAAGCGCCGCCGCCTTGACGCACGGCAGCGGACGCAGGGCCGCTTCCAGATTTTCGATGCCGCACAGGCCGCAGGAGCTTTCGGACACACGATGGCGAACGCGATCGACCACGCGGGGCAGACGATCGGCGTGGAGCGTCGCGCGGACGACGGTGCCCCGCTCCGTCTCGTGGAAATCCACGTCGAGCAGTTCGGTGGCGGTATCGATCAGCCGTTCGGTCAGCGCGAAGCCGGTGACGAAATCGGCGAGGTCGGCGGGCGTCGCCATCATCACAGCATAGCCGAGGCCGCCGAACTCGATCGCCACCGGCCGTTCCACCGCGATCGGGCGGGTAACGGCGGCGGCGGCGCCATCGGGAGAGACGGCGCGGAAGGCGAGGTCCGACGCCGCCTCAGCCGGCGTCGGCATGGCCCGCTTCGTTCACGGCGGCGAAATCGGTGGCGCGCGTCTGCGAGGGCGGCGCGCCCTGTTCGGCCAGCATCGTCAGCGCCGCGGCGGCGACGGGGGAAAGCCCGCCCTCGCCGCTCCGCGCCAGTTCGATGCCCTGGCCGCGCATCCGCGGATCCCAGAAGCTGGCGATATGATCGGCGGTCGCCGCCACCGCCGAATCATGGCCGGTCGATTCGAAGGCGCGCGCGATCTGGTTGGCCATATAGGCCAGCCGTTCGAGGTTGCTCATCATACGCGGGCGGCCCTCACTCGGCGGCTTCCAATTCGGTGGCGATGCGGCGCGACCGCTGCGCGTGCGCCTCGTAGCGTTCCTGCCAGTCGCTGGGGCCGTTGGAGGGCGCGACCTCGACCGCCGTCACCTTATATTCGGGGCAGTTGGTGGCCCAGTCCGAATAATCGGTGGTGATGACGTTGGCCTGCGTCGTGGGGTGGTGGAAGGTGGTGTAGACCACGCCCGGTGCGACGCGATCGGTGACCTTCGCGCGCAGCGTCGTCTCGCCGGCGCGGCTGCGCAGCGTGACCCACTGGCCGTCGTTGAGGCCGCGATTCTCGGCATCGTGCGGATGGATTTCGAGCAGGTCCTCCGGGTGCCACGCCACGTTCGCCGTCCGCCGCGTCTGCGCGCCGACGTTGTAGTGGCTGAGGATGCGGCCCGTCGTCAGCAGCAGCGGGAAGCGCGGGCCGGTCTTCTCGTCGGTCGCGACATAATCGGTGACGACGAACTTGCCCTTGCCGCGCACGAAGGCATCGATGTGCATGGTCGGCGTGCCTTCCGGCATCGCGTCGGTCGCCGGCCATTGCAGCGAGCCATGCGCCTCAAGCGCGTCGTAGCTCACCTTGGCGAAGGTGGGCGTTAGCCGGGCGATCTCGTCCATGATCTCGGACGGATGCGCATAATCCCAGCCGAGGCCGAGCGCGTTGGCCACCAGCTGCACGATCTCCCAATCGGCATAGCCGTTCTTGGGCGTCATCACCTTGCGGACGCGCTGGATGCGGCGTTCGGCATTGGTGAAGGTGCCGTCCTTTTCGAGGAAGGTCGAGCCGGGCAGGAAGACGTGCGCGTAATTGGCGGTCTCGTTCAGGAACAGATCCTGCACCACCACGCATTCCATTGCGGCGAGGCCGGCGGCGACGTGGTGGGTGTTGGGATCGGACTGGAGTATATCCTCGCCCTGCACGAACAGCGCCTTGAACACGCCGTCCGTCGCCGCATCGAGCATGTTGGGGATGCGCAGCCCCGGTTCGTGATCGAGGCTGACGCCCCAGGCATCCTCGAACAGCTTGCGCGTCTCGCCGTCCGAAACGTGGCGATAGCCCGAGAATTCGTGCGGGAAGCTGCCCATGTCGCAGGCGCCCTGGACATTGTTCTGGCCGCGCAAGGGGTTCACGCCCACGCCCTCGCGCCCGATATTGCCCGTCGCCATCGCCAGATTGGCGATCGCCATGACGGTGGACGAACCCTGGCTGTGCTCGGTGACGCCGAGGCCGTAATAGATCGCGCCGTTGCCGCCGGTGGCGTAGAGCCGTGCCGCGGCGCGCAGTTCGGCGGCGGGCACGGTCGTCAGCGCCTCGGTCGCCTCGGGCGACCGCTCGGGCTGGGAGACGAACGCCGCCCAGTCCTGAAACTCGTCCCAGTCGCACCGCTCGCGGATATAGGCTTCGTTGGCCAGCCCCTCGGTCACGATGACATGCGCCATCGCCGTCAGCACCGCCACGTTGGTGCCGGGGCGGAGAGCAAGGTGGTGATCCGCCTCGATATGCGGCGTGCGGACGAGATCGGTGCGGCGCGGATCGACCACGATCAGCCGCGCGCCCTGCCGGAGGCGCTGCTTCATGCGGCTGCCGAACACGGGGTGGCCGTCCGTCGGGTTGGCGCCGATCACGAGGATCACGTCGCTATACTGGACGCTGTCGAAATCCTGCGTGCCCGCCGAGGTGCCGAAGGTGGTCTTGAGGCCGTAGCCGGTCGGCGAGTGGCAGACGCGCGCGCAGGTATCGACATTGTTGTTGCCGAAGCCCTGGCGGATCAGTTTCTGGACGAGGAACGTCTCCTCGTTGGTGCAGCGGCTGCTGGTGATGCCGCCGACCGCGCGGGTGCCGTATTTGGCCTGGATGCGGCGGAATTCGCTGGCGGTATGGGCGATGGCCTCGTCCCACGTCACCTCGCGCCACGGCTGGTCGACGCTTTCCCGGATCATGGGGTTGAGGATGCGCTCCTTGTGGTTGGCATAGCCCCAGGCGAAGCGGCCCTTGACGCAGCTGTGGCCGCGATTGGCCTTGCCGTCCTTCCACGGCACCATCCGCACCAGCTCCTCACCGCGCATCTCGGCGCGGAAGGTGCAGCCCACGCCGCAATAGGCACAGGTGGTGACGACCGACTTGTCGGGCGTTCCGATGTCGATGACGGTCTTCTCGGTCAGCGTCGCGGTCGGGCAGGCCTGCACGCAGGCGCCGCAGGACACGCATTCGGAGGCGAGGAAGTCCTCGTTCTGGCTGGGCGACACCTTGGAGCCGAAGCCGCGGCCCTGGATGGTGAGCGCGAATGTGCCCTGCACCTCGTCGCACGCGCGGACGCAGCGCGAACAGACGATGCACTTGGAGGGATCGAAGGCGAAATAGGGGTTGGAGACGTCCTTGGTCTGGCGGAGGTGGTTGGCGCCTTCATAGCCGTAGCGCACCTCGCGCAGGCCCACGGCACCCGCCTGATCCTGCAATTCGCAGTCGCCATTGGCGGCGCAGGTGAGGCAATCGAGCGGGTGATCGGAGATGTAGAGCTCCATCACCCCGCGGCGCAGCTCCTTCAGCCGGTCGGTCTGAGTGCGGACGACCATGCCGGGCGCGACCGGCGTGGTGCAGGAGGCGGGATAGCCCGCGCGGCCGTCCACCTCGACCAGACACAGCCGGCACGATCCGAACGCCTCGAGGCTGTCCGTCGCGCACAATTTGGGGATGGTCGTGCCCATCAGCGCGGCGGCGCGCATGACGGACGTGCCTTCGGGCACCGTCACCGCTTCCCCGTCGATCGTCAGCGTCACCATGGTCTGCGCCATGGCGGGGGCCGGCTTGGTGCCGAGGTCGATCTCGCCGATCCAGGCCATGATGCTTACTCCGCTGCCTCGGCCAGTTTCCGGCCGCCAAAATCCTCAGGGAAGAAATCCAGCGCGCTCAGCACCGGATAGGGGGTGAACCCGCCCAGCGCGCAGAGCGAGCCGAACTTCATCGTGTCGCACAGATCGCGCAGGATCGTCTCCTGCCGCGCCCGCTCGCGCACCGGATCGACCGGCATCGGAACGGCGCGGCTGTCCGCCTCGACCACGGGACGGCCGGCGGCGCCGTCGCGCGCCACCATCAGCCGGTCGATCGTCTCGACGCCGCGGGTCGATCCGATCCGGCAGGGCGTGCACTTGCCGCAGCTTTCGACCGCGCAGAATTCCATCGCGAAGCGCGCCATCTTCGCCATGTCGACCGTCTCGTCGAACACGGTGATGCCGGCATGGCCGATCAGCCCGCCATTCTTGGCGAACGTCTCGTAATCGAATTCCATGCCGAACATCGACGGCGGGAAATAGGCGCCGAGCGGCCCGCCCACCTGCACCACGCGAACCGGCCGGCCGCTCTCGGTGCCGCCGCCGATCACCTCGACCAGCTCGCCGAGCGTGATGCCGAAGCCCACTTCGTAGAGGCCGCCGTTCTTCACGTTGCCGGCGATCTGCACCGGCATCGTGCCGCGCGACCGGCCGAAGCCGACATCCGCATAGGCCTTGGCCCCTTCGGCGAGGATGAAGGGCACGGCGGCGAGGCTGAGGACGTTGTTGATGACGGTCGGTTTGCCGAACAGGCCGACATGCGCCGGCAGCGGCGGCTTGGCGCGCACTTGGCCCCGCTTGCCCTCGATCGAATCGAGCAGCGCCGTCTCCTCGCCGCAGACATAGGCGCCGGCCCCCACCCGCACTTCCAGCGCGAAAGGCGCGATCAGATGCGCCGACCGGCGGATCGCTTCTTCCATCTTGGCGATGGCGAAGGGATATTCGGAGCGGATGTAGACATAGCCGTAGGTCGCCCGCACCGCATGCGCGGCGATCGCCATGCCCTCGATCAGGCAATAGGGATCGCCCTCCATCAGCATCCGGTCGGCGAAGGTGCCGCTGTCGCCCTCGTCCGCGTTGCAGACGATGAACTTCTCCGGCCCGGCCGCGTCCAGCACCGTCCCCCACTTGATGCCGGTCGGGAAGCCCGCCCCGCCGCGCCCGCGCAGGCCCGAGGCGGTGACTTCGGCGACGACCTCGGCCGGGGCCAGCGCCCGTGCCTTTTCCAGCCCCGCCCAGCCGCCGTGCGCCTGATAATCGGCAAGGCTGAGCGGATCGGTCAGCCCGACGCGGGCGAAGGTGAAGCGCTGCTGGCTCTTGAAGAAGGGCATGTCCTCGATCGCGCCGAGGCGGTTGGCGTGGCTGCCGTCCAGCACCGCCGCCACGTCGCCGGCCTCGACCGGGCCGAAGGCCGAGCGGCTGCCGTCCGCCTGCTCCACTTCGACCAGCGGCTCGATGCGGAACAGGCCGCGGCTGCCGGTGCGGACGACGTCATGGCCGGCCTCCGCGAAAGCCGCCGCCACCGCATCCGCACCGAGTGCGACCGAATTCATGTCGTCGGAGATGAAGACCCGGCTCATGCCGCCACCTGCGCGGCGATCCGGTCGAGCCGGGCGGCGTCGAGGCGCGAGACGGGCACGCCGTCCACCAGCGCATTGGGGCCGGTGGCGCATAGGCCCAGGCAATAGATCGGCTCCAGCGTCACCCGCCCGTCGGCCCGCGTCGAATCCATCGGCGTGCCCAGCCGCTCGGCCGCCGCCACCTCGATCGCGTCGCCGCCGCGCGCCTTGCAGGCCTCGGCCCGGCAGATTTTGACGATGTGGCGGCCGGCGGGCTTGCGGCGGAAATCATGGTAGAAGGTGACGACGCCGTGCACGTCCGCGCGGCTGAGGTTCAGCGCCTCGGCGATCAGCGGCACCGCGCTATCGGGCACCCAGCCGATCTCATCCTGCAAGGCATGGAGGATCGGCAGCAGCGCGCCGCGCTGCCCCGCGAAGCGCGAGGTCACCGCCGCCACCGCTTCCGCGACGACGGGGTCCGCCGCCGTCCGATCCGTCGCTACCGTCTCCGTCGCCATTCCGCTCGTTCTCTCTCCGTTCGGGCGCCCCATAACACAGCAAGCTACATATTGGGATAGTTCGGCCCACCGCCACCTTCGGGCACCACCCAGCGGATGTTCTGTGTCGGATCCTTGATGTCGCACGTCTTGCAGTGGACGCAGTTCTGCGCGTTGATCTGAAGGCGGGGATCGCCGCTTTCCTCGCCGACGATCTCGTACACGCCCGCCGGGCAATAGCGTTGCTCGGGCGCTGCAAAGCGTTTCAGGTTGATGGCGATCGGCACCTCCGGGTCGCGCAGCGTCAGGTGGATCGGCTGATCCTCCTCGTGCGCGACGTTGGAGAGGAAGACCGACGACAGCCGATCGAAGCTGACGAGGCCATCGGGCTTGGGATAGGCGATCGGCTTTGCCAGATCGGCGCGCAGCGTCTGTTCATGGTCGCGGTGGTGCCTGAGCGTCCACGGCACGGGGATGCCGATCGTCTGCGCCCACATGTCCGCCCCGGCATAGAGCGTGCCCCAGAAGGCGCCGAACTTCGCAAGCGCCGGCTCGGCATTGCGGACGATCTTCAGCTCGCTGGCGATCCACGACTGGCGGAGCGTCTCCTCATAATCCGCCAGCAGGTCGCCCCGCCGCCCGCCGGCGAGCGCGCGGCCCGCCGCCTCGGCCGCCAGCATGCCGGACTTCATCGCGGTATGCGTGCCCTTGATGCGCGGCACGTTGACGAAGCCCGCCGAACAGCCGACCAGCGCGCCGCCCGCGAAGGCGAGCTTCGGAATCGACTGCCAGCCGCCCTCGTTGATCGCGCGCGCGCCGTAGGAGACGCGCCGCCCGCCTTCCAGCAGCGTCCGTATCTCGGGATGCTGCTTCCAGCGCTGGAACTCCTCGAACGGCGACAGATAGGGGTTGGCATAGCCGAGGCCGGTGACGAGCCCCAGCGCCACCTGCCCGTCCGCCTGATGGTAGAGGAAGCCGCCGCCCACCGCATCGCCCAGCGGCCAGCCCTGCGTGTGGATGACGCGGCCGGGGAACGTGCTTTTCGGGCGCGACGTCCCACAATTCCTTGATGCCGAGGCCGTAGACCTGCGGCTGGCTCTCCGCATCCAGCCCTTTTGAGCGCGATGATCTCCTTGGAGAGATGGCCGCGCACCCCTTCGGCGAAGAAGGTATATTTCGCGCGCAGTTCCAGGCCGGGCTGGTGATCCGCCCGGAAGCTGCCGTCGCGCGCCACGCCCATGTCGCCGGTGGCGACGCCGGCGACCGCGCCGTCCTCGCCCCACAATATCTCGGCGGCGGCGAAGCCGGGGAAGATTTCCACCCCCAGCGCCTCGGCCTGTTCGGCCAGCCAGCGGCAGAAATTGCCGAGCGAGAGCGTGTAGCAGCCCTTGTTGCTCATCAGCGGCGGCATCGCGAAATGGGGCAGGCCGATCTTGCCCGTCTCGCTCAGCACCCAATGCAGATTGTCGGTGACGGGCACCGTCATCGGGCCGCCCCTTTCCCGCCAGTCGGGCAGCAGTTCGTCGAGCGCGCGCGGATCGACCACCGCGCCCGACAGGATGTGCGCGCCGACTTCCGATCCCTTTTCCAGCACGCAGACGCTGGCGTCGGGGGCGACCTGCTTCAGCCGGATCGCAGCGGACAGGCCGGCCGGCCCCGCCCCCACGACCACCACGTCATATTCCATCGATTCCCGCGTCGACATGCCTCGTCCATTCTCCCGTCCGGCCACGCCCGTCGGATCGTCGCGTCCATCCAACGGTCTGGCGGGATGCGGCTTTCGCGACGTTGACGCTGCGCCGGGCTTGATCCCCCGTCTATCGTGCGGGAATAGGCGGGGCAATGTTCGTATCCGACGATCAGGCACTGAGCGCGCTGGACTGGTGGTCGCTCGCCGGCGTCGACACGCTGGTGGACGAGGCGCCGCGTGACTGGCTTGCCCCGCCCCGCCCGCGCGCGCCGGCCGCGGCCGCCGCGCCGCCGCCGCCGGCCGCCTTGCCGGACACGCTGGACGCCTTCCGCCGCTGGTGGCTGGAAAGCCCCGATCTGCCGGGGCCGCCCGCCACCCGCCTCGCCCCCGCCGGACAGGCCGGGGCGCGGCTGATGATCCTGATCGACTGCCCCGACCGCGAGGATGTCGCCGCCGGCCGTCTGCTGTCCGGCGCCGCGGCCGGGCTGTTCGATCGCCTTCTGGCGGCGATCGGGGAGACGCGGGAGAGCGTCTATCTCGCCGCCTTCTGGCCATCGCGTGCCGGGGCGGGGCGGCTGCCGGCCGGTCGGATGGCGGAGATCGCCCGCCACCATATCGGCCTCGTCGCCCCGCGCCGCCTGCTGTTGATGGGCAAGGCCCCGGCCGAGGCGCTGACGGCGGCCGATGCCGCCGCCGCCCGCGGCACGCTCCACAGCGTCGCCGGGGTGCCCACGGTCGCCACCTTCGCCCCCGCCGCCCTGATCGGCCAGCCCGCGCTGAAGGCGCTGGTCTGGGCCGACCTCCTGTCGCTTACCGAGGAACGATGATGAAGGCCCCCTCCCTCGCCCTCGCGGCCGGGCTGCTCGCCTCCGCCGCGTCGCTGCCTGCCGCCACCCCCGTCCCCGCGCCCCGGCTGGAGGCGGTGCTGGCGCCCGACGCGCCCCCCGCCGCCGCCCCCGCCGCCGCCCCCGGCGACGAGCGCAGCGCCTTCCGCCAGATCTTCGCCGCGATCCGCGCGCAGGACTGGGCGACCGCCGCGAGCCTGATCGACGCTTATCCGACCGCGCTGCTCGCCCCGGTGGCGCGCGCCGAGCTGATCCTCGCCAAGGGATCGCCCCGCGCCGAGGCGCCCGCGATCCTCGACGTGCTGGCCCGCGCGCCCGATCTGCCGCAGGCACCGGCGCTGGCGAAACTCGCCCGCAGCCGCGGCGCTGCCGACCTGCCGGCGCTGCCGCCGCAGCGAGATCTGATCCGCTATGCCGGCGCCCCCAAGCGCGCCGCTGCCCGCCCGACGCGCAGCGACGCCGCGGCGACCGTGCTGTCCGCCGCCGTCACGCCGCTGCTGCGCGCCGATCGCCCGGCCGAGGCGGAGGCGCTGGTCGAGGCGGCCGCCGCCACGCTTACCGCAGAGGCGCTGACCGAGTGGCGCCAGAAGGTGGCGTGGGGCTGGTATCAGGTGGGCGACGATGCCGCCGCCCTCCGCACCGCCACGCTGGCGCGCGGCGGCACCGGCGAATGGGCGGCGCAGGCCGATTGGGTGGCGGGCCTCGCCGCTTGGCGCGCGCGTGACTGCGCCAATGCCGCCGACGCCTTCGCCTCCGCCGGCACCCGCGCCCGCGATTCGGAAACGGTCGCCGCCGGCCTGTTCTGGGCGGCGCGCGCCGACATGGCCTGCGGGCGGCCCGAGCGGGTCCAGCCGCGACTGCGCACCGCCGCCCGGCTGGAGGAGACCTTCTACGGCCTGTTGGCGGGCGAGACGCTGGCCCTCGCCCACGCCGCCGAGCCGCCGGCCGCGATCGACACCCGCCGCGTCGAGCTGTTGCCCAACGTCCGCATGGCGGCGGCGCTGGCCGAGCTGGGCGAGGCGGGACTGGCCGATGCCTTGCTCCGCCAGCAGGCGCGGATCGGGCTTTCGGGCGATCATCGCGCGCTTCATGCCGTCGCCCAGCGGATCGGCCTGCCCGGAACGCAGATGTGGCTGGCGCAGAACGGCCCGGCCGGGGCCGGCCTGTCCGCCTCGGCGCATTATCCGGTGCCGGGCTGGGCGCCGGCCTCCGGGTGGCGCGTCGACAAGGCGCTGCTGTTCGCCCACGCATTGCAGGAATCGCAATTTCGCGCCGATGCCGTCAGCCCCGCCGGCGCGCGCGGGCTGATGCAGCTTATGCCCGGCACCGCCGAACTGATCGCCCGCAAGCGCGGCGAGCCGGCGGCGGACCTCAGCCGCCTCTCCGATCCGGCCTTCAGCCTGGAATATGGTCAATATTATCTGCAAGATCTGGCCGAGAAGGACGGCACCGGCGGGCTGCTGCCCAAGGTGATCGCCGCCTATAACGCCGGGCCGGGCCGCCTG
Source organism: Edaphosphingomonas fennica (assembly GCA_036946415.1). Classification (GTDB taxonomy): domain Bacteria; phylum Pseudomonadota; class Alphaproteobacteria; order Sphingomonadales; family Sphingomonadaceae; genus Sphingomonas_Q; species Sphingomonas_Q fennica_A. Next base: position 218,145 of record JAQIJD010000002.1, on the reverse strand, counting down.
CCCGACTGGAACGTCCGCAGCCGCGCCGGGGACGATCCGCTGCTGTTCATCGAATCGATCCCTTATGCCGAGACGCGCGCCTATGTGACGATCGTCCTGCGCAATTATTGGATGTATCAGCGCACCGCGGGCGTGCAGGCGGCGAGCTGCCGGGCGATGGCGCAGGGGCAGTGGCCGCGCTTTCCGGGCCTTGCCGGGCGGACCGCGCTGCGTACCGACGTCGCCGGCGGGGGCAATTGATGCCACTCGACGAAACCCGCCCCTTCCTGCCCGTCCGCATCGCGGTGCTGACCGTCTCCGACAGCCGCGGCCTCGCCGAAGACCGGTCGGGCGACACGCTGGTGGCGCGCATCGCCGCGGCGGGGCATGTCCTGGCCGACCGCGCGATCGTACGCGACGACGTGCCGGCGATCGTCGCCCGCCTCGAAGGGTGGATCGCCGATCCGGCCGTCGATTGCGTCATCACCACCGGCGGCACCGGCGTGACGGGGCGCGACGTGACGCCCGAGGCGCTGGCGGCGGTGTGGGACAAGGAGATACCCGGCTTCGGCGAGTTGTTCCGCTGGCTCAGCTTCGCCAAGATCGGCACCTCGACCATCCAGTCCCGCGCGACCGCGGGCGTGGCGCGCGGCAACTATCTGTTCGCGCTGCCGGGATCGACCGGGGCGGTGAAGGACGGCTGGGACGGCATCCTCCTCTCCCAACTCGACAACCGCCACCGCCCCTGCAACTTCGTGGAACTGATGCCGCGGCTGACGGAGCGATAGGGGGCGGCGACTATCTGACCTCCGTTCATCCCGAGCGAAGTCGAGGGACACGCGGGGCATTCGTTCCGCGTGCCCCTCGACTTCGCTCGGGGCGAACGGATGACGGTATGGGCTATGCGTTCCCGTTTCGTTCCGCTACACCCGCTACATGCCCCCCGCCCCCCGCCCCGGCCGCGGCGCCACCGTCAACGCCGTCTCCGGCCGATTCGGCCTGCCCACGCACGAAGCCGACGGCGACTGGCTGGACGAGGCGGAAACAATCGACGGCGCCGCCCGGCCGCCCGCGACCACCGTCACGATCGAACGCCCCCGCACGATCGTCACCCGCAACAGCTCGCCCGACGTGCCGTTCGACCGGTCGATCAACGCCTATCGCGGCTGCGAACATGGCTGCATCTATTGCTTCGCGCGGCCGACCCATGCCTTCCACGATCTGTCGCCCGGCCTCGATTTCGAGACGAAGCTGTTCGCCAAGCCCGATGCGGCGGCGCTGCTGCGCGCCGAACTCGCCCGGCCCGGCTATGTCGCGCGGCCGATCGCGATGGGCACCAACACCGATCCCTATCAGCCGATCGAGGGGCGATTCGGGATCACGCGGGCGGTGATCGCGGTGCTGGCCGAACATGGCCACGGCTTCACCATCACCACCAAATCCGATCGGGTGGTGCGCGACATCGATCTGCTGGGGCCGGCGGCGGCGCGGGGGCTGTGCTCGGTGGCGATGTCGATCCCGACGATCGATCCAGCGACGGCGCGCACGCTGGAGCCGCGCGCGCCGACGCCCAAGCGCCGGCTGGCGGCGGTGCGGGCGTTGTCGGCGGCGGGGGTGCCGGTCTACGTCTCGATCGCGCCGGTCATCCCCGCGATCACCGATCACGAGATCGAATCGATCCTGGAAGCGGCGGCGGCACATGGCGCGCGTGCCGCCTTCTTCCTGCCCGTCCGCCTGCCGCACGAGGTGGCGCCGCTGTTCCGCGCCTGGCTGGACACGCAGCACCCCGATCGGGCGGAGAAGGTGATGGCGATCGTCCGCTCGATCCGCGAGGGACGCGAGAACGACCCCGCCTTCTTCACCCGGATGCGCGGCAGCGGACCGTGGGCGGAACTGATCCGCACCCGCTTCCTGATCGCCTGCCGCCGCCACGGCCTCAACCGCGAGCGGATGACGGTGCGAAGCGACCTGTTCGTGCCGCCCCCCGGCCGCCAGGGGGAATTGTTCTGACGCGCCGCGATCAGCGGCGGCTGGTCACCATCGCCGGCTGGCGCGGGCCGAACAGGCGGTGCGCCAGGATCGACAGGCCGCCGGCGACGATGCCGAGGACGAACGACAGCGCCGAGACGCGCGTGAAGGTGAGGATCAGCGGATGTTCCGCCGAGAAACCCTGGACGATGAACGATGCGACGAAGCACGCCGCCGAAATCCACAGCATGACCTGCGCCAAGCCCCACATTCGCATGCCGATCTCCAATGCCCGATCCGACGGCCGGAGATGGCCGCCGCTTGGAAGGGACAATGGGGCAAGGAGGTTAAGGAAGGGTTGGGCGGGGATGACGGATCGGCGATCAGCCTTCCAGCTGGCGCAGCAGCAGGCGGACGTCGGCGTCCAGCTCGGCATCGGTCGAGCGCAGCTTCTCGATCTGGCGGACGGCGTGGATCACGGTGGTGTGATCGCGCCCGCCGAAGCGCCGGCCGATCTCGGGCAGCGAGCGGGGGGGTGAGCTGTTTGGCCAGATACATGGCGATCTGGCGCGGGCGGGCCACCTCGCGCGCGCGGCGGGCCGAGGCCATCTCGCTCTGGCGGATGCGGAAATGATCGGAGACGCGGCGCTGGATCTCGTCGATCGTCACGCGCCGCTGCGTGGCGCGCAGCAGATCGGCCAGCGTCTCCTCGGCGAAGGCCATGTCGAGCGTGCGGCCGGTGAGGTTGGCATAAGCGACGACGCGGGTCAGCGCGCCCTCCAGCTCGCGCACGCTGGCGCTGATCCGGCGGGCGAGGAACATCACGACGTCCTGCGGCACCGCCGCCTGCGGCATCGCCTCCAGCTTCTTCTGGATGATCGACAGGCGAAGCTCGAAATCGGCGGGGTTCACGTCCGCCACCAGCCCCCACGACAGGCGGGAGAGGATGCGGCTCTCGATCCCGTCCAGATCCTGCGGGGACCGGTCGGCGCTGATGACGAGGCGGCGGCCGGCCGAGATCAGCTCGTTCATCGTGTGGAAGAATTCCTCCTGCGTGGAATCCTTGCCGGCGATGAACTGGACGTCGTCGATGAGGAGGAGGTCGGCCGAGCGCAGCCGCTGCTTGAACGAGAAGGTATCGCGCGCGCGCATCGCCGCGACGAATTCGAACATGAACTTTTCGGCCGACATGTAGACGACGCGCGCCTGCGGCAGCCGGGCGCGATATTCGTGGCCGATGGCGTGCATCAGGTGCGTCTTGCCGAGGCCGGTGCCGCCGTGGAGGAACAGAGGATTGAAGGCGATCGCCCCGCCGTCCGCCATGCTGCGTGCGGCATTGTAGGCGACCTCGTTGGGCTTGCCGACGACGAAGCTGTCGAACGTATAGCGCGCCTCGAGCGGTGATCCGGCGATCAGCGGCGGCTGGGCCTCCGGCTCGGCCTCCACCGATTCGGGGGTGGCGGCGGGCGGGGCCTCGGGGGCGGCGAACAGGCTGCGCTGGGGTGCGCCCGTGCCCGTTTCGATCACCACCTGGCGGACGGCGGGCAGCAGCGCCCCCCACGCCTGCGTCAATTGATCGGCGAAATGGGTGCGGACCCAGGACGCCATGAAGTCCGACGGGGCGATCAGGTGGACGATCCCTTCGTCCAGATCGCAGCTGCCCAGCGCCAGCGGCTTCAGCCAGCCGTCGAAGGTGCGCGCCCCGATCGAGCGGCGCAGCCCCTGCGTCACCGCATCCCAGGCGGCCGCCGCCGGATCGCTTTCCATCATCGGCCGCTCGTCGGTCACGCATATCTCCCTTGGCCGCCCCATCCCGGGCACGGCCCGCGATGGCGCCGGGCACGACCCGGCCGATGCACGAAAGGCCCCCGCCCACGCGCATGCACCACCCCGAAAACTGACTGGCGCCCGGCGGAGAATCACCGTCGGGCAGGCAGACTTTAGGTAGGCCCGACGAAGCCGATCAAGAGCCGGGCCTGCAAAGATTCTGAAATATAGGCGCTTGACAGGCAGAGCCGCGGAAATCCGCGGAATACGTCATATACCGCTGATTTCAGGGGATTTTCCTGCACGATCCAATTTTCCGCAGGGAGAATCACCCCGGCCTTTCGTGCGGCCCGAACGGCAAAAGGCCCGCCGATCCGCGAGGGACCGGCGGGCCTCTTAACCCACGTCTATGGGAGAAATCAGCCCAGCGCGGCGACGCGCTTGGTGAGCCGGGAAATCTTACGCGAGACGGTGTTGCGATGGAGCACGCCCTTGGACACGCCACGCTGCATTTCGGGCTGGGCGGCGGCCAGCGCCGCGGCGGCGGCATCCTTGTCGCCCGCGGTCAGCGCCAGTTCGACCTTCTTGACGAAGGTGCGGATGCGGCTGACGCGCGCGCCGTTGATCTCGGCGCGGCGCTCGTTGCGGCGGATGCGCTTCTTTGCCTGCGGCGTGTTCGCCATGGTGTCCGGTCGTCCTCGATGACTAAGATGGGATGCGGCGGCAGGCAGGCCTGCGCCGTGGAAAGCGCCCGATACACAAGCCCGGCGGCACGGTCAACGCTGGCAGCGCCGGCACCAGAAGGTCGATCGCCCGCCGTCGACCTGCCGTTCGACGGTGCCGCCGCACGGGCACGGCTCCCCTTCCCGCCCGTAGACGCGGAACTGCTTGCTGAAATAGCCCAATTCCCCGTCCGGCCGGGCATAATCGCGTAAGGTGGAGCCGCCCGCCGCGATCGCCGCCTCCAGCACCAGCGGGATCGCCGCCGCCAGCCGTTTCAGCCGGGCGAGGCCGATCTGCCCGGCGGGCGTGCGCGGGTCGATCCGCGCCATGTTGAGCGCCTCGCACACGTAGATGTTGCCGAGGCCCGCCACGATCCGCTGATCGAGCAGCAGGATCTTCACCGGCGCGCTCCGCCCCGCGAAGCGATCGAGCAGGAAGCGGGCGGAGACCTCGCCGCCGAGCGGCTCCGGCCCCAGCGCGCGGAACGGCGGCCAGTCGGCCAGCGCCGCCGTCTCCATCAGGTCGAGCGAGCCGAAGCGGCGCGGATCGTTGAGCGCCAGCAGCACGCCGGCGTCCGTCTCGATCAGCAGATGGTCGTGCGGGCCGATCGTCTCCGGCGCGATCCGCCAGCGGCCGGACATGCCGAGGTGGAAGATCAACGTATCGCCGCGATCGGTATCGATCAGGCCATATTTGGCACGGCGGTGGAGGCGGGTGACGGCCGCCCCGGTCAGCCGCTGGCGCAGATCGACCGGGATCGCGCGGCGCAGGTCGGCACGACGCGGCTCGACCCGCGTCAGGCGCCGGCCGTCCAGCACCGCCGCCAGGCCGCGCACCGTCGTCTCGACTTCGGGAAGCTCGGGCATCGCCGCCCCCTATCCGATGGCCGGCCGCCCGGCTATGGCCTCTGCCCATGAGCGATACCGTGTCCTTTGGCTATGCCGACGTCAGCCCGTCCGAGAAGACCGAGAAGGTCGGCGCCGTCTTCCGCAACGTCGCGGCCCGCTACGATCTGATGAACGACGCGATGTCGGGCGGCATGCACCGGCTGTGGAAGGACCGCTTCGTCCGCCGCGTGAAGCCGCGCGCCGCCGATCGCATCCTCGACATGGCGGGCGGCACCGGCGACATCGCCTTCCGTCTCGCCAGGGCCGGGGCGCAGGTGACGGTGGCGGACATCAACGGCGCGATGCTGGAGGTCGGCCGCCAGCGCGCCGCCCGCCGCGGCATCGACGGGCTGAGCTGGATCGAGCAGAATGCCGAGCAATTGTCCTTCGCCGACAATGGCTTCGATGCCTATACGATCGCCTTCGGGATCCGCAACGTGACGCATATCGACCGCGCCCTCGCCGAGGCGCATCGCGTGCTGGCGCGCGGCGGGCGCTTCTATTGCCTCGAATTCTCCACCACCGAATGGCCGGGCTTTGCCGAGGTCTACGACGCTTATTCGCACCGGCTGGTGCCGAAGCTGGGCAAGCTGCTGGCGAACGACGAGGACAGCTACCGCTATCTGATCGAATCGATCCGCCGCTTCCCCGACATGCCCCGCTTCCGCGGCATGATCGAGCAGGCGGGGTTCGTGCGCACCTCGGTCGAGCCGCTGCTGGGCGGCCTGGTCGCGATCCATTCGGGCTGGAAGATCTGATGCCATCCGCCGCCCCGGTAAGGGGCAGGACATGACGGCGCCGATCGTCCACGCCTGGCGGCTGCTCGGCTGGGGCCGCACGCTCGCCCGCCACGGCGCGCTGCTGGGGATCGAGCGCGATCCGCTGGCCCCCGCCCCGCTCCGCCGCATAGTCCGGCTGCTGCGCGTCGGCGCGCGCGTGCCGGCGCGGCCGCGCTATGCCGATGCGTTCGAGACGCTGGGGCCGGCGGCGGTGAAGTTCGGCCAGGCGCTCGCCACCCGCCCCGATCTGGTCGGCGAGGATGCCGCGCTCGACCTGACGCGCTTGCAGGATGCGCTGCCGCCGGTGCCGTGGCCGCAGATGCGCGCGGCGATCGAACAGGGTCTCGGCCGCCCGATCGGCGACCTGTTCGCCTCGATCGAGGAGACGCCGGTCGGCGCCGCCTCGATCGCGCAGGTCCATCGCGCCGTCACCACCGATGGCCGGCAGGTCGCGATCAAGGTTCTGCGGCCGGGGGTGGAGGAGGTGTTCGCCCGCGCGCTGGAAACCTACGAATGGGCGGCGGCGCAGGCGGATGCGATGGGCGGCGATCTCGCCCGCCTGCGCCCCCGCCTCGTCATCGCCACCTTCCGCCAGTGGACGCTGCGCGAGCTGGACCTGCGGCGCGAGGCGGCCTCCGCCTCCGAACTGGCCGAGGGGATGCGCGCCATACCCGATTTCGCCATCCCGGCGATCGACTGGCCGCGCACCGCGCGCCGGGTGATGACGCTGGAATGGCTGGACGGGATCAAGCTGTCCAACCGCCCCGCGCTGATCGCCGCGGGGCACGATCCGCGCGCGCTGGCGCAGGTGCTGGTGCGCGGCTTCCTGCGGCAGGCGATCGCCGACGGCTTCTTCCACGCCGATCTCCATCAGGGCAATCTCTTCGCGCTGAACGACGGCCGGCTGGCGGCGATCGATTTCGGCATCATGGGCCGGATCGACCGGCGCGCGCGGCTGTGGCTGGCGGAGATCATCCACGGCCTCATCACCGGCAATTACGCCCGCGTCGCCGAAATCCATTTCGAGGCGGGCTATGTGCCGCCGCACCACAACCTCGCCGAATTCGCCACCGCGCTGCGCGCCGCGGGCGAGCCGATCCGCGGCCTGCCGGTGAAGGAGATGTCGATCGGGCAGATGCTCGACAGCCTGTTCGCCATCACCCGCGATTTCGACATGCCGGTCCAGCCGCACCTGCTGCTGCTGCAAAAGACGATGGTGATGGTGGAAGGCGTCGCCAACGGCCTCGATCCCGACATCAACATGTGGGAGACGGCCGAGCCGTTCGTGCGCGAATGGCTGCGGTCCGAACTGGGGCCGGAAGCCTATCTGGCCGACCGGCTGCGCGCCGATCTCGCCACGATCGCCCGCCTGCCCGATCTCGTCCGCCGCATCGAGGCGCGCTACCCCGCCCCCGGCGGCGCCCCGCCGCTGCCGCCGCTGCCCCCGGTGGCGGTGGTGCGGATCGGCGGCGGCTGGCGCTATGCCGCGGTCGCCATCGCCGCGGGCCTCGCCGGCATCGCGGCGACATTGCTGCTCGCCTGACCGCTTCCACCGCACCCGTTCAGCCTCTAAGGCGCACCATACGATGACCGACCAGCCCGCATCCCCCGATTGGCGCCAGACCGTCTTCCTGCCGAAGACCGATTTCCCGATGAAGGCGGGCCTCGCCGCCAAGGAGCCGGCGATCCTCGCGCGGTGGGCGGCGGACGACCTCTACGGACAGCTTCGCCGTGCCCGCGCGGGGCGCGAGCGGTTCATCCTCCACGACGGCCCGCCCTACGCCAATGGCGACATCCACATGGGCCACGCGCTCAACAAGGTGCTGAAGGACATCGTCGTCCGCAGCCAGAGCCTGTTGGGGAAGGATGCGCCTTATATCCCCGGATGGGACTGCCACGGCCTGCCGATCGAATGGAAGGTCGAGGAGCAATATCGCAAGAAGAAGCTCGACAAGGATCAGGTCGATCCGATCGCCTTCCGCGCCGAATGCCGCGCCTATGCCGCGCATTGGGTGGACGTGCAGCGCGGCCAGTTCCAGCGGCTGGGGGTGATGGGCGACTGGGCCGACCCCTATCTCACCATGACGAACGCCGCCGAGGCGACGATCGTCGGCGAATTGCTGAAGTTCGCCGAGACGGGGCAGCTCTACCGCGGCGCCAAGCCGGTGATGTGGAGCCCGGTCGAGAAGACCGCGCTGGCCGAGGCGGAGGTGGAATATGAGGATATCGTCTCCACCCAGATCGACGTCGCGTTCGAGATCGTCTCGGCCGAGCATGAAGAACTGATCGGCGCCAAGGCGGTGATCTGGACGACGACGCCCTGGACGATCCCGGTCAATCAGGCGCTCGGCTACGCCACCCACCTCGACTATCTGCTGGTGGCGGTGGCGGGGATGCGGATGCTGGTGGCCGAACGGCTGCTGCCCGCCTTCCTGAAGCGCATCGGCGAGACGGACTGGGAATTGATCGCCCTCTACAAGGGCACCGCGCTGGAGGGGGCGACCGCGCGCCACCCGATGCATCATCTGGGCGGCTTTTTCGCGAAGCCCCGCCCCTTCCTTGCCGCCGATTTCGTCACCGACGACGCCGGCACCGGCCTCGTCCACGAGGCGCCCGATCATGGCGAGGACGATTTCCTGCTGTGCAAGGCGAACGGCATCGATCCCGTCTTCGCGGTGGAGGGCGACGGCCGCTACCGCGCCGACTGGCCGTGGCTGGGCGGACAGGGCAGCGTCATCAACCCGAAGTTCACCGCGCCCGACGGGCCGGTCTGCACCGATCTGCGGAGCGTGGGGGCGCTGCTCTCCGCCTCGCAGGACTACAGCCATTCCTACCCCCATTCCTGGCGGTCCAAGGCCAAGCTGATCTACCGCGCGACGCCGCAATGGTTCATCGCGATGGACCGGCCGATCCATGATCTCCCCTCCCCTTCAGGGGAGGGGCCCGCCCTTCTTCCCCCCTCCCCTTCAGGGGAGGGGCCGGGGGTGGGGCCTGTCGGCACGGCCCAGCGTTTCGCGGATGACAGACCCCACCCCAACCCCTCCCCTGAAGGGGAGGGGCTATTCCAATCCTCGAACGCCCCCACCCTGCGCGAGCTGGCGATGGAGGCGATCGCCGCAACCCGCTTCGTGCCCGAGAAGGGCCGCAACCGGATCGCGGCGATGGTCGAGGGGCGGCCGGACTGGGTGATCTCGCGCCAGCGCGCCTGGGGCGTGCCGATCGCGCTCTACGTCGACCGGCGGACGGGGGATTATCTGCGCGATCCTGCCGTCAACGCACGCATCGTGGCCGCGTTCGAGGCAAGCGGCGCGGATGCATGGCTCACCGCCGATCATCAGGCGCTGCTGGGGCCGGACCGCGACCCGGCCGACTACGAACCGCAGACCGACATTCTCGACGTATGGTTCGACAGCGGATCGACCCACGCCTTCGTGATCGAGGCGCGCTACGGCCCCGGCACCCGTGCCGACCTCTACCTCGAAGGATCGGATCAGCATCGCGGCTGGTTCCAGTCCTCGCTCCTCGAAAGCTGCGGCACGCGCGGGCAGGCGCCCTACAAGGCGGTGCTGACGCACGGCTTCGCGCTCGACGGGCAGGGCCGCAAGATGTCCAAGTCGGTCGGCAACGTGGTCGATCCGCTCAAGATCATGGAGCAGAGCGGGGCGGACATCCTGCGCCTGTGGGTCGCCTCGACCGATTATGCGGACGACGTGCGGATCGGCAAGGAGGTGCTGGCCGGCACGTCCGACGCCTATCGCAAGATCCGCAACACCTTCCGCTATTTGCTGGGTGCGCTGGATGGCTTCGACGAGGGGGAGCGCGTGGCACCGGGCGAAATGCCCGAGCTGGAACGCTACGTCCTCCACCTGCTCGCCGCGCTGGACGCCGAACTGCGGGCGGCGACGGACGCCTTCGCCTTCGATCGCTACGCCCGCGCGCTGACCGACTTCTGCAACAACGATCTGAGCGCCTTCTTCTTCGATATTCGCAAGGACAGCCTCTATTGCGACGCGGGCGCCAGCCCGACGCGGCGTGCCTGCCGGACGGTGCTGGATATCCTGTTCCACGCGCTCGTCCGCTATGCCGCGCCGATCCTGTGCTTCACCGCCGAGGAAGCATGGGGCACGCGCTTCCCCGACGGCGGATCGGTCCACCTGCTGGAGTGGCCCGCCGTGGAAGCCGGCTGGGTGGACGACGATCTGCGCATGAAGTGGGAGCGGCTGCGCGCGCTGCGCGCCCAGCTGACCGGCGAGATCGAGCCGCTGCGCCGCGGCAAGGTGATCGGATCGAGCCTCGAGGCGGATGTCGCCGCGGTCGCTTATGGCGAGGCGGCGCAGAAACTGCTGGCGGACGCGGATCTGGCGGAGATCGCGATCGTCTCGCGCGTGCGCGTGGAACCCGGCGAGGCGGCGGCGGTGTCGCTCGACGACATGCTCGATGCGCAAGGGTCGGACATCGTCCGCTTCGAGGTCGTCAAGACCGAGGAGGCCAAGTGCGGTCGCTGCTGGCGCCACCTGCCCGACGTTTCGGCGGACGAGGCGCTATGCGGCCGCTGCCGGGAGGCGGTGGGTGGTTGACCGCCGCACGACGCGGCTGACCGGCTTCGCGGTGGCGGTGGCGACGCTGCTGGCCGACCAGCTCGTCAAATATGCGGTCACGGTGCCGCTGGCGCTGCCGGAACGGGGCGTCATCCCGCTGATCCCGTTCTTCGATCTGCGCTGGGTGCAGAATTACGGCGTGTCGATGGGATTCCTCACCGCGGAAGGGGCGCTCGGCCAGTGGCTGCTCGTCGGGCTGACGGCGGCGATCACCATCGGCGTCGCCACCTGGGCGTGGATCGAGCGGCGGCGGTGGGACGTGCTGGCGCTGGGGCTGGTGCTGGGCGGGGCGCTTGGCAACATCCTCGATCGGGTGCGCCTGGGCTATGTCGTCGATTATGCCGATCTGCACTTCGGCCTGTGGCGGCCGTTTTACATCTTCAATCTGGCCGATGCGGCGATTAGCATCGGCGTCGCGATCCTGGTACTGCGCGCGATCCTCGTGCGCGACGTGCCGGCCCCTTCGGAGGATTCCCATGCGTAACCCTGTCCCCGCCACCCTTTCCCTCGTGGCGCTGGCGGCGCTGGCCGGTTGCGGCGGCGGCCGTTCGGGCGCGGGCATGGGCCATCGCTCGGGCCTCGACGAATTCGCCGTCTCGCGCCGCGCGCCGCTGACGGTGCCGCCCGATTTCGCGCTGATGCCGCCCAAGCCCGGCGCGCCCCGACCGCAGGAAGCCGATACCTCGACGCAGGCGCTGAACGCGATGTTCGGCGGCCGTCAGCAGGGCAGCCAGGGCGAAGCCGCGGTGGCGGCGCAGGCGGGCCGCGTCCCCGATCCCGGCATCCGTTCCACCGCCGGCGCGCCGGATACGACGGTGGTCAACAAGGGCGCCGTCACCCGCGACATCCTGAACGCGCCGGCCAGCAGCAACCCGCAGGCCGAAGCGACCGCCACCGCGCCGCAATAAGGCGGCGCGTCCGGCCGCTCAGGCCGTCGCCAGCACTTCCTTCACCTTGCGCGACAGTTGCGCGATGGTGAAGGGCTTCTGCAGGAAGGCGACATCGGCATCGAGCGTGCCGTTGTGGACCACGGCGTTGCGGCTGTAGCCGGTGGTGAACAGCACCGCGATGCCGGGATCGATCTCGGCCACCGCATCGGCCAGCCGCCGCCCGTCCATCCCCGGCATCACCACGTCGGTGAAGACCATCGCGAAATCGCGGTCCGCCGCCAGCAGGGTCAGCGCCTCCTCGCCGCTGCCGGCGGCGGCGACGCGATAGCCGAGCTCGGTCAGCGCCTCGACCGAATATTGGCGGACGCGCTGCTCGTCCTCCACCACCAGGATGCGCGCGCCCGGCCCGTCCCCGGCCGGCTCGTCCGCCGCGGCGGCGGCCGCCTCGGCGAGCGGTTCGCCATGATGGCGCGGCAGATAGAGCTTCACCACCGTGCCGCGCCCCGCCTCCGAATAGATGGCGACATGGCCGTGCGACTGCTTGATGAAGCCGAACACCTGGCTGAGGCCGAGGCCCGTGCCCTGCCCCACCGTCTTGGTCGTGAAGAAGGGTTCGAAGGCGCGCGCGATGGTATCCGCATCCATGCCCCCGCCGGTGTCCGAGACGGAGATCATCACATATTGGCCGGGCGTCACCTCGCTGTGGCGGGCGGCATAATCATCGTCCAGCCAGGCGTTGGCGGTCTCGATCGTGAGATGGCAGGCGCCCCCGCCCGCCTCCATCGCATCGCGCGCATTGACGGCGAGGTTGAGGATCGCATTCTCCAGCTGCACCGGATCGGCATGCGCGCGCCACAGGCCGCCCGCCTGCACCGTCTCGATCCCGACCCGTTCGCCCAGCGACCGGTGCAGCAGGTCCGACATGCTCGAGACGAGGCGATTGACGTCCAGCACCACCGGCGCCAGCGGTTGCCGGCGCGCGAAGGCGAGGAGGCGCGCGACCAGCGAGGCGGACCGTTCCGCGCCACCCATCGCCGCGGCGATCGCCGTGGCGGCGCGCGCCGTCTCGCCGCTTTCCAGCCGGCGCCGGGCGAGATCCAGCCCGCCAATGATGACCGCCAGCATATTGTTGAAATCATGGGCGATGCCGCCGGTCAGCTGGCCGATCGATTCCAGCCGCTGGATGTGACGCAGCTGGCCTTCCGCCGCCTCGCGCAGCTGCGCTTCGGCCGCGGCCGCATGGCGCGCGGCCACCGCCTCGCGATGCGCCTCCTCCAGCCCGACCATGCGCAGCCGCGCATCGCGCAGCACGAGCAGCGCCACCACCACTACCAGCAGCACCGCCGCGGCGAGACCGGAGCCGATCGCCGTCGACAGCCGCCCCGCGGACCGGCGGCGTTCGGCGAGGAAGCGGTCCTCCGCCGCCGTCATTTCCGCCGCGATGGCACGGATGCGCGTCGTCAATTCACGCCCGTGCCCGGCGCGATGATTGATCGGGCGCATCTGCCCGGCATCCTTCGCACGGACCCAGGCGCGGCCGACCGCCTGCTTTTCGAGGACGAGCGGCACCATCGCCGCCAGCCGCGCGCGCTGTTCGGGATTGTCCGCCACCGCCCGCATCACCCGCGCGACGGCACGGTCCAGCCGGGCCTGCGCAATCCGCATATCCTGCCGCAGCGCCGGACGCGGTTCGAGCAGATAGCCGCGATAGGCCGATTCGAAGGCGGTCAGCTGGCCGGTCGTCTCGCTGATCGCCAGCTGGACCTGGACCGTATGGGTGATCCAGCGATTGGCGGCACGTTCGCCGCGGCCAAGCACGATGGCGGCGATGGCGGCCAGCAGGACGATGACGAGGCCGAACAGCGGAAGCAGCGGCGTGCGGGACGTTGGATACGGCAAGCCCATGACCCGGCAGACTTTTCCGTGCTCCGGGCGGGTAAGGCAAGGGCCCGGTCACTCCGTAATGGAGTGGTTGGAACCCGCCCCCTATCCGCCCGCCCCGGCGACCAGCGCCGCCCAGCCCGCTTCGTCGATCACGCGGATCGCCAGTTTCTCGGCCTGCGCCAGCTTCGATCCCGCGCCCGGCCCCGCGACCACCAGATCGGTCTTGGCGGACACGCTGCCGGCGGTGCGCGCGCCCAGCGCCTCGACCTGCGCCTTGGCCTCGTCGCGGCTCATCGTTTCGAGCTTGCCCGTAAAGACCACGACCTGACCGGCGATGCTGGAGGCGCGCGTCTCCACCGTCACGTCGGTGATCGTCAGTTCGGCGGCGAGGTCGTCGACCACCGCCGCATTGTGCGGTTCGGCGAAGAAGTCGGTCAGCGCCTCGGCCACTTCCGGGCCGATCTGGTTGGTATCGACCGCGGCGACCAGCGCCCGCTGGCGGCGCAGCGCGAATTTGCGCTCCGGCTCGGCCGGCGTCGGCACCACATCGTCGCGCACGGCGAGCGCGGCGTCGATCATCGCCCGGAACCCGGCCCAGCTCGTCCAGCGGCGCGCCAGATCGCGCGCGGTGACGGTGCCGACGTGGCGGATGCCGAGCGCGAACAGGAAGCGATCGAGCGGGATCGTCCGCCGTTCCTCGATCGCGGCCAGCAGATTGTCGACCGACGTATCCGCCAGCCGCTCGCGCTGCACCAGTTCGGCGCGGCGGGCATGCAGGCGGAAGATGTCCGCCGGCGAGGCGATCAGCCCGTCGGTGAAGAAATTCTCGATCCGCTGGAAGCCGAGGCCGCGGATGTCGAAGGCGTGGCGTGAGGCGAAATGGATCAGCCGCTCGACGCGCTGCGCCGGGCAGATCAGCCCGCCCGAGCAGCGCCAGTCGACCTCCCCCTCCTCGCGCTCCGCCGCCGATCCGCAGGCCGGGCAATGGGTGGGGAAGGTCCATGGATCGCGTGGCGCGTCCGCGGTCAGGTTGGCGGCGATCTGCGGGATGACGTCGCCCGCGCGCTGCACCACCACGCGGTCGCCGGGTCGCACGCCCAGCCGCGCGATCTCGTCGGCATTGTGAAGCGTGGCGTTGGCGACGACGACGCCCCCCACCGTCACCGGCTGCAACTTCGCGACCGGGGTGAGCTTGCCGGTGCGGCCGACCTGCACGTCGATGTCGTTCAGGATCGTCTCGGCCCGCTCGGCCGGAAACTTGCGCGCGATCGCCCAGCGCGGCGCACGCGCCAGCGCCCCCAGCCGCTGCTGCCAGTCGAGCCGGTCGACCTTGTAGACGATGCCGTCGATGTCGAAGGGCAGCGTGGCACGCCCCGCCTCGATCGCGCGATAGTGGGTCGTGATCGCCGCGGCATCCTCCAGCCGCTCGATCCCCTCGGCCAGCGGCAGACCCCAGCCGGCGATCGCCGCCATCACCCCGGATTGCGTGTCCGCCGGCAGGGCCGATACCTCGCCCCAGCCGTGGGCGTAAAAGCGCAAGGGCCGCGCCGCGGTGACGGCCGCATCCTTCTGGCGGAGCGAGCCGGCCGCGGCGTTGCGGGGATTGGCGAACTGGCGCGCCCGCCCCGGCTCCCCGGCTTCGGCCGCCAGCCGGGCGTTCAGATCGGCGAAATCGGCCTTGGCCATGTAGACTTCGCCGCGGACCTCGAACACGTCGGGCGCCGTGCCGGCCAGCGTGGCGGGCACGTCGCGGATGGTGCGGACGTTGGCGGTCACGTCCTCGCCCACCTGTCCGTCGCCACGGGTCAGCGCCTGCACCAGTCGCCCGCCCTCGTAGCGGAGCGAGCAGGACAGGCCGTCGATCTTGGGTTCGGCGACCAGCGCCACCGGCGCGTCCGGCGGCAGCGCCAGGAAGCGGCGGACGCGGCCGACGAATTCCGCCACCTCCTCGTCCGAGAAAGCATTGTCGAGGCTCATCATCGGCCGCGCATGCGCCACCTTGGCGAGCGGCGACGACGGCAGCGCGCCGACTCGGCGGCTGGGGCTGTCCGCCCGCACCAGATCGGGCCATTCGGCCTCGATCGCGCGATTCTCGCGGACCAGCGCGTCATAATCGGCGTCGCTGATCTCGGGCGCGTCGGCATCGTGGTAGAGGCGGTCGTGGCGGGCGATCTCGGCCGCCAGCCAGGCGAGGCGATCGGCGGCGGCGGCGCGGTCGGCAGGGTTCGTCATGCCCGCAATCGATAAACCTTTCCGGCCGCCCCGCAAACCGGCCGCGCTGCGGGGATAGTTAGCGCAATCTCAAGGTTTTGGCGCAATCGTCCGCCATGGCTACGGACATGTTCACCATCGCCCTCGATCCCGCCCGGGCGCTGCTGCGGATCGACCTCGCCGGTTATTGGGATGCGCCGACGATGGACCGGTTCGAGGCGGACATGCCCGCCGCGCTCGCGCGGCTGCGCGATCTGGCCGGGTCGACCTCCTGCCTGATCGACGCATCGGACTTCCCCGTGCAGGGGCGGGACATCGCGGACCGCCATGCCCGCCTGCTGGCGGGGCTGGAGGGGGCCATGGCCGATCATGTCGCGGTGGTCGTGCCGGGCGCGCTCGTCCGCTCGCAGGCGCGGCGGATCGCCGACACGCCGCGCCGCTTCTTCTCCGATACGCGCGCGGCGATGGACTGGCTGACGGCGGCGCGCGCCGCCTGACGTTCAGCCCCGCGCCAGCAGCCGCCGCGCCTGCGCGCGCGCCTCGTCGGTCACTTCCGCGCCCGAAAGCATCCGCGCGATCTCCTCGCCCCGCTCCGCCTCGTCCAGCGCGTGGACACCGGTGCGGGTGACGAGGCCGTCGCTGCTCTTGGCGATCAGCCAGTGGCTGTCGGCGCGCGCCGCCACCTGCGGGCTGTGGGTGACGACCAGCAGTTGCGCGCGTGCCGACAGCCGCGCCAGCCGCTCGCCGATCGCGGAGGCGACCGCGCCGCCGACGCCGCGATCGATCTCGTCGAAGATCATCGTCGTCGCCCCGCCCTCCTCGGCCAGCGCCACCTTGAGCGCCAGGATGAAGCGCGACAATTCGCCCCCGCTCGCCACCTTGGCGAGCGGCGCGAAGGGCGCGCCGGGATTGGTCGAAATCTCGAATTCCACACGATCGCGGCCGGCCGGACCCCATTGGCCTTCCGCCAGCGGCTCGACGACGGTGCGGAAGCGCGCGGCATCCAGCTTCAGCGGCGCCAGCTCACCCGCGACCGCCCCGTCGAGCCGCGCCGCCGCCAGATCGCGCGCGACCGACAGCGCGGCGGCGGCATTCCTGTAATCGGTGCGCGCGCCCTCCGCCTCGGCGGCGAGGGCCGCGATCCCCTCGCCCCCGGCCTCGATCCGGGCGAGGCGGGCGGACAATTCCTGCGTCAGCGCCGGCAGTTGATCGGGGGTGACGCGGTGCTTGCGGGCGAGCGCGCGCAGTTCGAACAGCCGCGTCTCCATCGCCTCCAGCCGGGCGGGATCGTGCGCCAGCGCCTCGGCGGCGGCGGCGAGCTTCTCCTCCGCCTCGCCCGCCTCGATCACCGCGCGGTCGATCGCCGCCAGCGCCTCGGCCAGCAGATCGTGATGTTCGGCGATGCGATCGAGGCGGCGGGCGGCCTGCCGCAATTGGGCGAGCGCGCCCGACGATCCGCCCAGATCGCCATCGAGCGCCGCCAGATCCTCGCCCAGCCGCGCCCCGCGCTGCATGCCGGCGCGCGCCTCGGCCAGCGCCTCCTCCTCGCCTTCCTGCGGGTCGAAGCCGGTCAGTTCGGCGACCGAATGGTCCAGCCATTCGCGGTCTCGCGCCGCCGCCTCCAGCTCGGTCTCCGCCTCGGCGAGGCGGGCGGCGGCGGCGGTCCAGCGTGCCCACGCCTGTTCCGCCGCACGCGTATCGATCCGCCCGAAGGCGTCGAGCAGGCGGCGGTGGCCGCGCGCGTTGAGCAGGCCGCGATCGTCATGCTGGCCGTGGATCTCCACCAGCCGCTGCCCCACCTCGCGCAGCAAGGCGGCGGACACGGGCTGGTCGTTGAGGAACGCGCGGCTGCCGCCGTCCGCCTTGACGGTGCGGCGGATGACGATCGGTTCGCCCGGCTCGACGGCGAGGCCGTTCTCCTCGACCAGCGCCGCCACCCCCGCCCCCGCCTCGAACCCGGCGGTGACCGACGCCTGCGCCGCGCCGGTGCGGACGAGGCCGCTATCGGCCCGCGCGCCGAGCGCGAGGCCGAGGGCATCGAGCAGGATCGACTTGCCTGCCCCCGTCTCGCCGGTGAGCGTGCCAAGGCCGGCGCCGAACTCCAGGTCCAGCGCCTCGATCAGGACGACGTCACGGATCGAGAGGGATGTCAGCATGGGTGGGCGGGTGCAATTTCCGACGGGATGGGCGCGATGCGTGCAAGAGAGAGGGACCGAGGATGACAGACCCCACCCCCAACCCCTCCCCTGAAGGGGAGGGGAGCAGGCAAGCCCCTCCCCTTCAGGGGAGGGGTTGGGGTGGGGACTGTCGCCTTGGCGGAGCGCCAACAGTATTCCGCGCGCCCCGCCCCTCTACCGACCATCACCTCCGCCGCCCCTCAGAACGGCAGCTTGAACCCCGGCGGCAGCGGCAGGCCGGCGGTCATCTTGGCCATCTCGGCATTGCCGGCGGCATCGGCCTTGGTGCGGGCGTCGTTGATGGCGGCGGCGACGAGGTCTTCCAGCATCTGCTTTTCGGACGGCTGGCAGAGCGATTCGTCGATCGTCACGCCCAGGATGCGGCCCTTGGCGGTGGCGCGGATCGTCACCATGCCGCCGCCCGCGGCACCCTCGACCTCGATCTTGTCGAGGCCTTCCTGCGCGCCGGCCATCTGCTTCTGGATATTCTCGGCCGCGGCCTGCGCGGCCTTCATCAGGTCTTCCATGCCGTTCATCACGCGCTCCTCCGCTCGTCTTCGTCCCATATGGGGGCGGCATCCGGGAATGCAGCCATCGTCGCCTGCAGGATCGGCGTATCGAGGATCGCGGCGCGCGCCGCCGCCTCGGCCGCCTGCTCGCGCTCGACCAGGCTCGGTTCGGCCGGTCCTTCGCCGAGCGCCACGTCCCACGGCTCGCCCGTCGCCTCGCGCAGCATCTTCGCCAGATCGGCCAGCTTGTCGGCCGCCGTCGCGCGCACCGCCTGCACCCGCAATTCGGGCGCGGCATAATGGACGAGGCGGAAATCGGACCGCAGCGCATCGGCCATGATCCGCCGCCCCGCGCCCTCCAGCAAGTCGATCATCGCTTCGTAGCTGGCCGGCAGCGCCGCTTTCTCCGGCGCCGCCGCTGCGGGGGGCGGCGTCGCGGGGCCGGCGGGCAGGCCCTCGCCCGCCGCCAGCCGCCGCGCCATCTCGCCCGGATCGGGCAATTGGCTGGCATGGACGACGCGCAGCAGCGCCATCTCCGCCGCCTCCAGCGGCAGCGCCGCCGCCTGCACCTCGCCATGGCCCTTCAGCAGCAATTGCCACAGCCGGTGCAGCGGGGCGTAGCCGAGGCGGCTCGCCCAGTCGGTCAGCGCCTCGCGCTCCTCCACCGATAGCGCGGGATCAGCCGCGCCGCCCGCCTTGGCGCGGGTGACGCCGTGGACGATCTCGAGCAAGCCGCGCAGCAGCCCCGCCGGCTCCACCCCCAGATCATGCTGCTCCGCCACCGCCGCCAGCACCGCGGGGGCATCGCCGGCGAGGAGATGGCCGAACAGGCGGCGCACCGCCCCGCGATCGGACAGGCCGAGCATCTCGCGCACCTGATGCGCGGTCACGCCCTCACCCCCCAGATCGCCGTGCGCGATGGCCTGATCGAGGATCGACAGGCCGTCGCGCGCCGATCCTTCCGCCGCGCGCGCGATCAGCGCCAGCGCCTCGGGCTCGGCCGGAACCTGCTCCTCCGCCACGACATGCGCGAAATGCGCGGCGAGCGCATCGGCCGGGATGCGGCGCAGGTCGAACCGCTGGCAGCGCGACAGCACCGTCACCGGCACCTTGTTCACCTCCGTCGTGGCGAACAGGAACTTGACGTGCGGCGGCGGCTCCTCGAGCGTCTTCAACAGCGCGTTGAAGGCGTTCTTCGAGAGCATGTGCACTTCGTCGATGATGTAGACCTTGTAGCGCGCCGAGACGGCGGCATAGCGCACCGCCTCGATGATCTCGCGGATGTCGTCCACGCCGGTATGGCTGGCGGCGTCCATCTCAATCACGTCGATATGGCGGCCCTCGGCGATGGCGACGCACGGTTCGCACACCCCGCACGGCGCGATCGTCGGCCCGCCCTGCCCGTCCGGCCCGATGCAATTGAGCGCCTTGGCGATCAGCCGCGCGGTCGATGTCTTGCCGACGCCGCGCACGCCGGTGAGGAGGAAGGCATGCGCCAGCCGGTCGCGCTTGATGGCGTTGGCGAGGGTGCGGACCATCGCATCCTGCCCGATCAGCGCCGAAAAGGTCTGCGGCCGGTATTTGCGCGCGAGGACGCGATAGGGCTGGGGATCGGCCATGGCCCCGCTCTACCCCCGCCGCCGCCCGGAAGTCGAGCGAACAAATCGTGATCGATGAAGGGGGTGGGAGCCGGAACGACCCGATACGAAATCGTTGCGGCTGCTTCCTTCCGGACCTGACCGAGTTGGCGACGGCACCGTCCGCCCGACTCCCGCGGGCGATATGGGCGAAAGGGCGGCGGCTGGCAAGATCAGGCGAAGGCCGCCACGATCCGTCGCCCGGCGGCGCGATGCGCTTCCTCGGCCGCGCCCGGCGGGGCATCGGCGGCATCGACGAAGATCGCGGTCAGGATCGGCAGGCGGCCGGGCGGCCAGAGGATGGCGACGTCGTTGACGCCGCCGCGCGCCGCGGTGCCGGTCTTGTCGCCCGCGGTCCAGCCGGGGGGCACCACGCTCCGGATGCGAGCGAGACCGGTGCGGCAATCGACCAGCCAGCGCGTCAGCCGGTCCCGCGCGGGCAGCGGCAGCGCCGGCCCCAGCAGGATCGCGCGCAGCAGCCCCACCATCGCGCGCGGGGTGGTGGTATCGCGCGGGTCGCCGGGCAGATTGGTGTTGAGCGTCGGTTCGGTCCGGTCGAAACGGGTAACGCGATCCCCCAACGCCCGTGCGAAGCGGGTGAGGCCGGGCGGGCCGCCGACCTGCTGGAGCAGTAGATTGGCGGCGCTGTTGTCGCTGACCGTGATCGCTGCCGCCATCAGCCGTTCCAGCGACAGCGTGCCCGGCACGCCCGCCGCCTTCACCGCCGGCGCATAGTCGAGCAGGTCCGCATCCCCGAACGGGACCGGCGTATCGAGCGACGCCTTGCCCTTAGCGATCCGGTCCAGCACCGCGGCGGCCAGCGGTAGCTTGAAGGTGGAAGCCATGGCGT
Source organism: Edaphosphingomonas fennica (assembly GCA_036946415.1). Classification (GTDB taxonomy): domain Bacteria; phylum Pseudomonadota; class Alphaproteobacteria; order Sphingomonadales; family Sphingomonadaceae; genus Sphingomonas_Q; species Sphingomonas_Q fennica_A. Next base: position 197,286 of record JAQIJD010000002.1, on the reverse strand, counting down.
AGCGCGTGTCGGCATCGTGGCCGATGCTGCGGTCGCTGCCGGTATCGAGCGCGAAGACGCCCATCCGCCCGCCCGTCGCCGCCGCGATGCGGGCCAGTTCGGCATCGTCCGCGGTGCGGGCGGCGGCCGGCATCGCGCCGGCCGCGGCGAGCAGCGCCAGCGCCGTCCGCCGGTCGATCGCCGCCGTCACCGGCTGCGCGCCATATCGACCGTGCCGCGCGGCATCGTGACGGTGAGCATATCGAACCCTTCGAGCCGGATCTGGCAGGCGAGGCGCGAGGTGGCGGTGGCGTAGGCGGCGAGATCGAGCAGATCCTCCTCCTCCTCGCTGGCCGGCGGCAGCTTCGCCCAATCGTCGCGATCGACGATGACGTGGCAGGTCGAGCAGGCCATCTGCCCCTCGCACGTCCCTTCCAGCGGCTGGCCATCGGCCTGCGCCACCTCCAGCAGCCGCGCGCCCGGCGGGGCCGCCACCTCGCGCACCTCGGCACCATCGGCAGACCGGAAGCGGACACGGATCATGCCCGGCTCCCCTGCGCCGCCGCGGCGCGCGCGATCATCGCCATGCCCTCGTCTATCTCCGCCTCCGTCGTATAGCGGCCGAAGCCGATCCTGAGGCTCGACCGTGCCGCTCGATCGTCCAGCCCGATCGCGGCGAGCACATGGCTCGGCCGGCCCGATCCGCTGGCGCAGGCCGATCCTGCCGAAATGGCGAGGCCACGGCAATCGGAGATGAGCCGCGCCGCATCCAGCCCCGCCCGGCGGAGGTTGAGGTTGCCGGCGTAGCGCGGCGCCTCCGCCCCGTTGAGCCCCCATCCTTCGCCCAGCGCCACGCGCGCGCGATCCGCCAGCGCCGCGACATGCGCGGCATCGCCGTCCGCGCGCTCCGCCGCCAGCCGCGCGGCGACGCCGAAGCCGTCGCACAGCATCGGCGCCAGCGTGCCCGGCCGCAGCCCGCCCTGCTGGCCGCCGCCGTGGAGCAGCGGCGGCAGGTCGATCCCCGGCGCCAGCCACAGCGCGCCGATGCCCTTCGGCCCGTGGATCTTGTGCGCGGAGAGCGCCACCATGTCGCAGTCCGCGATCGGCAGGGGCACGCGCCCGAAGCCCTGCACCGCATCGCACAGCATCCGCGCGCCCGCCGCCCGGGCGAGGCTGGCGAGCGCCGCGATCGGCTGGACGACGCCGATCTCGTTGTTGACGAGCATCGCCGCCACCAGCGCGGTCGTGCCGTCGATCGCCGTGGCCGCGGCATCCAGGTCGACCAGCCCGTCCGGGCCGACCGGCAGCACCACCGCCTCGGCCCGGCCGGCGCGGGCGAGCGCCGCCACCGTATCGAACACGCAGGCATGTTCGGTGGCGATCGTCACGATCCGGCGGCGGGCAGGCGTCAGGCTGCCGGCGATCGCCTGATTGACCGCCTCGGTGGCACCCGAGGTGAAGACCAGCCGGCCGCCGGCAGGCGCCTCCAGCGCGGCGACGATCCGGTCGTGCGCCACCGCCACGGCGGCGGCCGCCTCGCGCCCCGGCCGGTGCGGCGAATGGGGATTGCCGAAGGCGCCGTCCAGATAGGGGCGCATCGCCGCCGCCGCCTCGGGCGCCAGCGGCGTGGTCGCCTGATAGTCGAGATAGATCATGCCCGCCCCCTGATGTCCGCGACGATGCCGGCGAGCGCGGCGGCGAAGGCGTCCACCTCCGCCGCGGTGGTACCGTGGCCGAAGCTGACGCGGAACACCTCCGCCGCCGCGGCGGCGCCCAGCCCCATCGCCGTCAGCACCGGGCTCGCGTGGAGCGAGCCGGACGAACAGGCGCTGCCCGCCGAGATCGCGAAGCCGGCCATGTCGAGGCGGATCAGGAGCGTCGTGGCGGCGATGCCGGGCAGGCGATAGGCGCCGATCTGCGGCAGGCGCGGCGCGGCGGCGCCGACGACGATCCCGCCGAGCGCCCCGATCCTCGCTTCGAGATCGGCCCGCCAGCCGGCCGGATCGCCCGCCCCCGCCGGCATTTCGAGCGCGGCGGCGAAGCCGAGGATCGCGGGCAGGTTCTCGGTGCCGATCCGATAGCCGCGTTCCTGCCCGCCGATCGCGGCGAGCATGCCGGGATCGCGGACCAGCAGGGCGCCCGCCCCCGGCGGCCCGCCCAGCTTGTGCGCGGAGACGACGATGAGGTCCGCCTCCGGCAGCGGCAGCCGCCCGGCGCTCTGCGAGCAATCCGCCAGCAGCAGGCCGTCCGTGGCCGCCACCGGTACGGCGAGATCGGCGAGCGGCTGGCGCACGCCCGTCTCCGAATTGGCGGCCTGAATGGCGACGATCGCGCCGGGCGCATCCGCCAGCATGGCCGCGAGCGTTGCGGGATCGACGCATCCATCCGGGCCGACCGGGATCGGGCTGGCGCCGGGCGCCTGCCGGAAGACGGCCGCATGCTCGACAGCGCTCGCCAGCACCGGCCGCGGCCGGGCCGGCCGGGCGAGCGCGATCCCCAGTGCCTCGCTCGCGCCGCTCGTAAAGACGATGTCGTGCCGCCAGCCGAGCGCCGCGCCGATCCGCCGCCGGGCCTCCTCCAGCGCGGCGCGGGCGGCGCGGCCCTCGGCGTGCGGGCTGGAGGGATTGGCCCAGCGCGCCACCGCCGCCGCCATCGCCGCCGCCGCCGCGGGCAGCACGGGCGTGGCGGCGGCATGATCGAGGTAGATGCGGTCGGGCAAGGGCCAAGCCTTCGGAACGATTGCGGAGCGGGGCGCGCTTTCTATATAGGCAGCGCCTTGCCGGCACATACCCGTTCCGGGTCCGCCACCCCCCGTTTACCCAAGCAGGTGCCATGCCCGAAGTGATCTTTCCCGGCCCGGAGGGGCGTCTCGAAGGCCGGTTCCAGCCGGGCACCCGCCCGCGCGCACCCGTCGCGATGATCCTGCATCCGCACCCGCAGGCCGGGGGCACGATGAACAACCGCATGGTCCAGGCCATGTATCAGACGTTCGTCCGCCGCGGCTTCGCGACGCTGCGCTTCAACTTCCGCGGCGTCGGCAAGAGCCAGGGGACGTTCGACAACGGCGTCGGCGAGCTTTCCGACGCCGCCTCCGCGCTCGACTGGGTGCAGTCGATCCACCGCGAGGCGCAGACGACGTGGATCGCGGGCGTCTCGTTCGGCGCGTGGATCGGCATGCAGCTCCTGATGCGCCGGCCCGAGATCAAGGGCTTCATCTCGGTGGCGCCGCCCGCCAACATGTACGACTTCACCTTCCTCGCCCCCTGCCCGTCCTCGGGCATCATCATCCAGGGCGAGGCGGACGAGGTGGTGACGCCGTCGGCGGTGCAAAAGCTGGTCGACAAGCTGCGCACGCAAAAGCACATCACCATCCATCACGATACGATCCCCGGCGCTAACCACTTCTTCGAGCATGAGATGCCCGAGCTGATGCGGTCGGTGGACGGCTATCTGGACATGCGGCTGGCCGGCGACCGCTGACCGGCGGCCGCTTACGCCATGGCCGCCCCCCGCCCCCGCACCTGGTGGAGCGAGCTGCGCTTCGCCATCGGCCTCGTCCTGGTGGCGGTGCTGCTGCGCAGCTTCGTCTTCGCGACGTTCGTGATCCCATCGGAATCGATGCTGCCGCGGCTGATGGTGGGCGATTATCTGTTCGTCGCCAAATGGCCCTACGGCTTCTCGCGCTACAGCCTGCCGTTCGCGCCGCCGCTGTTCGCCGGACGGATCGGCGAACGGCTGCCCGAACGTGGCGACGTGGTCGTGTTCAAGGCGCCGCCGACGAGACGCGTCGACTATATAAAGCGCGTCATCGGCCTGCCCGGGGACCGGGTGGCGATGGACGGCGGGCGGATCGTGCTGAACGGCGCGCCCGTGCCCAAGCTGCGCGTCGCCGATCTGCTGGTGCCCGTCTCCCCCAACAGCCCGTGCCGCCCCGCCCCGCCCGCCCGCATCGCGCTGGAGCGCGAGGCCGACGGCAGCGAGGCGTGCCGCTATCGCCGCTATCGCGAGACCCTGCCCGGCGGCCGCGCCTATGAGGTGATCGATCTGGGCGACACCACCGCCGACGATCGCGGGCCGGTGACGGTGCCGCCGGGCCACCTGTTCCTGATGGGCGACAATCGCGATCGGTCCGCCGACAGCCGCTTTCCGGCGGAGGAGGGCGGCGGCGTCGGGCTGGTTCCGCTCGTCAACCTCGTCGGACGCGCCGAGATCGGCGTCTTTTCGACCGACGGTTCGGCCCGGCTGCTCGATCCGCGCACCTGGTGGCCCGCCGCCCGCCCCGAGCGGATCGGTATGCGATTCTAACGATTGATATGGTCCGGCTTGCCGCCTAGCCTTTCCGGCACAACCCCTGGGAGAGGCGGAATGGAGATCAGCGTCGTCGACGTGCCGAAATGCGTGATCGGCGAAGGCCCGTTGTGGGACGTCGCCGAACAGGCGCTCTACTGGATCGACATCCTCGGCCGCCGCGTCTGGCGGCGCGACGAGGCGAGCGGCGCGGTGACGGGCTGGGACGTGCCGGAGGTGATCGGATCGATGGCGCTGCGCACCGGCGGCGGCGCGATCGTGGCGCTGGCCAACGGCATCCACGCGCTCGACTTCTCGACCGGCGAGTGCAGCCCGTTCGCGCTGCCCGACCCGGCCGACCCCGACGTGCAGTTCGCCGACGGCAAGGTCGATCCGGCGGGCCGCTTCGTCACCGCCACCAGCCATCGCGGCATGAGCGAGCCGCGCGGTCATGTCTGGTCGCTTGGGCGCGACCGGCGGCTGACCGCGATCGACGACGATCTGATCCTCGGCAACGGCCCCTGCTGGTCGCCCGACGGGCGGACCTTCTACCATGCCGACAGCGTCCGCCGCCTGATCTACGCCTATGATTACGATCCTAAAACCGGCCGCGCCGCGAACCGCCGCCCCTTCGCCGACACGGCCGATCTGGGCGGGATCCCCGATGGCGCCACCGTCGATGCGGCAGGCCGGCTGTGGGTGGCGATCTGCGAGGGCGGCAAGGTAGTGTGCTTCGATCCCGACGGAACCTTGAGCCGCGTCATCGACATGCCCGTCGTCTATCCGGCCAGCGTGATGTTCGGCGGGCCGGACCTCGATCGGCTCTATGTACTTAGTCTAAATGCGGGATTTCTCGGCAAGCCGGTGGCGGACGGCGATGGATGCCTGTTCGTGATCGACGGCCTCGGCTGCAAGGGCCTGCCCGAGCCGCGCTATGCCGGTTGACGATGACCGTTGCAGTGCAGCAACACCCCCTGGAGAATTGTTTTGACGCAGAAACCAATCGAACCGAACCGCGTCTTCCCCGCGACAGGCGGTTGCCTGTAAGCGGACCGTCGCGTCGGCCACGGCCGGCTGCAAGGAAAGGGATTATTGTATGAAGAAGTTCGTGATCGGCGCGGGTCTTGCCGCCGCCACCTTCGTGGCCGCCTCGCCCGCGGCGGCGCAGATGGACCCGGAGACGAGCTGGACCGGCTTCTACGTCGGCGGCCGTGCCGGCTACAGCTGGCAGCCGAACGACAATGACGAGCGCGTCGGTTTCGACACGAACCGTGACGGCAATTTCAACGACACCGTCACCACCGCGACGGGCGCCAACGCCTTCTCGCCCGGCTTCTGCGGCGGCCTGGCGCTGACCAGCGCGCGCGGCGCCGGCTGCCGTGCCGACAAGAATGCGCTCGAATATGCCGCCGTCGCCGGTTTCGACTATCAGATCGGTAACGCGATCGTCGTCGGCGCCGTCGTCGATTACGGCAATTCCAACGTGAACGACTATCTGAGCGGCTTCAGCACGACGCCCGCCAACTATACGCTGTCGCGCGGCCTGCGCGGCGTCGGCACGCTGCGCGCCCGCGCCGGCTATGCCTTCAACCTGTTCACGCCGGAGCCTTCGACGCTGGTCTACGCCACGGGCGGCGGCGCCTATGGCCGCGTGCGCAACCGCTTCACGACGACCAACACGACCAACACCTTCACCAACCCGAACGGCAGCGATGCCCGCACGGAAGCGTGGAAGGACAATGTCTGGGGTTACACCTATGGCGGCGGCATCGAGCAGAAGATCGGCCGCTTCTCGATCGGCGCCCAATATCTGTTCACCGCGCTGCGCGACAACGACTATACCGTCAACGTCGCGGGCGGCCCGGCGGGCAACCCATTCATCCGCGCCAACGCGGCCGGCACCCAGCTCAACCGCCAGTTCCGCGATTTCGCGCGGCACAGCGTGACGGTGTCGACCACCTATCGCTTCTGATCTTCCCGCAAGGGAATGGACGCGCAGCCGGCCGGGGACGAAAGTTCCCGGCCGGTTTCGTTCGGGCGCCCCGCCCTTCCACCCCGCCCCGTGAGCCTATAGGGCCGGGATCGTGACCGATCTTTCCCCTGCCCCCGATCTCGCCGCCTGGGCGGCCGACGCTTTGGGCCATGCCCCCCGCGATCCGGCGCTGTTCGCGCGCGCGCTCACCCATTCCAGCCGCAACGAGGCCGATTACGAGCGGCTGGAGTTTCTGGGCGATCGGGTCCTGGGCGTCTCCGTCGCCGCCATGCTCTACCGCCTGTTTCCTGACGAGGCGGAGGGCGTGCTGTCGCGCCGGCTGAACGCGATGGTCAGCCGCGAGACGTGCGCCACGGTCGGCCGCGCGATCGGCGTGCCGGAGCGGCTGATCCTCGGCAAGCAGGCGCGCGACGACGGCGCCGTGCACAGCGACAATGTGGTGGGCGATGCGGTGGAGGCGCTGATCGGCGCGATCTTCCTCGAAGCCGGCCTGCCCGCCGCCGCCGCCTTCGTCGAGCGCGCCTTCGCCCGCTTCGCCGATGGCGTCGCCCCGCGTCACCCCAAGGCGGCGTTGCAGGAATGGGCCGCCGCCAACCGCTGCCGCCCGCCCGTCTACACCACCGCCCACCGCTCCGGCCCCGATCACGCGCCGCGCTTCACCGTCTCGGTCGCGCTGCCGGGGCGGGCCGGTGCCGAGGCATCCGCCACCGGCGCCTCGAAGCGCGAGGCCGAGGCCGAGGCCGCCCGCATCCTGCTGGAGAAGATCGCATGACCCCGCCCCCCGAAGCCGACGTCCCCGTCACGCGCTGCGGCCTCGTCGCGCTGGTCGGCGCGCCCAATGCCGGCAAATCGACGCTGGTCAATGCGCTGGTCGGACAGAAGGTCGCGATCGTCTCGGCCAAGCCGCAGACGACGCGGGCGCGGCTGATGGGCATCGCCATCGAAGGGGCGGACCAGCTGATGCTGGTCGATACGCCGGGCATCTTCGAGGCGCGCCGCCGGCTCGATCGGGCGATGGTCGCCGCCGCATGGAGCGGCGCCGCCGACGCCGACGCGATCGCCTTCGTGGTGGATGCGCAGGCCGGCATGAACCGCAAGCTGGAACCGCTGATCGAGGCGATCCGCCAGCGGCGCGAGCCGAAGATACTGGTGCTCAACAAGGTGGACGTGACCGCCAAGGGCGACCTGCTGGGCCTTGCCGCCGCGCTGGAGACGGCGCTGGCGCCCGAGGCGATCTTCATGGTTTCGGCGCAGACGGGGGACGGCGTCGCCGATCTCAAGAACGCGCTCGCGGCGCGCATGCCCGAGGGGCCGTGGCATTTCCCCGAGGATCAGGTGTCCGACGCGACCGACCGCATGCTGGCGGCGGAGGTGACGCGCGAACAGCTCTACCTCCAGCTCCACGCCGAATTGCCCTATGCTTCGGCGGTCGAGACCGAGAAATATGAGGAGCGGCGCGACGGATCGGTCGCGATCCATCAGCAGATCCTGGTCGCGCGCGATACGCAGAAGGCGATCGTGCTGGGCAAGCGCGGCGCGCGGCTGAAGGAGATCGGCCAGCGCGCCCGCGAGGAGATCGGCCGCCTGCTCGACCGGCCGGTCCACCTCTTCCTCCACGTCAAGGTCGCCCCCCGCTGGGAGGAGGATCGCGGCCTCTACGAGGAGATCGGGCTCGACTGGGTCAAGTGATGGCCAGCAATTCGTCCACCCATTCGGGCACCGTCTCGCTCGCCCGCCCCATCCGGCTTTCGGCGAACAGGAAGGAGCCCGCCGAGGGTTCGAGGTTCAGTTCCAGCGTATCGGCGCCATGGTGGCGCGCGGTCTGGACGAAGCCGGCCGCCGGGTAGACCGCGCCCGACGTGCCGATCGACACGAACAGATCGGCGCGTGCCACCGCCGCCGCGATCCGCTCCATCTGATAGGGTATCTCCCCGAACCAGACGATATCGGGCCGCATCGCCCCGGTGACGCCGCAGGCCGGGCAAGCCGGTCCGTCCTCCAGCCGCCCGTCCCATGCCGGCCGCCCGCCGCAGGCGAGGCACCAGGCGGTCCGCAGCGCGCCGTGCATGTGGAGAAGCCGCGTCGCCCCGGCGCGTTCGTGCAGATCATCCACATTCTGCGTCACGATCAGCAGGTCGCCCGGCCATTCGCGATCGAGCCGCGCCAGCGCGCGGTGTGCGGCGTTGGGTTCGGCCGCCAGCATCGCCGCCCGCCGCGCGTCGTAGAAGCGCTGGACGAAGGCCGGGTCGCGCGCGAACGCCTCGGGCGTGCAGACATCCTCGACGCGGTGCCCTTCCCACAGGCCATCGGCCGCGCGGAAGGTCGCGAGCCCCGATTCGGCGGAGATGCCGGCCCCGGTGAGGATCACGATCGATCCGGTATCCGCTGTCATCGCCGCGATCCTCCATGCCCAGCCGATGCCCGATCCTGTCGTCAGCCTGTATGGGCCGCTCAGCCTTCCGACAGCCGTCGTCCGCCACCGCTCCCGTCACCTGCTTCGGCAGGCGCGGGACGAACGCGGCATGGCCTGCCGCGCGTGACGGCCATCGGCACCATGCCGTCGTTTCCGGTTAGCCCCCGGAAACCCCGCTGGCCTCGATCGTGAAGATGGAGCGGGTGAGGGGAATCGAACCCCCGTCGTAAGCTTGGGAAGCTTCTGCTCTACCATTGAGCTACACCCGCGTGGCCGATGCAGTGCCACGGGGCGGGCGATGCCGTCAATCGCGATTGAAGGCCGACGTCTCTTCGCGCACCCAGGCCGCATATTCCACCGACGCCTCGGCAAGGACCGTGACGATCTCGGGCAGGTCGTAGGGGTGGAGCGTCGCCAGCCGCTCGGCAAGGGCGGCGGCGCGATCGGGGGCGGTCTTGATCGTCAGCAGGCGTTCGTCGGCGGTCGTCACCGCCCCCTCCCAGCGATAGCAGGACCGGACGGGGGCGGACTGGACGCAGGCGGCCAGCCGCTCGCCCACCAGCGCCGCCGCCAGCGCATCGGCCTCGGCGGCGCTGGCGACGGTGGTCGTCAGGATCGCGATCGTGGCGATCAATGGTCTTCCGTGCAGACCGCCAGTTCGTTGCCGGTCGGATCGCGGAAGTGGAAGCGGCGGCCGCCGGGGAAGGCGAAGATCGGCTTCACGATCGTGCCGCCTGCCGCCGCGACCGCGGCTTGGGCGGCTTCCAGATCGTCGACGAGGATCACCGGCAGCGGTGCCGCCGGCGCCTCGGCCGGATCGGCCTGGAGGCCGATGTCGGTATCGCCGGTCGTCGTCGCCGCATAATTGGGACCGAAGGCGGTCAGCGACCAGCCGAACGCCTGTTCGTAGAAGGCGGCCGGCGGGCCGCCCACCGCCGGCAGTTCGACGTAGAAGAGGCGCGCGCTCATTCCGCCGCCTCCATCGCCTCGGCCTCGTCGTTCAGCGGATGATCGAGACGGGTCAGCATCTCCTTCGGGCAGACCTGCCAGAAGCGGCCGCGCCAGCGATCCCAATCGTCGAGGATGGTATGCGCCCACTTGCTGCCCGTCTTCACCGCATGTTCGGCGACGAGCGACTTCAGCCGCGTCTCCCAATAGGCGGAACCAAGCCGCACCCAGGTGATGCTTTCGGGATTGGCGGCGGCGGCGAAGCTGTCGTCCTCGTCGAGGACGAAGGCCATGCCCCCCGTCATCCCCGCGCCGAAATTGTCACCGACGCGGCCGAGGATCACGGCGGTGCCGCCGGTCATATATTCGCAGCCATTGTCGCCGCAGCCCTCGATCACGACGAGCGCGCCCGAGTTGCGGACGGCGAACCGCTCGCCCGCCTGCCCCGCGGCGAACAATTTGCCCGAGGTTGCGCCGTAGAGGACGGTGTTGCCGATGATCGTGTTGGCCTTGGTCTCGAGCGGCGACGAGACGGTCGGGCGGACGACGATGGTCGCCCCCGACAGGCCCTTGCCGACATAGTCGTTGGCGTCGCCCAGCACCTCCAACGTCAGACCCTTCACCGCGAAGGCGCCCAGCGACTGGCCGGCCGAACCGCGCAGCCGGACGGTGACATGCCCGTCCGCCAGCGCCGCCATGCCGAACCGCCTCGTGATCTCGGCCGAGATGCGCGTGCCGACGGCGCGGTGCGTGTTGCGCACCGTATAGGTCAGCTGCATCTTCTCGCCCCGCTCGAACACCGCCTTGGCGTCCTGGATCATCTGCGCGTCCAGGCTGTCCGGCACGTCGTTGCGGAAGGTGGCGATCTGGAAGCGGCGATGATGATCGGGCGCGTCCACCTTGGCGAGGATCGGGTTGAGGTCGAGGTCGTCGAGGTGCTCGGCGCCGCGGCTCACCTGCCGCAGCAATTCGGTGCGGCCGATCACCTCGTCCAGCGAGCGGACGCCGAGCCGCGCGAGGATCTCGCGCACCTCCTCGGCGATGAAGGTCATCAGGTTGATGACCTTCTCGGGCGTGCCGACGAACTTCTGGCGGAGCGCATCGTCCTGCGTGCAGACGCCCACCGGACAGGTGTTGGAATGGCACTGGCGCACCATGATGCAGCCCATCGCCACGAGGCTGAGCGTGCCGATGCCATATTCCTCCGCACCCAGGATCGCGGCGATGACGATGTCGCGCCCCGTCTTGAGGCCGCCGTCGGTGCGCAACTTGACGCGGTGGCGCAGGCCATTGAGCGTCAGCACCTGGTTGACCTCGGTCAGCCCCATCTCCCACGGCGTGCCGGCATATTTGATGCTGGTCTGCGGGGACGCGCCGGTGCCGCCGACATGGCCGGCGACGAGGATCGCATCCGCATGCGCCTTGGCAACGCCCGCCGCGACGGTGCCGATGCCGGCGGAGGAGACGAGCTTCACGCAGACGCGCGCGCGCGGGTTGATCTGCTTCAGATCGTAGATCAGCTGCGCCAGATCCTCGATCGAATAGATGTCGTGGTGCGGCGGCGGGCTGATGAGCGTCACGCCCGGCGTCGAATGGCGCAGGCGGGCGATCATCTCGGTCACCTTGAAGCCGGGCAGCTGCCCGCCCTCGCCGGGCTTGGCCCCTTGCGCGACCTTGATCTCCAGCTCCTCGGCCGATCCCAGATATTCGGCGGTGACGCCGAAGCGGCCGGAGGCGATCTGCTTGATGACCGAATTGGCGTTGTCGCCGTTCGGATAGGGCGTGTAGCGGATCTTGTCCTCGCCGCCCTCGCCCGACACCGCCTTGGCGCCGATGCGGTTCATCGCGATCGCCAGCGTCTCATGCGCTTCCGGCGAAAGCGCGCCCAGCGACATGCCCGGCGTCACGAAACGCTTGCGGATTTCGGTGATCGCCTCGACGCTGTCGATCGCGACGGGCTCGCGCGCCCAGTTGAACTCCAGCAGGTCGCGCAGATAGACCGGCGGCAGATCGCGCACCCCGCGCGAGAATTGCAGATATTGCGAGTAGCTGTCGCTGCCGACCGCGGATTGCAGCAGGTGCATCAGCTGCGCCGAATAGGCATGGCTCTCGCCGCCCGCCCGCTGGCGGTAGAAACCGCCCACCGGCAGCGCCGTCACCACCTCGTCATAGGCGAGATCGTGGCGGATGCGCGCGGAAAGCTGGAGCGAGGCATAGCCCTCGCCCGAGATCTTGGCGGGCATGCCGGGGAACAGATCGTTGACGAGCGCCCGGCTCAGGCCCACCGCCTCGAAATTGTAGCCGCCGCGATAGCTGGAGATCACCGCGATCCCCATCTTCGACATGATCTTCAAGAGACCGTCGTCGATCGCCTTGCGCCGCCGCTTGAGGCAATCGGCAAGCGTGAGATCGCCGAACAGGCCGCGCGCGTGGCGATCCGCCACCGCCGCTTCGGCCAGATAGGCGTTCACGGTCGTGGCGCCGACGCCGATCAGCACCGCATAATAATGGGTGTCGAGGCATTCGGCCGCGCGCACGTTGATCGACGCATAGGAGCGCAGCCCCTTGCGGACGAGGTGGGTGTGGACGGCGGCGGCGGCCAGCACCATCTGGATCGCGATCCGGTCCGCCCCGACGGTCTCGTCGGTCAGGAACAGCTCGCTCTTGCCCTCGCGTACCGCCTGTTCGGCCTGGGTGCGGACATGAGCGATAGCGTGGCGCAGCGCATCGGGATTGTCGTCTGCCGGATAGGTGCAGTCGATCGTCGCGGCGTTGCGGCCGAAATGGCTCTTGAGCGTCTCCCATTCCGCGCAGGACAGGACGGGGCTGTCGAGCACCAGCACGTCGGACTGGACGGCATCGCGATCGAGAATGTTGGCGAGGTTGCCGAAGCGCGTCTTGAGGCTCATCACCCGCGTTTCGCGTAAGGAGTCGATCGGCGGGTTGGTCACCTGGCTGAAGTTCTGGCGGAAGAACTGGCTGATCAGGCGCGACTTGGCGGAAATGACGGCGAGCGGCGTATCGTCGCCCATCGAACCGATCGCTTCCTTGGCGTCCTCGATCTGGGGCGCCAGGATCAGCTCCATATCCTCCATGCTCTGCCCGGCCGCGGTCTGGCGGCGCAGCAGTTCGGCCCGGCTCCAGCGGGGGATGTGCTCGCCCTCGGGCACCGGCAGGTCGGCGAGCGCGCGGAAGCCGGCGATCCATTCGCCATAGGGCTTCTCGCCCGCGATCCGCGCCTTCACCTCGGCATCGGTGTAGAGCCTGCCCTCCTCCAGATCGATCGCGATCATCTGGCCGGGGCCCATCCGCCCCTTGGCGACGACCGCGCTTTCGGGGACGACGACCATCCCCGTCTCCGATCCGACGATCAGCAGATTGTCGGCCGTCAGCGTGGTGCGGAGCGGGCGCAGCGCGTTGCGATCGACGCCGGCCACCACCCAGCGGCCGTCGGTCGTCGCCAGCGCCGCCGGGCCGTCCCACGGTTCCATCACGCTGGCGAAATAGGAATACATCGCCTGCACTTGCGGCGCGAGATTGTCGCGGCCCTGCCACGCCTCGGGCACCAGCATAAGCTTGGCGGTGGGCGCATCGCGGCCCGAACGGCAGATCGCCTCGAACACCGCGTCCAGCGCCGCCGTGTCCGATGCGCCGCTCGGGATCAGCGGCTTGATCTCGTCCGAATGCTCGCCGAACGCGATGCTGGCCATCTTGATCTCGTGGCTCTTCATCCAGTTCTTGTTGCCGCGGATCGTGTTGATCTCGCCATTGTGGGCGAGGCAGCGGAACGGCTGCGCCAGCCACCATTGCGGGAAGGTGTTGGTGGAATAGCGCTGGTGGAAGATGGCGACGCGGCTGGTGAACCGCTCGTCCTGTAGGTCCGGATAGAAGACCGACAGCTCCTCGGCGAGGAACAGCCCCTTGTAGATGATCGAGCGGGCGGACAGCGAACAGACGTAGAAGCCCTGGATCTGCGCCTCGATCACCTTGCGCTCGATGCGGCGGCGGACGAGGTAGAGCTTCTTCTCGAACTCGGCCTCGCTCTCGGCATCGGGCAGCGGCCCCGCGATCATGATCTGTTCGATCTCGGGGCGCGTCAGCATCGCCTTGTCGCCGATCACCGAGACGTCGACGGGCACCTGCCGCCAGCCGTAGATGGTGTAGCCGAAATCGATGATCTCGCTTTCCACGATCGTGCGGCACGTCTCCTGCGCGCCCAGATCGGTGCGCGGCAGGAAGATCATGCCGACGGCGAGGCGGTTGGGCAGCGGCTTGTGGCCGCCCATCTCGATCGCATCGTCGAAGAAGCGCGCCGGCAGGTCGAGGTGGATGCCGGCACCGTCGCCGGTCTTGCCGTCCGCATCCACCGCACCCCGGTGCCACACCGCCTTCAGCGCATCGATCGCCGCCGTGACGACCCGGCGCGAGGCGACGCCGTCGGTCGCGGCGACCAGGCCAACGCCGCAGGCATCGCCCTCGTGATCGGGGCGATACATGCCCTCCTCGGCGAGGCGGGCATGTTCGGGGGTGGGATAGTGCGTCATGGCACGAGGCCTTCCTGCTTTACGAACTGGCGGATGTTGCGGGCGACCGACGTCAGCGTCGGCACGGCGGCCCATGCGGCATTGATTTGTCCGGCGCGTTTGTGCGGATCGAGCGGATATTCGTGGCTGAGGGCGTTGCGCGCACGCACCGCATTCGCCCAATCCTCCGCGTCCTCCACGACCCCGAACTTCTCGGCGCGATTGGCCACGTCGCGCGGGGTCATAAAGTCGCGCCTGCCAAGATCCATCGCCTGCGAGACGAGGCGGAGGGTACGGTGGATTAGATCCTCGAACTGTTCGTAGCGCTTGAGGAAGGCGAGGATCGTCTCCTCCGCCTCGATCGGCAGGGCGTCGATCCGCGGCCCATCGATGGGCAACAGCGCCCCCGCTCGCTCCACGGCACGGTCAAACCCGGCCTCAAGCCGGTCGACGGCAGCGAGGTGATCCACCAGCAGGCGTTCGTCGGGCGTCATTGCAGCAACACCGCATCGCGCGACACCATCCTTGCGAACGGACCGGGATCGGTGCCGCGTTCGACGATCACCAGGTCGACTTTCTGTTCGTCGATATGGCGGAACAGCACGCTTTCGAACCGCGTCTCGCGCGCGATGCCGGCATGGCCGGGGGCGACCTCGATAAGCAGATCGATGTCGCCCCCGCGCAGATCGTCGCGCACGCGGCTGCCGAACAGGCGCACCACCGCGTCCGCGCCGAAGGCCTCGGCGGCGGCGGTCTTGATCGCGGCGATCTCGTGCGGCGTGAGGCGCATCGGCGGCTTTCGGTCAGGCGGCGACGGGGGCGCGGGCGGCGGTGGCACCCTTCCGTGCCTTCAGGAAGGCGTGCATCTGGTCGGCCACGTCGCGGCCGTCGCGGATCGCCCAGACGACGAGGCTGGCGCCGCGGACGATGTCGCCGGCGGCGAAGACGCCTTCGAGGCTGGTCTGCATCGTGCGATGGTCGACGCGCAGCGTGCCCCAGCGGGTGACGCCCAGTTCGGCCGCGTCGAACAGCCTGGGCAGATCCTCCGCATCGAAGCCGAGCGCCTTGATGACCAGATCGGCATCGAGGCGATAGTCGGCGCCGGGATCGGCCTCGGGCGAGCGGCGGCCGGACGCATCCGGCTCGCCCAGCCGCATCTTTGCGACCTGCACGCCTTCCACCCGATCGCTGCCGTGGAACGCCTCCGGCCCGGCGAGCCAGACGAACTCGACGCCCTCCTCCTCGGCATTCTTCACCTCGCGCTGCGATCCGGGCATGTTGGCCCGGTCGCGCCGGTAGAGGCACTTCACCGAGGCGGCACCCTGGCGGATGGCGGTGCGCACGCAATCCATCGCCGTATCGCCGCCGCCGATGACGACGACATTCTTGCCGGCGGCATCGAGGCTGCCGTCCTCGAACGCCGGAACCGCATCGCCGAAGCCCTTGCGGTTGGAGGCGGTGAGATAGTCGAGCGCCTCGACCACGCCCGCAGCACCGACGCCGGGCGCCTTCAGCGCCCGGGCCTTGTAGACGCCGGTGGCGACGAGGATCGCATCGTGGCGCTCGCGCAGCTCCTCCAGCGTGGCGTCGGTGCCCACCGCGAAGCCGCGGTGGAAGACGATGCCGCCATCCTCGAGCCGCTTGACCCGCCGCTCGACCACCGGCTTCTCCAGCTTGAAACCGGGGATGCCGTAGGTGAGGAGCCCGCCCGGCCGATCGTGCCGATCGTAGACGTGAACCTCATAGCCGCGTGCGCGCAACAGTTCGGCCGCGGTCAGCCCGGCCGGGCCGGCCCCGATGATTCCGACCGACTGGCCGCGATCGGGCAACGGGCGCAGCGGCTCCACCCAGCCCTCGGCCCAGGCGGTATCGGTGATGAACTTCTCGACCGAACCGATCGTGACGGCACCGTGGCCGGAGAATTCGATGACGCAATTGCCCTCGCACAGCCGATCCTGCGGGCAGATGCGGCCGCAGATCTCGGGCATCGTCGAGGTCGCGTTACTCAGCTCATAGGCCTCGCGCAGCCGCCCCTCGGCGGTCAGGCGTAGCCAGTCGGGAATGTGGTTGTGGAGCGGGCAGTGCGTCGAGCAATAGGGCACGCCGCATTGCGAACAGCGCGATGCCTGCGCTTCGGCATCGGGCACGGCATAAGCGCGCGCGATCTCCGCGAAATCCTCGCGCCGGTCCGCGGCGCCGCGCTTTTCCGGGTAGCTCTGGTCGAGCCGCACGAATGCCAACATCGGATTGTCCGCCACACCGTCCTCCACGTTCGTGGACGATGTCTCATGGAACTGCTGACGTGTCACGTCGAAAAACAGCACTACGTCACGGATGCTGACCTATTTCAATGGCATTCCGGCATCGCATTTCCGTAATTGCCAAAACTGCATGCCTTTACAGTTCCGTTACGGACCTATCTGTTAAGCGCGATCAGCGCGATCGTGCCGGCGACGATGCGATACCAGGCGAACGGACCGAAGCCGTGCCGCGAGATGATGCCGACGAAGGCGCGGATCACGACGAGCGCCACGAGGAATGCGGTGACGAACCCGATCGCGATCGTCCCCGGCCCCACCCCGCCGCCGCCCGCCAGCAGCGTTTCACGATTCTTGACGAGTTCGAGCGTCGTCGCGCCGAGCATGGTCGGCACGGCGAGGAAGAAGCTGAATTCGGCCGCGGTCCGCCGATCGATGCCCAGCGACAGCGCCCCCATGATCGTCGCGCCCGAGCGGCTGACGCCCGGCACCATCGCGAGACACTGGATGAGGCCGATGCCGAAGGTGCGGCCGGCCGGCACGTCCTCCACCCCCGTGATCCGCCCGCGCGGGGCGAAGCGTTCGATGACGAGGATGGCGATGCCGCCCACGATCAGCGCCACCGCGACGATATCGGGGCGGCTCAGCATCGCTTCGATCTGGCGATGGAGGACGAGGCCGATCGCCACCGCCGGCAGGAAGGCGAGGAGGATGTTGCGCAGGAACCGCCACGAGCGCGGATCGGCCGCGACCAGCCCCGTCGCCACCTTCCAGAAGGTCCGCCAGTAGAGCACCACCACCGCCAGGATCGCGCCGAGCTGGATGACGATGTTGAACGTCGCCCAGCGCGCCTCGTCATAGCCGAGCAGCGCACTGGCGAGGATCAGGTGGCCGGTGGAGGAAACGGGCAGGAATTCGGTCAGCCCCTCGACGATGCCGAGGATGACGGGATCGGCGATACCCTTCACGCCGGATTGCCGAGCGAGAAGCGCCCCTCGCGCCGATACTGGACCAGCCAGCCGGGGGCCACCGCGGCGAGGGGCGTAGGCGCGATGCCGAACGCCTCGAACCCCGCGGCCTCCGCCGGCACGACATTGTCGCGCGAGAGCATCGCCCATTGATCGGCGGTGATCGGCGCGCCGGGCAGCCAGCCGAGGCCGTTCGCCAGCATCGCGCCGACGCTGTCCGGCAGATCGAGGAAGGAGCGGTTGCGCCCGGTCAGTGCGGCGATGCGGCGGTTGAGCGCGGCCATCGTCATCACCTCCGGGCCGCCGAGGTGATAGGTGCGGCCGGCATGGCCTGCGGGATCGAGCGCGGCGGCGGCGATGGCGCGGGCGACGTCGGCCACCCAGGCCGGTTGCAGCTTCGTCTCACCCGCCAGCACCGGTACCAGCGGCAGCAGGCGGATCAGCCGTCCGAAGCGGTTCACGAAATCGTCCTCCGGGCCGAACAGCACCGAGGGGCGGACGATGGTGGCGCCGGCGAAGGCCTCGCGCACCGCCCGCTCGCCATCGGCCTTGCTGCGGCCGTAGGCGGAGGGCGATTCCGGATCGGCGCCGATCGCCGAGACCTGCACGAAGGCGCGCGCGCCGACCGCGGCGGCGGCGGCGGCGGCATTACGCGCGGCCTCGACATGCATCCGCCGGAAATCGCCCTTGAGGACGCCGACAAGGTTGACGACCGCGTGCGACCCTTCGGCCGCGCGGGCGGCGCTGTCCGCACGGGTGATGTCGGTGCCGACGAACTGCGTCTGGCCGAGGCCGCCGAGCGGGCGGATGAAGAAGGCGTCCGAGGGATCGCGTTCGGCCACGCGCACCCGCGCGCCCGCCTTTAGCAGCGCCTGCGCGACATAGCGGCCAAGGAAGCCCCCGCCGCCGAAGAGCGTAACCAGCTGCTGCTCCATCTCGCCTCGTCCCCGTCGTTCGATGATCCGGTGCCGCAGTGCGGCATCGATCGGCCATGCCCAACCGCTTGGCCGAACACAACCCGCGCATGCGCCGAAACGCACCAACCGGCATGACGGGCGGTTGACACCCCACCGACCCCCGGCTAATCGCCCGCCACCGCACCTGCCCAGGTGGTGGAATTGGTAGACGCGCTGGCTTCAGGTGCCAGTGACCGCAAGGTCGTGGAGGTTCGAGTCCTCTCCTGGGCACCACAATATCGCTGCTAAGGTGTTGTGATTGCGAGCTTTTCTGACAGGACCGATAGCGCGGTTCCCTCACGGGACCCCTCTCCGCAATTTCCGTATGGCTCGATAAGGTTGCATGAACGTCGCATCGAAGTTCTCGCGTCGTCGATAGCGAACGGCAGCCTGTGGCTCAGGCGAACCCACCATCAAACGGCGCTCCCCGCTCCTCGATTTCCTCGGCTGGGTCTTTTGACGTGACCCCCGTTTCTTCATCCAGTTGGACCTAGAGACCGGCCCCTCGAAGGGACGACGGAATGAAGCGGAAGCAGTTTTCGGAAGAGCAGATCATTGGCATTCTGAAGGAGGCCGAGGCGGGCGCGGTGGTGACGGAGCTGTGCCGGAAGTACGGGCTGTCGAGCGCGACCTACTACGCCTGGAAGGCCAAGTATGGCGGCCTGGAGGTGTCCGAGGCGAAGCGGCTACGAGCGCTGGAGGACGAGAACGGCAGGCTGAAGCGGCTGCTGGCCGACGCCATGCTGGACAATGCGGGGTTGAAAGACCTGCTGGCAAAAAAGTGGTGAGCGTGGCCGCCAAGCGGGAGGCGGTCGCGCGGTTGCAGGCTGGGTTCGGGATGAGCGAGCGGCGCGCCTGCGCCGTGATCGGGGCCGACCGGACGAGCATGCGCTACCGCTCGCGCCAAGACGGGGACGAAAGTCTGCGGGCGCGGCTGCGCGAGCTGGCCGGTCAGCGTCGCCGGTTCGGCTACCGGCGGCTGCACATCCTGTTGCGGCGGGACGGCGTCACCATCAATCGCAAGAAGACGCAGCGGCTCTATCGCGAGGAGGGCCTGACCGTCAGGCGCAGGAAGGGACGAAGGCGCGCCATGGGCGCGCGGGCGCCTAGGCCGGTTCTGGCGCTGCCCAACCAGCGCTGGAGCCTGGACTTTGTGCACGACCAGCTCGCCACCGGTCGGCGCTTCCGGGTGTTGAACATCGTAGACGACGTCACCCGCGAATGCCTGCGGGCTGTGGTCGACACCTCGATCTCCGGCAGGCGGGTCGTACGCGAGCTGGCCGACCTAGTCGCCGAGCGCGGCCGACCAGGCATGATCGTCAGCGATAACGGCACCGAGCTGACCTCGAATGCGGTGCTCGTATGGTCAGGCGAGGCGAAGGTCGAATGGCACTACATCGCGCCGGGCCGACCGATGCAGAACGGGTATGTCGAGAACTTCAACGGTCGCATGCGCGATGAACTGCTCAACGAGACGCTATTCCTCAGCCTCGCGCACGCTCGCACCGTGATCCGGGCATGGGCCGATGACTACAATACCGAGCGGCCGCACTCCTCGCTCGGCTACGCCACCCCGGCGGCCTTCGCCGCCGAGATCGAGAAGCAACAGCCTGGACGCGTCCAGGCCGTTGCTTCGTGTGCGCTCATGCACCACAACACCTGCCGGTCTCTGGTCCTGGCTGGATGAAAGCAGGGGGTCACGTCACTGCGGCTATGAGCCCGGACTGATCGGAATCCGCTCTAGGTCGCCGTCCAGGAGGTCGAGCCGATCGATCATGCGCGCAGTGAGCCTCTCCAGCAGCGGGCGCGGCAGTGTCGGGATGACGGCCAGCGCCGCGGCGAGCGAAGCCATCGACGGGCGAGGCCGACGATCCCGGCGCCATTGCGGATTACGCTGGTGCCGGGACCGCCGGACCAGCGCGGGAGTATGGGGCTTCGACGCCATCAGCGTGCCTCCTTCGCGATAATCGCGGCCTTCACGGCGGCGATGCGGGAGGGGCGGTTGATGATCTGGCCGAACGAGGCGCCGAGCGACAGCCGGTCGATGGCGCTGGTCAGGAAGATCAGACTGCCGGCGGGCGTCAGGGCATAGCCGCCGCCGGCCTGCTCGTAGCGGCCGAGCCACTGATCGGCGTCGAAGCTGTGGGCGGCGTCGGTCTGCTGGTTGATGCGGGTCGCCATCACGCCCTCCCCGCAATGCGTCGGGCGTCGGCGAGGAACGTGTCGATGTAGTCCATCGGCATTTCGCCGCCGGCATATTCGAGCTGCACGATCTCGATCTTTTCCGCGAGGTCACTGGCGTTCGTCACATCGTGATCCGCGAGGGCCATGAAAGCCTTGGTGTGAAGATCGGACGCAGCGCTCTCCCTGGCCTCTTCTGGTCCCATTAGCGCCTTTCGCATCGCATCGTGCCGGCTCTGCCAAGCGTCGTCCGCGCTACGGTAGGCTGTTACATCGGCGCGAATGGTTTCGATCTGGGTGAGCGTCGGCACGGGGGGCCGAGGCGGAAGAGCCCGCGCCGCTTCGAAGAACGCCTCGTCGGCATCATCCTTGGCTTGCACGGTTGCGTCCCAGGCCTGGCGCGCCGCGCGGTAAGCATCAACGAGGGTGCGCCAGCGTGGATCGGTCAATGCCGACATCGCGCTTGCAGGCGGAGCGAGGCCCCAGGCTGCCGCGATCGGCGTTAGGCCTGCGACACCGAGAATGCCGCGGCGGGTCATGGCGCCCGTCATGCCCGCACCTGCTTGGCGAGGTGCTGCGTGTCGAGGAGGACCTGTTCGAGCATCTCGCTTGGTGCATCGAAATCCTCGAATGCCGCGATCATGATCGACAGCTTCTCTGCGAGGATGGCGGCGCTCTGTGCCCGATGCTCCACCAGCGCCACGAGGGCGTCGTCCTGCGCCTGGATCGCTGCCCGAATAAACTCCCGCGGCGGGCCGTAGATCGACTCGTAGAGTGCGTCGTGCTGCGCCTGCCAGATGGCAAGGTCGCGCTTGTATGTCGCCACCGCCGCCTGATGAGCCGGGTTTTGCCCAGCCGCCCGGATGTCCGCGATCGTCAGGTTCGAGAGATCGTCCGGCAGACCACTGCCCGGATCGACGGGCTTCGGCGGCAGCCGCTTCTCCGCTTCCCTGAAGACATTGGAGGCCTCGTCCTCGATCAGGCAATTGTCGAGCCAGTGCGCGCGCTTCGCTCGATAGTCAGCGAGCAGCGCTGTCCATTTGGGATCGACGGTGGCGGCGGCTGCGCCGAGCGTGGCCGCAGCGCCGGCAGCGGTCGCGATCGGCGCGAATGCCAACGCGCCCAGCATTGCCCGGCGGTTCGGGGGTGGCGGTGCCGCCGCTCCACCAGCGAGAGAACGTGCGGCATGAACACGATCGTGGCCGTGATCGAGGCGTAGATGATGAGCGAGCGGCGGTCTGCCGCGGACAAGCGGGATGTGCTAGGCGCCTGCATAGCTGTGACCCTTCCAGAGAGGGTTGCGGTTAGGGCCGGTTCAAGGGGCCTAATCCTTGCGCCGGCCCGCTCTTTGTGGCATCACGAAATGAGTATGTCAATTAGTGATGTCACGAAAAAGCGAGGTCGCCCTGTCACAACGGGCAAAGGCACGCCAATCACTTTGCGATTACAGGCGGATGATCTGGCGGCAGTCGACGATTTGATCGCTGATCAGCCCGATCCGAAGCCCTCCCGACCTGAAGCGATCCGCCGGCTGGTACGGAAGGGATTGGGTATTGAGGGATAGCGAGCAAGACGCGATCGATAGCTGTAGGCGATACCGCCAGGCATAGCGTGGAGCGGGCGATGGTAGCCTTGGGCAGTAAGCCGCCGCGTAGGCACATATGGCTGCACCGGATCGGCTACGTCACAGCTGTCTTATTTGTAATCCAACTAGGTAGGAGCGCCGCGATTAGGGAGCAGGCGTGGCTCCAAAATCGTGCGCTGAACGCTCAACTAATGGAGGAAAGCCGCACGCACGAGGCGTCATTGCAGCAGTCTGGCAATGCCTTCATTCGTGAATTCGTAGTAAAGTTTCTCGTCAAGCTGCCGCCAATTCAAGATTTGCATGGAGATGGTTTGCGCTTCATCGCAATGCCGTCGTTTGGGACGAGCGAATATGCCTTGGCCGTCTCGCTGCGCTCGAAAGCCAGTGGGGCCGCAGGAACGTTAGTCGTGCTGGACAAAACCAATGACGTGCCGCGGTATTCGCATCGCCGCTTCTCGATGCCCACCGCCACTTATAGGGCCCTCGTCGCGGATATTGATCGACTTACCGACTCTTGGCCAGGGGATGCTGATGATTGCTGGGACGGCTCCCCGGTCGCTTTCGAGCGAGTTCGCGGCACTCGGGTCACATCAGGTCTGGGAAATTGCAGTCCTCATTACGGGCAACTGAAACTGCGCGTCCTAAACGTCGTCCGGCGTTCTGCTCCCGGCCCCGACTTGCCGACCGAGAATGATTGGCACAGGTTCGAACCTGAGCGTTAGTCAGAAAGGCCATAATTCGACTATTTCAGGAGATGCAGACTGATCTTTGGGTGACACAGATCGGGTCACCTGCTATATATGCCGATGGACGTAAATAGAGCGGCCCCGGCTCTCGCGATAGCATCATGTGCGCGAGGGTGGCATGTCTCTGTTTGGCAGCATTGCGAAGCTTGGTGGCGGGATTCTCGGCCAGGCGCTGTCCGCGAAGTCCAACAAGAAGGCGCTGGCTCAGGCTGCTGCGCAACAGACAGCGGCCATCAACGCTGCATCGGACTTGCAGCGCGATCAGTTTAACCGGACCGAGGGCTATCTCACCCCATACATGACCGCCGGCACGGATGCCCTTGGCGGCATGCGGGGTCTGCTCGGCCTGAACGGCTCGTCGGCACAGGAAACAGCGATCGGCGGCTTGCGCGACAGCCCGATGTATCAAGGCCTGTATGACAATGGGCACCGGAAGAACCCCTGCCGGGCCTGCTTGATCTTAAGGGATCGCCGCAAACGGTGTTTCACGGCACGCGTGGCGAATGGGGCGCGGAGAACCCGTCCGGCCTTGGCATGACGTTCTTCGGCGAGGATGCCGTCACCGCAGGTCGATATGCCGAGGGGTTCGGCGGTCGGCGTGGCCGACAGGGTGATCCCCGGATTATCGACGAGACCATTCCAGCGGATGCGCGCATCCTCGACATCACGGGATATGACGGTGTCCGCGTGTTGGCCGATCTGCCCGCGCCGGGTCGGATGTCGGACCGGTGCCGAAGACGGTGGCGGGGCGCCGGCTCTCACCACTGGAGCATAGCCAATATCAGGAGCTTGCCGGGCAGATGCTGCATGCCGAGCTGGCGGCGCGGTTCAAGGCGCCGGAATGGCGGCGCCTGTCCGACGAGGACAAGCGCGAGGCGGTGCGGGACGTGACAAGGGATACGCGGAAGCAAGCGCGCGTTCTGATGTTCAGCAATGGGGCCGACGGCGGAGCTTGTTAATTCGCCGGCCTCAGGACCGGCTTGCCAGCATCTGCATCGAGCTCCGGGTTTCTCTTTTCAGACGCCCTGCACTGTATGCCGCAATCAATGGTCTTCCAGTGCGAAGACATACATCGGGCTGTGCAGGTGGATCGGGACCACTGGCGCCCGATCGATAGGAACGAGGAGCAATTCATAGCCCGCTTCGCTCAGATAGGCACGGCGGCGGAAGCTGAAGGTGTCAGGTAGCGCCTGGAGGAAGTCCGGCAGAAACGGCTCGTATAATTCCGCGATGATGGCGCGGGGCGGGCTGTCAATGAGTGTAGCGCACGCACCCTTCAACGCGTCTGCTTCCGCCCCCTCTATATCAAGCTTCCAGATGTCGAAGATCGCTCCCGCTTGCGCAAGCGCGTCGACCGTCGTGATGTCCACGGTTTCGGTGCGAATACCGAACAGCGTCGGAAAGAGGTCTTTGATGGCCTCGTTCAGGCTCGATCCCTGATTATGCGCCTCAGACACGAAAATCTCAGCGCTGCCCTCGACCGCACCGATCGCTTGCTTCAAGGGCAGGAGCCGGTCGCTCTGAAGCGTGTCAAGTCGCTGGGCCAGCTCAAATACCGGCTCCATGGCAGTAACATGATCAGCCCCGGCCGCTATAAATTCGAGAGCCGTGAAGCCGATGTTCGCACCGGCGTCTAATACGCGGTCGCCTGGTCGGACGAAGCGGTTGATGAGCATTGTGTCGATGTCCGCCTGGGGATAGGCCAGACCAGTCAGCAGCTTCGCAGCGTATAGCTTCTCATGACGGTAGGCGAGGTCCAGAGTGAGGGAGTGGCCGGCGTGATTGAGGGTGACCCTGCCGTCATTGCGTAAGAGGTCGGCTATCTCGTGGATGGTCATATCTTACCCTTCAGCGTCCCTCATAACGATGGGTTTGTTTACGCTTATGGCTAGGTCTGCCAAAGCAATCACCAGGAAACGCGCCAGGCCGTAAGGAATGAGGTAGAGATCGTCCCGCAGCTGATGTCGCAGGCGGACGAACCCATCGATCCGCCGCTGCTTCCGCGGATCGCCGGGAACGCATGGCTGACCGCCCCGGGAAACATGATGACGAACTTGGGCCACAGGTCTGTGCTCGGCGTCTGGGCTTCCAATTGGCTGATCCTGCGCTTGATGCTCATGATGCTGCAGCGCATTCGCCGCCAGCTCGCCTCGCTGATCGGCCGGGAGGTCGTCGTCCCGAACCAGCGCGAACTCGTGCCAGCGGAAGTCCACCGTCTCGCCAGCGCGGGCATAGTTGGCCTTGCCGAGCGAGAGGCGGCGGGCATCACGATCATGCTCGTCATGCCGTTCGAGCAGCACCTGGGACCGTACGGCGTTCAGCCACGCGGTGCTGCCGGAATAGGAGTCACCGGCCTTGTTGCGGTGGGCGATCAGCAGGATCGTCACGCCGAGGTCACCGCAGAGCCGATAGAGCAGGTTGATGAAGGCGGTCACCTGCTGCCGGTCGTTCTCGTTGCCGGCATAGAGGTGGGCCACGTTGTCGAGGGTCACCAGCTTCGCGCCGGTGCGCACGATCGTCGCCCGCAGAAGATTGAAGGCGGGTGCCACCTTGAGCTTGCCGTCGTTCTCGAACGTCGCCAGCTCGTTGTTCAGCCGGCCCCGTAGGCTGACGACATGCAGCTTGCCCGCCAGTTCCTTCAGCGTCGTGCCGATCGTGGTGGCGATCTTGCTGAGACGCAGTGGTTTTCCCGGTCGTCGTCCTCGGCAGTGATGTAGAGCGAGGGACCGGGCACCACGTTCATGCCGAGCATGGGACGGTTGGCGGCGGCGCAGGCGCTGATCTGGAGCGCCAGCGTCGATTTGTTAGTGCCGCCATCGCCGGTCACGACAACCACCTCATCGGGCGGGACGAAGGGTGCCATGACGAAGGCCTTGGCGACGGGCGTTGTCCGGCCCCATGCCTCCAGATCGGCGATGGGGAACGTCTCGTCGGGCTTGGTCAGCGCCTCCTCTGCTTTGCGGGGGAGTTCGAAGGCCGAGCCGCCGTTGGCCAGCCAGTCCGACACATCGCTCTTTTCGGCGCCGGTAGGGACAGGCAGGATCGCGACAGCCGCGGCGGTGCCGGTGAGCTTCTCGGCCACGTCATTGGCAGCCTGCACGAAGGGCGCCAGCGAAAACATCGGCGAAGACGCGACCCGTGCCCGGAACATGGAGGGGCGGTGGATTTACCGGTGGCGGCGGCGGCAGCTTTGGCGGGGCGGGGGCTTCGGGAACGTGGGGCCTGCCCGAAGATGGGCCGCCGCGGGGATCGCCCCGACCTTCCGCCAGCACGCGACCGATCTCGCGTCACGACGGCCCGACGATTCTGGCTCCGGCGCGACCGGCCCGGACACCGGCGCCGACCGACACCGAATATCAGACGGTCGAGCGGAACGGCTACAGATATGAGATCGACGATCGCGATCGAACACGACGGGTGACGGGCGCGCTGACGGTGGCGCGGGCCCCGGTCCGTTCGCGCACGGCACAGGCCCGGGCGGGTGGCGCCGAACGCCGCGCGACCGACGACGGCGGGCATTATATCGCAGCGCGCTTCAATGGGCCAACCGAAGCCTTCAACCATTATGCGCAGGACGCGACCGTCAATCGCGGCCGCTATCGCGCGCTGGAGGATCAATGGGCGCGGGACAAGCGGGCCGGACGATCCGTCAGCGTGCGGATCGTGCCGGTATTCGATGGGAGTGCGGTCCGACCGTCGCATATCAACGTGTGGTGGACGGTTGATGGCAATCCGCACAGCGACAAGATTCCGAATCAACCCAAGGGGC
The DNA here is from genome assembly GCA_036946415.1 of Edaphosphingomonas fennica. Classification (GTDB taxonomy): domain Bacteria; phylum Pseudomonadota; class Alphaproteobacteria; order Sphingomonadales; family Sphingomonadaceae; genus Sphingomonas_Q; species Sphingomonas_Q fennica_A. The sequence continues at coordinate 170,680 of JAQIJD010000002.1, read as the reverse complement.
AAACGCATGGACAACGAGGAAGCCGAAGCACTTTTGGATGAGATCGGACATCGCCTGATGGCCGATCCTGAATATCCGACGAATCCAACGCTGATATATGTCCAGATCATCGATTATGCGATCAGTCAATCAATCTATAAAGACCTTGGCAATCAGATGCTGTTCCGCTGGCCACTCAGCAGGCGATTACCCGATGCCCTGTGCGATCTATGGGATTTGTGGGACGGCGATCATCGGTGGTCGGAGCTGGAATATGTCCTGCGCGATGGCGTCTTCGAAATATTCTATTTCTATCCGACCGATATCGACCCGGACGAGGATCTGCACGATCGCCGGGAGCGATCGGTCCGCCGTCATTTCGGCGACAAGCCGATCATCTATCCGCCGTTAACGGACGATGATCCCGAGTTCTACGAATAGGGCATCCGCAACGCCGTCGGCGCCCTCATCCCCCGCGCGCGGCGAGGAGATAGTCGAGCGAGCGGTCGTCCGAGACGGTGAAGCCGCGTAAAGGATCGAGGGCGAGGCCGTCGATGCGGTCGACCGTCAGTCCCGCCGCCGTCACCAGCGCGGCCAGTTCGTCGGGGGTCAGGAAGCGGTTCCAGTCGTGGGTGCCGCGCGGCACCTGCCCCAGCCCTTCGCCAAGTGTCACGATCAGCAGGCGCGACAGCGGCGTGCGGTTGGGGGTGGAGAGCAGCAGCAGCCCGCCGGGCGCGAGGGCCGCGGCGAGGCCGGCGACGAAGGTGCGCGGGTCGGCGACATGTTCGACCACCTCCATCGAGACGACCAGATCGAACGTCTCGCCCGCCACCGCCTCGATCCCGCCGGTGCGATAGTCGATGGCAAGGCCCTGCCCCGCGGCGTGAACGGCGGCGGCGGCGATATTCTCGGGCGCGGCGTCGAGGCCGGTCACCGCGGCGCCCATCCGGGCGAGCGGCTCGGCGAGCAGCCCGGCGCCGCAGCCGACATCGAGCGCGCGGCGCCCGGCAAGCGGCCGGCGGGCGCGCGGATCGCCGCCCCAATGCGCATCGACCCGTTCGCGCAGCCAGCGCAGGCGGACGGGGTTCAGCCGGTGGAGCATCGCCGAACTGCCCTTCGGATCCCACCAGTCCGCCGCCATCCGGCCGAAGTGGGCGGCTTCCGCGGGGAGGACGCTGGAGGGCGCAAGCGGGGTCGGAAGGCTCGATGTTGCGTTCGCCATGGCCCGCACCTATCAGGCCGCCACACCGCGCGACAGGCGGTTCTTGAGACGAGAGGCGTTTCGACAGCCGATGGCCCGGATCGTGATGAAGTTCGGCGGCACCTCCATGGCCGGCATGGAGCGGATCCGCAACGTCGCCCAGCGCGTGAAGCGCGAGGTCGAGGCGGGCAACGAGGTGGCGGTGGTCGTCTCGGCCATGTCCGGCGAGACGGACCGGCTGGTCGGCTTCTGCCGCGAGGCCTCGCCGCTCGCCGACCGGCGCGAATATGACGTGGTCGTCTCCTCGGGCGAGCAGGTGACGAGCGGCCTCCTCGCCATCGCCCTCCAAGCGATCGGCGTGCCGGCGCGTTCGTGGCAGGGCTGGCAGCTGCCGGTCCGCACGTCGGACGCGCATTCGTCCGCCCGCATCGGCACGGTCGGCACCGAGAAGCTGCTGACGGCGATGGCCGGCGGCGAGGTGGCGGTGATCCCCGGCTTCCAGGGCGTGACCGACGAGGCACGGGTGACGACGCTCGGCCGCGGCGGATCGGACACGTCGGCGGTGGCGGTGGCGGCGGCGGTGAAGGCCGATCGCTGCGACATCTATACCGACGTCGACGGCGTCTACACCACCGACCCGCGCATCGTGCCGCGCGCCCGCAAGCTGCCGCTGGTGACGTATGAGGAGATGCTGGAGCTGGCCTCGGTCGGCGCCAAGGTGTTGCAGACGCGCTCCGTCGGCCTCGCCATGAAGGAAAAGGTGCGCGTGCAGGTGCTGTCCTCGTTCGAGGGAGCGCCGGCGGGCGGAACGCTGCCGGGGACGATGATCGTCGGCGAAGAGGAACTGGAGGCAAGCACGATGGAACGGCAGCTCATCACCGGCATCGCCCACGACAAGAACGAAGCGAAGGTGACGCTGACGGCGGTGCCCGACCGGCCCGGCGCCGTCGCCGGCATCTTCACGCCGCTGGCCGCCGCCTCGATCAACGTCGACATGATCGTCCAGAACGTCAGCCACGGCGCCGGCTCCACCGACGTGACCTTCACCGTGCCGCAGGCGGAGCTGGCGCGCGCGCTGGACGTGCTGGAAAAGGCCAAGGAGACGATCGGCTTCGCCGGCCTCGTCCACGATACCGCGGTCGCCAAGATCTCGGTGGTGGGCGTCGGCATGCGCAGCCATGCGGGCGTGGCGGCGGAGATGTTCCAGGCGCTGGCCGACCGCCAGATCAACGTGCTGGCGATCACCACCAGCGAGATCAAGGTTTCGGTGCTGATCCACGAGGATTATACCGAGCTGGCGGTGCGCGTGCTGCACACCGCCTACGGGCTCGACGCGGACGAGGCGGCCTGATCCCGTGACAGACGCCCCCCACCCCCGCCTCGACCGGTTGCAGGCGCGTGGGTGCGCCTTCCTCGGCTGCGCCCACGCGATCATGGCGGGCGCGATGTCGTGGGTGTCGGAGCGCAACCTCGTCGCCGCCATCTCCAACGCCGGCGGCTTCGGGGTGATCGCCTGCGGGGCGATGACGCCGGCGCTGCTGGATGCGGAGATCGCGGGCACGAAGGCGCTGACGGACCGGCCGTTCGGCGTGAACCTCATAACCATGCACCCGCAGCTTTCGGAGCTGATCGACGTGTGCACGAACCACAAGGTCGGCCATGTCGTGCTGGCGGGCGGGCTGCCGCCGGCGGGATCGATCGAGCGGATCAAGGTGAGCGGGGCGAAGCTCCTGTGCTTCGCGCCGGCGCTGGCGCTGGCGAAGAAGCTGATCCGTTCGGGTGCGGACGCGCTGGTGATCGAGGGATCGGAGGCGGGCGGCCATGTCGGCCCCGTCTCCACCTCGGTGCTGGCGCAGGAGATGCTGCCCGAGGTGGCCGGCGAGGTGCCGGTGTTCGTGGCCGGCGGCATCGGCCGCGGCGAGGCGATCGCCGGCTATCTCGAAATGGGGGCGGCGGGCGTGCAGCTGGGCACGCGCTTCGTCTGCGCGACCGAATCGATCGCCCACCCCGCCTTCAAGAAGGCGTTCATCCGCGCCTCCGCCCGCGACGCGGTCGCCTCGGTGCAGGTCGATGCGCGGCTGCCGGTGATCCCGGTGCGGGCGCTGAAGAACGCCGGCACCGAATTGTTCACCGCCAAGCAGCGCGAGGTCGCCGGATCGCTGGACGAGGGCCGCGTGGCGATGGTGGAGGCGCAGCTCCAGATCGAACATTATTGGGCGGGCGCGCTGCGCCGCGCGGTGATCGACGGCGATGTCGAACATGGCTCGCTGATGGCGGGCCAGTCGGTCGGCATGGTCAAGCGCGAGGAACCGGCGGCGGCGATCATCGCCGCGCTGCTCGACGAGGCGGAAGCGGCCTTGTCCCGGCGCGCGGCTTGACCGATCGCCGGGCCGCGCCCGCCGGGCATGCGGGCCTCGGCCTGGTATTGGTGCTGGGCGGGCTCAACCTCTTCGCCCCGCTCTCGGTCGACATGTATCTGCCGGCGCTGCCGCAGCTGACGCGCGACCTCGCCGCCCCCGCCTCCGCGGGTGCGATGACGGTGGCGGCCTTCTACGTCGGCATGTGCCTCGGCCAGCTCGTCCACGGGCCGATCTCCGACCGGATCGGCCGGCGCACGCCGCTGCTGGCGGGGATCGCCCTCTATGTCGCGGCGAGCGCGGGGGCGGCGGCCGCACCCTCGATCGGGCTGCTGATCGTCTTCCGCTTCCTGATGGCGGTGGGTGGCTGTGCGGGCCTCGTCGTCTCGCGCGCGGCGGTGCGGGATCGCTTCTCGCCGCAGGAAAGCGCGCACGTCTTCTCGACGCTGCTGCTCGTGATGAGCCTCGGGCCGATCGTGGCGCCGATGATCGGCAGCGGCATATTGCTGGTGGCGGGCTGGCGGGCGATCTTCTGGGTGCTGGCGGGGTTCGGCGCGCTGGTCGGCATCGCCACCTTCTTCCGCCTCGCCGAATCGCGCTCGACCGAGGCGGCCAGCCATGCGCGAGGCGAGACGGCGGCGCAAAGCTATCTGGCGCTGCTGCGGGAGCCGCAGGTGATGGCCTATGCGCTGGCCGGCGGCGCATCCCACGCCGGGCTGCTGACCTATCTGGCGGTGGCGCCGGACGTGCTGATCGGGCGCGGCGTCTCCCCGCAGGGCTTCGCCTGGGTGGTGGGGGTGAACGGCATCGGCCTCATCACCGCCAACATCCTCAATCGCCGGCTGCTGGCGCGCCACCATTACGATACGATCCTGCGCCGCGCGAACCTATGCAGCCTGACCGCGGCGGCGGTGCTGATGATCGATGCTGTGACCGGTTTCGGCGGGCTCGCCGGCCTGCTGGTGCCGCTGTTCGCGATCGTGACGGCGATCGGCTTCACCCAACCCAACGCCTTCGCCGGCGCGCTGGCGCACGACCCGGCGCGGTCGGGCGCGGCCTCGGCGCTGGTCGGCTGCATCCAGTTCGGCATCGGCGCGATCGGCGCGAGCCTCGCCGGCCTGCTCCACGACGGCACCGCCCGGCCGATGGCGGCGGTGATCCTGACGGTCTACGTTATCGCCTTCCTGTCGCTCAGGATGGTGCGGCCCGCACGATAGAGATTGCCGGCATGTTGCTGAGCGCGCTAACGATCGGTCATGGAGAGATCATCGACTGCGGGTGAGGCGCGCACGCCGTCCACCTTTTCCGCGCTGGGTCATGTCGGCTACCGCACGTTGTGGCTGGCAAGTCTGGCCGTCAATCTCGGCAATGCCGTGCAGGGGGTGGGCGCCGCCTGGGCGCTGACCGCGGGCGGCGCGCCGGCGGATATCGTGGCACTGGTGCAGACCGCGGTGTCGCTGCCGGTGATGCTGCTGGCGCTGGTGGGCGGCGCCTTCGCCGACATGCACGACCGGCGGCGGGTGATGCTGACGACCCTCGCCGCAATGGCGGGCGCGGCGGCGCTGCTGGCGGGGCTGGAAGGATCGGGGCAATTATCGGCGTGGCCGCTGCTGGCCCTCACCTTCGCGCTCGGCGCCTCGGTCGCCTTCTACAATCCGTGCGTGCAGGCGACGATCGGCGAGGTGGTGCCGCGCGAGGAACTTGGGGGTGCCGTCAGCCTCAACATCCTGGGCTTCAACGTCGCGCGCGCGGCCGGCCCGGCGCTGGGCGGGGCGATCGTGGCGGCGGGCGGGGCGCTTTCCGCCTTCCTGTTCAATACCGGCGCCTATGCCGTCGCCATCGCCATCCTGCTGCTGGCGCCGCGCCTGCCCGCCGCCCCGCGCGGGCCGCGACGGCCGATCGGCGCGGTGATCGGCGAGGGGCTGGCGCATGCGGTGCGCGATGCCGCGATCCGCGCGATCCTGCTGCGCGGCGCGGCCTTCACCGTCGCCGGCGGTGCGGCCTGGGCGCTGATGCCGCTCGTGGCGCGCGACCTGACCGGGGGCGGACCGCGCGCGCTGGGGCTGTTGCTGGGGGCGCTGGGGCTGGGGGCGGTGATCGGCGCGGCGATCAGCCACCGCGTCCGTCGCCGGCTGGGGCCGGGGGCGATCCTGCGGGTCGCCTGCCTCGTCTACGGGATCGCCTGCATCGTCGTCGCGCTGCGGCCGGGGCTCGCGCTCAGCATGGCGGCGCTGGTGGTGGGGGGCGCGGGCTGGGTGCAGGCGCTGTCGGGGTTCAGCGTATCGGGCCAATTGCTGTCGCCGCGGCCGCTGATCGGGCGGGTTTCGGCGACGATCAACACGGTGGTGTTCGGCGGCCTCGCGCTCGGCGCGTGGCTGTGGGGCCATGTCGCCGAAGGCCATGGCGTGGCGGTGGCGATCGGCGGATCGGGGGCGGCGATGCTGGTGTTGGCGCTGCTGCCGGCGCGGCGCTGATTGCTCAGCGCGGGTGGCGCCGCGCCAGCGCGATGCCGGCGAGGTTCTGCGCGCGGGGGACGTGGCGGAGGACGAGGCGCGCGATGGGGGCGATCGTCGCGCGATAGGTGGCCAGATTACCCGCCATGTCCGGACGGACGGAGACGCGGCCGTTGGCCTGCGCGATCACCGCCGCTGAATCGCCCAGCAGCAGCACGTCCGCCGCGCCGCTGGCGGCGGCGAGGCGGGCGGCGTGGAGCAGCGCCTGCCATTCGGCGGCGAGGCTGTCCCCCTCCCCCGCCCCCTCGACCAGATGCACCGTTCCGCGCACCACCGCCGCCACCTCGATCGGGCCGGGATGGGGGCGGCAGCCGCCGTCGAAGAAGATCTTCAGGCGGCGGGCGGCGGGGCGGGGTGGCGGCATCGCGATCGGTCGTGACCGGCCTGCCGGGGCTGCGTCAAGAGGCGCCGGGGCGGCCCTTCGATACGCGCCCTCGGCAGGCTCGGTCGCTCACGCCGCCTTGGCCGGCGGACGCGCTGCGGCGAACATCGCCTGGGCGGCGGGGCGGGCGTTGATGCGGGCCAGCCAGTCGAGCAGCGCCGGCGTGTCCGCCTCGTTCACCACCTCGGGAAAACCGCGCTCCATGCCGTTGGCGATGGCGAAGTTGCAGATGTCGGCGAGCGTATAGGTGTCCCCGGCCAGCCATGCGCTTTCGGCCAGCCGCGCTTCCAGCCGGGCGATCGAGACGCGGATCTTGCGCATCTCCTCGTCCAGCACCTCCTGCGGGAAGCCCTTGCGCGCCGTGCGCCACTTCACGCGCTGTTCGGGCACGGGAATGCGTTCCACCTTGGCCTCGAACTCCTCGTCGGAGAGGTTCTTGGTCATCGGCCCGATCAGCCGCTGCCAGCCGATCGTGGAGACGCACCAGCAGAAATATTCGTCCACCCATTTGGTCCAGACGCGCATCTCGGCGATGGCGGCGGGATCGCGCGGGCGGAGGGCCGGCGCATCCGGAAAGGCATCTTCCAGATATTCGCAGATCACGGTCGATTCGGTGATGATCGTCCCGTCATGATCGAGCGCCGGCACCTGCCCGCGCGGGTTGATCGCCTTGAACCAATCCTCGTGATGCTCGAACGCGCCGGCGTTCAGCACGCGCAGATCGTGGTCCAGCCCCTTCTCGCGTAGCGCGAGCATGGGTTTCAGCGAATTGGCCCCCGGCCCGAAGCTGTAGAGCGTCAGCATGATGCCCTCTCCCCTCAGGCGTTGCGGTCAGGCGCGGGCTGGCCGGCGGCGGCGGCGCGCTCCGCCACCCATTCGCGGAAGGCCTGCGTGCGCTTGGCGGCGCCCTCCGGATCGGCCTCGAGCGGCAGCACCGCCTCCACGATCGCATCGAAGTGGCGGCGCAGCCCCTCCTTCGATTCGGGATAGGGGATGATGTAGAGCTGCCCTTCCTCGATCCCGCGCCGGATGTGGTTGGCGAGGTCGACCGGCTCCATGCCGTGACGGTAGATGGAGTGGAGCGAGGCGATCTCGGCCTCGTCGGCGGCGTGGCCGCTTTCGCCGAACTCCGCCGGCCGGGTCTTGGTCGCCTCGGCGATGTTGGACTTGATGTTGGCGGGCGCCACCACCGATACGCCGATGCCGTAGGGCGTCAGCGCCTGATGATAGCCTTCCATCAGGTTGATGACCGCCGCCTTGGCTGCAGAGTAAGGCCCGGCCGAGGCGCTGCCGAAGAAGCCGCCCAGCGACGCGACCGAGACGATGTGCGCCGGCTTTCCGGCCGCGATCATACGCGGCACGAACGTGACCATGCCGTTGACGACGCCGCCGAGATTGACGCCGATCAGCCAGTCGAAATCGCCGTAGGTGGTCTTTTCCAGCGGACCGAAGCTGTTGACGCCGGCGGTGTTGAAGAGCAGCGTCGGCGGGCCGCCGTAGACGCTCTCCACCTCGTCGGCGGCGCGCGCGTAGGCGGCGCGATCGGTGATGTCGAGGACGATGCCGTGCGCCTCGATCCCCATCGCCTTCAGCTTTTCGACCGCTTCCTCCACTTGGGGGCCGCGGATGTCGGCGATGACGATGCGCGCGCCGGCCTGGCCGAACACCTGCGCCTGGCCGAAGCCCGCGCCCGAGGCGCCGCCGGTGATGAAGGCGATCTGCCCGTTGAAATCTTTCATCTCATCTCTCCTTGATGTGCGATATGCCTGCGCACCGCCCGGTCCAGCCCCAGCGCGAGCAGCGCCGCGGGGACGGTGAGGAGGGCGGCGATCCGGTAGGGGGCATCGACGCCGACGCCCGAAAAGAGGAACCCCGCCAGCACCGGCCCGCCGATGCGGGCGAAGGCGCTGGCCGATCCGTTCAGCCCCAGCATCGCCCCCTGTTCCCCGCTGCCGACGACGCGCGAGATGAGGCCGGCGGTGCTCGGCTGGGTCATGGTGATGCCGATGACGGTGAAGAGGGTCACGAACACCATCCACCCGCCGGTCGGCGCCAGCGTCTGCGCGTAGAGCGAGGCGGCGGTGAGGAACAGGCCGGCGGTGAGCGTATGCGCCTCGCCCAGCCGATCGACCACGCGGCCGACCAGCAGCCACTGGCTGAGCGCGGACATGCAGCCGATGAAGGCGAAGCACAGCCCCACCTCGTGCGGCCCCCAGCCGTAGCGGGCGTGCGCCCACAGCGCGAAGATCGCCTCCATGGCGGAAAAGGCGCCGGTCGCGATCATCGTCGTCAGGATCACGGTGCGCATCACCGGGTGGCGCCAGGCCGCCCCCAGCATCGCCCGGCGGCTGGCGGCAGCGGGCGTATCGACCGCGTGGCGCGTCTCGACCACGAACAGCAGCACGCTGGCGGCGGCGATGGCGCTCAGCCCCCCCGCCACCAGCAGCGGCAGGCGGAAGCCGGCGAGGCCCGCGGCGGGATCGGCCAACAACCCGCCGATGCCGGGACCGACGACGAAGCCCAGGCCGAAGATCGCGCCGATCAGCCCCATCCGCTTCGTGCGCGTGTCCGGCGCGCTCACGTCCGCGACATAGGCCTGGATGGTGGAGATATTGCCCGCGAACAGCCCGCCCGCCAGCCGCAGCAGCAGCGCAATGGTGTAGTTGGGCGCGTAAGCGAGCAGGAAATAGCCGATCGCCCCGGCCAGGATCGTGCCGATCAGCACCGGTCGCCGGCCGATCCGGTCCGACAGGTGCCCCCACCAGCTTTCGCCGAACAACTGCCCGACCGAGAAGGCGGAGAACAGGATCGTCACCTGCCACGCCGCCACGCCGAAGCCTTCGGCATAGAAAGGCAGGAGGGGGATGACGATGCCGAAGCCGGCGATGTTGATGAAGACGACGAGCAGCAGCGCCGCCAGCGCCTGCCGCTCGCCCGCCGGCTTGCGCCCCCCGGCGGCGGCGGCCGTCATCGCCGGGGGCGCGGCGCTCATCCGATCCGCACCACGCGCATCGCCTGCTGGCGGCCGGCATCGAGGAAATAGCTGCCCATCGCCCCGCGGCGCAGCGTCACCCGGTCGCCGCGGCGCGGCGGCTGGAAGGTGGGGCGCAGCTCGTCGCCCTGCCAGCGGGCGCCGTCGTCGAGCGTGAACAGCCAGTAGCCGGGGCCGACCTGCCGGGCATCGGCCACCACCGCGCCCATCGTCGTCGCGGGCTTCGGCGCCCTGGCGCGCGCCTCGCGCGGCTGGCGGACGGTTTCCGCGCCGAAGCCGGCGGGCGGGGTTGCCGCCGCCACCGGCGGGGCGGCCGGGGCTGCCGCCGCCACCGGCGCCGGCCGCGCCGGTTTGGCCGGTGCGGCGGCGGGCCTGCCCTTCAGTTGCTGCGACAGGCGATCGAAACAGTCCAGCCGCTCCATCCGATCGCCGATCCCGTCGCAGCGGGCCATGCCCGCCACCGCCGCCGGCTGCGCCGCCGCGATCGTCGCCCCGCCCGCCAGCGCCAGCATCGCCAACGCCTTGCCCGTCATGCTCGTCATCCTCGTCCCTCCCGGTCTGTCGGGCCACAGTCAGCACCCGCAGCCGGATTGCGCAAGGCGAAGGGTTGCGGCCGCGCCGTCCCCCCGCCTAGGACTCGTCCCAAGCCGCGGTACGGCGGCAGGAGGCGGCAGACGCGGCGATGGGTGTTCCGGGGGAATGGCAGGAGGAAGTGCGCAGCTATGCGCGGCTGCGGCGTGCGGGCGCGGCGGGCGACCCCAGGACGCTGGCCGCCGGGCTGATCGACCTGCTGGTCTCGCAGGGCTTCTCCGCCGACCACGCGCATGACGCGCGGCTGCTGATCGATCGCGTTGCCGCCGGGGGCGACGGCGCGCCCGACTTCATGATCGATGTCGTCGTGGCGGGGCTGGAGACGGTCGGCCGGCAGGCGCCGCTCGCCGCGCTGCGCGTCCGCCACCGCGAGGTGACGATGCGGCTGTGGACGCTGCTGCGCCACCTGCGCCAGAGCGGCGAGATCGTCTACCAATTGCCCGGCGCGCCGCCGCTGCCCGAACTGGAACGGCGGATGCTGCTGGAACTGCACGACCGGCCGGCGCTGCGCCTGACCGACTTCACCGCCATGTTCGGGCTGGACAAGGCGCAGGTCAGCCGCGCGATCCGCGGCCTGGCCGACGATGGGCTGGTCGAGCGGCTGGGTGCGCGCGGGGCGATCCGCACCTCGGCGCAGGGCGCGGCGCTGGCGGCGCGGCTGGTGGCCGTCGCCCGCACCCGGAGCGCGCGGCTGATCGAGGGGGTGGCGCCCGCGGCACTCGCCGATTTCGAGCAGCTGGTGACGGACATCACCCGCCGCGCCGTGCAACTGCTGCGGCAGGAGCAGGGCGCCGAGGCCGAGGGCGAGGCGGCGCCGGGCGAATATGACCAGCTGCCGATGTCCCGCCTGTTCAGCCTGTTCACCTATATGCAGCGCGGCGGCGCGCTGATGATCCGGCGGCTGGCGGACGTTTCCAACTTCGAATGGCTGGTGCTGTCCACCGTCCACGAAGGCGGGGCGATGACGCCGGCGGCGGTGGTGGATGCGGTGGCGCGGCATCACAGCCAGGCGCTGCGCACGCTGCGCCGGCTGGTGGCGGTGGGGCTGCTGGAGCGGCCGCTGGTCGACGGCCGGCCCGGCCCGCTCGTCCAGCCGAGCGCCGCCGGCCGGGTCGGCATCGCCCGCGTCGAGGAAGAAGGCTGGCGGCGCGACACGCATCTGTTCGGCGTGATCGAGCCGGCCAGGCTCGACCGCTTCGTCGCGGTGCTCGACCGGATGGTGGAGAATGCCATCGGCGAGACGCCGGCCGCGATCCGCTGACGACGGCACGGATCAGGCGACGGCGCGCGGCAGGACGGGGGCTGCGGGTTCGGCGAGCGCCGCGGCCTGCCCTTCCTCGGCCAGCGCCTTGGTATAGCGATAGCGGCCGAGGCTGAGGTAGATCAGCACGTTGGCGGCCATCGCCAGCGCCATCACCGCGAACACCGGCGCATAGGTGGCGTGCCTATCGTAATACCAGCCGACGAGCAGCGGCGACACGCCCATGCCGACCGCCAGGAACGGCGACTGCACGCCGACGATCGCCCCGAACGATCGCAGCCCGAAGAAGCGGAGCTGGAAGAAGGAGGCCATCGGCTGCTTGGCGCCGCCCGCGAAGCCCAAGAGCGCCATGCCGGCGACCAGCGCGCCCCGCCCCGCCTCCCCGCCGCCGAACACGAACAGCATAAGGACGAGCGCGCTCAGCGCCGAGAAGGGCGCCGCGATCCACGGCCCCTTCGCCCAGTCGACCGCGACGCCGCCGGCCAGCGTGCCCGCCGCCATCGCCACCGTCATCGTCGAGAGCAGGCCCGCCGCTTCGCCGGCAGAGAAGCCGCGCGAAACGAGGAACGGCACGAAATGCGGCATCAGGCCGAAGGCGGGGCCGATCGCCAGCACCGCCGCCAGCGCGATCAGCCAGAAGGTGCGCGTGCGCAGCACCGCCGCCAGCGGCAGGCCGGGCTGGACGGTGGGCGCACCGGTCGCGGCATCGGACACGGGCGCCGCCGGCTCGCGCAGGAAGGCATATTGGATCGGCACGACGCACAGGATGATGAGGCCCAGCCCGACGAACATGCCGCGCCAGCCGAAATGGGTGATGAGCGACTGCACGATCAGCGGTGCGGTGGCGCCCGCGAGGCTCGATTCGACGCCGAAGATCGCCAGCGCCTTGCCGCGGTGGCGGGTGAACAGCGCGCCGATCACCTTGGCGTAGCCGATCGCGGTCGATCCGCAGAAACCGAGCAATGCGAAGCCGGCGTAGAATTGCCACAGCGCGCCGTTCAGCAGCGACAGCGACAGGACGATGCAGCCGACGACCACCGTGCCGCCGATGATCATCGGCCGCACGCCGATGCGATCGACCAGCCGGCCGAGGATCGGCGCGGAGATCGCGCCGGCCAGCATCAGCGCGGTGAACCCGCCCGAGAAAGCGGTGCGCGACCAGCCGAACTCGGCCGTCATCGGCAGCATGAGGAGGCCGAGCGCCATCATCGGCAGCACGCTCGATCCGAACAAGGTGCCGAGGATGACGGCGAGGGCGACGCGCATCTTGGCAAAGGTGAAGTCGGATCCGCCGTCCGCCGCCGGTGCCATCGCCCCCGCCCTCCGCTTACAGCGCTTCAATCAGCGGCTGCTGGCCGTCGTAGACCGGATTGTAGATCAGCGTGCCGAACTGGCGGACGAGCGCGGCGCGCGCCTCGTTGGGCGCTTCCTCCGGGATGGCGCGCAACAGCGCCTCGTTGCGCGCGACGATGCCGTCGCGGAATTCGGGATGGGTCATGATGAACAGGTCGCCACGGCGGATGCCGCGCAGCACCCGCTCGCCCACCTCGTCGATCGTCATGAACAGGCTGGTGTCGTAGCCGGGGGCGGGGCGCTTGTCCGGCTCGGCACCGGCGGCAGGCGGCGGCGGCGGGGTGGCCTCGTTCTTCAGGTGATCGGGGCGGACCTCGTTGGTGGTCTGGCCGAGGCTGGTCGCGACCGGGCCGGGGAAGAAGACCGAGGCGCCGATCTTCGTGCCGCGCAGGTCTGTGGCGAGCGATTCCATCATCCCCGCCACCGCGAATTTGGTGGTGCAATAGATGCCCGCCCCGCCCACGGCCGAGAAGCCGCCGGTGGACGAGGTGGTGACGACATGCCCCTCCTCGCCATGCGCCAGCATCCGCGGCAGCAGCGTGACGAGGCCGTTGACGACCCCGCCGACGTTGACCCCCAGCGAGAAATCCCAATCCTTGTAGCTGGCATTCTGCATCGGCCCGCCGCCGCCGATGCCGGCGTTGAGCGCCAGGACATGGACCTTGCCGAACAGCGCCTCGGCCTCGTCCGCCGCCTGCGCCCAGCCATCGCGGCTGGTGACGTCCAGCCGGATGGCGCGGATGTCGAAATTGCTGGTGTCGAAGCCCTTCAGCGCCTCGTCCAGCGCCTGCTGGCGGATGTCGGCGATGACCACCTTCATGCCCGCCTTGGCGAAGGCGCGGGCCATGCCGAGGCCCATGCCGCTGGCGCCGCCGGTGATGAAGGCGACTTTCCCTTCCACATTCTGCACTGGTCTGTCTCCGTATCTGGTCAGGCGGCGTCGGCGCTCTTCGGCAGGCCGAAGAGGTTGTGCATGCCGGGGTGCCGGCCGAGGCCGCCGTAGAGGTCGAACCCGCGGTCGATATAATCCTTCAGCGGATCGTCGTCGTGCAGCGGCGGGATCTTCGCGACCGACGCGGTCCACAGGAACACCGCGAGGATGCAGTAATCGGTGTAATTGGGGCTGGCGCCGCCCAGCCACGGCGTGTCCTTCAGCAGCACGCGCAGCGGTTCGAGCAGCGGCGGCACCGTCGGCAGCCGTTCCTCGCGGCCGGCCTGCACATCTTCCAGCTTGCGGCCTTGCAGGAACCATTCCTCGCGGCTCCAGCGGACGTAATGGCGGTCCTGCGGGCGCGACAGATCGTGGTAATCGAGGATGTAGCAGCGGAACCACGGCCCGATCGCCGTCGCCCAGGCCCAGCTGTCGATGAACTTCGTCAGGATCTTGTGGCTTTCGCCGGCGAACAGCATCGGCCGGTTGGGATATTTCGCGTCGAGATATTCGGCGATCTCCCAACTGTCCTTGATCTTGACGCCGTCGTCCTCGATCACCGGCAGGCGGTTGGAGAAACCGTCGGTCAGTTCCTCGATGCCGGTGAAGCCACCGGGGACGATGTCGATCTCGAACCCCTTGTGCGCCAGCGCATATTTGGTGCGCCACACGAAGGGGCTGATCGTGCAGCCCGATTCGAGCTGAAGATCGTACAGCTTGATCCGATTGTCCTTGGCCAAGGCCCGGCGCTCCTCTCGATTTATTCGATTATCCGCCCCTCGTGACCGATGGTGGCGTTGTGCAGGATTGAGACTGGACGAAATCAACTCGCACTGTCAAGGTCGCATCAGATCGGCAGCAGGCGCGCTTCGGCGGGCCGGCGAACCGGCAGGCGGGGGACGACCCGGCGATCAGGCGGAGGATGGAGGCGGGCGCGGCCCGCCCTGCCCGGCCGCCCGGCGCCCGGACCACACCCACCGCACGCACAAGAGGCAGCGATCGCACGGGAACGTGCGATGCGGAGGCTGGCGCTTCGGCGCCGGCGCGAGGTCGAGGAGAGGGATATGACGACAGCGTCCGCCGGCTAGACCGGCCCCGAAGCCCACAAGCGCCGGCCCGTCCGGCCCAATGACAAGACAATGGCGTCGCACCCCGGTGCGGCGAACGCCGGCCCGTGCCGTCGTGAAAGAGGGAGAGTGTCCAATGCGAACATTATCAACTCTGTGCCTGGGCAGTGCGAGCCTGCTCGCGGTGGCCGCCGCCGCCGCACCCGCCGCAGCGCAGGTCACGCCGCCCGCGCCAGAAGCGAGCGCTGCCGCCGAGGCGCAGGAACCGCCGCTCGGCACCACCGCCCCCGGCACCGATCCCGCCGCGGCCGCGACGCCGGCCGGCCCCGCCAACACGCAGGAGATCGTCGTCACCGGATCGCGCATCGCGCGGCGCGACTATACCGCGACCAGCCCGATCGTGACGGTCAACCAGTCGCTGCTCGAACAGTCGCCGACGATCGCGATCGAACAGAACCTCAACAAGCTGCCCCAGTTCACCCCGGCGCAGACGCCGACGCAGGGCGGCGACATCCAGTCCACCGCCACCAACACGCCGGGCGCGGCCACCGTGTCGCTGCGCGGCCTCGGCCCCAACCGCAACCTCGTGCTGATCGACGGGCGCCGCGCCACGCCCGGCAACGCGAACCTCGTCGTCGACATCAACACCATCCCCGCCGCCGCGATCGAGCGGGTCGAGGTCATCACCGGCGGCGCGTCCTCCACCTACGGCGCGGATGCGGTGGCCGGCGTCGTCAACTTCATCCTGCGCAAGAACTTCCAGGGGCTGGAGCTGGACGGGCAGACGAGCGTCACCCAGCGCGGCGACGGCTTCGAATATCGCGTCAGCGGCTTCATGGGCGCCAATTTCGCCGACAATCGCGGCAACATCACCTTCGGCGTCGACCATTCGGATCGCAACGGCGCGCGGC
Source organism: Edaphosphingomonas fennica (assembly GCA_036946415.1). Lineage (GTDB taxonomy): Bacteria > Pseudomonadota > Alphaproteobacteria > Sphingomonadales > Sphingomonadaceae > Sphingomonas_Q > Sphingomonas_Q fennica_A. The sequence continues at coordinate 155,142 of JAQIJD010000002.1, read as the reverse complement.
GCGACAAGCGCCGCTGGTTCCGCGATTTCTGGGCCGATCCCGGCACCGCCGGCACCGAATTCTTCTCGGACTTCCCGCATTTCGTGGCGGCGGCCAACAACGCCCCCAATCAGGCGGTGGTCAACGGCATCTTCTCCGGCCGGCCCAATCCGGCCGTCAATTACCCGAACTTCGGCAATTTCTATTTCAACCCCAACGGCACCGCCTTCGGCGGCTTCGACGGGCTGACCATCCCCGGCGCCTATCGCTTCACCGAACAGCTCGGCCTGAAATACGAGCGGCTGACGACCGGCCAGCTCGCGCAGAACTGGCAGGACGAGCTGGCAACCTTCCCGCTCGATCGCTGGAACATTTATTCGCGCGGGCAATATGAGATCAACGACGACATCAGCGTCATCACCCAGGGCTATTTCAACCGGTCGAAGTCGCAGACCATCCAGCAGCCGTCGCCGGCGGTGAACGGGTGGAGCACGACCATCCCGGTCGACGGCCGCGCGCTGCCGGCCGAACTGGCGGCGCTGCTCGCCAGCCGGCCGAACCCGACCGCGCCCTGGCAGCTCAACAATTATCTGAACTATGCCAACCGCGTCGCCGACAGCAAGGTGTTCACCTACCAGCTGCTCGCCGGCCTCCAGGGCCGTATCCCCGGCACCGACTGGACGTGGGAAGCCTATGGCTCGCACGGCCAGTCGAACACCAGCGTCAATCAGACGGGCTTCGCTTCGCTGCAACGCTATCGGGCGGTGATCTCGGCACCCAATTGGGGCCAGAACTTCCGCGCGCAGGGCAATGCCGCGTTCGGCGGCTTCGGCGCGGCCTCGGCCACCTGCACCAGCGGCCTCAACCCGTTCGACAATATCGCGACCAGCGCGGATTGCATCGAGGCGATCTCGGCGGACGTCAAAAGCTCGTCCGACATGGAGCAGAGCGTGTGGGAGGCGACCTTGCAGGGCGGCCTCGTCGCGCTGCCGGCCGGCGACCTGCGCTTCGCGATCGGCGCGGACTATCGGCGCAACCGCTTCGAATATCTGAACGACACGCTGACGACCCAAGGCCGCTCCTTCCTCGATCAGGCGATCGGCCTCTATCCCAGCGGCAATTCGCGGGGCACGATCAACGTCAAGGAAGCCTATGGCGAATTGCTGATCCCGCTGCTGAAGGATCTGCCGCTCATCAAGCGGCTGGAACTGGAAATCGGCGGCCGCGTCTCCGACTATAACACCACCGGCAACAGCTATACCTACAAGATCAACGGCGACTGGGAGGTGACAGACTGGTTCCGCCTGCGCGGCGGCTACAACAAGGCCGAGCGCGCCCCCAACATCGCCGAACTCTATCAGGCGCGGCAGCAGGTGTTCGCGGTCGCCTCGGGCGGCGATCTCTGCTCGACCAACAATCCGCTGCCCTATTCGGCCGGCGCCGCCAACACCACCAACCGCGCCCAGGTCCGCGCGCTGTGCGAGGCGCTGATGAACCGCGGCGATCCGCAGACGGCCGCCAACTTCTACGCCAATCCCGCCAACCAGTCGGCCGGCCCCGCCTTCGTGTTCGTCAGCAGCCAGGGCAATGCGAACCTGACGCCCGAAATCGCCAAGACGTGGACGGTGGGCGGCGTCCTCTCCTCGCCGGTCCGTTCGGCGCTGTTCCGTGGGCTGCGGCTGTCGGTCGACTATTACAATATCGAAGTGACCGACGCGATCGGCCTGCAGACGAGCGACATCATCCAGCGCCAGTGCTTCGATACGGCGTTCAACCCGTCGCTCAGCGCCACCTCGCCCTTCTGCACGGGCATCACCCGCAACGTCGGCATCGGCACGATCGGCGATCTGCTCGGCACCTATCTCAACAGCGGGCGCTTCCGCGTTTCGGGCATCGACGCGCAGCTCGACTGGTCGGTGCGGCTGGACGATGCCGGCCTCGGCGTGCCGGGCACGCTCAGCCTCAATGCCGTCGTCAACTATCTCGACAGCGTGAAATCGGCGGTGCTGCCGGTGCTGCCGCTGGTCGAATATCGCGGCACCTTCGGGCCGGCGACCAACGAGAACGGTCTCAGCACCTCCTCCTATCGCTGGCGGTCGTTCACCTCGCTCACCTATGCGGCCGGGCCGGTGACGGCGACGCTGCAATGGCAGCATCTGCCGAGCATCAAGTCGGTGGCGGCGGCGGTCAATCCGGCGACGACTATCCAGGGCGCGCCGGCCTACAACCAGTTCAACCTGATGGGCACGCTGGCGGTGACGCGGGACGTGACGTTCCGCTTCGGCGTCGAGAATCTGACCGACAAGGCCCCGCCGCTCTACGAAGTGAACGCCGCCCCCCCGGCCGGCACCACCGCCGGCGGCCAGATCGGCGGCACCGGTGCGCAGGGCAGCTTCTACGACGTGCTCGGCCGGCGCTTCTTCATGGGGATCAAGGCGCGCTTCTGAGGAAGCGTGCAGAGGTTCGGTGCCGGTCCCTCCCCGCACCGACGCTTGGGAGGCGGCCGCGCAACCGGCCGCCTCTTTTTTCGTCGTGCACTCCGGATGTTAGGCGGATGATAGGATGTCGCTGGCAGTGCGGGGGTTCGACGAAGGGGGCGGCATGGGCGTTATCGACAAACGGGAGCTCGGCCCGGAAAGACTGCCGGCAGCCGAACAGGCCGCCGCCATGTATCGCGCCGCGGGCGAGGCGGCGATCGACGAGGCGCGCCGCCGCTTCCACACCGTCTGCCTGTGCAACGATATCGCCCGGACCAGTTACTGGATGCAGGTGCTGGCCGAGCTTTCCGGCCTGGGGGCGACCCCGCGCGGCGCGAGGCGACCCGCCGAACTGCCCTAATCCCCCCTCGTTCGAAGGAGTTACCCGGAACTTCGTTTCGCCGCCGTGGTTTGGACGGGCGATATGGGGGAGATGTGAACGCGCGCGTCGTCAGGGCGCTCACCCCGGCCGAAGCGCCGGTGAGGCTTGTCGGCGAACCGATCGCGTTCCGCCGCGGTGCGGTAATGGTGACGGGCGGCGCCGGCTACGTCGGCAGCCACGCCGTGCTGGCGCTGCTCGACGCGGGCTGGCCGGTGGTGGTGATCGACGATCTGTCCGCGGGCTTCGCCTGGGCGGTCGATCCGCGCGCGCATCTCGTCGTCGCCGATATCGCGGACGAGCAGGCGGTGCAGCAGGCGATGCGCGACCATCGCGTCTTCGCCGTCATGCATTTCGCGGGATCGGTGATCGTGCCCGATTCGGTGCAGGATCCGCTCGGCTATTATCGCAACAATTTCGCCGCCAGCCGCGCGCTCGTGGAAAGCGTGATCGCCTGCGGCGTCCGCCACTTCCTCTTCTCCTCAACCGCTGCGGTCTATGGGATTCCCCGGCAGGTGCCGATCCCGGAAGCCAGCGCGCAGGATCCGATCAACCCGTATGGCCGGTCGAAGCTGATGACCGAATGGATGCTGCGCGACATCGCCGCGGCCGCCGACATCAATTATTGCGCGCTGCGCTACTTCAACGTGGCGGGTGCCGATCCGCGCGGCCGCAGCGGTCAATCGACGGCGGGCGCCACCCACCTCATCAAGATCGCGGCGGAGGCTGCGGCGGGAAAGCGCAGTCACGTCTCGATCTACGGCACCGATTACGCCACCGCCGACGGCACGGGCGTGCGCGACTATATCCACGTCAGCGATCTGGCGGCGGCGCATGTCGCGGCACTCGATCTGCTGATCGCGCGGCCGGCGGACAATCACGTCCTGAACTGCGGCTACGGGCGGGGCTTTTCGGTGCGCGAAGTGCTCGACGTGGTCGATCGCGTCGCCGGCGGCAGGATCGACCGGCGGGAGGCGCCGCGCCGGCCGGGCGATCCCGATACGCTGGTGGCGGACAACCGCCTGATGCTGGCGACCCTCGGCTGGCGCCCGCGCTACGACGATCTGGAACGCATCGTCCGCGATGCCCTGTCGTGGGAGCGGCGGCTGACCCCGACCGGTTGGGCAGGTCCGCGGGAACCGCGCGCCGAACAGGCGCTGTTCGCCTGACCGCAGCAAAGCGACGGGGCGGACGGAATGTCCAAGTGACTTGGGGGCCGCGCTGGCCTAACGGGGCGGGGTGCAAGCCGCCCGGCGCCTGATCCTGGCCCATGGCCCCCTCGCCGCGCTGATCTGCGTCGCGGCGCTGGCGCTGCGCATGCTGGTGCCGGCCGGCTATATGATCGCCAACGATCACGGCCGGATCGCGATCACGCTCTGTCCGGGCGCGACGCCGTCGCCCTCGGCGGTGACGATGGCCATGCCCGGCATGGATCACGCCATGCCGGGTCACGGCCCCGCGAAGGAGCATGACAAGGCGGAGGCGCCCTGCGCCTTCACCGCCTTGTCGGCACAGGCGCTGGGCGGCGCCGATCCGCTTCTCCTCGTGGTCGCGCTCGCCTTCGTCGCGGCAATGGCGCTCCGTGCCGCGCCGCGTGCGACGGTGCCGGCGGCGCCCCATCTCAGGCCCTTCTCCCGCGGACCGCCGCACCCCGCCGCCTGACGAGCGCCGCCGCCCACGCCGGGCAGGCGGCCGATCCCACCTGTATCGATATCCGCAGCACGCTGCGCGCCGCCACGCCATCGGGCGGGCACGCCGTCCTGCATCACGGCCGCCGCCGAGGCGCGCCGATCGAGGAATTCGCATGTTCCGATCCTGTCCGGGGGCGGCCACCCTGCCCTGCCTGCTGCTCGCCGCCCCGTCCCTCGCCGCAACCCCCGCCGCCGAACCGCGCATCGACGCCGCGATCGTCGTCACCGGCCAGCGCGATCCCCTGAAGCTCGGCGAGGCGGCGCAGGCGGGCAGCCGCCTCGGCCTCACCATCCGCGAAACCCCGGCCAGCATCGAGGTGCTGACGCAGGACGATCTCCAGATCCGCGGCCTGCGCACCGCACGCGAGACGTTCAACGACGTGGTCGGCGCGATCGCGGGCAACGTCCCGGGCAATCCGGCGGTCGTCTCGATGCGCGGCTTCGCCGGCAACACCGTCTCGATCCTGCAGGACGGGGTGCGCATCTCGACCTCCACCGTCGTCCAGCGCGATACCAACAACTGGCATTACGACCGGGTGGAGGTGCTGAAAGGCCCTGCCTCCGTCCTCTATGGCGAAGGGGCGCTGGCCGGCGTCATCAACAAGGTCACGCGCAAGCCCGTGCTGGGCGAGCGCCACCTCGATAGCTTCCTGTCGGCCGGCAGCTTCGCCACGCTGTTCGCGGCCGGCGGCGTCAACCTGCCCGTCTCGCCGACCGTCGCGGTGCGCGCCGACGCCAGCTACCAGCGATCCGACAGCCTTTACGACGTGGACGACAACAAGACGTTCTCGGCCGGCCTGACCGCGAGCGCGCTTTGGCGCCCCAACGATCGCCTCTCGCTGCTCGTCGCGGTCGATCATTTCGAGGATCGCTACGACGCCACCTATCAAGGGCTGCCGCTGATCCCGCGACAATATGCGCTCCGCCCGTCGGGCGCGGTGGCGGCGACGGGCGACCTCGTCGCCGATCGCGCGCTCCGGCGGCGCAACTACAATCCGCAAGGCGCCTATTCCGGTGCCGACGAGACGACGCTGCGGTCGCGGCTCGACTGGGCGATCGGCGGCGGGTGGACGTTCGCGCTCGACCTGACCGGCTATACCGCCGATCGCGCCTTTCTGCTGGCGGACAGCCAGAGCTTCGTCGCCCCCACCGCCGCCTTCCCCAACGGCAGCTTCCGCCAGAGCTATCAGGATTTCCGCCACGATCACCGCTTCTGGAATGCGCGCGGGCTGATCGCCAGCGACAGCCGGATCGGGGCGATGCGCAACCGCTTCAGCCTGGGGCTCGAACGCAACGGCACCGATTTCACCAGCCTCCGCCAGCAGACGCCCGCGACGGCCCTGCCTGCGGTGGACGTGCGCGATCCGGCCGTCCTGCCGCTGCCGCGCGGCACGGCGCTGTTCACCACCACCAACGTCACCTTCGTCTCGAAGCTGAAGCAGACTTCGCTGTTCGCGGAAGACGCGCTGAACCTCACGCCCCGCTGGCTGCTGGTGGGGGGCGTGCGCTGGGATCATATCGCGCTCGACCGGGCGACGATCCAGAACGTGACCGGCGCCACCGATCGCAACCGGCCCACCTTCGATCCCGTCTCGTGGCGCGCGGGCACGACATGGGAGGCGACGACGGGCGTCACCCTCTATGCGCAATATACGACCGCCGTCTCGCCCGTCTCCTCGATCCTGCTCGCCTCGATCGCCAACAGCCGCTTCCGGCTGACCAAGGGCCGCGCCTATGAGGGCGGCGTCAAGGCCGGCCTGTGGGGCGGACGGGCGAGCCTGACCGGTGCCGCCTACCGCATCGAACAGCGCGACATATTGACGCGCGATCCCGCCAACCCGGCGCTGACGGTGCAGGGCGGGCGGCAGAGCGCGCAGGGCGTGGAACTGTCCGCCGTCGTCATGCCGGTCAAGGCGCTGCGCCTGTCGGGCGGCGTCTCCTACACCGATGCGCAATATGACGAATTGACCGAATTGGTGGGCGGCGTCCGCATCGACCGGCGCGGCAACCGGCCGATCAACGTCCCCTCGACCACGGTCAACGCTTCCGCGCTCTACACGATCGCCGGCGCGGTCACGCTGGGCGGTTTCCTGCGCCACGCCGGCGGCTTCTACACCGATACCGCCAACGGCATCCGCGTCGCCGGCCATACGGTTCTGGATGCCAGCCTGTCGCTGCCGGTCGGCCCCCACGTCACCGCCACCCTGCGGGGACGGAACCTGACCGACGCCTTCTACGGCGAATATTCGGGCTATCCGGCCACCAACGTCTATATCGGCGCGCCCCGCTCGCTCGAGGCGGCGCTGGCGACGCGGTTCTGACGGTGGCGGGCCATTTCAACGGCGGGGGGCCGCGGTGGCGGATCCTCGTGCGCCGCCTCCACCTCTGCCTCGGGCTGGCGCTCGGGCTGCTGTTCGCGCTGCTCGGGCTGACCGGATCGGCGCTCGTCTTCTACACCGGCATCGATGCGGCACTCCATCCGGCGATCGCGGCCGCCCCCGGCGCCGCCCCGCCGGCGCTCGACGCGCGCGTCTGGGACGATGCCCTCGCCACCGGTCGCGCGCTCCATTCGCAGGCCGGCGACAAGTGGACGATGGAGGTAACGGGCGAGGCCGGCCCGATCCCCGCGCGCTATTATCCCGCCCCCGGCGGCCACCATGCCGATCGCCAGATGCTATGGTTCTCGGCCGACGGCCGCCGCATCCTGCGCATAGCACCCTGGGGCGGCTATCTGATGAGCTGGCTCTACCGGCTGCATATGGAATTGCTGGCGGGGGATATCGGCATGCAGATCGTCGGCTGGTCCGGGGTGGCGATGCTGGTCCTGCTCGCCAGCGGGCTGGTCGCGTGGTGGCCGCGCGGCCGCTGGGCCAAGGCCATCGCCTTCAAGCGCGATGCCGCGCCGATCCGCCGCCTGCGCGATCTCCACAAGCTGGCGGGCCTGTGGAGCATGGGCCTGCTGTTCGTGCTGGTGGCGACGGGCGTGTTGCTGGCGCTGCCCTCGGTAACGCAGGCGCTGCTGGCACCGGCCGCGATCCCGGCCCCAAGATCCGCACCGCGGCCGGCCGGGCGGATCGCGCTGGCCGACGCCTTCCGCATCGCCCGGCGGGCCGTGCCGGACGGGCGGATCGTCTTCGTCGACGTGCCGGGGCCCGGTGCCGCGCCGATCCGCGTGCGGATGCAGGTGCCGGGCGATCCGCACCGGCGCTTCCCCGGCAGCTATGTCTTCGTCGATCCCGGTTCGGGGCGGGTGCTGGCGGTGCACGACGTGCGGCGGGCGGGCACCGGCACCGCGCTCAATGCCTGGGTGCGGACGCTGCACGACGGCACGGTCGGCGGGCTGGCGACGCGTATCCTTGCGGTGGTGCTGGGCTTCGTGCCGGCGTTCCTGTTCGGAACGGGCCTGCTTCACTGGCTGCGGCGGCGGCGGCAGGCGTCGTCGGGATAAGCGAAGCGCGGATCGGACAGGAAGCGCCGGTCGGTCAACGCATCGAGGAAAGCGAGCAGGGCCGGCGTGTCGGCGGGGTCGTAGCCGGGATGGGCGGCCAGCGCCGCCGCCAGCGTCGTGGCGGAACCGTCGTGCAGCCACGGCCCCGTCACCGCCACGTTACGCAGCGGCGGCGTGCGGAACGCCCCGTCGTCGGCGGGATCGGCCGTGATCTCGCCGGCGCCCCGGTCGCCCGCGGCGACGGGCAACAGGCGATGCATGCGATCGTCGGTATAATCGCGGCCGGCGTGGCAGCCGGCGCATTTGCCTGCGAAGATCGACGCTCCGGCGGCGGGCGCCGCGCCGCGATCGACGGGCGCATCGAACGAGATCAGCGTGCGCTGGAACGCGGCGAGCGCCATCACCACCGCCATGCGGTCAATCCGCCCGCCGCGCTCGGGAAAGGCCGCGCGGAACATGCGGGGGTAGCAGCCGTCGCGCCCGAGCCGCTGCCCGAAGGCCGCCTCCTGCCCCCCCCATCCCCATTTCGACGGGCGTCGTGCCGGCCAGCGGGATCGCAGCCTGCGTCTCCAGCGTCGCCGGCCGCGGATCGCCCCACGTCAACACCTGCCGCCAGCCCACGTTGGCGAGGCCAGGGACGTTGCGCCGTCCGGGATCGCCATGAACGCCGGCATGGGTGGCGTTGCCGTCTGCGAAGCCGTGCCGCTGTTCGTGGCAGGTGGCGCAGGCCATCGTCCCGTCGATCGACAGGTCGGCATCGTAGAACAGCCGCCGGCCGAGCGCGACCCTGGCGGCGCTCATCGCATTGTCCGCGGGCACCGGCGGCGGCAGGACGCCGGCGGGCAGATCCCACCGCCACGCGGGCGCCGCGGCGGCGATCAGGAAGCAGGCCGCCAGCGCCAGCGCGATCCGCTTCACGGAAGGCGCGTCACCATCAGCGGCAGCGTAGCCCCGCCGTTGCCCGCCACCTGCAACACGTAGCGACCCGGCCGCAGATCGAAATCGACCATCTTGCGCACGCCCGAACAGTCCGGCCCGTGCCCGTGCGCGACGGACGGGACGGGGGCGCTTCCGGCCAGCACATCGATCCACGCGCCGGAGCCGAGCGCCACGCGGTAGCGGCCGGCCTCACCGACGGTGAAGGCGAACAATCCGCCGCGGCTGACCGATCCGCCGGGCTTCTCCGGGCGGACGGCGTAGGCGACCTTCGGTGTCGGCAGCAGCGTGGCGAGCGCCCCCTGCCCGATCGGCAGCGGCGCGGCGCGCGCCACCGTTCCGGCCGCGCGCACCGGCACCTGCGACCGCCAGCCCTGCAATTCGGGCGGCAGCGGTGCCGGCGCCCCCGCGCAGGCCGCCGGCGGATGATTCATCCCGGCCATGGCCGGCGTTGGCGTCGCGGCGAGCAGCGCGGTCAGCAGGATCGTCGCAACCAAATGACTTCTCCCCGAAAAATAAGTCTGTATATGGCCGGATACAGCCGCCGGCGACCCTGCGACAAGGGGGCAGGTGGCGACAAGGGGAAATCATATGCGCCACCTGCTTCCGGCCGCCGGCCTGCTCGCCTTCGCCATGCCCGCGGTTGCGCAGGACCGCCCCGCCCCGGCCGGGGCGGACGGCGCCTTCGGCCTCGGCCAGATCATCGTCACCGGCCGCCGCCCGGAAGGGATCGGCATCGGCGGCGAGAGCATCGGGCAGGAGGCGATCTACACCTTCAACCGCAACAGCCTGGACGACGCCGCCAGCCTGATCCCCGGCGTCACCGCCGCCAACACCGGCGGATCGCGCAACGAGCGGCTGATCTTCGTGCGCGGCTTCGATCGCTTCCAGGTGCCGCTGTCGATCGACGGCATCCGCGTCTACCTGCCCGCCGACAACCGGCTCGACTATGGCCGCTTCCTGACGCCCGACATCGCCGAGATCCAGGTCGCCAAGGGCTATGCCTCGGTGCTCGACGGGCCGGGCGCGCTGGGCGGCGCGATCAACCTCGTCACCCGTAAGCCGACCAGGGCGCTGGAAGCGGAGGCGCGCGGCACGCTGACGCTCGATCGCGACGCCGATTATGGCGGCTACAACGTCTTCGGCCTGCTCGGCACCCGGCAGGACCGTTATTATGTGCAAGGCTCCTTCACGCGCACGGTGCAGGATCATTGGGACTTGCCGGGCGGCTTCACCCCCACCGCCAACGAAAACGGCGGCGCGCGCGACTTCTCCGCCACGCGCGACTGGCGGGTGAACGCCAAGGCCGGCTTCACCCCCAATGCGACCGACGAATATGCGATCAGCTACACCCGGCAGGAGGGCGCCAAGAACGCGCCGCTGCACGTCACCGACGATATCGTGCCGCCGCTCGTCCCCGGTTCGCCGACGCCGCGCTACTGGAGCTGGCCCTATTGGAACATCGAGAGCCTCTATTTCCTCTCGACGACCGCGCTTGGCGACGATGCGACGCTGAAGACACGGGCCTATCGCAACGCGTTCGACAATCTGCTGCGCTCGTTCGACGATCGCAGCCAGACGACGCAGACGCTGGGCCGCGCCTTCAACAGCTATTACCGGGATCGCGCCTATGGCGGCTCGGCCGAGCTGGCCGTGCAACTGGCGCCGGCCGATCGGCTGAGCCTCGCCGCACATTATCGCCGCGATCGGCATGTCGAATATCAGCAGGGCTTCCCGTCCGGCTTCACCGAACCGCGGCAGGAGAATGTCGAGCATACGTACAGCATCGCGGCCGAGAATGCCCTCGCGATCACCCCTGCCCTCGCGCTGACGTTGGGGGCGAGCTTCGACTGGCGCGACCTGAAGACGGCGGAGGAATATGGCGCCCCGCCCGGCGGCGGCGGGGCGCGCATCTTCAGCTATCCGATCGCCAATGCCTCCGCCTTCAACTGGCAGGGGCGGATCGAATGGCGCCCCGATGCCGCGACGCGCCTCCACGCCAGCGTCTCGCGCCGCGCGCGCTTCCCGACGATCTTCGAGCGGTTCAGCACGCAGTTCGGCACCGCCGCTTCCAACCCCGGCCTCGCCGCCGAGCGCGCGACCAGTTACGAGATCGGCGGCAACCGCACGATCGGCGAGGTCACGGTAGAGGCGGCCGCCTTCTACAATGCGCTTTCGCGGGCCATCGTCGCGATCCGCCCGGCCGCCGCCCCCTCCGGCACCAGCCAGCGCCAGAATCTGGGCGATGCCGACTATTACGGGGCCGAACTGTCCGTCACCGCCCGGATCGGATCGACGCTGCTGGTGGGCGGCAATTACAGCTACATCCGTCGCGATTTCGCGATCCGCCAGCGCGCCGGCGTGGTGCTGCCGCTGGCCTTCGCGCTGACCGACGTGCCCGGCCACAAGGGCTTCGTCTATGCCGACTGGTCGCCCGCGCCGCGCCTGCACATCGCGCCGGGTCTCGAGGCGGCCTCGAACCGCACGACGCTCGCCTCCACCACGCCGACGCCGCCCGGCATCCCGCTCTACTATCGCACCGGCCGCTACGTGCAGGGCAGCGTACGGATCGATTACGAACCGGTCGACGGCATCCTGCTCGGCATCGGGGCGCGCAACCTGTTCGACGATGCCTATCAGCTCGTCGATGGCTTTCCGGAGCCGGGGCGCAGCTTCTTCGCCAGCGTCCGCGCCCGCTACTGACGGGTGCCGGTCGTCACCATCCCGCGCTGCCGGGCACGCCCTTGAACGGCCCGGCCAGATCGGCGGTGATCCAGCCGCCGTAGAAGCCGCCCGGCTGCGGGCGCACGACCTCGCCATCGATCGTGCAGCGATCGAGCGGGGCGGCGTAGAAGGCCAGATGGTCGCGCAGCAGCGCGAAGCCGGGGGTCGGATCGGGGTAGCTCCACGCCACGTCGTGCAGCACCTCACCATCGATCTCGAGATGCCAATAGAGGGCGACGCCCTTCCATTCGCAGAAGGAGCGGCGATCCGACCGGCGCAGCAGATCCTGCCGCACGTCCGCCGGCGGCAGATACCAGCTTGGCGGATGGCTGGTTTCCAGCGTGCGGACGGGCGCGCGGCTGTCGGCGACGGTCACGCCGCGATGCGCGATCAGGACGTGGCGGCGGGTGGCCTCGGCGATGGCGGGGCGCGGATAGGCCCAGACGCTTTCCCGTCCGGGGCCGGCCGGTTCGGGCACGGGCGTCACGCCGCCCACCGAAGGAGGCGCGGCCGCACGCGGAGGAAGATCGCATAGAGACGCTCCAGCACCGCCAGCACTCGGCGGTCTCGCGCGGCAAGGCCGAGGGGGCGGAGGATCGGGATCGCGCGCCACATCGCGGCGAACGCCGCGGCGCCGCTCAGCAGCGGCCCGCCGGCCTCCTGCGCGTGAAAGCGTGCCAGCATCGCCCGCCGGTCGAGCGGGCATGCGCCGTCCGTCGCATCGACGAAGGCGATCCGCCCGCGCCGGTCGAGCCGTCGCATCAGCGCGATCTCGCGCCGGCAGAGCGGGCAGCCGCCGTCATGCCAGACGGTGACGGCGCTCACCGCGCCGCCCGGCGATTGTCGCGGCGGATGCGATCGGCCAGCAGCGTCGCGAAGCCCAGCCACGCGACGAACGGCACCGCCAGCGCCGCCGCCGGGCGATCGACCTTCGCCGACGTGACGGCCAGCGCCGCGCCGGAGGCGACCATCGCCGCCGATGCCGCCGTGCTCGCCGTCAATTTCCGGCGGCGGAAGAACAACTCGGTCCACCCGCCGATCATCGCCATATTGGCGAGCCACAGCGCCACCGCGGCGTTGCGGGCACCGCCCGGGGGATGGCGCAGCAACCGATAGCCGCCGACGGCAAGCCCCGTCTCCAGCACCGGCCACACCGCGCCGAACGCGGCATCGGGCGGCGTATAGCCGGGCTTGTCGAGCCGCCGATACCAGCGGCGGATGCCGGGATGGGACGGATCGGGCGCATTGCGCCGGCCGATCAGCGCGCTGGCGCCGAGCGCCACGCCGACCACGGCCAGCGCCGCGAGGGGCGAGAGGCCGGCCGCCGGTCGCGGCGGAGCCCGGCGCGGCGCTTCGTAGCGCGACAGATCGGGTTCCGGCCCGCCGCCGCCGCCGAACAGCCGGCCCGCCACCGCCCGCACCGCCGGGCGGCTCGCCACCGCCATCACCGCGTGGAGCGTAGCGATGCCGAAGCGGCTGTGGGGATTGGCCAGTCGCGGCGCCAGCCGGGGAATGCCCTGCGCCTTCTCCACCATCGGCCGCATCGCCTGCTCGTAGCCAGCGAACGCTTCGGCAAGGCCGGCGGCGCGGATCATCTCGCCGGCCAGCACGCGCGCGCCGGTCACGGCCAGCGTGGTGCCGACGCCGCCGATCGGCGTCACGCACCAGGCGGCATCGCCGCACAGCACCACCCGGCCGGCGGACCAGCGCGGCATCCGCACCTGCCGCAGCACGTCGAGATAGAAGTCCTCCGTCGCGTCCATGCCGTCCAGCACGCGCGGCGCCTGCCAGCCGGCATCGGCGAACGTCCGGTGCAGCCACGCCTTCTGCTGCGCCGCGCTCCAGTCCTGCTCGCCTTCCGGCGGTTTCTGCACGCTCAGCATCGCCCGCGTCGTGCCGTGCCGATCGGGCCGGAGCGAGACGCTGCGCCCGCCCGGCGCATGATACCAGCGCCACAGGCGATCGTCGTCGGCGCGCCGCGGGATGGTGAAATAAGCGATCGTCAGGTCCATGTAGCGCGGCCGGTTGGCCCGGCCGAACACCAGCCGCCGCGTCGCCGATCCGACGCCCTCGGCGACGATCACCGCATCGAACCGTCCGGTCGTGCCACAGGCGAAGGTCACCGCCGCCGCCTCGCCGCCGTCGTCGATGGCCGTGACATGATCGCCGAAGCGGTAGGCGGCGCGATCGCGCGCCGCATCGAACAGCAGCCGGGCGAGGTCGCCGCGCAAGATCTCCATCTCCGCGGTCGGGCCGTCGGGGCCGACATCGTCGGTCAGGAATCGCGCGGCGATCCGCCCGTCCGCCTCGACCCAGGCGGTGCCCTCCTCGCCCGTGCCGGCGGCGAGCGCGGCATCTTCCAGACCCATCTGCCGGATCACCGCCCGGCCGACGCCGCGCACGTCGACATTCTGCCCGCCGTCGCGGAACGCGGGGGCGCGCTCGACCACGGTCACGTCGAAGCCGGCACGGCCCAGCCACCAGGCGCAGGTGTTGCCGGCGATGCTGGCGCCGGTGATCAATATGCGGTTGGACAAGCGGCCTGCTCCCGTCGAGACAGGCATAACGTAGCGGGACCGCAACTTTATCCCGGATCAAAGCCGCTTCGCCCTTGTTCGTGCCGCATCGAGCCCATCGTTCGAGGCTCATGGGGAGACCGCCGCGCATGTCCATCGCCCGCCACAAGGTCGAAGCAGGGGGCCTGCTGCTGTTCCTGTTCCTCAGCACCGTCGCGCTCGGCCTGATCGTCTGGGGGTTCATCGGCGCCCTGCTGTGGGCATCGATCGCGGCGCTGCTGTTCCAGCCGCTGTTCCAACGCTTCGCCCGCTGCTGGCCGCAGCGGCGCAACCTGGCCGCGGCGATGACCTTGCTGGTCATCACCGTCGCCGTGGTGATCCCGGCGATCGTGCTGGCGAGCCTGATCGTCGATCAGGCGGCGGGCGTCTATGCGCAGGTCCGCTCCGGCCAGATAGATTTCAGTGCCTATTTCCAGCAGGTGCACGATGCGCTGCCGCTGCGGTTGCAGCGCCTGCTCGATTCTTCGGGCTTCGACACGCTGGAACGCGTGCAGGCGCGCCTGTCGCAGGTGCTGGCGAGCAGCACGAGCACGCTGGCGCAGCGCGCTTTCTCGATCGGCGCGAACGCCGCGGCCTTCGCGCTGGCCTTCGGCGTCAGCCTCTATGCCGCCTTCTTCCTGTTGCGCGACGGCGATCGCATCGGGCCGGCGATCGTCCGCGCGCTGCCGCTGGAACCGGCGGTGGCCGAACGGCTGAGCGCGAAATTCCTGTCGGTCGTGCGCGCCACGATAAAGGGATCGGGGCTGGTGGCCTTGGCGCAGGGCGCGCTCGGCGCCGTCACCTTCTGGATCGTGGGCCTGCCCGCGGCGCTGCTGTGGGGCATGCTGATGGCGGTCGCCGCGCTGCTGCCGGCGATCGGCCCGGCGATCATCTGGGGGCCGGTCAGCATCTATCTCCTCGCGACGGGATCGATCTGGCAGGCGGCGGTGGTCGTCGCCTCGGGCGTGCTGGTGATCGGCCTGGCGGACAATATCCTCCGCCCGATCCTCGTCGGCCGCGACACCGGCATTCCCGACTGGCTGGTGCTGGTGACGACGCTGGGCGGCATCGACGTCGCCGGCCTCAGCGGCATCGTCCTCGGCCCGCTGGCGGGCGCCCTGTTCATCACCGCCTGGCAGATCCTGACCGAGCAGCGCCTGCGCGACCAGTCCGAACGCGTGCCGGTGGCCCCGCCCGCCAACCCGCCGGAACCGGGCGGCACCTGACCGGCGCACCGCCCGGCGGCGTCGATCAGGGTTCCAGCCCCAGCGCCGCGCGATCGGCGGTGGCGGCGGCCAGTTCGGCGCGGGCGGCGGCGATCCGGTTGCGCGCGTCGATCACCCGCACCCGCGCGTCGTTGGCCGTCTCCTCGCGCTGGTTGACGAGGAAGAAGTCGCTCGATCCCAGCTCGAAGCGGCGCCGCTCGGCCGCGGCGAGCCGTTCGGCGAGCTGGCGTTCCTGCTCGGCGATGTCGGCCAGCCGCTCCGCAGCGCCGACGCCGATGACGATGCCTTCCACCTCGACCGCGATCTGATCGCGCAGATAGCGTCGGCGCGCCTCCAGCGCGTCGATCTCGGCGCGCGCCTCGGCGATCCGCCCCTTGGCCGCCCGGTTCTGCAACGGCACCGAGAAGCGGAAACCGATCGCCGCCTCCAGCGGCGTGCGCGAGGGACCACCCAGCCCCTCCTCGCCGACATCCTTGCCCACCTCGCCGCGCAGGTCGAAGCGCGGCCTGAGTTCGTTCCGCGCCAGCGCCAGCCGCGCCGATCCCTGATCGATGCGGGCCAGCAGGGTTTGCAGGTCCGGCCGCCGCGCGGCGAAGCCCGCGACGTTGGCGGCGGTGACGCCGGTCAGCGCGCCGGCATCGCGCGGCAACCGCGTCGGCGCGACCACCACCGGCTCCCCCGCCGCATCGCGATAATAGAGCGACAGGGCGTTGGCCGCGGTGCGCAGATCGGCCTCCGCGCGCACCACCAGCGCCCGGCGGCGCACCAGATTCTGGTCGTTCTCCGCCAGCAGGATATCGGGCCGCGCGCCCAGTTCGACCTGCCGGGCCAGCCCGCCCCGCCGGCTTTCCGAAAGCGCCAGCAGATCGCGATAGGCGGCGAGCCTGAGGCCGGCGGCGACCCACGTCTGATAGGCGTCGATCGCGCGGCGCTGCACGCCGATCGCCACCGCCGCGCGTTCGAAACGGGCGATGTCGATGTCGCCGGAGGCGAGCGTACGGCGGGTGCGGCGCTCGTCCACCAGCCTGTCGCGCAGCAGCGAATAAAGCGCGCCGACCTTCACCTCGCCCAGCCGGTTGGTGTAATTCTCGTCCTCGTAGATCGGGAAGTCGCCGCGGCTGACGCGGTAGCCGCCATAGACGTAGCCGCCGTTATTCCCCAGCGGCTGGGTCGCGCGGCCGGCGACCACGCTGCCGTCGTAATAGCCCGCCGCGCGCGACCGGCCATCCGCCTCGAACACCGTATCGAAGGCGCCGGCGGCGGTCAGCGCCCGCCCCTCGGCGGCGCGCACCTTGGCCAGCGCCTCCACGATCTGCGGCGCGGCGCGGGCGGACGCACGCAGCACCTCGTCCAGCGTCAGCGGTGCGGCCGCCGGCGCCGGCACCGGCACGGGTTGCGCCACGACGGCGGTGGCGGGAAGCGGGACGAGCAGAGCGGAAACCAGCAGCCGCCGACCGATCATTTGGGCTTGCCCGCCTTCGCCGCGATCTTGTTCACATCCTCCGGCGGCGTGGCGCTGCCGTCCGTCACCGTCTGCCCGAACTCGAGCGGGAAATCGTTCAGCTGCCGCCACAATTCGTAGCCGACGGTGACAGTCTCGCCCTGCACCCAGCCGTGCACCTTGCCGCCCAGCCGGACGAAGCGGCGGTCCGGCCATGCGGGCTTGCCGGGCGCGGGTTCGACGAGGATGCGGAACAGGCCCTGCGCATTGGCATTGGGATCGATCGTGCGCACCCGCCCGTCGAAGAAGCCGTAGGCGATCGACGGCCAGCCGCTGAACTGGATCGCCGGCCACCCCTCGAACTCCAGCCGCACCGGCCGGCCCGGCCGCAGCAACGGCACGTCGCGCCCGTCGATCAGCAGCTCCACCGCGCGCTCGATCCGCTCGGGCGCGATGACGGCGAGGACGGTGCCCGCCGTCACCAGCGCGCCGCCCGCCGCGGCGTTGAGATTCTGGATGCGGCCGTCGCGTGGTGCCCGCACCAGCTGGGCGGACTGGCGCCGCAACTGCACCTCGATCCGGTTGAGCTTGGCGCGCGACTCGGCCAGCTTGGCGCTGGCGTCCGCCACCTTGATCTGCGCCTGTTCATAGTCGCGCCGGGCGGCCAGCCCTTCGGCCAGCAACTGGCGCGTGCGGCCGACGTCGATGCCCGCCACCGCCTGCGATTGGCGCACCGCCGCGATCTCCGCCTCCACCTGCGCGCGTTCGGCGGCGAGGCGCGACAGCAGGTTGGGGTCGAGATCGACGATCCGCGCGATCGGATCGCCCCGGTTCACATGCTGCCCGTCGTGCACGTACCATTGCTCGATCCGCCCCGGCACCAGCGCCGTCACCTCCTGCGCGCGGTCGGTAGGGTCGAGCGCCACCACCTGCCCGCGCCCCTGCGCGGTCTGGAGCCACGGCACGAAGAACAGGATCGCGATGGTAGCCCCGATGCCCACCGCCACGATCCACCCGATCGCCACCGCCACGCGCGGCGGGCGCAGCGTGGCGAGCGTGCGGAAATGCGCCAGATGCTCAGCGGGATACGACATCGGCGTGACCCTCCCGAACGGCGGCTACCAGATCGGCGAGTTCGGCGAAGCGGCGTTGGCCGGTCAGCCCGAGATAGAGGAAACCGTCCAGCCGCATATCCTCCGGCCGACCCGTGAACAGCAGGACGGTGGTGCCCTGGCCTTTCAGCCGGTCGAGCGCACCGCGCAGCCGTTCGGGCGGCAGCAGGTCGAATATCTGCCCCAGCATCAGCAATTTCGGGCAGACCAGCAGGGCGTTGGCAAGCTTCAGCGCCGTCGTCTCGCCGATGCTGAGCGGATAGCCCGAGGAGCCGAGCGGGGTATCCAGGCCCAGCGGCAGGCCGGCCAGCCGGCGTTCCAGCCCGACCGTCGCCAGCGCCTCCATCGCCTCGTCGGCGCGCGCCCCCGAAGCGAGACGGAGATATTCGCGGATCGTCACCTCGACGAT
This sequence comes from Edaphosphingomonas fennica, assembly GCA_036946415.1. Classification (GTDB taxonomy): domain Bacteria; phylum Pseudomonadota; class Alphaproteobacteria; order Sphingomonadales; family Sphingomonadaceae; genus Sphingomonas_Q; species Sphingomonas_Q fennica_A. Next base: position 136,765 of record JAQIJD010000002.1, on the reverse strand, counting down.
GGTCGACCGGTCGATCACCGTCACGTCCGATCGCAGATGATACATGTCGAGCGCGCCGAGATCGGCGCCGCCGATCCGGATCAGCCCGCGCTCGGGCTGCGCGTGCCGTTTCAGCAGCAGCGCCAGGCGATGTTCGGCCCCCGGCTCCGCCACCACGACGAGCTGCTCGCCCGCCGCCAGCGACAGGTCGTAGCGCGCGCCGTCCAGCACCAGATCGGTCAGTTTCACCGCACCGTCGCGCGGCCCGCCCTCGCCCCGCACGTTCGGCTCCTGCGGGATCGCGAACAGCAGCGACAATTCCTCGCAGCTCGCTACCAGGTCGTAAAAGGTGTCGAGATACCAGCCCAGTTGCGAGATGCCGTAGAACACGCCGGACAGGATCAGCTCGGCCGCGACCAGCTGCCCCAGCGACAATTGCCCGCGCAGGATCAGCGTCCCGCCCAGCAGCAGCAGCCCCGCCCCCGCGAAGGCGTAGATCAGCAGATAGGCCACCGTCTGCGCGAACTGATAGCGGAAGTAGCGCCGGTGCGCGCCGACATAGCCTGCGGTCATCGCTTCGGACCGGTCCATCGCGAAATCGAAGTGCCTGAGCGACTTGTAGAAGCCGTTCGATCCGCCGACGCTTTCCAGCCATCGCGCCGCATTGTGCTTGGCATGGCTGAGCGCGACCGCGCCGGTCAGCGCGCCGCGCCGCCACACCAGCCACGTCAGGAACACCGCCGCCACGAGGACGGCGTTGAAGGCGAGGAAGACGGGGTGGTAGAAACTGGTGATCGTGAGGCCGACGACCGCCTGGAGCACGATCGTGAAGGCGCCGATGACGAGGCTGGGCACCGCCTTCTGCACCACGACCAGATCGAAATAGCGGTTGAAGAGGTCGCCGCGATTGGCATCCAGAAAGAACGGATCCTGCGCATGGACCGCGCGGATCGTCACTTCGGCCATGATCCGCGCGAACAGCCGCCGCTCGAACGCCGCCATGATCCAGACGCGCAGCGCGCTCAGCGCCGCCACCATCAGCAGCAGCAGCAGCAGGATGCCCGACAATGCCCACAGCGGCGCCGGCATCGCCGTATTGGCGACGCTGTTGATGAGCAGCTGGACCGAAATGGGCGTGGCGAGCGCCAGCAGGCTGATGGCGACGGTGTAGACGATTCCCAACCGGACATAAGCGGCGTCCGGCCCGATGATATGGGACAGCCACGCCACCGCATCCCGAAACCCAAGTCGCTCCGCCGCCACCAAATTCTCCCGCCTCGCCACGCCGCGCGCGCCCACAGAGGGAGCACGCACGCTGCCACCACCGCCCGCCCGGCACGCCGTTGCGGTGGCGCGCGGACGGCCGCCGATACCGCATGCCGATCCGGCCCGGCAATCGCAATGCGCACATTTCGGCCATTTCGCGGCCGATCGGGCCGGGTCAGGGCGGCGCCGGGGGCGGCAGCGCGCGCCGGCGTCGGCGTCAGTAGCCGTTCGCCGTCAGGCTGGTGTCGGGCTGCGCGAGGCAGGTCCCGCAGCGCGGTCGGTCTACGGCGGCTGGCGCATCGTCGGCGTGACGGAGGCCGCACCGGCATCGATCTCTTTCGGACAGCGCAACTCGGCCATCGCCAGCCGGGCGTCGAATGGCCGCGTCTCCGCGCGGCCGGTGCCGGCCCGCGGCGTCAACCGGCACGTTCGTCCATCGAGCGTCCGCGGCCGACGAAGGCGCGCACCCGTTCGATCTGCGTGGCCAGCGCTTCGCTGCCGTCCACCGTCAGCGCCGCCTCGTCCGCCTGCGGCGGCTCGAGCGTCGCCAGCTGGCTGTCGAGCAGCGAGGCCGGCATGAAATGCCCCTCGCGGGACGCCGGCCGCGCGGCCAGCGCGATACCGTCCAGATGCACGAGGATGAAACGCGCCTCCGGCACCACGCGGCGGATACGATCGCGATAGGCGCGCTTCAGCGCCGAACAGGCGGCGACCGCCCCGCCCGGTTCGGCCGCCAGCGCCGCCGCCACCGCATCGAGGAAGGGGGCGCGATCGTCGTCGGTCAGCGGAATGCCCGCCGCCATCCGGCGGAGGTTGGCTGGCGGATGCAGATCGTCCCCCTCGATGAATGGCACGTCCAGCGATGTCGCGAGCGCCGCCCCCAACGTCGATTTTCCGGACCCGCTGACCCCCATGACGACCAGATACGTCATCGCGCACGCACATCCGTCGCCGGATCGACTTCACCGGCTGGAGCGGCGGTCCGTGCGGTTTCGAGGTCTCCCGGCATAATTTCCCTCCGCCTGGCCCGGGGAGAATTTCGCTGCGCCATCTGCCTATATCGCCCCGCCGGATGTGCAGGGACGGCGCGGCCGCGCTGCATCGAATGCGCGCCCGCGGGCGACCGCTCCTGACATCGCGCCGCAGGTCATGCGGCGGGAACCGATGGCGCCCGCCGCATGCCTCATTTCTTCACTTCTTCCGGGCGCGCTTCGGCGCGGCCGCCGCCGCAACGTCCTCCTCCTCGTCGGGCTGGTCTTCGCCGGCCTCGGTCAGCGCTTCGCCGAGCGCCCGAATCTTGTCCTGCGATTTATCGGCCTTGTCGGCGATCTTGGTGGTCGCCGCGCCGAGCCGGTGCAGCAGGGCGTAGACCCGGTCGGCGTCCGGCTCGTCCTTCTCCAGCTGCTTCCGCAACGAACCGAGATCGCGCAGGATGCCCTTGGCACCCGGCGTATCGAGGTCCGCCAGCGCGGCCTCCCAATCCTCGACCATGTCGGCGCCTTTCGACGACTTCGTCGCATCGAGCCCCCGATTGATAGCGTTCATCGTTCCGGCGAATTTCACGGCCATATCAATATCCTCCTGCGGGTCGTCCGCGTGCCTGAACGAGACAAGGGCGGTAAATGTCCGGGTCAGGTGCCGACCTGGAGAAATTGATGCTGCGCACCATCTTCCCGGAGCCGGACGGAATGCCGACGGTCCGGAAGATTTGGCGGCCGCAATCTCGGCTATTCCAGCCGTGATCATGGCCGGCTATTGCCAGCCGGGATCGACGACCGAGCGATCCGATCCGGACGGATTTTGAGCAAGAGGGGTCGATGAAGGATCTCGCGAGAGGACAACGCCGGCTCGAAGGCCGGATCGCGGTGGTGACGGGGGCCGGCAACGGGATCGGACAGGGCATCGCGCTGATGTTCGCCGCCCAGGGCGCTACCGTGATCGCGCTCGACCGGGATCGCGCCGCGCTCGATACGACGGTCGCGGACGCCACCGGCACAATGATCCCCCGGATCGCCGATCTGATGGACGAGGCCGACACCGCGGCGGCCATCGATGCGATCGGGCAGGAACATAAGCGGATCGACATCCTCGTGTCGGCAGCGGCCGTCTCGATCTTCCAATGGATCGAGGACATGACCTTTGCAGACTGGCGCCGGACATTGGCCGGCGAGCTCGACATCGTCTTCCTCGTCACCCGCGCCGCCTGGCCCTGGCTGAAGGCGAGCGGCAGCGCATCGATCGTCAATTTCGCGTCGTCCAACGCTTATGGCGCTCTGGAAGGTTCCCCGGCGCTGGCGCATTGCGCGGGCAAGGGCGGCGTGCTGGCGATGACGCGGCAGCTGGCGATGGAAGGCGCGCCGCACGGCATCCGGGCGAACAGCATCTCGCCCGGCCTGATCGTCACGCAACAGACCCGCCGGCACATGGCGACAGATCCGGGGTTCGAACGGCAGGCCCTCGCCCGGATGATGATCAAGCGGATTGGCCGGCCCGAGGATATCGCCTGGTGCGCGACATGGCTGGCGTCCGACGAGGCGCAATGGGTGACGGGCGCGGACTTCGCGATCGATGGCGGCGGCACCGCCTGGTAGGCCGGCGGCCGGTGCCGACCGGCCCGCGCCCGTCATCGCAATATCGCAGCACGAGCGCCGAAACCAAGTCGCCCCCGCCCCCGTGAATTCGTATTCTCTATGCTCGCGTTTCGTCCGGCGGATGGAAGGCGACGCGGGGCGCCCGCGCGCTCGACCGGACGATCAGATTGCCGTCGATGACGGAATGGACGGTCGCGCCGGGATCGTCGCGCAGCCGGCGGATGGTCTCGATCGTGCGCTCCACCATCGGCACCAGCGGCTGCGCGAACGTCGTCAGCGAATAAGCGGGCCAGGCGGCCTGCGGAACATCGTCGAAGCCGACGATCGAAACGTCGCGCCCCGGCTCCAGCCCGAATTCGAACCGGGCGACGTTCAGGGCGGCGATCGCCATATGGTCGTTGGCGCAGAACACCGCATCGGGCCGGTCGGGCCGGAGCATCAGCCGCCGCATCGCCGCCGCCGCCTGGTCGTGCTGGAAATCGCCCCGCTCCGATATCGGCGCGGGCAGGCCCCGTTCCGCGAACCAGCCGTGAAAGCCCTGCTCGCGCTGCTGGCTGGTCGAACTGTCGGGCAGGCCGGCGATGATCGCCGGCCGCCGATGCCCGCCCGCATGGAGGAAGGCCGCGATCGTCCGCGCGCCCAGTTCGTTGGCGCCGATGACCGAGGAGATGCTTGGATCGCTCCCCTGCCGGTTGAACAGGATCACCGGCACCTTGGCCCGCTGGCATTGCGTGGCGAGCGTCGAGGTGAGCGTTACCGACAGCAGGATGAGCGCATCGAGGCGGTAATGCAGCACCTCGTGGATTTCGGTGCCGAGCGTGACCGATCCGTCGATCGGGAACAGCAGCAGGCGCAGGCCGGCATCCTCGAACGCGAACGAGAAGCGCTCAAGCGCTTCGGCGAAGAAGGGATTGGCAAGGTTGCCCACGCCGACGCCGATCAGGTTGGAACGGCCGCTGATCAGCGATCGGGCGATCAGATTCGGCTGGTAGCCGAGCCGTTCGGCCGCCGCCAGGATCTTGACGCGGGTGTTGGCGGCGATGCTGGCGCCCGGCGTGAACGCCCGCGAGACGGCGGATTGCGATACGCCGGCTTCGCGGGCGACATCGTTCGCCGTGGCGATCATGCGATTGTCTTCGATGCGGGAGCGGGCGGACATCAGCGGCCTTGTGCAGGAGCCGGACCCGAACCGCAAGGATCGCCGGCGGGCCGTTTGCATACGCTTGCAAGACGGGACAAGTTGGGGCATGTCGCTGGCGAACCCGGGCCACGGCCCCCGCCAACGAACCGATCGGAGCCGCACGCGTGTTCGAACCCTTCGCCGGCAATTACATCTGGAATCTGGGCGTCAACCTCGCGCTGATCGGCGGCGGCAACCATGGCGAGGTGGATGTCGCCTGCCGGCCGCTCCGCGATGCGGCGGCAAACGGCGCGGACGCCGGCACGGCGCAATTCTTCGACAGCTGGATCGCGGTTGCCGACCAGCTCGTCGCCAACGCCCGCGTCGACGAGGCGGCGGGACGGAGCTGGTCGGCCGCGGCCAAGCTGTTTCGCGCCTCCGGCTATTATCTGAACGCCGAACGGTTGCAGGCGCGGGACTATGCCCCCCGCTGGCAGGCGTATCGCGACGGTCTCGCCCATTTCCGCCGCTCGATCGCGCTCGGCGGGGACGATGTCGAGTTCCTCGAGATACCCTATGAGGGGCAGAGCTATCCGGCGCTGTTCGTGCGCGCGCCGGCGGCGCGATCGGGGCGCGCCCCGTGCATCGTCAGCTGCAACGGGCTGGACAGCATGAAGGAACAGGTGTTCGGCAACGGCTTCGCCCAGGCGCTCGCCCGGCGCGGCATCTCGACCCTGCTGCTGGACCAGCCCGGCACCGGAGAGGCGCTGCGCCTGCGGGGCATGGCCGGCACGCACGAAGCCGAGCGCTGGGCGACGCCCGCGCTCGAGACCTTGCTCGCGCGCGACGATGTCGATCCGGCACGGATCGGCATGTTCGGCCTCTCGCTCGGCGGCTATTATGCGCCGCGCGCCGCCGCGTTCGAGCCGCGCTTCAGCCTGTGCGCGGTGATGGGCGCGAATCACGACTGGGGCGAGATGCAGGCGCGGCGGATGGCGCGCGAGGGCGAGAATCCCGTCCCGCATTATTGGGATCATGTGATGTGGGTGTTCGGCAAGCCCGACATCGACGCCTTCATGGCCTGGGCACCCGCCATGTCGCTCGACGGGGTGGTCGAACGCATCACCGCGCCGTTCCTGGTGACGCACGGCGCGGGCGATCGCCAGATCCCGGTCGACTATGCCGAGCGCAGCTTCGGGCAGGCGGTCAACAGCGCCGATCGCGAATTGCGCATCTTCACCGAGCAGGATTTCGAGATCGAGCATTGCGGCGCCGACAACGGCACCGTGGCGCGCGACTTCATCGCCGACTGGATCGCCGAGCGGTTCGGTTGCCCGACACGCTGAGAAGAGGACGGACCATGGCCATATTGGGGATCGAAAGCGTGGAGTTCGGCGTCGACGACGTCGACCTGTGCACGCGCTTCTGGAGCGACTTCGGCCTCGATCTGCGGCACCGGGATGCCGGCGAAAGCGTGTTCGTGCTGCCGTCGGGCAGCCGCGTGATCGTGCGGCACGGTGACGACGAACGCCTGCCGGCGCGCAATTTTCCCGGCAGCGGCCTCCGCCGCACCATGTGGGGGGTCGACACGCAGGAACGGCTGGAGGCGCTGGTCGACCGGCTGGGCGGCGTGGTGGACGTGCAGCGGGACGAGCATGGCGCGGCCTATTTCCAGGCGCCGGACGGGCAGCATTGCGGGCTGCGCGTCTGGGCCAAGCGGCGGGTGGTGACGAACCCCGATCCGGTCAACGCGCCCGACAATATCAAGCGCCTCAACCAGTGGCGCCAGTGGCGGCACAAGGCCATCCCGAAGACGATCAACCATGTCGTCTTCTTCTCGCCCGATTATATCGGCTCCTACGAATTCTACCGCGATTATCTTGACTTCCGCTATTCGGATCATTCCAAGGGCGTCGGCATCTTCGCCCGGCCCGACGGCACCAACGAACATCACAGCATATTCTGGGTGAATTGCGATCTGCCCTTCGCCCCCGATACGCACGGCTTCATGCACATCGCCTTCGGCATGGATGATATCGACGAGGTGATGCTGGGCGCGAACATCATGGACAAGCGTGGCTGGAAGAACAGCAGCGTCAATTCTTCGGGCGGCATCTCGCGCCACCGCATCTCGTCGGCCATCTATTATTACATCGACAATCCAAACGGCGGCGAGGCCGAATATCACGCCGATACCGATTATCTTGACGACAATTGGGTGCCGCGCGCGTGGGATTTCAAGTTCGGGTCGCTGCTGTGGGCCGCCAACGCCCCGCCGATCTTCCGAGGCGACGACATTCCGTGGGACGTCAGCTACGATGCCGACGAACGTTCGTTCGAGGCCTATCGCAAGCATCGGCCGAACCCGGAGGCGGAGCGGCTCGGTGCTCTCACCGCCGATGACGAACATGCGATCTGAGGGGATATCATGGCCAACAGCTTCCGCCGCATCGTCACGACGCACGATGACGAGGGCCGATCGATCGTCCGCAGCGACGATAGCCTGACCCCGCAGCGCATCGCCAGCGGCGATGCCGACTTCCAGCTGGTCTGGACGACGCCGACCGTCCCCGTCGATCTCAATCGCGGGGACGACGGCGTCCAGCAGGCCGGGCTGACGCTGAAGGGCGGATCGGTGATCCGCATCGTCGACATGCTGCCCGGTCGCGCCTCGCCGATGCACCGCAGCTTCTCGATCGATTACGGCATCGTCCTGTCGGGCGAGCTGGAGCTGGAGCTGGACGGCGGCGAGATCGTCCACCTCGCGGCGGGCGACATCGTCGTCCAGCGCGGCACCAACCACCTCTGGCGCAATCCGTCCGCCACCACCCCCTGCCGGATCGCCTTCATCCTGATCGAGGCGGCGCCCGTCGTCGTCGGCGGACGGGTGATGGAAGAGGTCCACCCGTGACCGTCACCGCGACGCGGCACGTCGTTGTCACGGGCGCGGGCGGCTTCATCGGCCGCAAGCTGGTCGCGGCGCTGCTCGCGGCGGACGACATGGCCGATTGCCGCTTCACCCTGCTCGACCTGAAGGCCGACGGCATCGCCCACGATCCCCGCGCCCGCGCGATCGAGGGGGATTTCGGCGATCCCGAGACGCTGGCGCGTGCGATCGACGGCCGCGCCGATATCGTGCTGCATCTCGCCGGCATCCTCGGCGGCACCGCCGAGGCGCATTATGATCTGTCGCGCCGCATCAACGTCGATGCGACGCTGACCCTGTTCGAGGCGGTGCGCGATGCCGCGCGGCCCCCGCGGGTCGTCTTCGCCAGTTCGATCGCGGTCTTCGGTCCCGATCTGCCCGACCGGGTCGACGACGATACGCTGCCGCAGCCGACCATGACCTACGGCGCGCAGAAGAGGATGATGGAAGTCGCGCTGGAACAGTTCAGCGCGCGCGGCTGGATCGACGGGCTGGCCATCCGGCTGCCCGGCATCGTCGCCCGCCCGGATGCGGACGCGCGGCTCAAATCGGCCTTCCTCAACACGATGTTCCATGATTACGCGGCCGGGCGGGATATCGTCCTGCCGGTATCGGGTGACGGCACCACCTGGCTGATCTCGGTGCCGGCCTGTGTCGCGGCATTCCTCCATGCCGCACGCCTGCCCGCCGGATCGGCGGGCGGCCGCCGCGCCTTCACCCTGCCCGCGCAGTGCGTGCGGATCGCCGACGTCATCGCCGCACTCGGCCGCCGCTTCCCAGACAGCGGGTCGCGCGTCAGCTATGCGCCCGACCAGATCCTCGAGGCGCAGTTCGCGCGCCAGCCACCGCTCACCACCGCCATCGCCGATCGCCTCGGTTTCCGCCACGACGGCACGATCGATCGGCTGGTGGACCGCGCCGTCCGGTAGCGCGCAGCCTGCGCCGCCGAAGGGGGATCGCCGGGCGGGCGGTCCCCCCTTTGTCGTTGGCCGAGAGGCATAGGCCCGATGCCGCATGCCGGGGCGTTCGCCATTCGCGGCGCCTCGCGATCGGGAGCCGGCGGGCGCCCCGCCCCGCCGTCCCCCGATCGCGTCCGCTCTCAGAAATCGTAGCGGGCGCGCACGCCATACGTCCTGGGCGGGCGGATCGCCGCCATGATGAGGCCGAGATCGTCGATCGCGGGGTTCGTCGCCGGGTTCGCGAAGGGATAGCGCAGGCCCTGGGTCAGCACGTCTTGATTGGTGATGTTGCGGACATAGCCGGTCACCGTCAGCCGCCGGTCGGGCGTGGTGTAGGACAGGTCCGCATCCACGGTCGCGTAACCACCCTGCCTGGCCGTTTCGAGGAAATCGATCGACAGGAACGAACTTGATGCAAACTGGCCGTTGACGCTGGCGGCGATGCGGTCGCCCCGGGGCAGTTCGAAGGCGTGGCTGTAGCCCGCCGTCCCCGTCCAGGTCGGCGTCCGGACAAGCTGGAAGCCGGAACAGTCGACGGCTTGCTGCCCGGCGATCAGCGGGCCGACGGGGCAGCCCGTGACCGGCGGGCCGAAGGCCGCGGTCGGGTTCTGGCGGACGAAGCTGTCGTACCGGCTTTTGTTATACTGCACTTTCAAATTGAACGTGTCGGCGGACGACGGCCGGACGAGGATGTCGACATCCGCGCCGTAGCTCTTGGCCTTGCCCGCATTCGTCGTGATGAAGGTGAAGAAACCGGGGATCGACGTCGGGCCGAGATAGGATTCCTGATGATCGTCATACAGCCAGTAGAAGGCTTCAAGGTTCAGCTGGAGACGATTGTCGAAGAACCGGTTCTTGATGCCGGCATCGAAGGCGGTCAGCTTTTCGGGGCGGAAGGTGTTGGGCGCCGGGGCCCCATAGAAACCGCCCGATTTGAAGCCCGTGCTCGCGTTCGCATAGAACATCGACGCCGGCCCGATGTCATATTCGGCGCCGGCCTTCCACGTCCAGCTGTTGAAGGTCAGCTCCCCGCCGAGCGGCACGTCGCGCCGGCAGAACAGCGGTGGTGACGGGCTGGCGGCATCGAAGGACGTTCCCGCCCCGCATGGTGCGGCGGGCGGATTGGCGGGGAAGCTGAAGCTGCTGGTGACGCCGGCGAGCCGCTTGCGTTCGTAGGTGTATCGGATGCCGCCCGTCAGGCGGAAGGTGTCCGTCACGCTGGCCGTCGCCTGGCCGAAACCGGCGTAGCTGCGGATCTTCGAATCGAATTCCTGCGTGCGCTGGGCACTGACGCCCTGCAGGATGAGAAGGTTGCGACCATCGATGTCGGACTGCTCCTCGTCGAAATAGAAGCCGCCGACGACCCACTTCAGGAAATCGCCGTCGCCACCCAGGCGGACCTCGAGGCTGGACTGCTTGTCCCGTTCGTCGTCGTTCGCCTGGAAGCCGGGCACGTAGCTGCGATCGCGCAGGGTCGCCTCGCGGTAGGCCGGCAGCACCGTCAGGGTCGCGAAATCGCCCAGCCGCCAGTTCACCTCGCCCGAGATCGAATAGACGTCGATGTCGAGGAAGCCGTCGTTGCGGAAGCCCGCGTCCACAAGCAGCGGGCCGATGCCGGGCTGCGCGCCGACGATCGCCCGCACCGCCGGGTCGCTCGGGCCACGCCACCGCGTGCCGGGCAGCTTCGGATTGACCACGGATGCGGCCCCCTTGCCGCCGACATGCTGATAGCCGCCGGTCAGCAGCAGCGACAAATCTCGGCTCGGTTCCCAGAGCAGGTGGAGCCGGGCGCTCTGCGACTTGTCGTCGTCGTAGCCGTCGGTCAGATAGCCGTCGCGGTGCGTGATCTGCCCCGATGCGCGCAGCGCGGCCGTATCGCCGATCGGCAGGTTCACCGCCGCCGATCCGCGCTTCAGGTCGTAATTGCCCGCTTCCAGTTCCGCAAAGCCGCCGGTCTGCCCGAGCTTCGGCCGCGCGGTGATGAAGTTGATCGCCCCGCCCGACGCGTTGCGTCCGTAGAGCGTGCCCTGCGGGCCTTTCAGCACTTCGACGCGCTCGAGATCGAACAGGGCGGCGCGTGTCGCCCAGCTGCGCGACACATAAACGCCATCGATATTGTACGCGACCGCACCTTCGGCATAGCTGTTGGACGCGTAATTGCCGACACCGCGGATATAGGTCTGCGGATAATTGCCGCCGGTCGCCACCGAAACGCCGGGCGCGATCACGTTCAGATCCTCGGGCCGGCTGATCCCGCGGCGCGACAATTGCTCGGACGTGATCGCCTGTATCGACAGCGCCGATCGCTGGACATTCTCCGCCCGGCGGGACGCGGTGACGACGATGTCGGAAATGCCGGCGCCACCCGCACCATCGGCCGTGCCGGCCGGATCCGGCGGCGCGATCCCCTGCGCCAGGCCCGCCGCGGACGTCAGCAGGCAGGTCGAAGCCAGCAACCAGCGAAACATATCCATCCCCTTCTGCAAAATTCTTTTCTGCCAGCGGGACGCCCAACTCGCATACGAGCCCATGGCGGCGAATCGCACAAATCGCCTTATCCCGTTTGCACGAGCATACACAAAAGTTCTGATCGAAGAATACGTATTCATTGCGTCGCATGAGATTTTGCGACACAGAACCGGAAGGCCCGCCGCCAAGGCGGCCCAGATTCGCCGGCGGAGAGGGGCGGAATGCCGTTTCGGGAGCACATCTGCTATTTCGGCGCGGGCATCCGGTCGCTGCGGCCGGTCGATGCCGGCCCCATCGCGTCGCGCCGCGGGGTCCGCATATGATGAGCGCCCCTCCGCCCGCCCGCGTCGCAGGCCGCCCGCAGGGTTTCGTGCTCGTGCTGCCAAGCACGCTGACCGTCATGGGCGGGATCATCCTGGCACCGGTCCTGCCGGACCTCATGGCGGCGTTCGGGCACGTTCCCGACCACATCTTCTGGGTGCCGGCGCTGTTGGCCGTACCCGGCCTGATCGCGGGGCTGCTATCCCCGCTGGCGGGCTTCGCGGGGGACCGGTGGGGACGGCGGACGCTGCTGATCGCGGCCACGCTCGCTTATGCGGTCGTCGGCCTCCTGCCCCTCGTCCTGACGGACTTCGCCGCGATCTTCGTCGCGCGCATGGCGCTCGGCCTCACCGAAGCGTTCATCCTGGTGCTCAGCACCGCCCTCATCGGCGACTATTTCTCCGGCCGTGATCGGAACCGCTGGCTGTCGGGGCAGACGATCACCGCCACCGCGGCGGCACTCGTCCTCCTGCCGGTCGGGGGGCTGCTGGGCAGCGCGCTGGGGTGGCGCGGCCCGTTTCTGGCCTATGGGCTCGCCCTGCCCCTCGCCGTCGCGCTCTGGCGGCTGACGTGGGATATGCGCAGTCACGGCGATGCCGGCGTTCCGGCGCCATGGTCGGCGCTGCCATGGGCCTGGCTGCTGCGCCTGTGCGCGATCTCGATCTTCGGCTCCATCCTCTTCTACGCCGTGCAGTTCCAGATCGGGCTCGGCCTGTCCGCGATCGGCCTGGTCGACAGCGGCCGGATCGGCATCTTCTCCGCCGTGGCCACGCTCGGTGTGCCCGTGGGGGCGCTGTGCTTCTGGCGGGTTTCGGATCAGCCGTTCGCGCGTCTGCTGGCGGCGGAACTGCTGCTGGCCGGGGTGACGCTGGTCGGGCTGGGCCAGGTCCACGCGATCGGGCCGTTCGTCGCCCTCGCCTTCCTGAACCTCGTCGCCTGCGGGCTGCTGCTCCCCACCCTGCTGACCACCGCCGCGCGCGGGCTGGACGCGGGGGTGCGCGGGCGCGGCATCGGCATCTGGCAGGCCTGTTTCTCGATCGGTCAGTTCGCCAGCGTCGCGGTGACGGCGGGGGTGCGGATCGCGTGGCCGGGCACCAGCGTGCTGGCCGCCTTCTCGTTGCTCGGCTGGATCGCGCTCGCGGTCGCGGCGGCCAGCCTGTTCGTGGCCGTCCGGGGCGGCGGCGCGCCCTTCATCGCTTCCACCAAGCCGAGGTTCCAATGAAGCTCATCACCCTGTCCGACGGAAGCCGCGACGGCCGCCTTCACGTCGCCTCCCGCGATCTTGCCCGCGCCGCCCCGGCGACGGGGATCGCCGACACGTTGCAGCAGGCGCTGGAACGATGGTCCGATACCGAACTCGCGCTGCGCGCGCTGGCGGATCGGGTGGACGCGGATAGGGCGGTCTCGGTCGCCGTGCCCACGGCACGCGTCATCGCGCCGCTGCCGCGCGCCTGGCAGTGGCTGGACGGTTCCGCCTTCGAAAGCCACGGCGCGCTGATGGCGCAGGTCTTCGGCATGGACCCGGCGCCGCGGGATCGGCCGCTGATGTATCAGGGCGTGTCCGACCGCTTCTACGGGCCGACCGACGATATCCCGCTGCCCAGCGAGGACGACGGGATCGATTTTGAAGGCGAATATGGCGTCATCGTCGATACGGTGCCGATGGGCGTCGGCCCTGCGGAGGCGGAACGCCACATCCGCCTCGTCGTCCAGATCAACGATTGGTCGCTTCGCAAGCTCGCCCCGATCGAGATGAAGACGGGGTTCGGCTGGGTCCAGGCCAAGCCGCCGTGCAGCCTGGCCCCCGCCGCCATCACGCCGGACGAACTGGGGGACGGCTGGCGCGATGCCCGCGTGGCGCTGCCGCTGGAGGTGGACTGGAACGGCGAGCGGTTCGGCCGCGCCAACGGCGGGGAGATGGCCTTCTCCTTCGCCGAGCTGGTCGCCCATGCGGCGCGCACCCGTCAGCTCGTCGCGGGGACGATCATCGGATCGGGCACCGTCTCCAACGCCGATTTCCGCCAGGTCGGTTCGGCCTGCATCGCCGAGCGACGCGGCATCGAACAGCTCGACGAAGGGCAGCCGCGCACCGGCTTCATGCGCTTCGGCGATCGGGTGCGCATGGCCGCGCGGGCGGCGGACGGCACGGCGCCGTTCGGGGCGATCGACCAGAAGGTCGTCCGCGCATGACCGGCCGCGATCCCTTCCTCGTCGTCGGCGGCGGAGTCGGCGGCATGGCGGCGGCCCTGTCGCTCCGTCAGAACGGCGCCGAAGTCGACCTGATCGACCACGACCTGACATGGCGTATGCTGGGCGCCGGCATCACGATCACCGGCCCGACGCTGCGCGCCTTCGCCCAGCTCGGCGTGCTCGACGACGTGAAGGCGCGGGGCTTCCTGTCGGACAAGGTCAAGTTCTTCACCGGCGACGGCACGTATCTCCACACGATGGAGACGCCCGCGCTGGAGCCGGGACTGCCGCCGGCCGGCGGCATCATGCGCCCCGATCTGCACAACATCTTCTCCACGCATGTCCGCGCCCGCGGGGGTCGACGTCCGCCTCGGCCTGTCGGTCGATACGCTCGATCAGGACGAGGGCGGTGTCTCCGTGCGGTTCAGCGACGGCAGCGCGCGCCGCTACCGGGGGGTGATCGGCGCCGACGGCTACCATTCCGCGATCCGCCGGATGATCCTGCCCGGCGCGCCGCAACCGTTCCAGACCGGCCAGGGCTGCTGGCGGATGATCGCGCCCCGCCCCGCCGACCTGACGGGCGCCGAGATCTATTTCGGCCCCGGCTACAAGGTCGGCGTCAATCCCTGTTCGCCGACGCATTATTATCTCTTCGTCACCATGGCGATGCCGGGCAATCCGTTCATCCCGGAGGGGGAGCTGGAAGATCGGATGCGGCAGATCCTCGCCCCCTTGGGCGGGCGGATCGCGGAGGCGCGCGCCGGCATCGGTCCGCACTCCAACCTCAACTATCGCCCGCTCGAAGGGCTGCTGCTGCCGCCGCCGTGGCATGCCGGCCGGGTCGGCCTGATCGGCGATGCGATCCACTCGACGACGCCGCATCTCGCATCGGGCGCCGGTCTCGCGGTGGAGGACGGGCTGCTCATCGGCCGGTATCTCACTGCGACCGAAGATGTCGACCGCGCCTGGCGCGATTTCGAGGCGCGCCGCTGGGATCGCATCCGGCTGGTGGTCGAGAACAGCTTCCTGATCTGCCGGATCGAGCAGGAGGGCGGCCGCGAGCAGGAGATACCCCGGATCATGGCCGAAAGCGTCGCCGCGCTGGCGGAACCGATGTGATCCCGGCCGCCCCCGCACTCCAACCATCGAGGAAAAGACTATGGCCGTCTGGCTGAAGCACGCGATCACCGCCGAGGTTCGCGCCGAACAGGATCGCAAGGTCCGCGACACGGTGGAGGCGATCCTCGCCGATATCGAACGGCGCGGCGACGATGCGGTCCGCGAACTGTCCGTCCGGTTCGACGGCTGGGATCGGGACAGCTATGCGCTGACCGACCGCGAGAAGCAGGATTGCCTCGATCGGATGTCCGCGCAGGATCTGAAGGACATCGAATTCGCCCAGGCGCAGGTGCGCGCCTTCGCGCAGGTCCAGCGCGAAAGCATGCAGGACGTCGAGGTCGAAACGCTGCCGGGCGTCGTGCTCGGCCACCGCAACATTCCGGTCGATGCGGCCGGCTGCTATGTGCCCGGCGGCAAATATCCGCTGCTGGCATCGGCGCACATGTCGGTCATCACCGCGCGCGTGGCGGGCGTTCCGCGCGTCGTCACCTGCGCCCCGCCGTTCAACGGCGGGCCGGCGCCCGCCGTCGTCGCCGCGCAGGTGCTGGCCGGTGCGGACGAAATCTACTGCCTCGGCGGCATCCAGGCGATCGGCGCCATGGCGATCGGCACGGCATCGATCGCGCCCGTCGATATGCTGGTCGGGCCGGGCAACGCCTTCGTGGCGGAGGCCAAGCGCCAGCTGTTCGGCCGGGTCGGCATCGACCTCTTCGCCGGGCCGACCGAGACGATGGTGATCGCCGACGACAGCGTCGATGGCGAGATCTGCGCGACCGACCTTCTCGGCCAGGCCGAGCACGGCCCGGAAAGCCCGGCGATCCTCATCACCAATTCCGAAAAGCTCGCCCGCGAGACGATCGCGGAGGTCGAACGGCTGCTGAAGATCCTGCCCACCGCCGATATCGCCCGTCGGGCGTGGGAGAGTTTCGGCGAGGTGATCGTCTGCGACAGCTATCAGGAAATGCGCGAGGTCGCCGATCTCTACGCCAACGAACATGTCCAGGTGATGACCCGCGATCCCGATTATTTCCTGAACAATATGACCAATTATGGCGCGCTGTTCCTCGGGCCGCGCACCAACGTCGCCTATGGCGACAAGGTGATCGGGACGAACCACACGCTGCCGACGCGCCGGACGGCGCGCTATACGGGGGGCCTGTGGGTCGGCAAGTTCCTGAAGACCTGCACCTATCAGAAAGTGCTGACGGACGAGGCGACGACGCTGATCGGCGAATATTGCAGCCGGCTGTGCGCGCTGGAGGGATTCGCCGGCCATGGCGAGCAGGCGAACGTGCGCGTGCGCCGCTATGGCGGGCGCAACATTCCCTACGCGGGCGCCGCCGCGCCGAGCCCGGCGACCGCCGTCGATGCCTGAGCCGCTGCCCCGCACGCCGTCGCTGCGGCTGGACGGGCGGCGCGCGATCGTGACCGGGGCCGGCCGCGGCATCGGTCTCGCCGCTGCCGCCGCCCTCGGCCAGGCCGGTGCCGACGTCACCCTCGTCGCCCGTTCCGAAGCCGAGATCGCCGCCGGGGCCGCCGCCATCCGGGCGGACGGCGGCAGCGCCGCATACGCTATTCTCGACGTGCTGGACCTAGCCGCCGTCGCCGCTTTCTTCGCGGATCGCTCGGCCTTCGACGTGCTCGTCAACAATGCCGGCACCAACCGCCCCAAACCGATGCAGGACGTTGACGAGGCCGATTACGACGCGGTGCTCGATCTCAATCTGAAGAGCGCCTTCTTCGTGGCGCAGGCCTGCGCGCGGCGGATGATCGCGGCGGGGCGGCCGGGATCGCTGATCCACATGGGATCGCAGATGGGCCATGTCGGCGGGCCGGGCCGATCGCTCTATTGCGCCTCCAAATGGGCGCTGGAGGGGATGAACAAGGCGTTCGCGCTCGATCTCGCCCCCCACCGCATCCGGTCGAACACGATCGCTCCCACCTTCATCGAGACGCCGTTGACCCGGCCCTTCTTCGAGGATGCGGCGTTCAGGGCGAGCGTGCTGGCGAAGATCAAGCTCGGCCGGATCGGCCGGGTCGAGGATCTGATGGGCGCGATCCTGTTCCTTGCCGGCGATGCCGCCGGGCTCGTCACCGGCACCAGCCTGATCGTGGACGGCGGCTGGACCGCAGACTGAAAGGATATCCCTCCATGTTCACCGAGATCGCCAGCATCACGATCGATCCGGCCCGCGCCGCCGAATTCGAGGCCGCCGTCGCCGAGGCCGCGCCCCATTTCCGCGCCGCCGCCGGCTGCCATGGCATGGCGCTGGAGCGCGTCGTGGAGGAGCCCGCGCACTATCGGCTGATCGTCAGGTGGGCGACCGTGGAGGACCATGTCGTCCACTTCCGCAATTCGGAAGGCTTCACCCGCTGGCGGGCGCTGGCCGGCCCCTATTTCGCCGCGCCGCCCGCGGTGATCCACAGCGCCGAAGTCGCCCGCTTCTTCTGATATGATATCCTAAAGTTTGATCCACTCACGTGGATACGGCACCGGCCCGCTCCCCCACCCGACCTCCCAATCAGGATACGCTATGGGAGGTCGGGTGGGGGAGCGGGCTGGTGCCGCCCCTGATCCAGGTTTGCTGGATCAAACTCTAGCTGCCGTCGGTGATGAGGGTGCCGCCGTCCACCACCAGATTGTGGCCGGTCACGAAGCCCGCCGCGTCGCTCGCCAGGAACAAAGCGGCGCCCGCCACCTCCGCCACCGTTCCGGGGCGGCGCAGCGGCGTCATCGCCATGCGCCGCGCCATGAACGCCGCGTCGGCCAGCAGCGGTGCCGACAATTCGGTGGCGATGAAGCCCGGCGACAAGGCGTTGACGCGCACGTTGCGCGACCCCCATTCGACGGCGAGATTGCGGGCGAGCTGGGCGACGCCGGCCTTGGCGAGCGCATAGGCATTGATCGCACCGTTGCCGCGCAGGCCCGACAGGCTCGACACCAGCACCGCGGCGCCGCCGCCCCGCGCCGCCATGTGCGGCAGCGCCAGATTGGCGAGGACGACCTGGGCGCGCAGGTCGATCGCCATCACCGCGGCATAATCGTCCATGTCGATCGTCGCGAACGGCCCCGGCCGGCCGGTGATGCCGGCGTTGCAGACCAGGATGTCGAACCCGCCGAAATGGCCGAGCGCCGCTTCGACGAGGCGGGCCTGCGCGCCGTCGTCGCGCACGTCGCAGACGAGGCCGGGCTGGCCGAGATCAGCCGCGGCCCGTGCCGTATCCGACGCATCCTCGCTGGATATCAGCACGCGCGCGCCAGCCCCGATCAGCGCGGTCGCGATCGCCCGGCCGATGCCGCGCGTCGATCCGGTGACGATCGCGGCCTTGCCGGTCAGGTCGAACGGGTGGGTCAACCGTCGAGCCCGCCCAGCGCGACATATTTGGTCTCGACATATTCGTCCGCGCCGTAGCGCGATCCTTCGCGGCCGAGGCCCGATGCCTTGACCCCGCCGAACGGCGCGACCTCCGTCGAAATCAGGCCTTCGTTCACCCCGACCATCCCGAATTCCAGCGCCTCGACCACCCGGAAGATCCGCCCGACATCGCGCGCGCAGACGTAGGAGGCAAGGCCGAAGGGCGTGTCGTTGGCGAGCGCGATCGCCTCCTCCTCCGTCTCGAAGCGGAACAGCGGCGCGATCGGCCCGAACGTCTCCTCGCTGAAGATCAGCGCATCGCGCGGAACGTCGGTCAGGACGGTCGGCTCGAAGAAAGATCCGCCCAGCCGGTGCCGGCCCCCGCCCGCCGCGATCCCGGCGCCTTTGGCAACCGCATCGGCGATATGCTCAGCGGCCTTGGCGACGGCGGCGGCGTCGATCATCGGGCCGATCGCCACGCCGTCGTCCATGCCGTTGCCGACCCGAAGGGCGGCGGAGGCCTCGGCCAGCCGCGCGGCGAAGGCATCATATATGCCCGCCTGGACCAGGAAGCGGTTGGCGCCGATGCAGGACTGGCCGGTATTGCGATATTTCGCGACCATCGCCGCCTTCACCGCGGTATCGAGATCGGCGTCGTCGAACACCAGGAACGGCGCATTGCCGCCCAGTTCCATGCTGGTGCGCTTGATCGTCGGCGCGCATTGCGCCAGCAGCTGGGCGCCGACCTCGGTCGATCCGGTGAAGGAAAGCTTGCCCACCACCGGGCTGGCGGTGAGCGCGCCGCCGATCGCCCGTGCCGAACCGGTGACGATGTTGCACACGCCCGGCGGCAGGCCGGCCCGTTCCGCCAGCACGCCCAGCGCGAGTGCCGTCAGCGGCGTCTGGCTGGCGGGCTTGATGACCCCGGCGCAACCCACCGCCCAGCCCGGCCCCGCCTTGCGGCTGATCATCGCCGCCGGGAAGTTCCAGGGCGTGATCGCCGCGAACACGCCGACCGGCGCCTTCTGCACCAGAATGCGCCGCCCGCCGGCATTGGGGGGAATGATGTCGCCGTAGATGCGCTTGGCTTCTTCCGCGAACCATTCGAAGAAGCCGGCGGCATAGCGTATCTCGCCATGCGCCTCGGCCAGCGGCTTGCCCTGCTCGGCGGTGATCAGCAAAGCGAGGTCCGCGGCATGCTCGATCACCAGATCGTAGAGGTTGCGCAGCACGCGCGATCGTTCGCCGGGCAGCGCCGCCCGCCAGCCGCGCATCGCCCGATCGGCCGCGGCGATGGCGCGCTCCGTCTCGGCGGCACCCCCGTTCGGCACGCGCGCGATCAGCGCCCCCGTCGCGGGGTTGCGCACGTCGATCGTCCCGCCGTCGTCGGCGGCGACCCATTCGCCGTCGATCAGCATCGCCTGACGCAGCAGGCCCGGATCGCGCAAGGGGAGCGGGGTGATCGCCTCGCTCATGCCGGCACCCGCCCGGTGAAGAAGGCCGCGTCCGCGTCCGCGGTCGGGTTCATGCCCGATGCCTCCTGGCCGCGGCGCAGCGCCGCCATGTCGCGCGCATAGACCCGCCCCGTCGGGTGACGCAGCGGCCCGCCGTTATAGCCCTGCAACCAGCCCTCATATTTCCACATCATCCGGTTGATGAGGCCGCCGCCCGCCTGCGGCACGCTGCCGAACGCCCTTCGCGCCGCATCCAGCCGGTGGAAGATCGCGGTCGCCTCGTCGAACCGGCCGGCCTGCACCAGCTTGAACACCTCGGGCAGATACGGGCCGAAATAGGCGGAATAATTGGTGCCGCAGAACGGCACGTCGATCAGCTGCGCCAGCGGCACATATTCATGCTCCATCGGCAGGGAGATCACCACCTCCTTGTGGAAGGCGCGATGCACCTCGATCTGGCCCATGATGTGCGGCGCGCCCCCTTCCGCCTTGATCGCGGCGACGTTCGGGCAGTCGTCGATCAGGCGGCGCAGCAAGGCGACGGGCATGTCGATCGGGTCCAGCCGGGAAAAGCCCCAGGTGGGGATCGGGAACAGCATCACTGCCAGGTCCGTCGCATCGCAGAACGCCTTCGTATAGGCGTAGGCTTCCTCCAGCGACTGCGGGTGGAAATAGGGCGGATAGCCCAGCAGCACCAGTTCCGCGCCCGCATCCTCGGCCAGCTTCGCCGCCTCGATATTGTCTTCCAGCGTGTTGAACACGGCATGGTGGACGACGAACGCGCGGCTACCCGCCTGATCGGCCATGATGCGCACGAAATCGCCATATTCGGAGAGCGTGATCGCCACCTCCGAACAGGCGAGCGTGCCGACGAAGCCATGTTCGATCGTCTTCTCGACGTCGTGGCGGATCGCCTTCTCGTTCAGTCCCCTGAAGTCGGCGGTCATCGTCGGGATCACGACGTTGGCGACGCCCAGCAGGCGTTCGCGCGCCCAGTCGCGCGCCTCGGTTCGGCTATAGCTGGCCATATCTCTTGTCCTCGTTCAACGCTTGGTCTGGAAATCGATCGGCAGCGGCGTGGCGAGCCCCTGCGCGAGGGCGCGGGTCAGCACCATCTCGGCGATTACCACGTCCTGCAGGCCCCCGCCGACCGACTTGAACATCCGCCGGGCACTGCCGCTCAGCCGCGCACCGAGCGCGCCGCTCATCAGTTCGGTCAGGGCGAAACTGCGCTCCGCCACGTCGATGCCGGCGTCGCGCGCGGCGATCATGTCGCCGGTTTCGTGGAGCACCTCCTCGATCATGTCGCACACGATGATGTCGCAGCGGCCGATCACCGAAACGTCGATCTCGCGCTGTTCCGGCACGGTCGATCCGATCGAGATCACCGTCGCGTCGGCGGCCAGCCAGTCGGCGAACAGGATCGGCTGTTCGCCGTGCGAACGCGCCGCGGCCAGCACCAAAGTCGCCCCCGCCACGGCCTCCTGCGCGGAGGCGGCCGCGCGCACCGGCACATTCAGTTCGGCCGACAGCGTCCCGGCGAAGCGCGTCCGGCTCGCCGGCGTCGGGCTGAATACGGCAACCTCCGTCAGCGTGCGGATGCTCGCCAGCGCGCGGGTGTGCATCGATGCCTCCAGCCCGCTGCCCAGCACCGCCAGCCGCACGGGCGCCGGCCCGATCAGCCGATCGACGGCCGCGGCGGAGGTCGCCGCCGTGCGATAGGCGGTGACGAGATTGCCGTCGACGAAGGCCGCGATCCGGCTGGTCTCGCCGTCGAACAGCACGATCACATATTCGGCGCCGCCGGTCGCCGCCGCGCCGTTCATCCCCATCAGCTTGGCGCCGAAATAGCGGCTGCCCGGCGGGATCGCGGGCAAGGTCCGCAGCCAGCGCGGTCCGTCGCGCGCGACGGTACGGGGCGGGGTGGCCGCCGCCGGCAGCGGCCGGCCATAGGCCGTCTGGATGG
The DNA here is from genome assembly GCA_036946415.1 of Edaphosphingomonas fennica. Lineage (GTDB taxonomy): Bacteria > Pseudomonadota > Alphaproteobacteria > Sphingomonadales > Sphingomonadaceae > Sphingomonas_Q > Sphingomonas_Q fennica_A. Next base: position 115,049 of record JAQIJD010000002.1, on the reverse strand, counting down.
CCGAGACCGCCTCGTGCCAGTCGAACACCTTCGCCACGGCATCGGAGCCGAGGAACACGGGAGCGGAAGTCATAGGCCTGTCACCTTTCGGGGATCGTTCAGAAGCGGAAGCCGGCGCGCACGCCGTAGGTGCGCGGCGACTGGTAATTGGCCCCAAGCAGGCCGCCCTGCCGCAGCGAATAGGTGCGCCCCGGCTGGACGCGCACGATCACGGCGTCATTCTCGATGTTGCGGACGAACAGCGATGCGTTCCACGCATTGCCGGCGCTCTCGTAGCCGATGCTCGCGTCCGATCGCGTATAGTCCCCCACCCGCGTCTCCGGCAGATAGGCGAGCGCCGTCTCGCGCGCGGTTTCGTAGCGGGATGCCCCGTCGATGACGATGGCGCCGCCGCCCGCCAGCGGGATGCGCTGCTGCGCCGAGGCGGACAGCACCCACCGCGGCAGCTGGAGGATGCGCCGCCCGCTGCAATCGAGGAGGAAGCCGCCACCCGCCGCCGCGCTGCTGGGGCATGTCTGCGTATCGGCCACCGGATTGCCCGAGACATAGTCGAAGCTGCGATATTCGCCTTCAAGCCACTGCACGTTCAGCCCGAGGCGGGTGTCGCGCGCGGCGCGGAACTGGATATCGGCCTCGGCCCCGTAGATCCGGGCGCGGCCGATATTCTCGGTGATCAGCGAGGTTCCGGCAGAGGTGAAGCCGAAATAGGATATCTGCTGGTCCGTATAGTCCAGATAGAAGGCTTCGGCGTTTACTTGCAGCCGGTTGTCCAGGAAGCGGTTCTTGCTGCCCAGCACATAGGCCGTGACCCGTTCCGGTTCGTAGCTGCTCTTGTCTGGCGGGCCGAAGTAGAAGCCGCCTGCCTTGAAGCCGGTGCTGACGTTGGCGTAGACGAGCGACGCATCCCGCGGCTCCCATTCCACGCCCGCGCGCCAGGTCGTCGCCTCGAAGCGGCGGTTGCCGTCCAGCACGAGGTTGGGCACGCCGGCGGTGACGGCGGGGAACGGGAAGATCGGCGTCGTCGCGAAATTGAAGGGGGCGATCCGGCGGCGGATGCTGTCGGTGCGCTTGCGTTCGGACGTGTAGCGGAGGCCGCCCACGATGCGGAAATCATCCGCCAGCGCATAGGTGAGCTGGCCGAACCCGGCGATCGATCTGGTCGTCGTCGAAATCTGCTGGTTGCTGATCGTCGGCGCCACCTCGATCACGGATTGTCCGTCCAGCGCATCGTCCAGATAATAAGCGCCGATGATGTAGCGCAGCGGCCGGCCGTCGTCGGATGCCAGCCGCACCTCGCCCGAATATTGGCGGCTGTGCGTATCCTCGCCCACGTAGAAGGTGGGGAAGGAACTGGTGAACAGCAGGTCGGCCTCGCGATAGGCGGGCAGCAGCGTCAGCGTGCCGATCGGCGTCGCGATCTCCGCCTGGACGAGGATGCCCGAGAAGCTGTTGTCCTGAAACGGCAGGTAGTTGCGCGGGGCGAGGCCGACGGCGGTGAACTGGCCGGCGTTCCGCGGGTCCGACAGGCCGACATACGGCCCGAAGGTCGCCCGCGTCTCGCCGGTCGACGCGCCCAGCGGCGGGGCCGCGCGGCTCGTCAGCAGCGACGTGCCGGTGCCGCGCCCCTTGTCCTTGGAATGATCCGCGATCACGAGCAGCCGCAGATCGGCGCTCGGCTCGTAGCGGAGCGATCCGCGCACCGCGATCGAATCCTCGTCGCCCGTATCGTCGGTGAAATAGCCGTCGCGCTTGACCCGTTGGAACGCGACGCGCGCCGCGAATTTGTCGGCCAGCGGCACGTTCAGCGCGGCATTCGCCACGAAGCGATCGTAATTGCCATATTCCAGCGATGCGCTGCCGCCCAGCGTCCAATCCGGCCGGTGGGAGATGAGGGGGACGGCGCCGCCGGTCGCGTTGCGGCCGTAGAGCGTGCCCTGCGGGCCCTTCAGCACCTCCACCCGTTCCAGATCGTAGAAGAGGCCGTTGGCGGAGACCGGATGCGCCTGCGGCACGCCGTCCGCGCTCAGCACCACTGCCCCGTCGGCGAAGCTGTTGACCCCGAAGTTGGAGACGCCGCGCACCGTGAAGTTCACGTACGGGCCCTGCGCCGGCTCGGTCCGCAGCGCCGGCACGAGCTGCGTCAGCTGGTCCGCACTGGTGAGGCCGGCGCGGGCGATCCGCTCGGGCGAGATGGTGTCGATCGAGATGGCGGCACGCTGCGCCGATTCGCTGCGGCGCTGCGCGGTGATGACGATCTCGCCCAGGCCCTCCCCCTCGGCGGCGGCGGCGGTCCCCGGCTGGCCGCCGGCCTGCGCGCGGGCCGTTCCCGCCGTGACCGCCGCGACCGCGGCCAACCATGGCATCCACACCGATCGATTCATCTTCCTGCCCCGTGCCAATGTTTATGATTGGCGTTTGAGCTAAATCGATTTATGGATTGATGCAACCAATTGGTGAGGGATGACAATGATCGAGGATCGCCTGACCGGCCCCGCCGGCCGCGGACAGGGCTATGCATGGTATGTCGTGACCGTCCTGCTGATCGCCGGCATCACCTCCTATCTCGATCGCAACATCCTGTTCCTGCTGGTCGATCCCATCCGCCAGACGCTGGGGCTGACGGATACGCAGATCAGCCTCCTCGAAGGCCTGGCCTTCGCCTTCTTCTTCATCGCGCTCGGCTATCCGCTGGGGGGGCTGGTCGATCGTCGCAACCGCCGCAACCTGATCGTCCTGGGCGTCGCCATCTGGACGGTCATGACGTTCGCCTGCGGGCTGGCGCGCAGCTATCCCGCCTTGTTCGTCGCGCGGATGGGCGTCGGCTTCGGCGAGGCGATCCTCGGCCCGGCGGCCTATTCGATGATCGGCGATTATTTCGCGCCGGCCCGGCGGGCCCGCGCGGCCAGCATCTACAACATGTCCAATTTCCTGGGCGGGGCGCTGTCGTCCTTCGTCGGCGGGGCGATCGTCCATGCGATCGGCGCGCTGGCGGTGGTCCCGCTGCCGCTGCTCGGCGATACGATCGGCTGGCGCGTCGTCTTCTTCGCCGCCGCCGCGCCCGGCGTGATCGTCGTCCTGCTGCTGCTCACCGTGGCCGAACCGCCGCGATCGGAGACGGGCGCCGCCCGGCAGGGCGCGCACGGCTTCTGGCAGCATCTGCGCGCGCACCGCCCGGCCTATCTGTTCGTCTATTCCACCTATGTCTCGATGACGTTCATCGGCCTGTCGACGACGGCGTGGGGCCCGTCCTACCTGATCCGCAGCTTCGGCCTGGCGCCCGGCACGGCCGGCATGCTGATGGGCACGATCGGCCTCGTCGCGCTGGTCGGCGCCTTCGCCAGCGGCTGGCTGAGCGACCGGTTCGCGGCCGGCCGCGGCGCGGGCCGCTTCCGCACCCCGCTGGTCGGCTGGCCGCTGCTGGCGCTGTGCGTGCCCGGCAACCTGCTCGCCCCCAGCCTGCCGATCGCGCTGCTATTCTCGGCCGGCATGCTGATCGGCGGCGCCGTCATCCTCGTCAGCTGCCCGCCCGTCCTTCAGGACATCACGCCGAACCGCTATCGGGGGCGGGCGCAGGCGATCTTCTTCATCCTCTCGATCCTGCTCGGCATGGGGGTGGCCCCGACCGTCGTCGCCCTCGCCACCGATCGCATCTTCCACGATCCTGCGCAGCTGCGCTATTCGCTGCTGATCGTGCAGATGCCGGCCGTCGCGATCGGATGGCTGCTGTGCCGCGCCGGCCAGCGCCCCTATGCCGCGGCGCGCGCCGCGCTGGCCGCGGACGCGCGCGGCTGATCCGCGCCGGCCCGGCCGCCCGTCGCGCGGGCCGCCGCCGTCAACGATCGCCGAACAGGGACCGGCGGACCGACTGGAGGTGGTGGCGCATCGCCGCTTCCGCACGGCCGGCGTCACGGCCGCCGATGGCATCCACGAAGGCGCGATGCTCGCTGTTCGTCTCGGCATTCGGCTCCTTGGCGAACACGTCGTGCAGGCGTTCGCGCATGCCGGTCGGGGCGGATTCGCGCACGGCATCGTAGAGGGCGAGCAGCAATTTGTTGGCCGCGGCGCGCGCGATCAGGCGATGCAGCCGTTCGTCCCAGACCGCCCAGTCGGGGAAATGCGACACCGCCTCCATCGTCCGGCAGCATTCCCGCATCTCCTCGATCTGCCGGGCCGTCGCCCGCAGCGCGGCAAGGCCGGCGAGCTGCGGCTCCAGCACCATCCGCGCCTCGAACGCCTCGATCGGGTTCAGCATCTCGTGCAGCGTCGGCAGTTCGGCGGTCAGGCTGCGTTCGCCCACGAACGTGCCCTTGCCCACGTGCCGCCAGATCAGCCCTTCCCCCTCCAGCCGCTTGAGGATGCCGCGCAGGCGGGCGCGCGTCACGCCGATCCGGTCCGCAAGCGTCGGTTCGGACGGAAGCCGCAGGTCGCCGCGCGCACGCGCGCCTTCGATGTAGGCGCGCAGCCGTCCTTCCCCGTCCAATTCGCTCGTCACATCGATCCCGTCGGTAGCGCGCCGTTCCCCGAAGCGGGATATCATATCCCGGCCCCGCCGCGAACCCGATCGGACCGGCCGACGCCGATCGGCATCGGCGGATCATCCCGTTCACACGCAGCTCGACAGGCCTTCGTCCAGAAGGAGGGTCGAACCATAAATCGCTTTCACGTCATCGCGGCACAGGAACAGGATCGCCGACGCCATTTCCTCCGGCGGCGAATAGGTGCGGCCGCTGGGCGTCGCCGCCTTCTTGGCGGCCATCAGCGCCGCGTTAGCGCTGTCGCCCCGCTCTTCGGCGTTCAGCGCCGTCGCGGTATTGCCGGGGGCGATCGCGTTGATATGGATGCCGTGCGGCGCCAGCGCACCGGCCAGCGCCTTGGTCAGCATGATGACGGAGGCCTTGGTTGCCGAATAGAGCGGATAGCGGGGCGATCCGCGGACGCCGGCGACGGACGCGACATTCACGATATGGCCCCGCCCCCGCGCCTTCATCCCCGGCACGACGGCATCGATCGCGAAGAAGGTGCCCTTCAGGTTGATATCGACCATCCGGTCGAAATCGGCCTCGGCCGTCTCGCCGATCTCCGTGGGGAAGTAGACGCCGGCGGAATTGACGAGGATGTCGATCGGTCCGAGATCCCGCTCGACCTGGTCGACCAGCTTTCGCACCGCGTCCACCTCGCGGATATCGGTCGCATAGGCCCGCGCCCGTCCGCCCGCCGCGACGATGCGATCCGCCACCGCCGTCGCCTTGGCGATGCTGCCGCTCGCGACCACCGCCACGGCCGCGCCTTCCCTGGCGAAGCGCGCGGCCGTCGCCTCGCCGATCCCCGAACTGCCGCCGAAGACAAGCGCCGTCCGCCCCGCCAATTCCGTCATCGCATGCTCCCCTCATCGATCTGCCTGTATCCGTAGACGCGGGCGGCCCGGTCGGGCGTCAGCACCCCGTCGGCGACCGCCGCCGCCACCTGCGCCCGGTCCCGGCGGCCGGGATCGCCGAAGCCCCCCCCGCCCGTCCCGCGCGACATCACCGTCTCGCCCGGCTGCAACAGCAAGGTGCCGAAGGGCGGCAGCGGTTCGATCGTCCCGTCCCCCCGGCGCACGGCCTGTGCCGCGGCCCCGCCCGGACCGCCCCCCGCCACCCCGAGCGCCGGATTGACGACGCCGTCCGAGACATAGGCGATCGACATCGCCGATCCGCGCGGGCCCAGTTCGACCGCGAGGCACGGGGCGCCGACATGCGTTCCCGCGCCCTCGCTGTCGGGCACCAGCGCCCGCCGCGTGACCCGGATGGGATGATGGATCTCGGCCATTTCGACCGAATCCACGAAGCACAGGCCGCCGTTGCCGGCATGCGAATAGGTCAGCCAGGCGTCGCCATGCACCGAGGCCGGGCCGCCCGTGCTGCCCAGGAACAGCTGGTTGATATAGGGCCGCCCGTGCCGCGGATCGACGCCGGACACGACGCCCTTGTGCGGCGGATTGACCGCGCCCACCTCCGCCACCGCCGCGTCGGAACAGATCGCACCGATCGCCAGCTGGACCGCAGCGACGATCCGGTCGGCGATGTTGGTGGTGGATACCGAGAAGCTGGCCGGGTGCGCGCCGCCGCCGATCACCGATCCGGGGCGGAGGGTCACGTCGATCCGCCGGAAACTGCCGGCGTTCTTCGGCACCTCGGCGTCGATGGCGTTGAAGATGCCGATCATCGCCGCGGTGCGGGCGCAGGCCTCGCTCACGTTCAGGCCACAGGGCAGCACGTCGATATTGTCGGTCAGGTCGATGGCGATCCGCCCGGCGGCCGGGTCGATCGACACGGTCGCGCGGACCTCGACGCCGTCCGGCGGCGTGCCGGGCATCGGATCGTGGCGGCTGGCGGCGGTCGCCGTGCCGCCGGCCAGCGCGCGGACGGCAAGGTCCATGCGCGTCTCGCCATAGGCGATCCACTGGCGCGAAAAGGCGTCCAGCACGTCCCAGCCGACATCGCCGCCAAGTGCCAGCAGCTCGCGCTCGCCGGACAGCGCGGCGCCGATCATCGCCATGAAGTCGCCATGCCACTGGTCGGGCACGCGGATGCGCGCGCGGCACATCCGCACCACATCCTCGTTGACGCGATAGTCGCTCATCACCTTCACCGCCGGGAAGATGAGCGCCCCCTCCTCATAGACGTCGCGCGCGGCCGCGAAATAGGTCGTGGGCGCACTGTCGCCGATATCGGCCTGATGCGCCTTGACCAGCACCGTGAAGCGGTGGCGGCCGTCGCCATCGATCACCGGCAGGATGATCGTGTGGTCGGCGGCATGGCTGCATCCGTGATAGGGCGAATTGTGCAGGAAGGCGTCGCCGCGGCGCAGCACCGGGTGGAAGTCGTGCATCGTCCGGGCCATCAGGTCCGGGCCGGAGAGGACATGGATCGGCAGGCTGTCCGCCGCGCTCAGCAGGTCGCAATCCGGGGTCAGGATCGCGCAGGAAAGATCCTTCGCGCGGTTGAGCACGCCCGACCGGCCGGCGCGCAACACCGCATTGGCCATCACCCTGACGATGCCGTCGATGCGGCTGCGAAGAATGGCGAGCCGCGCGCCGCCCAGCGTTTCCATGTTCGTCTCCCCGCTCACAGATCGATCACCAGGCTGCCCGAAGCGCTGCGGAAGAAGCGCGCCTCGTCGATCACGACGGTCGTCAGCGGCGATTCGACGATCGCGGGCCCCTGGCGCGGTCGCGCGTCCAGCTGCGCCCAGTCGCACACCTCGGCCATCGCCGCCCGGCCGCCGGGATAGACGATCCGTCGCGGCGCCGCGGGCGCCGCGCGCGCGGTGCGGCTTTCGAGGCGGCCGGGTTCATGCTCGTGCAGACGGCAGGCGACGGCGACCCGCCAGCCGACGATCTCGACATCGCTGGCGGGGTCGTCGAACGCGTAGAGCCGTCGATGCTCGGCGTCGAAGGCCGCGCGGAAGCGGGCCACGTCCGCCGCGCTCTCGAACCGCGCCGAGGGCAGCCGCACCTCGATCTCCCAGGCCTGGTCGGCATAGCGGGCCTCGACCGTATAGGTGTAGACGACCGAGACGCTGCCGGCCCCGGCGTCCATGGCGAAGCCGCGGCATCCGTCCTCCAGCCGTGCGAGGATCGCATTGGCGCGGGCCGGATCGAAGGCGGAAAGGGCGACGTAGCCGGTGGCGCGGCGGTCGCTCGACAGGTCCGAGATCAGGGCTCCGGCCGCGCTCAGCGTCGCGCCGACCTCCGGGATCAGCACGCGCGGGCAGCCGAGCCGGCGGGCGATGAACACGATGTTCAGCCCCGCCGCACCGCCCCCGCCGACCAGCACCGCGCCGGTCGGATCGATGCCCTGCTTGATCGTGATGTCGATGATCGCCTGCGTCATCGTCTCGGTGGCGAGTTCGAGGATGGCGGCGGCGGCGGCCTCGCCCGACAGGCCGAGCGGTCGCGCCACGCGGCCGATCGCGGCATCGGTTTCGGCGGCGTCGATCGCCATCCGGCCGCCCAGGAAGAAAGCGGGATCGAGATAGCCGAGCGCGAGCGCCGCATCGGTCAGCGTCGGCTGCGTCCCGCCGCGGCCGTAGCAGGCCGGGCCGGGCACCGCCCCCGCGCTCTGCGGGCCGACATGGAGGATGCCGCCGCCGTCGAGATGGGCGATGCTGCCGCCGCCCGCGCCGACGCTGCGCACGTCGACCGAGGGAAAGCCGGTGAGCTGACCGGTGATCGGCGCCCCCACCCACAATTCGCGGGTCAGCGGGATCTGGCCGTCGCGCACCACGCTCACGTCGAAGGTGGTGCCGCCGGTATCCGCGACGATCACGTCGCGTCCGTCCCCCTCCAGCGCCAGATACGCACGGGCGGCGACGGGCGCCATCGACGGGCCGGAATTCAGGAGGTGGATCGGAGCGAGCGCGGCCTCCGCCGCATCGATCACGCCGCCCTGCGAACCGACCACCAGCACCCGCCCGCCGAATCCCGCCGCCGCCAGGCGGTCCGTCAGCGATCCGAGATAGGCGCTCATCATCGGCTTGAGCGAAGCGTCGATGCAGCTTGCCGAAGCGCGGCGGAACTCGCGCGGCACCGGGTTCAGCGCGTGCGACAGCGTATAGGGCAGGCCCGGCAGATGCCGTTCGATCAGCGCGCCTATGCGGCGCTCGTGCGCGGGATCGAGCACCGACCACAACAGGCATACCGCGATCGCCTCGACGCCCGCCTCGCCGATCGTGCCGAGCGTCTCGACGAGGCGCGCCTCGTCGAGCGGGCGGTGGACGGCGCCGTCGGCATCGATGCGCTCGGCCGCCTCGAACACCAGCCGGCGCGGCACGTAGGGCGCCGGATAGGGAATGCGGAAGTCGAAGGGATCGGGCCGGCCGCCTTCGCGGAGCGTCAGTATGTCCCGATGCCCCTCCGTCACGATCAGGGCGGTCCGCGCCGTATTGCCGGTCAGGACGGCGTTGATCGCATGGGTGGTGGCGTGGACGAACATGCCGCCGCGGCCGAGCAGTCCGGCGAGCGGGAGGCCGAAATCGGCCGCCGCCAGCCCCAGCGCGTCGAGCACCCCCGCAACCGGATCGGCAGCGACGGTCGCCGCCTTGTAGCTCCGCCAGATGCCGGCATCGTCCTCCACCATCAGGTCGGTGAAGGTGCCCCCCGTGTCACAGGCAAAGCGCATCGTCGGCCTCCTGGCGAACCGGCGTGTGCGGCGCGAGGCCCAGGATCGCGCGCGCTTCGGCCGGGCTCGCCGGCTCGCCCCCCACCGCGCGGACGATGCCGACCGCCTTCTCCACCAGCGCGGCGTTGCCGGGCGCCGGCACGCCGCGTTCCAGATACAGATTGTCCTCCAGCCCGACGCGGACATGCCCGCCCATGACGACGCACTGGGCCACCATCGGGAAACTGCCGGCGGCGATGCCGAAGCCGCCCCAGTGCGCACCGGGCGGCAGGAAGCCGTGCAGCGCCACCATCGCCTGGGCCGTCGCGGGCGCCCCGCCGGCGACGCCCAAGCACAATTGGAAGAAGGGCGTGCCGTCGATCAGCCCCTCGTCGATCATCCGGCGCGCGTGCAGGATCTGGCCGATATCGAACACCTCCAGTTCCGGCTTCGTGCCCGCCGCGCGGATAAGCGCCGCCATCCGCGCCAGATGCGCGGGCGTGTTGATGATCGCATGCTGGCCGAAATTCATCGTGCCGACATCGAGGCTGCAAATGTCGGGCGACAGCGCCACGACATGGGCGACGCGCGCCTCCGGCGTCGTCAGCGTCGATCCGGCGGCGGCGATCCGCGGATCGTCCGTTCCGGGGATGAACCGCCCGCCGGCGCCCGTCGTCAAATTGACGATCATGTCCGATCCGCTCTCGCGGATCAGCCGCACGACCTCCGTATAGAGTGCGACATCCATGCTCGGCGCGCCGGTCTCCGGGTCGCGGACGTGGATATGGCAGGCGGCCGCCCCGGCATCGACCGCGGCGAGGCATTCGCGCGCGATCTGGGCGGGCGTCACCGGCACCGCGCGCATGCGGTCGCCATAGGCGCCCGCGCCCGTCACCGCGCAGGTCAGGATCGTCCTTCGCGTCATCGTCATCCTTCCCATTCGGCATTGCCGCACACGCTGAGGCGCTGCCCGGTGATGTGGCGCGCGGCATCGGAGGCGAGGAAGACGGCGGTCTCGCCGATTTCCGAAGGCTCGATCCGCGTCCGCATGGAAATGAAGCGCAGTCGCTCGGCCAGCGCCGCCTCGTAACTGATCCCGTCGCGCGCCGCACGATCGGCGAGCAGGCGACGGCCGCGCTCGTTCTCGATCGATCCCGGCAGCAGCGCGTTGCAGCGGATGTTGAACGGGCCGAGCTCGCGCGCGAGGTTCATCGTCATGCTCTCCATCGCCCCCTTGGAGGCGACATAGGCCGTTCGGTCGGGCAGACCGGTGCGGGCCGACGTGGAGGAGATGTTGATGATGCACCCGCTTCGCTGCCGCTTGAACCAGGGCGCGAAGGTGCGGATGGCGTGAAAGGCGCCGGTCACGTTCACGCGGAACGTCGCCGCCCACGCGTCGTCCGAAATCTCGTCGATCGGCGCGCGCGGACCGCCGATGCCGGCGTTGTTCACCAGCACGTCGAGACCGCCGAGCCGGTCCGCCACCACCTCCTCCAGCGCCGCCACCTGCACCGGATCGCCGACGTCGCACGGCGATGCGGTCAGCCGTTCGTGCCGGCCGCGAACGCGGTCGATCGCGTCGGCGGAAAGATCGGCGATGTGCACGTGGCTGCGTGCGGACAGGAACGCATCGGCGATGGCGAGGCCGATCCCCGATGCGCCCGCCGTTATCAAGACTTTCACCGCTTCGTCCCCCGCTCCCGACGTGTTATCTGTTATATCACATTTCATGCAAGGGCAACCGCGATGTTGGAACGGGACCGAATGACAGGGGAGATACGGCGGTGACGGATGCCATGATCGGTCGCCATCCCGGCGATGGCGCGACGAGCGTGGCGCTGACCGCGGCAGCGCTGGCACGGGCTTCGGCAGAGGAGGGACAGGGGGCGACCGTCTTCACCCGTCTCTATCGCGATTCGGCCATGGCCGGCGCCGAGCGGGCCGACGCACGCCGCCGCGCGGGACGGCCGCTTTCCGCGATCGACGGCCTGCCCGTCTCGATCAAGGACCTGTTCGACGTCGGCGGAGAGACGACGACCTGCGCCGCACCGGCGCTCGCCGGGGCGCCGGCCGCGGTCCGCGATGCGACGGTCGTCGCGCGGCTGAAGGCGGCCGGGGCGGTGCTGGTCGGGCGGACCAACATGACGCAGTTCGCGCTGTCCTGCCTCGGCCTCAACCCCGCGCTCGGCACGCCGCTGTCGCCCTGGCAGCGTGCGGAAGGGCGGATCGCGGGCGGATCGTCCTCGGGTGCTGCCGCCTCGGTCGCGGACGGGATGGCGGTCGCGGCGATCGGATCGGACACGGGCGGCTCGGTACGCGTGCCGGCGGCGTTCTGCGGCCTCGTGGGCTTCAAGCCCACCGCCCGCCGGATCGATCGCACCGGCGCCTTCCCGCTCTCGCGGTCGCTCGATTCGATCGGGCCGATCGCCGCCAGCGTCGCCTGCTGCGCGATGCTCGATGCAATCCTCGCCGCCGAAAGGACCGGGGCGCCGACCCTTCACCGTCCGGTGATCGGCATCCCTTCAACCTTGCTCGTCGACGATCTCGACCCGGCGGTCGCCGCCGCATTCGAGGCGGCCTGCCGCCGCCTGGCGCGTCACGCCGACCTCACGACCGTCGCGCTGCCGTCGCTCGGCGATCTTGCCGGCATCGCCGCGCTCGGCGGCTTTTCGACGGTGGAAGGCTGGGCCGACCATGCCGACCTATTCGAGCGGATCGGCGACGCCTGCGATCCGCGGGTCATGGATCGCTTCCGCGCCGCGCGCGCGACATCGGTCGCGACCTATTTCGCGATGTGCCGCCTGCGGCGCGACATCATCGACCGCTTCGACCGCGATGCATCGGGCTGCGACGCGATCGCTTATCCCAGCGTCGCGATCCTGCCGCCGCGCCTGTCGGACCTGGCCGACGACGCGGCCTATCACGCGCTCAACATGCGCGCCTACCGGAATGCCGGCGTCGCCAACCTGCTCGATCGATGTGCGATCAGCATCCCCTGCACGGCGGCCGGCGCCCCGCCCGTCGGCTTCACGCTGATGGGCGCGACCTGCGGCGATGTGCGGCTGCTGGCGCTTGCCGAACGACTGGAGCCGGTCATCCGCGGCAGCGCGGCGACGGGGTGATCCGCAGCCCGTCCGGGCCGCATCCGCCGATCACGCCGGCCGCAGATCGCGCGCGAACATCCGGGCCTTGGCGACGTAGCTGTCGGCCGACCGACGCAGGCTTGCGGTTTCGGCGGCCGTCAGCGCACGGCTCGCGCGCGCCGGGCGGCCGAGCGCCAGCGTGCCGTCCGGGATACGGGCATTGCCGGTGACGAGCGCGCCGGCGCCGATCAGGCAATCCCGCCCGATGACCGCGCCGGCCAGCACGATCGCGCCGATCCCGACGAGGCTGCCGTCGCCGATCACGCAGCTGTGCACCATCGCCAGATGGCCGATGGTGACGTCCGCGCCGATCGTCAGCGGCACGCCGGGATCCGAATGCAGCACGGCACCGTCCTGCACGTTGCTCCGCGCGCCGATCGCAATCGGATCGTTGTCCCCGCGCACGACCGCGCCGAACCAGACGCTCGCGTCCTCGCCCAGGCGGACGTCGCCGATCACCTGGGCGTTCGGCGCGATCCAGGCGGAAGGCGCGATGGCGGGGGCCCGGCCGCCGAGCAGAAACACGGTCATGCCGCGACCGCAGCCGCGGTCAGCCCGGCCGCCTTGCGCCCGATGAGCGCCGCGCCGATGCCGGTCAGCGCCACGCCGACGGTGACGGCGGCCAGCGCGATCCCCAGCGCGCCGCCGCCCGGCGCCAATCGCTCGCTGACGAAGCCGACGCTGAACGGGCCGAGGCCGACCGAGACGAACGTCATGATGCACATGTAGACGGAAACGACGGCGCCGCGATGGTCGGCCGGCGTCATCGCCTGCAATCCGGCGAGGCACGGCCCCGCCGTCGCGGAGATGGCATACATCAGAAGCGCGAAGGCGATCACCGGGCCTGCCCCGTCCGGCAGCGACACCAGCAGGAGCGCGCAGGGGATCGCCGCCGCCATGCCCGACAGCATCACCGTCAACGCCGGTCCGGCCACGCCGGCGCGGGTCAGCCTGTCCGTCAGCCAGCCGCCCGAGAGGTGGCCGGCCGGCCCCGCCAGCAAAGCCGCGATCCCGACGACATAGCCGGCCTCGATCACCGAAAGGCCGCGAACGCGGGCGAAATAGGCCGGCGTCCACGCGCCGAAGGCCTGGATCAGCAGGATCGACGCGCAGGCGGCGACGATGTGCGGACCGAACGCCGCCGCGTGGGTGCGGATGTGCGCGAAGGCGCGATCGAGCCGTGGCGGCGCGGCGCGATCCGGCCGCGGCGGCTCGACGATCGTGAAGACCAGCGGGATCAGGGCGATGCCGATCGCCGACGCGCCCAGGAACACGCCCTGCCACGGCAGCAGGCGGTGGCCGAGGATCGTCAGCCCCGCCGGGGTCAGCACCGCCAGCAGCGCCGCCCCGCCGACGAGCGCGACCGTCTTGCCGAGCGAGGCGCCCATCGTGAAGACCGATATCGCCCGCCCCACCCGATCGCGCGCGAAATAGGCCGATAGGAGGGAGATGGCGGACGGCACCAGCGCCGCCTCCCCCGCCCCCACCAGCAGCCGCGCCGCGAAGAGGCCGCCGAACGTCCCGGCGAAGGCGCAGGCGGCCGTCGCCAGGCTCCAGATCGCAAGCCCCCCCGCGATCAGCCCGCGCCGGCTGCGCAGGTCGGCCAGCCGGCCGAGCGGGATGCCGGCGACCGCATAGAGCAGGCTGAAGGCAACCCCCTGGAGCAGGCCGATCTGCGCGTCGCCAAGCCGCAAGGTCGCCCGCAGCGGCTCGATCAGCAGGCTGAGCACGAAGCGATCGATGAAGGAGACGAGATGGGCGAAACTGAGGAGCGCGGCGACATACCAGGCATAGAGGCCCGGTCCGCCGGCGCGCTCGTCGATCCGGTTCCGCATGGCGCCGCCCTCCCCCTGCCGGTCAGTCGTACAGCGCATCGACCAGCGCGTTGCAGCGCTCGCCCGATCCGCCGCCCGCACACATGAAATTGGGTGCATAAGCGAAGCTCAGCCCCGCCTCGGGATCGGCGAAGCCGATCGCGCCGCCCGCACCGGGATGGCCGAAGGCCCGCGGGTTCGGCCCCATCGGTACCATCGGCGGCCCGCTCAGGAAGAAGCCGAGCGCGTAGCGATAGGGCCGGCCGGTCATGCCGCACGGCATATCCCATTCGAGCGTCCGCATCCGCTCGCGCGTGGCGGCCGACACCAGCCGCCCGTCGGCCAGCAGGGCATCGAAGATAGTGGCGACGGCGCGCGCGGTGCCATGGCCGTTCGACGAGGGCAGCACGCCGCGGCGGAACTGGTCCGTATTGTAGAAGCCCGGCCCCTTCGGCCGCATGTGCCAGGCCCGCCCCAGCATCGTCGTGGGATCGGCGAAGGCCTTCAGCGTCTCGTGCCCATCGTTGGCGACGATGTCCGCGGTCCGCGCGATCTGCGCGTCGTCCAGCCCCCAGCCATATTCGATGCCGAGCGGCTCCGCGATCTCCTCCCGGAAATAGGCGGGTAGCGTGCGTCCGTCGACGCGGCGGATCAGTTCGCCCAGCAGGAAGCCCATCGTCATCGACTGATAGGCGCCGCGCGTTCCGGGCTCCCACGCGGTCGGCTGGCGCGCGATGCCCCCCGTCATCAGCATCCAGTCCGTCACCGCACCGGCCGGCACGTCATCGGCGAACAACGCGCCCGAGGTCGCGCCGAGGACATGGCGGACGGTAACCTCCTCCTTGCCCGCCGCCGCGAATTCGGGCCAGTATCGCGCGACCGGGGCATCGAGCGCGATCGCGCCGCGCTCGATCAGCCGGTGGACGCAGATGGCGGCCATCCCCTTGCCGACCGACATCATGCAGACCAGCGTGTCCCGGTCCCACGGCAAGGTTCGCCCGGCATCGCGATGGCCACCCCACAGGTCGACCACCAGCCGGCCGCCGGAAAAGACGCTGACGGCGGCGCCGATCTCCCCGCGCCCGGCGAAATTGGCGGCGAAGGCGTCGGCGATGCGGCCGAACCCCAGTTCGCATATCCCATGGAGCGCCGTCACGGGATCAATACCGCAGGGCGGCACGAAGGCCGTAGGTGCGCGGGTCGCCCGGGCGGCCCGAAACGACGGGTGCGATCGTGGCCGTCGCCGTCACGAACTCCGTGTCGGCCAGATTGCGGCCGAAGACCGACACTTCCAGCGGTATCGTCGCGAAGCGATAGGCGATGCTGGCGTTGATCAGTCCATAGGCCTTCTGGCTCTGCGCCGGATCGTTGCTGGCGACGTAATATTCCCGTGACTGCCGGAAATATTCGCCGCGCAGCGAGATGTTGGCGCCATCGGCCAGCGGCACGTCATATTGGGCGACGGCATTGCCGCTGAACCGCGGCGCGGCGTTCAGGCGATTGCCGCTCGCATCGATCACCCGCCCGCCGGGTGCGCTCGCCCCCGGATAGCTGGAATAGCGTGCGTTCAGATAGTTGAGCGCACCCTGGATCCGCAGATTGGGCACGGGCAGCAACGTCGTCTCCAGTTCCAGGCCGTCGATCTCGGCGGTCGCCGCGTTCGAGATGTCGGTCACCCCCAGGGACAGGAACGCCTGCACCTGCAAATCCTTATAGTCGTAATGGAACGCCGTCAGGTTCAGGCGCACGCGGCGATCCAGCCAGTCGCTCTTGATGCCGGTCTCGTAGCTCCACAGCGTCTCCGGCCGGAAGCCGAACCGGGCGCTGGCGTTGCGCGACGTCTGGTTGAACCCGCCGCTCTTGAAGCCGCGTGTCGCGGATGCGAACCAGAGCAGGTTGCGGTTCGCCTGGAATTGCACCCCGAATTTGGGCGTGAACGCCTTGTAGCGGCCGATCCCGTCATAGAGGGTCGTCGCATTCGTCGGCAGGCCGGTGGCGCGGCTGTAGGTGCCGACGTTGCCGTCGAATTCCTTGCGTTCGTTGAGATATCGTCCGCCGATCGTCAGGCTCCATCGATCGTCGACGTCATATTTGCCCTGGGCGAACGCCGCGCGCGAATAGGTGCGGCTGACCGGATAGATGCCGGTGAACGTGCGCGCCGCGAAGGCGTCGATCTGGGTGAAGGTCGAAACCCGCTCATGGAAATAATAGAGGCCGGCGACATAGCTGAAACGCCCCAGATCGCCGATCAGGTTGAATTCCTGGCTGAACTGACGCTGCTTCTCGCTGGTGAGCGACAAAGCGATATCCCGGTCCGTCGAATCCGTATCGGTCAGCGTGGAACTGGAATTCCACCGATAGGCGGTCAGCGACTTGATCTGCGTGGTATCGCTCAGCCGGATCACTATGTCTTCGTAGATGCCGGACGCCTTCACCAGCCCGTCGCCCGCACGGTTGAGCGCGACCTTCTTATAGTCGCCGAGGATCGCGTTCGTCACCGGATCGTACGGCTGGAGGATCTTGGCATAGCCCATCGGCACGAAACTCGCGCGCGAGACATCGCCGCGGGTCGTCGCCTCGATGCCCGGCGCCACCGTCAGCAGAAGCTGCCCGCGGACGGCATATTCGTTCTGGTCGTTGATGTCGTTGCCGCTGGCGACGACGTTCTGCCGGTACGGATCGTGCCGCAGGTAGGAGGCCGAAAGGCTGGCAAGCGCCAGCCCCGGCGCCAGCGCTCCACTGATCGCGGCCTTGGCCTGCACCGCGTCGTAATTGCCGTACAGCGCCTCGGCCCGCACCGACAATTCCTCCGTCGGGCGCCGCGAGATGACGTTGATCGTACCGCCTACGGAATTGCGGCCGTAGAGCGTGCCCTGCGGCCCCCGCAGCACCTCCACCCGATCGACATCCAGGAAGGTGGCGAACTGGCTGTAGGGGCGCGAATAATAGACGCCGTCGACATGCACGGTCGAACTGGGATCGGAGCCGTTGAAGACGTTGTTCGAGCCGACGCCGCGAATATAGATTTGCGCGAACACATTGTTCTGCGGAACCGCCACGTTCGGGGTCAGCCGCAACAGATCGCGCACGTCGTTGACCTGTGCGCGGGCCAGTTCGGCGCCGCCGAACGCCGAAATAGCAATCGGCGTCTTCTGGAGTGCGGTCGCGCCCGATTTCGTCGCGGTGACGACGATGTCGGACAGGCCTTCGGCGGCCGCCGGCGGCGTCTGGGCGGAAACCGCAGCCGACCAGAGCGACAGGCCCGCCGTGCCGCACGCCCGCCGCCACCAGATCCCGTCTTTGCCCCACGCCATGATCGCCCCCCATGTCCAATACCGCATGGTGTTATCTGTTATATCACACATCATCGCAAGCGCATTTGAGTGATACATCGTATTTCGTTATGGCATGTGCACAGAGGCCGAAATCATGGGGAGAGCGAAGGTGTTACAGAGCGTGCAGCCCGTCGAACGATTCGACACGCTGGCTGAACGCGCCTATGCGCAGCTCCGCACGGCCCTGATGAACGGCAGCTTCCTGCCCGGCCAGAAGCTCACGATCCGCAAACTCGCCGCCCTGCTCGGCATCAGCGCCACGCCCGCGCGCGATGCGATCAGCCGGCTGGTGTCGGAGCGCATCCTCGAGACCGACGCCAACCGCAACGTCTCGGTGCCGCTGCCCGACGTCGAGCGACTACAGGAGATCTACGTCGTCCGGATCGCGCTGGAAGGCCCGGCCGCGGCCCTCGGCACCCCACGTCTGACGGACGACGAGATCGACCGGCTCGAACGCATCCAGACCGCGCTCGTGGACGCGATGGACCGCAAGGATTATGCGGACGTCCTGGCGAACAATCGCGATTTCCACTTCACGATCTACCGGGCATCGGGCGTCGAGCTGCTCAACCAGACGATCGAGCAACTCTGGCTGAAGCTGGGGCCCTCGCTCAACCTGCTGTATCCCGCCTACAACCACAGCCGGACCGGCGTGCATAACCACCGCGACGTCCTCGCCGGATTGCGGCGGCGGGACGGCGCGGCCGTCCGCGCCGCGATCGAACAGGATCTGAAGGACGGCGTGATCGAACTGAGCCGATCGCTGACGGACTCCTATGGCGGCAGGTCGGCAGGGGCGGGTGCCGGCTGAACCGCACCCCCCCCCGTTTCGCCCCGCCCGGCCGGTTCAGGCGGCCAGCGCGTATCGCCGGCAATGATCGAGATATCCGGCTTCGTGGCTTCCGGCGAGCGAGACGACGCTCTCCCAAAGCCATGACGGCGCGTCGATCATCCCCCGCCGATCGGCTTCCAGCACGCCGAGCCACGCGGCGCGTCGGGCGGGATCGAGCTGACGACCGTGCGCCTTGCCGATGACGAACGCCAGATAGCGGGCGGCCTTGATCGCCTCGCCCCGGCTGAACTGATCGACCTCCAGCTTCAGATCCTGCGGCGCCAGCTCGCGGATGAAGAGCGAGCGGTCGAGCATCCGCACCGGGATCATGCGCGCGCCGAGATGGGGCGAAAGCGCCCGTGCCGCCTCGGCGACGCGCTCGGCGTCATCGGCCGGCATGGCCGCGCCCCGCGCCACAGGGGCGAGCGGCGCGACCGCCTCCTTCAGGTCGACGAGGGCATAGTCCGACCGCCCCTTGGCGTCGTCCATGGCGATGATGACGGCATAGCGAAGCAGCCCCAGCGAACTGCATCCCTTCATCCAATAGGCCGCATCGACGAAGCGAATCCGGCGCTCCTTGTCTTTGTGATCGAGCGAGAGGATCAGGCGCGCCACCTCCGCGTCGGCGAAGACCTCCTCGAGCGCCTGCCGCTCGGGGGCGTCCAATGCCCAGAACTTCCTGCCCAGCGGGATCTTCGGGTCGACCGCCTCCAGCCGCTCCTTGGCGAGATGCTTCCACCGCCGCTTGATGGCGTCGCGCCGCACGCTGCGGACGACGCCGGGTTCGACGCCGGCGGCGCCGCTGGTGGGATCGCCGATCGCGGCCGCATAGCCGTCGACCATTTCCTCGATCATCCGGGCGGTCGTGACGCCCGGCAGGTCGGAACCGCGCGCCGCGGTCGCCAGCGACAGGCCGAGCCGGATCAGGTCATGCGCGGGATTGCCGACGACGGCCTGGTCCAGATCGCGGATCTGTATTTCGACGCGGCCGTCGCCGGCGGCCAGCGGGCCGAGATTGCCCAGATGGGCATCGCCGCAGATCCAGATCGCAGGCCCGGTCGGCACGCGCCGCGCGACGGGCGACGCCGCCAGCCATTCGTAGAATTTTGCCGTATTACCGCGGACATAGGCATGCGCCGACTGCGCCATCTTGCGCGTTCGGGCAGTTTCGAGGATCGCCTGGCGATCGGCACGGCTCGGCATGGTCATCGATGTCACCCCTTCGGGTGGCTGAACGTTCCACAGCACGAATTGTGACGGACTATTTCTCGAAACCGCAGGGCGCGCTCCGTTAGGGACGATCGCCCTCATGACCGGACGCGCGGCGACGCTCTCGCGACCGGCCTGCCGCCGCCCGTGCCATACTCCGGGGCCGCCGGCGGAGGCGCCCCGATCAATTGTTGAAGGGCACGCCCGCGCGCGGCGCCTGCGGTTCGCCCGGCTCGGCGATCCGCCCGCAGTCGGAGGCCGGCGGCCGGCCCGCGCCCACGGCCCGGAAGAAGGCCAGCGCATCGGGGAATGCGGCGTTCGGGCTGCCGTTGTGGCTGATGCCGGGATAGGCCTTCCACGTCACCGCGCTTCCCGCCGAACACAACGCCATGGCTGCGGCATATTGACGGCGCGGCAGGATCGCATCGTCGGCGAGCCCCGCGCCGAGCAACACGGGCACAGGCATCCGCACCGGCGTCATGTTCATCGCGGGGGTCAGATCGGCCTCGATCGCCGCCACGGGCTTCACGAAGGCGTTCTGGTTGGTGATCCCGTCGCGCTCGGCCACCGCGCGCATCTCCGGCGTGCAGCCGGTGCGCCCGGCGGCGAGCAGCGGCTTGCCCTTCCCGCTCATCAGCGCGTCCGCGGTCGGCCCTCCATCGGGGATCGAACCGCCGATCAGCCGCAACACCGTATAATGCGGCGATCCGCCGGTCGGCTGGGCCGGCAGCTTATATGGTCCGTCCGGGAACACCGGCAACACGCCGGTCGCCACCGTCGCCCGCAGGTGAACGTCGGGCGCATAGGTCGGCGCGATCCGGGTCGCCCCCAGCGCCGAGCCGGACCCTTGCGACTGGCCGGTGATATAGACGGTGTTGGCGATGCGCCCGTCGGAGGCGCCGATCGCCGCCCGGATCCCGTCGAGGATCGATCGGCCCTCCGCCTCCCAGAACAGATAGGGATGCGGGCCGGGGCCGCCCAGCCCCTGGTAGTCCGTGGCGACGACGGCATAGCCCGCGTCCAGCCAGCGGTTGATATAGGTCGCGTCGCGCGGCTTGTGGCCGATCCAGGACGGCGCGCAGCGATCCGCCACGCCCAGCGTCCCGTGCGCCCAGGCGACGAGCGGCCAGCCCCCGGCGGGCGCCTCGCCCCTAGGCATGTAGAGGCTGCCGCTGACGGGAATGAAGCCGCTCTGCCAGCGCGCGTCGGTCGAGGCATAGAGGATGCGCTCGGCGCTGGCGGCGGCCGCGATCGTCGGATCGGGCGCCAGCGCCTCGCGCCGCAGCAGCGTGCCGGGCTTCGCGCTGGTCGCGCCAGTCCAGCGATAGAAGGGCGAGAGCGCCTCGTCGCCGGCGGCGGGGCCGGTCGGCAGCGGCGCGGCGGCGGCGGCCGCGGCGATCAGCGCGACGGGGCCGAAGATTGTCGGGCGATGACGCTGGATCATGGCAAACCCCTTACGATGGCTTCAGAATTTAGCGCGGATGCCGGCATAGAAGGCCCGGCCGATGATGTCGTAGACGCCAAGGTTGGTCGCCCCCAGCGCCCCGCCGATGATCGGCGGCCGCTTGTTGCCGACATTGTTCACGCCGACGCGGAATTCGTAGGACGAACCGACCGAAACCGCGCCGTTGAGATCGAAATAATCATAGGCCGGAGCACCGGCGATGGTGGACGCGGGATTGGCGACGGTGCTCCGGTCCCGCAGGCGCGAGGTATGGCGCCAGCGGCCGCCGACCCGGAACGGCCCGGCATTGACGGTGATCGAGTTCAGCATCTTCCAGCGCGGATAGCTGGTCTGCGCGCTCACCGTGCCGCCGAAATCCTGGAACGGCGTGGTGCTCAGCGTCTGTATCCGGAAATTGTCGAGATAGTTGACGACCGAATTCAGCGTCACGCTGGTATCGGGCGATGCCAGCGGGATCGTCCAGTCGGCCTGCACGTCGATGCCGGCCGTCTTGTAGCCGCCCAGATTGAGCAGCGGCGTGCGGATCTCCTCGAAATTGCCCGTGTTGGGATCGCGCCGGATATAGCCGCAGAATTCGTTGCCGACCGCATAATTCGGGTTCGAGCCGTCCGAATTGAAGCATTTCTGGAGAAGCGTCGCCGCGTCGATGCTGGCGATCACCTCGCTGATCTCGATGTTGTAATAGTCGACCGAAAGGCTGAACCGCCGGAAGAACGGCCCGAGGAAGGTCGGCTGGAGGACCGCGCCGATCGTGAAGGTATCCGCCTTCTCGGGGTCCAGATCGGGATTGCCCGAACTCGTGCCCGGCGTCGAGACGCCGGAGAACTGATAGCTGTCGACGATGCCGGCGCTGATCCCCTGCGCGATGCACAGGCTGCGCACCGCCGCCGCATTCGCCCCCGTGCGGAGGGCCGAGCGCGTGTCGCACGGATCGCCGCCGCTCGGCAGCGATCCCAGTTGCTGGAGTGCCGTCGTCGAGCCCAGGAAGAATTCGCCCACGTTCGGCGCGCGCACCGCCCGCTGGTAGCCGCCCCGCAGCAGCAGCGGCGGCACGATCCGCCAGTCGAAATCGGCCTTGTAGGTCGAGACCGGGCCCGACGGCTTGTAATGGGCGTAGCGATAGCCGAGCGTGGCGTTCAGCCCGTCGATCACGGGCAGCAGCACCTCCGCGCCGATATCGACCATGCGCACCCGCCCGCTCGTCGCCGGGGTGACGAGGCCGGGCGCGATCGCGCCGGCGCGCAGCAGCGCATCCGGTCGGGAGCTGTAGGCGTTGCGGCGGTAGTTACCGTTCAATGCGAACTTCGCGGTGCCCGCCGGCAGATCGATGATCCCGCCGGACAGCGTGCCCTCGATCACGTCCTGCTCGACGGTCACCTTGTTGACGGGCCGGCGGGTGATGAAGTCGAGGCACGCGCGCGAGGGGGCGTTCACCCCGAACGGATTGTAGCCGCCGGCGCAGAGCGAACGGCCGCCGTCCGCTGCCCCGGCCAGCTGGCGCAGCGCAGGCAGCGAGATGGCGCCGCCGATCGTCCGCTCGGTTATGTTCGTGCGGCCGCGCGAACCGTAGAGGTCGTAGGTCCAGCCGAGCCCCGCCAGATCGCCGCGGATGCCGAGCACGATCTGGTTGAGGTCCGACGTCTGCGAATAGGTGCGCGGCCCGTCGAAGGAGAAGCGCGTGTTGACGATCAGCGGGGCGTTCGGATTGGGGCGGCTGGCGAGCAGCTGGCGCAGGTCCGCCGGGATGAAGACGTTGTTGACGGGAACCGTCAGCTGGCCGGTAACGCCGGTCACCAGCGGCTCGGAACCGCGGCCGGACGCTTTCGTGCGCGCATAGACCCCCTGCGCATAGACCATGATGCCGTCGCCGAGCGCATATTCGCCGCGGACGAGCGCGTTCCTCCGCTCCAGCGGCACCTGGAGGTAGGAGAAATAGCCCCCGTCGGTGCCGAATGCCGTGCGCGTCGATACGATCGGCGCCGATCGGGAACCGCGATAATTCTCGGCCGGCAGCGCGCTGCGGAACAGGGTGCCGTCCGTGTTGAAGCCGAACTGGGCCGTGCGCGGGACGGTGCTCGTGATGCCGTAGCGCGCGAAGATGGTGTTCACCGCCGCCTGGCTCGGCAGGTTGTTGGCATTCGGGACGAGGATGCCTTCGGGCAACGTCGTGCTGAGATTGCCGGTGGTGCGCGAGAAGCCCCGATCCTGCGTCGTCAGCACGTCGCGGTCGACATATTCGCCGGCGACCATCACCGATCCGCGGCCATCGGCGAATTGCGTGCCCCATACCCCGGCGATCTGGCGGTTGCCGGCATCGCCGGCTTCCGACACGCCGATCTGGCCCGTGAACTCCAGCCCGCGAAAGCGCTGCCGCAGCTTGAAGTTGACGACACCCGCCACCGCATCGGACCCGTAGGTGGCGGACGCGCCGCCGCTGATGATCTCGATATTGCCGATCGCCGAACTGGGGATATTGTTGATGTCGACGACGGTTTCGGCGGTCGAAGGCTGGAAGCGGCGCCCGTCGACCAGCACGAGGTTCCGCTGCGGGCCGAGGCCGCGCAGGTTGAGCGTCGCCAGACCGATCGCGCCGCCGTTGTTGGTGCTGCTGAAGCTGCCCGCCCCCGGCTGGAACTGCGGCAGTTGCAGGAGATACGCATCGACGGTCGGCACGCCCGATGCTTCGATCGCGGCCTTGTTGGTGGTCAGGACCGGCGTCTGCGACACGTAGTCGCTGCGCGAGATGCGCGATCCGGTCACGACGATCTCCGCCGGAGAGGCCTCGCCGGCGGCGGCCATCTGTCCGGCCGAAACGTTGGCATCGGCGCCGGCGGAGGTCGGCGGCACTTGCTGCGCCAGGGCCGGGGCGGCCATCATCGCCAGAACCATTGGCAGCGCCGTGGAAACGGTCGTCGATGTGCGCACCCGCATGCTGCTCCCCCGTCTTTTATAGACTTTGTCCATCGGGATAGGCCGCGACCACCGGCGCGGTCTAAGTCCGTCTGGGTATGAATCGATGCTGGTCCGACATCGTGGCCCGCGCGCAGCATCGCGGTTCCGCCATGGGTGCCATCGTGAGCGATGATCCGATGAGGCACGGCAAGCGCGCGATCTGCCCGCGGACGATCCGGGGCAGATCGGGCGTGGCAAGCCCTGCTGCCGTCGAGCGGGCCTTACATTCGGCTGGCGGCGATCGCCGCCGGTCGGGCCCGATGCGATCGACGCGCGATTCGGACAGGAGATGCAGCGGCGCACCGCGGCTGCGCCGCTGTCGTCACACTCGGCTATTCAGGCAGCGCTGACGGCGTTCTCCGCCACAGCTGCATGGGGCGTGACCACCGGGGCCGGCTGGCCGGCATCGACCCTGTCGATCATACCGTCGCTAACTCGTCACCAACGGTGCATGCCGCGGCCCACGGAAGCGTTCTGGTAGCCACGGTCGATAATCGACGACAGTTCGCCGCGCAACCGACCACCTCGATCGGACCGTCATGGCCCGCCAGTCCGTAGAACGCCGATCGCCCTGCTGACTGCATCTCCACCGACCTCCGTTCTTTCCTGGCGAAGTCCAAGGAAACGCGCGCTCGCGCCATCAGCCCGCCGTAGTACGGCTGCACTGAGGCGGCCCGATTATCGCCGTGCATCCCTCGACAACGGTTATCGCTGTATGCGTGCCCGACTATTGCCGGTCCGCCGGCCGCCAATCCCGACCGTGGCCCAGCCGGCTCGGCCTTCCTCAATCCCGCCGCCACCGCGCGAAGATCGCCGTCGGCAGCAGCAGCCCGCGCGCCTCCTCGCGCACCGCCATCTCGCCCACGTCGACATGGCCGCCCAGATCCGCCGTCGCCTGCCGCAGCAGTTCGCCGATCGAGAGGGCGGACATGCGGACCGCATAGACCGTCAGCACGAGGAACTTCGACTTCGCGTCGATCAGGTTGCGACAGTGGGTGATGAGGCCGGGCAGATGCTCCTCGATCCGCCACACCTCGCCATCGGGGCCGCGGCCGAATTTGGGGGGATCGAGCATGATCCCGTCGTAGCGCCGCCCACGCCGCACCTCGCGCGCGGCGAATTTCACCGCATCGTCCACCATCCAGCGGATCGGGCGATCGACCATGTCGGCCAGCAGCGCATTGGCCTTGCCCTGCTCGACCGACTTCTTCGATGCATCGACATGGGTGACGCGCGCACCCTTGGCTGCCAGCGCCAGCGTGCCGACGCCGGTATAGCCGAAGAGGTTCATCATCTCGTCGCCGTCCGCGACGCGCTCACGCATCCAGGCCCATTGCGGCGCCATGTCGGGAAAGAAGCCCAGGTGGCGGAAGGGTGTATTCTGCGCGGTGAAGCGCACGTCCTCCCACCGCATGTGCCAGCCGGCGCGCGGCACGTCGCGCGCCAGTTCCCAGCGGCCGCCGCCATCCTCGTCGGACGCGGCGATGAAATCCCCGTCCGCCTCCCAGTCGGGGGTGGCCGGCGCCCACAGCGCCTGCGGCTCGGGCCGGATGAAGCGGAAGCGGCCGTAGCGCTCCAGCTTGCGGCCGTGGCCGCTGTCGACCAGCCCGTAATCGGCCCACGGTTCGGCGACGAGGGTTTGCAGCTCCATGGCGTCGCTCATAGGCGGGGGATCGACATTCGTGAAGCTTCACCCGGCTGAAGAGGAGAGGGTTTGGTTCACGCGGAGGCGCGGAGACGCGGAGGTGTCGAGCCTGTCGGCGCGCAGCGCCTTTCGATCATCCTTTACGGTTTCCCGGGTGACCCGCCCCGCACGGGGCATCTCTGCGTCTCCGCGTCTCTGCGCGAACCATATATCGGCCCGCGCGGGGCCACCGCCGTCGATCATGAGGGAGAAGTCGGGATGGAGATAAGGATTCGCGCGGAGACGCGGAGGCGCAGAGGGGTCGTCGAACGTCGGCGTGCGGCGCCCATGGAGCGACATCGATCGTCTTCCGATCGATCGGCCCCGCGCATGACACCTCCGCGTCTCCGCGCCTCCGCGCGAACCAAATCTCACGCCGCCTTGGCGAGCCGCCCGCCGACCGTCGCCAAGGCCTCGCCCCCGGCCAGCGCCCGCGCCCCTGCCGCGCGTGCCGCGGCGACCGTCACCGCCTCGATCCCCGCCACCGTCTCGGCGACGGGCACGATGCGGCCGTGGATCTGGATCTGGCGGGCGAGATGGTCGCAGCGCTGGGCGACGCTTTCCAGCCCCATCAGCAGCCCCGCCTTGGCCTGCGCGCGGGCTCGTGCGAGTTCCGCCTCGTCCAGCGTCTCGGCCGTCTCGGCCAGCACGCGCCGGGCCAGCGCCAGCGCCTCGCCCGCCTGTGCGCGGCTGGCCGCGCAATAGAGACCGAACAGCCCCGTCTCCGCATAGGCCTGCGCCCAGGCGTAGATGCTGTAGGCGAGGCCCCGCTCCTCGCGCACCTGCTGGAACAGCCGGCTGGACATGCCGCCCCCCGCCGCGCCCGAGAAGAGGCCAAGCGCATGGGTGTCTGGATCGTCATGGCCGACGCCGGGAAAGGCGAGTGCCACATGGATCTGGTCGAACCGCCGCCGATCGTGATGCAGCCCGCCGGTGAAGCGGGCGGCGGGCGGCGCGGGCGGCGCGCCCGGCACCATGTCCCCGAACCGCGCTTCCACCTGCTTCAGGAACGTCTCGGGATCGACCTTGCCGGCGGCCGCAACCACCAGCCCCTGGGGCCGATATTGGCGTGCCGCCCAGTCCTGCAACGCGCCCGCGTCGATCGCGGCGATGCTCGCCTCGGTGCCGAGCACGGCGCGGCCGATCGGCTGGCCGGCAAAGGCCGCCGCCTGAAGGTGATCGAAGACGATGTCGTCAGGCGTGTCGCGCGCCTCGCCCAGTTCGGCGAGGACGACGCCTTTCTCGCGCTCGAGCTCGTCGGCATCGAAATGCGCGTCGCGCACCAGATCGGCGAGAAGGTCCAGCCCCAGCGGCAGATCGTCCGCCAGCAGCCGGGCGTGGAAAACGGTGTGGTCGCGCGCCGTCCAGGCGTTGAGCGAGCCGCCGACATCCTCGGCCGCCTCGGCGATGGCGCGCGCATCGCGCGACCCGGCGCCCTTGAACACCATATGCTCGACCATGTGGGCGAGGCCGTCGAGCCCGTCGGGTTCGCTGCGCGACCCGACATCGGCATAGACGCCCACCGCCAGCGTCTCGACACCCGCCATCGGCTCGACCGCGACCGTCAGGCCGTTCCCCAGCCGGTGCAGCGCCGCCGTCATGCAGCGCGGGTGCCGTTGGCGTCGACATAGGCCTCGATCGCGGCGAGCGAGGCGGGCAGCGTCACGCACCGTTCCTCGCGATCGAACAGCCCCTCGACGCGCGTCGGCAGCTGCGCGCGGTGGCCGGTTGCGCGCTCCACCGCATCGGGGAATTTGGCGGGATGCGCGGTCGCCAGCGTGACGATCGGCACGTCGGCGGCAAGGCCGGAGGCGCGCGCCGCCGCCAGCCCGATGGCGGTGTGCGGATCGAGGATCTGGCACGCCTCCTGCGCCGCCCAGCGCATCGCCAGCGCCATGCCGTCCGCATCGATCGCCGTGCTGCTGAACAGCCCCGCCGCCTCGCCGCGCTGGTCGTCGGTCAGCATCATCCGCCGGCTCGCCTCGAAGCCCTGCATCGCCGCCGCCAGCGCCGCGCCGTCGCGACCGTGGAGATCGAACAGCAGCCGCTCGAAATTGGAGGAGACCTGAATGTCCATCGACGGCGCCGCGGTGGGGCTGACCGTGCCGACCGAATAGTCGCCCGCGGACAGCGCACGGTGGAGGATGTCGTTGACATTGGTCGCCACGATCAGGCGGGCCACCGGCAGCCCCATCCGCTGCGCGGCATAGCCGGCGAACACGTCGCCGAAATTGCCCGTCGGCACCGAGAAGGCGACCGGCCGCTCAGGCGCGCCGAGGCGGACGGCGGCGTAGAAATAATAGACGATCTGGGCCATCAGCCGCGCCCAGTTGATCGAATTGACCGCGGACAGGCTGTGCCGGTCGGCGAAGGCGCGGTCGGCGAACATCGCCTTCACCAGCGCCTGCGCATCGTCGAAACTGCCCTCGATCGCGATATTGTGGACGTTGGGAGCGAGCACCGTCGTCATCTGCCGGCGCTGCACGTCGGATACGCGGCCGTGCGGGTGGAGCATGAAGATGTCGACCTTGGCGCGCCCGGCCAACGCGTCGATCGCGGCGGAGCCGGTGTCGCCGCTGGTGGCGCCCACCACCGTCAGATGCGTGTCGCGCGGCGTCAGGAACCGCTCGAACAGCAGGCCCAGCAGTTGCAGCGCCACGTCCTTGAAGGCGAGCGTCGGGCCGTGGAACAGTTCTAGCAGGAAATTGCGCTCGTCGAGCTGGACGAGCGGCGTCACCGCGGCATGGCTGAAGCGCCCGTAGGCGGCGGCGCAGAGCGCGCGCAGGTCTTCCTCGGACAGCGCGTCGCCCACGAACGGCCGCATCACCGCGACCGCGGTATCGACGTAGGAAAGGCCGCGCAGCGCCGCGATCTCGTCTCGCGTGAAGTGCGGCCACGCCTCCGGCACGTAGAGGCCGCCGTCTGCGGCGAGCCCGGTGAGCGTGACGGCTTCGAAATCGAGCGCGGGCGCCTGGCCGCGGGTGCTGATGTAACGCATGGCGCCGCTTACCGGAGGCGCGCGCGGGCGGCAACCGCCCTCACCCCCGCCGCCGCGCCCGCAGCGCCACGACATATACGATCGCTGCGATCGCGGCGAAGGCGAACCATTGGACCGCATAGCCGCGGTGGTTGTTGGGTATGTCCGCCACCGAGGGCGGCGCGCTGGCGGCGAGGCCGGGGGCGGGGGTGTCCGCGATGAGCGCGATCTCGGTCGGGCGGCGGCCTTGGGTCAGCGTGGCGATCAGGCTGCGGTGGTCGGGCGCCGGGGCGATCGTGCCGCGCACCAGGCCACCGGTCCATGCCGGGCGCGCGTCGAAGCGGGCCGACCAGCCGATGTCGACCAGCGCCCCCGGCCCCTCCGCGCCCGTCCGGCAGCGGGCGAGGTAGCGCCAGCCGCTGGCGCCGGCGCGGTTGCGGCCCGGCGCGAGCTGCCACCCCGCCACATCGAGGCACATCAGCGCGGATCGGCGGAACAAGGCCCCCTCCCCTTCGCCCGCGCGCGGAAAGGCGATCGGCGGGCGGCCGGCGGCGGCGGCGTAGCGCGCCACCTGCACGTCCTTTTCCCGCCCGCGCCCGATCTGCCAGACGCCCAGAGCGATCATCGCCGCGACGGCAACCGCGACGACGGCGGTGGCGACGGGCGGCAGGCGGCGCATGTCAGGCGTCCGGCTCGGCGATCCGGCCCTGCCGCGCGGCGTTGCGATATTCGAGGGCGAGCAGCATCCCCTTGGTGATGCGCAGCGATACCATCACGCTGGCCAAGGTGATCGGCACCCACAGCAGCACATGCACCCACCACGGCGGGTTCCAGGCGAGCGCCACGACGATCGCGGCGATCGTCGCCAGCGTACCGATGATGGTGGTGAGGAAGGCGGCCGGCCCGTCGCCGACGTTGAACGCGCCATAGTCCAGCCCACAGGCGGAACAGCGCGGCGCGAACGCGATCAGGCCCGCGAACAATGTGTTCGCCCCGCAGCGGGGGCAGAGGCCGCGCAGGCCCACCTGCGTCGGGGTGGGCGCGCCGGCGGCGGGGGAAAGTGGATCGGTCATGCCGGGCTCAACGCATCAGGCGGGCAAGCGCCGCGCCCGGCGGCGGCGCTTTTGCCCTTACCTCGATCAGCCCGCGTGGACCGTCGCGCCCCAACCGCCCCATACGTAGATGGAGAGGAACAGGAACAGCCACACCACGTCGACGAAATGCCAATACCAAGCCGCCGCCTCGAAGCCGAAATGCTGGCGGGGGGTGAAATCGCCGCGATAGGCGCGCACCAGGCAGACGGCGAGAAAGATGGTGCCGACGATGACGTGGAAGCCGTGGAAGCCCGTCGCCATGAAGAAGGCCGCGCCATAGTTCAGGCCTTTGAAGGCGAACGGGGCGTGGATATATTCATAGGCCTGGATGAACGAGAACAGCACGCCCAGCAGGATCGTGCACCACAGGCCCTGGATCAGCCCCTTGCGATCATTGTGGAGCAACGCGTGGTGCGCCCACGTCACCGTCGTGCCCGAGCACAGCAGGATCAGCGTGTTGAGCAGCGGGAAGTGGAACGGATCGATCACCTCGATCCCCTTGGGCGGCCAAGTGCCGCCCACCGCATCGACGGTGGAGGGGAAGAGCGAGAAATCGAACCACGACCAGAACCAGCCCACGAAGAACATCACTTCCGACGCGATGAACAGGATCATCCCGTAGCGGAAGTGGAGCTGGACGACGGGGGTATGATCGCCGGCATGCGCCTCGCGGATCACCTGGCTCCACCAGGAGAACATGGTGAACAGGACGAGCGCCAGGCCGATGAAGAACAGGGTGCCGCCGAACGCCATATTGTGCATCCAGCGGATCCCGCCCGCGGCCATGGCCAGCGCCGAGAAGGAGCCGAAGATCGGCCAGATGCTGGGCGGCAGGATATGGTAATCGTGATTCTTGGCGCCGGCCATCGTTCGGAAATCCCCTGCGTCGTGCTTTGCGCCTCGCCTTAGGGCGCTCCGACGCGCGGTGCAATGGCCCGCAGCGTCAGCCGCGGACGCCGCTTTCGGGCTTGTCGACGGGGAAGAAGGTGTAGCTGAGCGTGATCTCGCTCACCGCATCGGCATCCTTGTCCTTCAACAGCGCCGGATCGAGATAATAGACCACCGGCATCCGCACCGTCTCGTGCGGGCGGAGCGTCTGTTCGGTGAAGCAGAAGCACTGGATCTTGGTGAAATACGGCCCCGCCTGATCGGGGCTGACGTTGAAACTGGCGCTGCCGGTGATCGGATGATCGGTCTCGTTGGTGGCCGAGAAGAAGGCCATCTGCCGCGCGCCGACCGCGACGCGCGCCACCTTCTGTTCCGGCTCGAACCGCCAGCCCATGCCGGGCGCAACGTTCGAATCGAAGCGGACGTTGACGATCTTGCCGACCGCCCCCGGCGCCTCCGCCCCCAGCGCCTTTTGCGGCGTGCCGGCATAGCCCGTCACCTGGCAGAACATGCGGTAGAGCGGCGAGGAGGCGAAGCCGAGGCCGACCATCGCCGCGGCGACCAGCGCCATGACGAGGCCGACGCGGCGGTTGCGGCGATCGGCAGGCGGGCGCGGGGCGGCGGTCGCCATCAGGCCATCTTCGCGATGGTGATGGCGTAGAACAGCGCCACCAGCGCACCCAGGATCAGCGCCGTCACCAGCGCGCGGCTGTTCTGGCGGCGGCGGCGTTCCGCCTCGGTTTCGGGGGGCAGGCTCATGCCAGCAGCATCCGGTCCGCCACCACCGCGCCGAACAGAACGAAGAGGTAGAGGATCGAGAATTTGAAGAGCTGCCGTTCGGGCCGCATCAGCGCCTGATCCGCCTCGTCGCTCATCGCCACGCGCACCGCCAGCAGCAGGAACAAAGCGGACAGGACGGCGGCGACCGTGCCGTAGATCGCGCCCGTCAGCCCCAGCGGCCAGGGCGCGACGGCGCAGGCGACCAGCGGCAGCGTGTAGAGCAGCACGTGGCGGCGCGTCGTGCGGTTGCCCGCCACCACCGGCAGCATCGGAATGCCGGCCGCGGCATAATCGGTGCGGACGTAGAGCGACAGCGCCCAGAAATGCGGCGGCGTCCACAGGAAGACGAGTGCGAACAGCAGCACCGGCAGCGTCTCGACCCGGCCGGTCGCCGCCGCCCAGCCGATCAGCGGCGGGAAGGCGCCGGCCGCCCCGCCGATGACGATGTTCTGCGGCGTCCGCGGCTTCAGCCACATCGTGTAGGCGACGACATAATAGAGGATCGAGCCGAGCAGGATCGCCGCCGCGAGCAGGTTGACGACCAGCCCCATCGTCACGACCGAGAAGACCGCCAGTGCCACGCCGAAATGCAGCGCCGCCTGCCGGTCCATGCGGCCGGCGGGGAGCGGGCGGCCACGCGTGCGCTTCATCCGCGCGTCGATCTCCGCCTCGTACCATTGGTTGAGCGCGCCCGAGGCACCGGCACCGAGCGCGATGCACAGGATGGCGGTGAAGCCGATCACCGGATGGATGTGGACGGGCGCGGCGAGCAGGCCACACAGGCCGGTGAAGACGACCAAAGTCATCACCCGCGGCTTGGTCAGCGCCAGGAAATCGCGCCATTCTGCGGGCA
This sequence comes from Edaphosphingomonas fennica, assembly GCA_036946415.1. Classification (GTDB taxonomy): domain Bacteria; phylum Pseudomonadota; class Alphaproteobacteria; order Sphingomonadales; family Sphingomonadaceae; genus Sphingomonas_Q; species Sphingomonas_Q fennica_A. The sequence goes on along the minus strand of JAQIJD010000002.1, from coordinate 82,883 downwards.
GCGCGGGCGAAGCGGTGGTGGCGAGCATGGCCGCACCTATACGCCTGCCCGGCCCCCGAGAAAAGGGCGGAGCGCGGCGGTGCGCGCGGCAAGGATCACGCCCCGCCGGCCGCGGCCTTCACGTCCGCCAGCCCGTGGCGTCTCCGCGCCTCTGCGCGAACAACCTCACTTCTGCGGCACGAGCCTCGCCGAGGCGATATGCCAGCGTCGCTGCGCCGCGCTCGCCCCGTCGACGTCGTTCACCCGCCGCAGGACATAGCTGCCGCTATAAAGCCGCCGCCGCCCGTCGGTCTCGATCGCCTTTATCGCGACGGGCACGGTGGCGTAGATCGACCCCGCCCCGGCATCGCTCTCCACCGCCCCGGTGACGGCGACGGTGGCGGAGCGCGTCGTCGCGAAGCCCGCGACGAAGGCGGCATAGTCGCGGCCCGGCTGGCCCCCCGGCCCCCATTGCGCCCAGGCAGTCGCGAAATCGCCCGCGTCGATTGCCGCATAATAGAGGCGGACGACCGCCACCGCCGCCTCGGCGCTGCGCGGATCGGGGCGGCAGGCGGCGGGCGCCGCACGGTCCTGTGCCGCGCAGGCCCGCGCCGTCTCGGCAGCGATCGCTGGGCAGGAACGGCGGGCAGCGTGGCAGGCGCCGGCTTCCGCACCGGGTGTCGCCCGGCAGCGGCGCTCGGCCTGGGACGCGGCGGCGGGATCGGTGACAGCGCAGGGACGTGGGCGATCGGCCAGCGCGCTGCGCGATCGGGCGACCGCCTCGGCGGGCGTGCCGCTGCCGCCATCGCAGCCGCCCAGCATCGCCGCCATGCCTGCCGCCGCCACCACCCTCCAGAGCATCGCCCCATCTCCCTACCGGTCGCCTTGTAAGCCGGTCGACAGTCGCCGGGGAACCGCGACCACCGCGCCGACCGCAAAAGAAAGGCCCCGGCATCGCTGCCGGGGCCGTTCGGTCGGTCGGGAAAGCCGATCGTCAGTCGATGACGGGCAGCGTCTCGAACTGGTGGAAGGGCGGCGGGCTGGAGAGCGTCCACTCGAGCGTGGTGGCACCTTCGCCCCAGGGGTTGGCCTCCGCCTTCTTGCCCGCGATCAGCGACCAGACGAGGTTGACGAAGAAGATCGCCATGCCCGCGGCCATGATCATGTAGCCCGTCGTCGCCAGCTGGTTGTAGCCGGCGAAGGCGTCCGGATAGTCCGGATAGCGGCGCGGCATACCATCGAGACCCAGGAAGTGCATCGGGAAGAACAGCACGTTCACGCCGATGAAGAACACCCAGAAGTGCAGCTGGCCGAGGAGTTCGTTATACTCCTTCCCGAAAATCTTGCCGAACCAGTAATAGAAACCGGCGAACAGCGAGAAGACGGCACCCAGCGACAGCACGTAGTGGAAGTGCGCCACCACGTAATAGGTGTCATGCATGTAATTGTCGATGCCGCCGTTGGCGAGCAGCACACCCGTCACGCCGCCAACGGTGAACATGAAGATGAACCCGATCGCCCACAGCATCGGCGTCTTGAAGCGGAGCGAGCCGCCCCACATCGTCGCGATCCACGAGAAGATCTTGATGCCGGTGGGCACGGCGATGATCATCGTCGCCGCGGTGAAATACATCTTGGTGTTCACGCTGAGGCCGGTCGTGAACATGTGGTGCGCCCACACGACGAAGCCGACCACGCCGATCGCCACCATGGCATAGGCCATGCCGAGATAGCCGAAGACGGGCTTGCGGCTGAAGGTGGAGACGATGTGGCTGACGATGCCGAAGCCCGGCAGGATCATGATGTAGACTTCGGGGTGGCCGAAGAACCAGAACAGATGCTGGTAGAGGATCGGATCGCCACCGCCCGACGCATCGAAGAAGGTCGTGCCGAAGTTGCGGTCGGTCAGCAGCATCGTGATCGCCGCGGCCAGCACGGGCAGCGCCAGCAGCAGCAGGAAGGCGGTGACCAGCACCGACCATACGAACAGCGGCATCTTGTGCAGGGTCATGCCCGGCGCGCGCATGTTGAGGATGGTGGTGATGAAGTTGATCGCGCCCAGGATCGACGAGGCGCCGGCGAGGTGCAGGGCGAGGATGCCCATGTCGACCGCCGGACCGGCCGAACCGCTGGTCGACAGCGGGGCATAGACCGTCCAGCCCGTGCCCGCGCCGTTACCGGTACCCGCCGGAGACGAAGGTCGAGCCGAGCAGCAGGATGAAGGCCGGCACGATCAGCCAGAAGCTGATGTTGTTCATGCGCGGGAAGGCCATGTCGGGCGCGCCGATCATGATCGGCACGAACCAGTTGCCGAAGCCGCCGATCATCGCCGGCATCACCATGAAGAACACCATGATGAGGCCGTGCGCGGTGATGAGCACGTTCCACAGGTGGAGCGCGGTATCGAAATTCGGCGCCTCGCCCATCAGCACCGACCAGGTGGTCAGATACTGGATGCCGGGATGCGCCAGCTCCGCCCGCATCAGGCCGGAGATGCCGCCGCCGATGATGCCCGCCACGATCGCGAAGATCAGGTAGAGCGTGCCGATGTCCTTGTGGTTGGTGGACATGAACCAGCGGGCGAAGAAGCCCGGATGGTGATCGGCATGGTCATCGTGATGATGCGCATGGTCGCCATGCGCCTGGAAACGGTCTGCGGTGATGTCGGTCATGGGCGGGAGCCCTCGTTGGCGGTGGCGCCCTGCGACGTGGTGACCGCAGCGCCGGTGGTGGCGGGAATGGCGGGGGCGGGCGTGGCCTGCTCAGGGCTGGCCGAGGCGCCGGGGCCGGCGACCGCGGGCGAGGCCGGGCTGGTCGCATCCGGATTGTTGGCCGGCGCCGCGCCGGGCATCGTGCCGCCCTTGGAGGCGACCCAGGCGGCGAAGCGCGCCTGGGGGACGACCTCGACCGCGATCGGCATATAGGCGTGGCGCGCGCCGCACAGTTCGGAGCATTGGCCGAAATAGACGCCGGGGCGATCGACCTTGAACCACGTCTCGTTGAGGCGGCCGGGCACCGCGTCCATCTTCGTCCAGAAGGCGGGCACGGCGAAGGAGTGGATGACGTCGTTGGAGGTGACGATCAGCTTCACGACGGCGCCGGCCGGCACCACCATCCGCTCGTCCACCGCCAGCAGGCGGGGGCCGTCGGCGGGGGTACGCTTGTCCTCGGACAACATGTTGGAGACGATCTCGAAATCGCCGTTATCGGGATATTGATAGGTCCAATACCATTGGTTGCCGATCACCTTCACCGTCAGGTCGGCCTTGGGCGGCGCATATTGGCGCGCGATCAGGCGGATCGAGGGAACCGCGATCACCAGCAACACCAGCACCGGCACCAGCGTCCACAGCACCTCAATCAGCGTGTTGTGCGACGTCTTGGAGGGCGTCGGGTTCGCCGAGGCGCGGAAGCGGATGACGACGTAGAGAAGCAGCAGCAGCACGAGCAGCGAGATCGCCGTCATTACCGGCATCAGGATCCAATTGTGCATCCAGGCGGCCTCGTGGCCGACGTCCGTCACCTGTTCCTGCAGGCCCATCCGGCCATCGGGCATGCCGATGGCGGGGGTGGGCGCGATCTTGGGCAGCGCCGGGGCCGGGGCCGCCGCCGCGGCGGGCGCCGCATCCACCGCCGCAGCCGGCGTCGTATCGCCGGTGGGCGCGCTCGCCACCACCGGCGCCGGGGCCTGCGCCATCGCAGGCGCGGCCACGGCCCCGCCGAACGAGAGCGCCACGGCCGCCAGGATCGTCTCGAACCTCTTCATCTCACCCCCAAAAGGTGCCGCATCGGGCAGCGCGGCGCAGGACGCACCTGTGGCATCCGGCCGCGTTCCCGTCCTCAACACCTTCTCGGCCCCGATTGCAAGCGATTGAAGCGCGCCCGCCGTCGTCGTATCGCCCACCCGGCCGGAACGAGGACGGACGGGACGTAATGATGACGCAGGACGAGGTGCTGGCCGAATTCCGCGCGGCGGAAGCGCTGCTCGAGGGGCATTTCATCCTCTCATCCGGTCTCAGGTCCGATCGCTATCTGCAATGCGCGCGCGTGCTGATGGACGGCGCCCGCGCCACCCGCCTGGCCGAGGCGCTGGCCCGCACGCTGCCCGACAAGATCAAGCTGCAACTGAACGCAATCGTCTCCCCGGCGATGGGTGGCGTCATCATCGGGCACGAGATGGGCCGCGCGCTCGGCCTGCCGGCGATGTTCGTCGAGCGGCCGGACGGCGTGTTCCACCTCCGCCGCGGCTTCGCCCTCCGCCCGCACGAGAAGGTGCTGCTGGTCGAGGACGTCGTCTCGACCGGTCTCAGTTCGCGCGAGGCGATCAAGGCGGTGGCGGCGGCGGGTGGCGAGGTGATCGCCGCCGCCGCGCTGGTCGACCGGTCGGACGGCGCCGCCGATCTGGGCGTTCCCTTCTATCCGCTGATGCGGCTGAAGGTGGAGGCGTGGCCCGCCGATGCCCTCCCCCCGCACCTCCGGGACGTGCCGGCGGTGAAGCCCGGCAGCCGCGCGGCATGAGCGGGCGCCTGCGCCTCGGCGTCAACATCGATCATGTCGCCACCATCCGCAACGCGCGCGGCGGCGCCTATCCCGATCCGATCCGCGCCGCGCTGGTGGCGCAGGAGGCGGGGGCCGACGGCATCACCGCCCACCTGCGCGAGGACCGCCGCCATATCATGGACGAGGACATTCCCGGCCTGATCGGCGCCATCGCCCTCCCCCTCAACATGGAGATGGCTGCGACCGAGGAGATGGTGGCGATCGCCCTCCGCCACCGCCCGCACGCCGCCTGCATCGTTCCCGAACGGCGCGAGGAGGTGACGACCGAGGGCGGGCTCGACGCCGCCGGCCAGCACAACAGCCTGAAACCGCTGATCAGCCGCCTGACCGAGGCCGGCATCCGCGTCAGCCTGTTTATCGAGCCGGACCCGCGCCAGATCGCCGCCGCGGTGGCGCTGGGCGCCCCCGTCGTGGAGTTCCACACCGGCCGTTACGCGCATAGCGAGGGGGAGGCGCGCGAGGCGGAACTGCGCCGCATCGCCGATGCCGCAGCCCTCGCCGCCAAGAACGGGATCGAGCCGCACGCCGGCCACGGCCTGACGTTCGACAATGTCGTGCCGATCGCCGCCATCCCGCAGATCGCCGAACTCAACATCGGCCACTTCCTGATCGGCGAGGCGATCTTCGAGGGGCTGGGGCCGGTCGTCGCGCGGATGCGGGCGCTGATGGATTCGGCGCGATGATCGTCGGCCTCGGCTCGGACCTCTGCAATATCGAGCGCATCCAGCAATCGCTCGACCGATTCGGCGAACGCTTCCTCGCCCGCGTCTTCACCGATGCCGAGCGCGCGAGGGCCGAACGGCGGCCGTTCACCCGCGCCGGCACCTACGCCAAGCGCTTCGCCGCCAAGGAGGCCTTCTCCAAGGCGGTCGGCACCGGCTTCAAGGCGGGCGTGTTCCTACGCGACATCGGCGTCGTCAATCTGCCGAGCGGCGCGCCGACGCTGGCGGTGACGGGCGGCGCGCGGGCAAGGCTTGACGCGCTGACGCCGCCGGGCCACGCGATGACGATCCACCTGACGCTGACCGACGACCACCCCTGGGCGCAGGCCTTCGTCATCCTCGAAGCCCGCCCGCTTGCAGGAGAGATCGCTTGAGCGATCCCGCGACCACCACCCGCCCCGCCCCCGCCGGCACCGACGCCGCCCGCCGCGGCACCGACTGGTGGGCCGAGATCAAGGGCATCTTCTGGCTGGTGCTGGCGGTGCTCGCCTTCCACAGCTTCATCGCCAAGCCCTTCTACATCCCCAGCGAATCGATGATGCCGACGCTGATCAAGGGCGATCGGCTGGTGGTGACCAAATATCCCTACGGCTGGTCCTACGTCTCGCCGTCCTTCCACGTCCTGCCGTTCATCAAGGGCCGGCTGTTCGGCCGCTATCCGGAGCGCGGCGACGTGGTGATCGCCAAACCGCCGATCGAGGATTCGGACTATATCAAGCGCGTCATCGGCCTGCCCGGCGACACGATCGAGGTGCGCCGTTCGCAGCTGATCCTGAACGGCGTGCCGGTGCCGCGGGTGGCGCGCGGCCGCGCCGCCATCCCGGTCGACGCCAACGTGCCGTGCGACCGGGGCCTCGAGGCGCAATATCAGGAGACGCTCGCCGACGGCCGCCGCCTGTGCGCGCTGCCCGTCTATCGCGAGACGCTGCCGAACGGCCGCAGCTACGACACGATCGACATGGGCTATGTGATGGGCACGGCGGACGATTTCGGCCCGGTGACGGTGCCGGAGGGCCGCGTCTTCCTGATGGGTGACAATCGCGACGAATCGGCCGACAGCCGCTACTCGGTCGAACAGCTCGGCCTCGGCGGACCGCTGCCGGTCGAGAATCTCGGCGGGCGGGCGGAATTCATCACCTTCTCGCTCGATGGAACTTCCGAATGGTGGAATCCGCTATCCTGGCTCACGGCGCTGCGCCGTGGCCGGGCGGGCACCAGCCTGCACCCGGCGCGCCAATGATATAAAGGGGTCAGGGACATGAGCGATCAGGCGGATGCGCAGAAGCGCACCGAAGTCCCCGGCCCCGCCGATTTCAGCAATCCCTCCACCGATCGCGAACTGCGCAAGGCGGTGGTGTGGGTGGCCGTGGCGGGTGCTGCGGTGCTGCTGTGGTTCCTGGCGCAATCGCTGCTGCTGATCTTCGGCGGCATCGTCTTCGCGGCGATGCTGGACGGCGGCACCCGCCTGCTGGGGCGCATCCTGCCGGTCAATCGCGGCATCCGGCTGGCGATCGTCTCGGTCGCCGTCACGCTCTTCATCGTCGGCGTGTTCGTGCTCGCCGGCGCGCAGCTGGCCGGGCAGGCGGAGACGTTGCAGAAGACGGTGACGGCGCAGGTCGATCGCCTGCTCGGCTGGGTCCACGACATCGGCCTCGTGCCCCCCGAACAGACCGGCATGGGCGATATCGGCAAGCAATTGATGGGATCGCTGGGGCAGGTGACGACCTTCGTCGGATCGGCGCTGGGCGCCGTCTCCAGCGTGGCGATGATCGTGGTGATCGGCCTGTTCGTGGCGATCGAGCCGCGCCTCTACGAACGCGGCGTCGCCTGGATGCTGCCGATGGAGAAGCGCGGGGACTTCTACGACACGGCGGCGGAGATGGGCCGCAACCTGCGCCGGCTGATGGCGGGCCGCCTGCTGGGCATGGCGATCGAGGGCGTCTTCACCGGCATCTTTGCAGCGATGGTCGGCATCCCGATGGCGGCGCTGATCGGCATCCTGACCGGCCTGCTCGCCTTCCTGCCCAACATCGGCGCGATCGTCTCGGGCGCGCTCCTCATCCTCGTCGGCTTCTCGGCCGGGTTCGAGACGGGCATCTGGGCGATCGTCATCTACGTCGTCGTCCAGGTGATCGACGGCTACGTCATCGTGCCGATGGTGGCCAAGCGCTCGGTCGATCTCGCCCCCGCGCTGGTGCTGGGGGCGCAGCTGCTGTTCGGCGCGCTGTTCGGCATCCTGGGGCTGGCGCTCGCCGATCCCATCGTGGCGATGATCAAGGTGCTGCTGGAACAGCGTTCGAAACAGGCGGCGACGCTGCCGAACGGCGATGCAATCCGCGCCTGATCCTGTATTGCAGGCCGTAACGACCACGGAGACCGATGCCCCGATGCCGACACTCGTCCTGATCCGCCACGGCCAGTCCGCCTGGAACCTGGAGAATCGCTTCACCGGCTGGTGGGATGTCGACCTGACCGAGAAGGGCGTCGCCGAGGCGACCGCCGCCGGCCGGCTGATCGCGGACAAGGGCCTCGACTTCGACCTGTGCTTCACGAGCTTGCAGACTCGCGCGATCAAGACGCTGAACCTCGCGCTGGAGGCGATGGGCCGGCTGTGGCTGCCGGTGGAGAAGGACTGGCGGCTGAACGAGCGCCACTATGGCGGGTTGACCGGCCTCGACAAGGCCGAGACGGCGGCGAAGCACGGCGACGATCAGGTCAAGATCTGGCGCCGCTCGTTCGACATTCCGCCGCCGGTGCTGGAGCCGGGCAGCGAATGGGACCTGGCGCAGGACCGGCGCTATGCCGGCATCGCCGTGCCGCAGACCGAAAGCCTGAAGGACACGATCGCCCGCGTCCTGCCCTATTGGGACAGCCGGATCGCGCCAGAGCTGAAGGCCGGCAAGCGCGTCGTCATCTCCGCCCACGGCAATTCGCTGCGGGCGCTGGTCAAGCATCTGTCGGCCATTCCGGACGACGAGATCACCGGTCTCGAGATTCCGACCGGCCAGCCGATCGTCTACGAACTGGACGCCGATCTGGTGCCGACCGACCGCTATTATCTCTCCGAGCGGTAGGATGGGTTCCGCCGCCGCGCCGCTCGTCGGCATCGTCATGGGCTCCCGCTCGGATTGGGAGACGATGGCCCATGCCGCCGCGATCCTGACCGCACTGGGCGTGGCGCACGAGGCGAAGGTCGTCTCTGCGCATCGCACCCCGCAGCGGCTCTACGATTATGCCGGCAGCGCCGCGGGCCGCGGGCTGAAAGTAGTGATCGCGGGCGCCGGCGGCGCGGCGCATCTGCCCGGCATGGTCGCTTCGATGACGCGGCTGCCGGTGCTGGGCGTGCCGGTGCAGTCCAAGGCGCTGAAGGGCCTCGATAGCCTGTTGTCGATCGTGCAGATGCCGGGCGGCATCCCCGTCGCCACGCTGGCGATCGGCAAGGCCGGGGCGATCAACGCCGGGCTGCTGGCGGCCGCGATCCTCGGCCTCGCCGATCCGGCGCTGGCCGAGCGGCTGGAGGCGTGGCGCGCGGCGCAGACCGCGGCGGTGGACGAGAGCCCGGAATGATCGCGCCGGGCGCCACGATCGGCATCCTCGGCGGCGGCCAGCTCGGCCGGATGCTCGCCATCGCCGCCGCCAATCTCGGCTATCGCGCGCACATCTACGCGCCGGGGCCGAGCGGGCCGGCGAGCGAGGTTTCCGCCCACTGGACGCGTGGCGACTATCACGATGCCGCCGCCGTCGCCCGCTTCGCCGAACAGGTCGCGATCGTCACCTACGAGTTCGAGAACGTCGATTCGGCGGCGCTGGCGCCCCTGTCGGTCCGCCCCGGCCCGCGCGCGCTCGACGTGGCGCAGGATCGGCTGGCGGAGAAGGAATTCGTGGCGGCGCTGGGCGGGCGGACCGCCCCGTTCCGCACCGTCGACAGCCTCGCCGATCTCGATCGCGCGCTGGAGGAAGTGGGCGCCCCCGCCATCCTGAAGACGCGGCGGATGGGCTATGACGGCAAGGGCCAGGCGCGCATCCTCGCGCCCCGCGACACGCGCGGCGCCTGGGCGATCGCGGGGCAGCAGCCCTCGATCCTCGAAGGCATGGTGCGGTTCGCCCATGAATTCTCGATCGTCGCTGTGCGCGGGGCGGACGGGCATATCCTGTTCTGGGATCCCGCCACCAACGAGCATCGCGACGGCATCCTCGTCCGCACCACCGTGCCGCCGCCGCCCGCGGTCACGCGGCAGGCGGCCGAGGCGCGCGCGCTGGTGACGCGCATCGCCGAGGCGCTCCATTATGTCGGCGTGCTCTCGGTCGAATTCTTCTGCGGAGAGGAAGGGCCGATCTTCAACGAGATGGCGCCCCGCGTCCACAACAGCGGCCACTGGACGACCGAAGGGGCGATCACCTCCCAGTTCGAGAACCACATCCGTGCGATCTGCGGCCTGCCGCTCGGCTCGACCGCGCTGGCCGCGGCAGAGGTCGAGATGCGCAACCTGATCGGCGACGAGGCCGCCGCCTGGGCGCAGATATTGGCGGACCCCGCCGCCCATCTCCACCTCTACGGCAAGCTGGAAGCGCGGCCGGGGCGCAAGATGGGGCATGTCACGCGGCTGGGGTTCTGAGGGACGGGCCACCAACCGGTCGTGCTGAGTAGGCGCTGAGCCCGTCGAAGCGCCGTATCGAAGCATCGTCGCGGCATGGCCGTCTTTCGATACGCGCCTTCGACAGGCTCAGTCGCTACTCAAGACGAACGTTTCGGATGAGGCCCGACAGTTACCGCCCCGCCTCGATCGCCTGCCACGCCATTTCCTGCAACCGCCCCGCCTCCGCCTCGGTCAGCCCCAGATCCTGCGCCGCCTGATCGGCGCCGCCCAGCGCGCGCGGATCGATGCCGGTCACGCGGCCGAACACGGTCAGCGCGGCGAGGTAGGAGCCGATGTAGCTGGCGTGATAATGATCGGACGCCCACAGCCCCCATTGGCCGTAGGCGATGCCGTCATAGGGGTTGGGGTCGGCCAGCCCCGCCTCGAACGCGGCGTTCCAGCTGAGGCCGACCGGGATGATCCCGTCGATGTCGGGCGATGCGGCCCGTGCGCGGCGGGCGGCGGCCATCAGGTCTTCGGCCATGCGGCCGATCGGCTGGCCCGACCAGGGGCTGCCCTGCGGCCAGATGCGATCGGCCCGGCTCCACGTCGCCATCAGATAGACGTCGACCGCGGGATTGATCGCGGTGAACAGGCCCGCCAGCCGCGTCGCGTTCTGGCGGTAGGCGGCATCGTCGCCGGGCCGGTCGCGATCGAGCGTCGAATATTCCTGGAGGACGACGACGTCCCAGCGCTGGCGCGTCATCGCCGGCCGCTCGCCGAGGTGGAAGCCGAGCGAGCGGCCCCCTTCCGTTTCCAGGCTGACGGTATAGTCCAGCCCGGCCTGCTGCGTCAGCCGCTTGAACAGCGCCGGAATGCCGCCGATGTCGCTGCCGTTCAGGTCGATCACGCTGTCCGGCCGATAGGTGCGCACCGGCGAGCGCGCACCTTCCGTGAAGCTGTTGCCGACGAACAGGATGGTGCGCGCGGCCGAGGGGGCCGGGGCGGCCGCCGGGGCCGGCCGGCGCTGGGCCGACGCGGCGCTGCCGGCCAATATCGCGACCGACACGATCGCGGCATGGAGCGCACCGACCGCCCATGGCCGGATCATCGTCAGGGCAGGAAGGATCATGCGCGCTCCGCCGGCGGGGTCATCGTCGCGCCATCGAACCAGCCTTGCCGCTGCAAGGCAACCGGCCGCGGCTCAGGCGGCGCGCCTGCCGGTGACGGGGAAGGTGCCGAACGGCCCGGCCTTCACCTCGCCCGCCAGCGCATCGCCATCGATCCGCGCTTCGCAGCGCAGCGTCATCGGCAAAGGCTTGGGCACGCGCATCGACCACGCGAGGCGGTCTCCCTCGACCATGCCGTCGTCGATGTCGAGGCTGCCGAGCTTGCCCGCGGTGCGGCCGGAGAAGCGGTCCCCCGCCGTCGCCACCGTGAAGGTGAACGCCTGCTCGCCCATCGGGGACTGCACCACGCAATCCCATGTTCCGTTCGCATCCGCCACGTCGCCCGTCTCCCGAATCTGCGCGGCCGATATAGGCATGGGCGCCGCCGCCGCCACCCGCATGGGAAAACGTCGCACGGATGGCCGGCGGCGGACCCTTCTGCGCAATCCACCGTTACCTATGTGAAAGAACGGGGAAAATTTTGCGCATCCTGCACCTCGCCCTCGGCGGCTGCCTGAAAGGCCCGCCGGTCAGCTTCGGGGTAACCGCCGATACCGGCGGCCATATCGCTTACGTCGTGGATGCGGCGATCGCGCAAGGGGCGGCCGAAGGCGTGACGGCGGTGACGATCGTGACCCGGCTGATCGAGGATGCACGGCTCGGGCCCGCCTATGCGGTGATGGAGGAGGCGGTGGCGCCCACCGTCGCGATCCGGCGCATCGCCACCGCCGATCGCCGCTATCTGGAAAAGGAAGCGCTGGGCGCGGACCTGCCCGCCTTCACCGCCGCCTTCCTCGACGATCTCGCCGCATCGCCCGCGCTGCCGGACGTGATCCACGCCCATTTCGCCGATGCCGCCGCGGTCGCCGCGGCCGCACGGGCGCGGTTCGGCATCCCCTACGTCTACACGCCGCACGCGCTCGGCATCGACAAGCGGGCGCAGGCGGACGCCGCCGATGCCGCGCTGGACGCGCGGATCGAGGCGGAACGGCGCGCGATCGCCGGTGCCGACGCGATCCTGGTCTCCACCGCCGACGAGGCCGACCGGCAGGTGGCGGCCTATCGCGTGGCGGGTGCCGCGGGGCGCGTCCATTGCCTGCCGCCGGGGGTGCCGCATCATGCCGAAGGCGGCGCATCGCATGCCGCCTGCGCCGGCATCGACGCGCTGCTGGCGAACCCCGCCAAGCCGATCCTCCTCGCCATCGCCCGCCCCGTCGCCAAGAAGAATCTGGCTGCGCTGCTGCGCGCCTATTCCGGCTGCCCGGCGCTGATCGAGGCGGCCAATCTCGTCATCCTCGCCGGGCGCCACCCCGGCGGCAGCGGATCGGCAGAAGAGCAAGCGGTGCTGGCCGAACTCCACGCACTGGCCGCCGCACCGCACCTCGCCGGCTGCGTCGCATTGCCCCCGACCCACGGCACCGGCGACGTCGCCGCCCTCTACGCCCGCGCCGCCGCGGGTGGGCTGTTCGTCAATCCGGCGCTGCACGAGCCGTTCGGGCTGACGCTGATCGAGGCGGCGGCGGCGGGCGTGCCGGTCGTCGCCACCGCCAACGGCGGTCCGGCCGACATCGTCGGCACGCTCGGCCACGGCCTGCTGGTCGATCCGCACGACGATGCCGCCATCGCCGCCGCCTGCCATGCGCTGATCGGCAACCCGGCGCTGCACGCCCGCTGCGCCGCGGCCGGGCGCGCCGGCATCGGCCGCTACAGCTGGGGCGCATATGCCGCCGGCTCGGTGGACATCTACGCGCATCTCGATCGCCGGCCGCGCCTGTTCGTCAGCGATATCGACAATACGCTGACCGGCTGCCCGGCGGGGGCGCGCGCCTTCGCCGAATGGCATGCGGCGCGATCGATGCCGTTCGCGGTGGCGACGGGCCGGTCGTTCGCCATGGCACGCGCGATCCTGGCCGAATGGCGCCTGCCGCTGCCCGACGCCTATATCGTCGATGTCGGCACGCGGCTGATGCTGGCGAAGGGCGACGGCTGGGAGGAATGCGCGGATTATGCCGCCGCGATCGACCGCGACTGGGATCGCGCGGCCGTCGCCGCCGCCCTCGCCCGCCTGCCGCTCCGCCCGCAGCCCGCCGAGACCGCGGGGCCGCACAAGATCAGCTTCTTCGGTGGCGAGGGCGATGCCGCCGCGATCCGCCTGACGCTGGCCGAGGCGGGGCTTGCCGCCCGCGTCGTCTTCTCCCACGGGCGGCTGATCGACGTCCTCGCCCCCCATGCCGGCAAGGCCGCCGCCATCGCCGCGCTCGCCGCGCGCCACGGCCTGTCCCCGGCGGATTGCATCGCCGCGGGCGACAGCGGCAACGATATCGACATGCTGGAGGCGTGCGGCCATGCCATCGTCGTCGGCAATGCCGGGGCGGAGCTGGCCGGCCTCGCCCGGCGGCCGGGCCTCAACCGCGTCGCCGGCCATCACGCGACCGGGGTGATGGAAGGGCTGGCGGCGATCGGCCTCGCGCAGGCGCCACGGACGGCCGTCGCGGCATGACCCGGCCGTTCGGCTATTTCGTCCACCATCAGGGCCGGGGCCATGCCGAGCGGTGCGCCGCCATCGCCCATGCGCTGCCGCCCGAGCGCCCGCTCACCATCTTTTCCGCACGCGACGACATCTTCCCCGATCTGCCGTCCCGGGCCGAGATCGTCCGCATCCCCTCGCTGTTCGAACCGCAGGGCGGCGAGGCGCCCGGCATGGCGGCGATGGCGACGCCGGCCACGCTGCATTGCGCGCCCGTCGGCTGGCCCGGCATCCGGAGCGCGATGGCGACGATCGCCGGATGGTTCGGCACCGCCGATCCGGCGCTGATGATCTGCGACGTTTCGGCCGAGATCGCCCAGCTCGCCCGCATTTGCAGCGTGCCCCACGTCAAGGTGCTCCAGCATGGCGATCGATCCGATCCCGGCCACCGCGCCGCCTATGAGGGGGCGGCCGGGCTGCTCGCCCCGTTCGATGCCGCGCTCGCCCAGCCCGAATGGGATCCGGCGATGCTGGCGCGCACCTGCTTCGCCGGTGGCCTCGGCGTCGACACCCGCATCGTCGAGCGCGATGTCGCGCGCCGTCGCATCGGCGTCGATCCGGCCGAGGAGATGATCCTCATCCTCTCCGGCGGCGGCGGCGAGGGGATGGCGCAGGCACCGCTCGGCGTCGGTGCGCGCAGCCGGCCCGGCGCGCGCTGGATCACGATCGGCCCGATCGTGCGCGACTGGCACGCCACCGAACCCGGCAACATCGAACATCGCGGCTGGGTGGACAATGCCGCCGATCATATCGCCGCCGCCGACCTGATCGTCTCCTCCACCGGCAACACCATCTGCCAGCAGATACTGGCGGCGGGGCGGCCGTGGCTCGCCGTCCCCGAATGGCGCTATTTCGACGAGCAGCACCGGAAGGCCGAGGCGCTGGCGACTGCCGGCGTGGCCACCGTCCGCCCGCACCTGCCCTCCTCCGCCGCGGCCTGGGGGGAGGCGATCGCCGCCACCGTGCGCGGGCACGAACCCGCCCTGCAACATGCGATGATCGCCGATCGCCCCGCGCTGATCGCCGCCGAATGGCTGGAGGCGCTGGCCGAACGCCTGTGGGCGCCCGCCCCCGTCCTCGCCCCCTCGACGCCTGCCCCATCCTCGCCTGCCGGAGCCTGACGACCCGATGCACAGCCTGTCCGTCCTCACCCTCGCCCGCGGCCGCGAGGGGCATCTCGACAATGTCGTGGCGGGCCTCGCCGCGCAGACGCTGCCGCCGGCCGAACTGGTGATCGCGGTGATGCAGGACACGCCCTACGACTTGCCCGAAGCCCCCTTCCCGATCCGCCAGATCCTGATGCCGGGCGCCGCCCTCTGCCTCGCCGCCGCGCGCAACCGGGTGGCGGCCGAGGCGGTGGGCGACGGCCTGATCTTCCTCGACATGGATTGCATCCCGACGCCGACTCTCGTCGCTGATTATGCCGCCGGCCTCGCCGCCTTCGACGGGCTGCTGATGGGCGAAGTGATGTATCTGCCGGGCGGCGCCACCGCACCCGGCTGGACGTTCGACCGGTTCGCCGAGGTCGCCGTCCGCCATTCCGACCGGCGCGGCCCGCCGCCCGAGGGGATCGAGGTCTGCGCCGACTATCGCTGCTTCTGGTCGCTCAACTTCGCGATGCGCGCCGCGACGTTCCGCGCGACCGGCGGCTTCGACGAACGCTATCACGGCTATGGCGGCGAGGACACGGACTACGGCAAGTCGATCGACGCCCAAGGCGTGCGCATCGCCTGGATCAAGGGCGCCTGCGCCTATCACCAATATCACCCCCACCACATGCCGCCGGTCCACCACCTCGAAAGCGTGGTGCGCAATGCCGAACTGTTCGAGGCGAAATGGGGCTATCGCACCATGGGCCACTGGCTGCACGCCTTCCGCCTGATGGGGCTGATCGACGATACGCCCGGCCGCCCGATCACCATCCTGCGTGGGGCCAGTGTCGACGATCTGGCGCTGACCGGCCAGCAGAGCCACCAGCCCTATGCCAATAGCGCGAGCGTGATCCGCCTGCTGGAAGCGCGCGCGGCGGCGGAGACGGGCGAACTGGCCGCGGCGTGAGGATCGCGATCCTCGCCCACGTCCGCCAGCCGATCGCCGAACCGTTCATGGGCGGCATGGAGGCGCACTGCTGGCATCTGGCGGACGGGCTGATGCGCCGCGGCCACGACGTGACCCTCTTCGCCGCGGGCGACAGCGATCCGCGCTTCGCGATCGATCCGGTGCTGCCCGAACATTATGAGCGCACCTTTCCGTGGGCCGAGCATCGCGGCACGCCCGCGCTGATCGCGCATCTCGACGCGGGCTATGCGGCCGCCTGCGACCGGATCGCGGCGGGCGGCTTCGATGTCGTCCACAACAACAGCCTTCACCGCTTCCCGCTGGCGCGGACGCAGACCGCGCGGGTGCCGACCGTGAGCTCGCTCCACGTCCCGCCGTTCGATGCGCTCCACTGGTTCGTGAAGGACAGCGCCGCCCCCGGCCACCGGCTGACGGCCACCGCCGCCACCCAGCTCGCCGCCTGGTGGCCGGACGGCGCGCCGCGCCAGGCGAGCATCCTCCACAACGGCATCGATCCGGCGGCCTGGCCGTTCGGTGCGGCGGGGGACGGCAGCGCCGCCTGGTCGGGGCGGATCACCCCCAACAAGGGGCCGCATCTGGCCGCGGCGGCGGCCACGCTGGCGGGCGTGCCACTGACCCTCTACGGCCAGATCGAGGATCCGGACTATTGGGACGCCGCCGTCCGCCCCCTCCTGTCCGATACGATCCGCTACGCCGGCCACCTCCCCGCTGCCGCGCTGTCCGCCGAACTCGCCCGCGCCTCCCTCTTCCTCTTCACCCCCTGCTGGGACGAACCCTTCGGCCTCGCCGCGATCGAGGCGATGGCATGCGGCCTGCCCGTCGCCGCGTTCGATCGCGGCGCCGCCCGCGAGGTGATCGGCGAGGCGGGCGCCTTCGCCGCGCCCGATGACGTGCGCGGGCTGGCGGCGGCGATCGATGCGGCGCACGCGATTCCCCGCGCCGTGCCACGAGAGCGCGTGCTGCGGCATTTCACCACCGACATCTGGCTGGACGAGTGCGAAAGGCTGTATCGGGCGGTGGTCGCGGAAGCGGCCACGGCGGCATACTCTCCCGAAGCCTTGTCCGGTCGATCCGATCCGGCCGTCGGGCCGGCGCTAGGCATTGTCTGCATTTAGCGGAGCCAGATCATGGCGCATGCGAGATGGACGAAGCCCATGAAGGCGGAAATGGTCTTCTCGCAGCGCAGGGCGATCCGTCTGAAGCGTTTGAGCTTGTTGAAGAAGCACTCAACCTGATGGCGTTCCTTGTAGAGGCGCCAGTCGATGGGAGGCTTTGCCGTTCGGCTGGGGTTGGACTTGATATGCGCGGTCGCACCGAGACTGTCGGTGATGAAGGCGCGTAGCGGATCGGCGTCATAGGCGGCGTCGGCGATGACGTGGCCGACGCCCTTCAGGCCCGCCAGCAGCACCTCGGCCTGCGGACGGTCGCCCCATTGCCCCGGCGTCGGATGAATGCGGATCGGCAGGCCGATAGCATCCACCGCGGCATGCAGTTTGGTTGTCAGACCACCACGGGACCGGCCGATCGCGGCAGCTTCAGCCCCCCTTTTGCGCCGCTGGCATCGGCATGGGCCTTCGAGATGGTGCTGTCGATCAGGACGTATTCGAAGTCCGGCGTGTCGGCCAGGCTCTGAAAAAGCCGTTCCCAAACACCGGCATGCGACCAGCGCCGGAACCGCGCATGCACCCCTGTCCACTTGCCGAACACCTCCGGCAGATCACGCCAGCGCGCCGCATTGCCTGCCATCCACAGGATCGCGTCCACAAACAGCCGATTGTCCACGCCGCTGCGCCCCCGCGTCCCTTCCCGACCGGGAAGATACCCAGCGATCCGATCCCATTGCTCATCCGTCAGCGTCCGTCTGCTCATCGACCGGCTCCTTCACCAGCCTTGAATCAGAACTTCCAGCTAAACGGAATCCTCTAAATGCAGACGCGGCCTAGAGGACCAGCCCGAGAAAGGACGCGCCGGGGACGGGATTGAACGATACCGGATCGGCCGGGACGAAACCGAGCGCGGCATAGAGATTCCGCGCGGCCAGGAATTTCCCGTGCACGTCCAGCCTGACCTCCCGATACCCTGCCTCGCGCGCCTCGGCGATCGACCGCTCGGCCAATGCCCGACCGAGGCTTCCGCCACGAACATGGGGACGGACGTATAAGCGCTTCATCTCGCAGATTTCGGTGGTCACCCGGCGCAGCGCGACGCAGCCGTCGAGACCGCCGTCCCCTTCGGCGATCAGTATGCATCCGGCCGGCCGCGCATATTTGCCCGGCAATTGCGCGAATTCGGCGTCATTGCCCTGATAGCTGAGGTCGATCGGGGAGTTCGCTACGAACTCGCGCCAGATCGCGACGACGGCGGCGGTGTCGGCCGGAAACTCGGCGTGTCGAATGATTGTCATGGCAGGAGGATTGATCTGGATTATGGCGGCGATCGGGCGGCGGCGTGGCAGGATGGTCCATAATTGCATGCTTGATCGTCGTCACCGGCACGCCAACATCGGCGATATGGTCCGCATCGCTACCGCCGCCTTGTCGATGGCAGCCCTCGCCGCCTGCGATGCAGCGGAGGCGCCGCGCGCCGTCGCCGCGCCCCTTGCGACCCGCGGGCTTGCCGCCGATGGCGTCGCGGTGACCATCGCCGCGGCGGAGCGGTTGCCGCGGTTGCGGTCGCTCGTCGTGCTGCGCGATGGCGCGCGGTTGGTGGAGCGGCGGTTCAACGGCGGGCCGCCGCTCGACCGGGCGGTGAACGTCAAGTCCGCGTCCAAGTCAATCGTCTCGGCGCTGGTCGGCATCGCCATCGCCCGCGGCGTGCTGACGGGCACCGATCAGCCGGTCCTATCGGTGCTGGCGGCGGACGCGCCGGCCCGGCCCGATCCCCGCCTCGCCCGCGTCACCGTGGGCAATTTGCTGTCGATGCAGGCGGGGCTGGAGCGGACGTCGGGCGAATATTACGGGCGCTGGGTCTCCAGCCCGAACTGGGTGCGCTACGCCCTCTCCCGCCCGTTCGTGGCGGAGCCGGGCGGGGCGATGCTCTATTCGACGGGATCGACGCATCTGCTCTCGGCCATGCTCACCAAGGCGTCGGGCAGGAGTACGCTCACGCTGGCGCGCGAATGGCTGGGCGAACCGCTCGGGATCGCCATCCCGCCCTGGCCGGCGGATGCGCAAGGTATCTATTTCGGCGGCAACGAGATGCGGCTTAGCCCGCTCGCGCTCGCCCGCTTCGGCGAGCTCTACCGGCAAGGCGGGGCGATCGACGGGCGGCGGATCGTGCCGGCGGCATGGATCGAGACGAGCTGGCGGCCGCGCACGGTCTCGCCGTGGAGCGGCCAGTCCTACGGCTACGGCTGGTTCCTGAGCGAGGCGCGCGGCCACCCGATCCGCTTCGCCTGGGGCTATGGCGGGCAGATGGTCTATATCGTACCCGATCTCGCGCTGACGGTGGTGATGACCTCCGCCACCACCGGCCCGCGCGATACCGGCCATATCGAGGCGCTGCACCGCCTGCTGGCGGACGGCATCATCCCCGCGGCCGAACGGGGCGCGTGACCGCCCGATCCGTCGCCCCGCCATGGCAGGGCGACGGCGGCGGGGTCAGGCCGCCTCGCGCGGCTTCAGGCTCTCGCGCGGCACCTCGGCGAACATCTGCTGCGCCGCCGGGCGGGCGTTGATGCGGTCGATCCAGGCGACGAGGCCGGGCGTGTCGGTCGGGTTGACCAGCTCGGCGAACCCCTTCTGCATGCCGTTGGCGATGGCGAAATTGCAGATGTCGGCCAGCGTATACTGGTCGCCCACCAGCCATTCATGGTCCTTCAGCCGCTCCTCCAGCCGGCGGACGGAGATGCCGATCTTGCGCATCTCCTCGGCCAGC
This sequence comes from Edaphosphingomonas fennica, assembly GCA_036946415.1. Classification (GTDB taxonomy): domain Bacteria; phylum Pseudomonadota; class Alphaproteobacteria; order Sphingomonadales; family Sphingomonadaceae; genus Sphingomonas_Q; species Sphingomonas_Q fennica_A. The sequence continues at coordinate 63,394 of JAQIJD010000002.1, read as the reverse complement.
ACGTCCTTGGGGAAGCCGTTGCGCGCGTCGCGCCACTTCTTCTGTTGCTCGGGCACCGGGATGCGGGCGACCTTCGCCTCGAACTCCTCGTCGCCGATGGCGCGCGCCATCTGGCTCACCATCCGCTCCCAGCCGATGGTCGAGACGCACCAGCAGAAATATTCGTCGACCCACTTGGTCCACACCCGCATCTCGGCGCGCAGCGCGGGGTCGGCGGGGCGGAGCGCCGGCGCGTCGGGGAAGGCGTCTTCCAGATATTCGCAGATCACCGTCGATTCGGTGATGATCGTGCCGTCATGGTCCAGCGCCGGCACCTGGCCGCGCGGGTTGATCGCCTTGAACCAATCCTCGTGATGCTCGAACTCGGCGGGATTGAGGCGGCGCCCTTCGAACGGCAGGCCCTTTTCGTAGAGCGCCAGCAGGGGCTTCAGCGAATTGGCGCCGGGGCCGAAGCTGTACAGGGTCAACATGGGATCATCCTCTCCTCTATCGCGGCTGGGGACCGTCTTAGCGCGCCGTCATCGATCCCGAGAAGACTAAATCAACCCGGCCAGCGGACTCGACGGATCGGCATAGCGGCGCCGGCCCATGCGGCCGGCCAGATAGGCCATCCGCCCCGCCTCCACCGCGGCCTTCATCGCCGATGCCATCAGCACCGGATCCTTCGCCTCGGCGATGGCGGTGTTCATCAGCACGCCGTCGCATCCCAATTCCATCGCCGCCGCAGCATCGGAAGCGGTGCCGACGCCGGCATCGACCAGCACCGGCACCTTGGCGCCTTCCACGATCAGGCGGATGGTGACGGGGTTCTGGATGCCGAGGCCCGAGCCGATCGGCGCGCCCAGCGGCATGATCGCGACCGCGCCGGCATCCTCCAGCCGCTTCGCGCCGATCGGATCGTCGACGCAATAGACCATCGGCAGGAAACCTTCCTTCGCGAGTATCTCGGTCGCGCGCAGCGTTTCCAGCATGTCGGGATAGAGCGTGCGCGCCTCGCCCAGCACTTCCAGCTTCACCAGATCCCAGCCGCCCGCCTCGCGCGCCAGCCGGAGCGTGCGGATCGCATCCTCGGCGGTGAAGCAGCCGGCGGTGTTGGGCAGGTAGGTGATCCGCTTCGGGTCGATATGGTCGGTCAGCATCGGCGCGTTGCGATCGGAGACGTTGACGCGGCGGACGGCGACGGTGACGATCTCCGCCCCCGAGGCCGCGACGGCGGCGGCATTCTGCGCGAAGTCCTTGTATTTGCCCGTGCCCACGATCAGCCGCGAGCGGAAGCGGCGGCCGGCGACGCTCCACCCGTCGTCCGTCACCGCCGCCGCGCCATGATCGCCGCCGCCCACGAAATGGACGATCTCCAGCTCGTCCCCGTCCTCGATCGCCACGTCGGCGAGGGTCGAGCGCGGCACGATTTCGAGGTTGCGTTCCACCGCCACCTTTTCCACCGCCAGCCCGAGATCGGCGGCAAGATCGGCGATGGTGGCGCCGGCCGGCACGCGGCGATGTTCGCCGTTCACCCGGATGGAAAGCGTGGCCTCGGTGGTCATGGGGGCGTCCGTTCGTTAGGGATGCCCCGATATAGTCCCTGAAGCCGAGAGCGGAACCCGCCATGTCCGATACGCCCGCCGTCTACGTCCTGAACGGCCCCAACCTCAACCTGCTGGGGATGCGCGAGCCCGAGATCTACGGCCACGACACGCTGGACGACATCGCCGGCCGGCTGGAGGATCGCGCGCAGGAACTGGGGCTGACGGTGGAGGTCCGCCAGTCCAACCACGAAGGCCATCTGATCGACTGGCTGCACGAGGCGCAGGCGGAAGGGGCCAAGGCGGTATTGCTGAACGCCGGCGCCTACACGCACACCTCGATCGCGCTGCACGATGCGATCAAGGCGATCCGGGTGCCGGTGATCGAGGTGCATCTGTCCAACCCGCACCGGCGCGAAGGCTTCCGCCACCTGAGCTACGTCGGGCAGGCGGCCAAGGGCACGATCGCGGGCTTCGGGCCCCTCTCCTACCTCCTCGCGCTGGACGCGGCGGCCAGGCTCTGACACGCCGCCGCGCTGGACGCGGCGGCCAACCTCTGACAAGGCCGGCCGATTATATTCAACGAGGGCCCCCATTCATGGCCGATGAAGGCACGCCAATGCAGGTCGACCCGGATTTCGTCCGCCGCCTCGCCGAACTGCTGGACGAGACCAACCTGACCGAGATCGAGGTTCAGGACGGCGAGCGCAAGGTGCGCGTCGCCCGCACCCCCGCCGTGATCGCGGCGGCGGCAGCCGCCGCCCCCGCGCCGATGGCGCCCCCTGCCGTCGCGGCGGCCCCCGCCCCGGCGCTGGCGCCGCCCGCGGCCGATCCGGCCGATCATCCGGGCGCGGTCCGCTCGCCGATGGTGGGCACGGCCTATCTGTCGTCGGCGCCCGGTTCCGCGCCCTTCGTCCAGCCCGGCAAAACGGTGGCGGCGGGCGACACGCTGCTGATCGTGGAGGCGATGAAGGTGATGAACCCGATCGTCGCCACCACCGCCGGCACGGTGAAGCTGATCCTGGTCGACAACGGCCAGCCGGTCGAGTTCGACCAACCTCTGGTCGTGGTCGAGTAAGCCCCTTGGCCATCCACAAGGTATTGATCGCCAACCGCGGCGAGATCGCGCTCCGCATCCACCGCGCCTGTCACGAGATGGGCATCAAGACGGTCGCGGCGCATTCCACCGCCGATGCCGATGCGATGCACGTCCGGCTGGCGGACGAGGCGGTCTGCATCGGCCCGCCCGCCGCCGCGGAAAGCTACCTCAACATCCCCAACATCATCTCGGCGGCCGAGATCACCGGCGCCGATGCGATCCACCCCGGCTACGGTTTCCTCAGCGAGAACGCCAAATTCGCCGAGATCGTCGAGGCGCACGGCATCGTCTGGATCGGGCCGAAACCCGAACATATCCGTTCGATGGGCGACAAGATCGAAGCGAAGCTGACCGCGGGGCGCCTTGGCCTGCCGCTGGTGCCGGGGTCGGACGGGCCGGTGAGCGACATCGAGGAGGCGCGCCGCACTGCGCGCGAGATCGGCTATCCCGTCCTCATCAAGGCGGCGTCGGGCGGCGGCGGCAAGGGCATGAAGGTGGTGCCCGACGAAAGCCAGCTCGAAGCGCTGATCGCGCAGGCCGGGCTGGAGGCGGCCGCCAATTTCGGCGACGACACCGTCTATATGGAAAAATATCTCGGCAACCCGCGCCACATCGAATTCCAGGTGTTCGGCGACGGCAAGGGCGCCGCGATCCATCTCGGCGAGCGGGACTGTTCGCTCCAGCGCCGCCACCAGAAGGTGCTTGAGGAAGCCCCCTCGCCGGTGCTGACGCAGGCCGAGCGCGACGAGACCGGCGGCATCGTGGCCAAGGCGATGGCCGACATGGGCTATCGCGGCGCCGGCACGATCGAATTCCTCTACGAGGACGGGCGCTTCTACTTCATCGAGATGAACACCCGCCTACAGGTGGAACATCCCGTCACCGAGGCGATCACCGGCCTCGATCTGGTCCGCGAACAGATCCGCATCGCCGACGGCCAGTCGCTGTCGCTGCGGCAGGAGGACGTCGAGTTCCGCGGCCACGCGATCGAATGCCGCATCAATGCCGAGGATCCGCGCACCTTCGCCCCCTCCCCCGGCCTGGTGAAGCAATATCATGCGCCGGGCGGCATGCACGTCCGCGTCGATAGCGGGCTCTACGCCGCCTATCGTATCCCGCCTTATTACGACAGCATGATCGCCAAGCTGATCGTCTACGGCACGACCCGCAACGGCGCGCTCCGCCGCCTGCGCCGCGCGCTGGAGGAGTTCGTGGTCGATGGCGTGAAGACGACGATCCCGCTGCATCAGGCGCTGCTCGACGATCCCGAATTCCAGTCGGGCGACTATTCGATCAAGTGGCTGGAAGAATGGCTGGCGAAGCAGGACGCGTGACCGCGGCGACGATCTGGCACAACCCGCGCTGTTCCAAGTCGCGGGCGGCGCTGGCCCTGCTCGAGGAAGCGGGCGCCGAGGTGACGGTGATCCGCTACCTCGAGACGCCGCCCACCGCCGATACGCTCGCCCGCCTCTATGCGCGGGCGGGCATGACCCCGCGCGAGGGCTTGCGGAAGGGCGAGGCGGCTGCCGAGGCGCTGGACGGCGCGGACGATGCCGCGATCCTGACGGCGATGGCGGCGGACCCGATCCTGATCGAACGCCCGCTGGTCGAGACCAATCGCGGCGTCCGCCTCGGCCGGCCGCCCGAGCGGGTGCTCGAAATCCTTTAGAACCGATCGACGCGCGGACCGCTCAACCTCCCCTCCCTGAAAGGGAGGGGTCGGGGGTGGGTTCGCCCGTTGACGAACGGAACCGGGACACGCGACCAACCCACCCCCAGCCCCTCCCTTTCAGGGAGGGGGGCGTCTCGCCGCACGGCTGAACATCGCCGCATCCCCGAACGCGCGCTGGGGGCTACGCCCGCATCGCCTCCCCCATCCGGCGGACGGCGGCGATCTTGGCGTCGAACGGCGCCCAGTCGTCCGCCTCGGCGATCGGCGCCCAGATCGCCTCGACCTCGTCGATCAGCATCGAACAGGGCGCCGGGTCCGACCAATAAGCGTGGGCGCGCGCACCGGGCAGCGGGGCGTGGCCGCCGGCGGCTTCGGCCAGCGTGTCGAATATCGGGCCGTCATAGCCCTCCGCCGGGCGGCGGCCGCCGCGCCAGTCGAAGAACAGGCGATCGATGCCGACGCCGCCCGCGCCGAGCGCCCCGTCCAGCGCCTGCAACAGCGCATGATCCGCGCGCTCGCCCGCGGGGGCAACGCCCAGCCGGGCCAGCATCGCGGCGACGAACGCCTGCTCGTAGGTAGCGGCGAAGCCCTCGAGCGCCTCGGCCAGCGCCTCCTGCGGGGCCAGCAGCGTCAGCGACAAGGCAAGCTGGGCCGCATCCCAGTGGATCGCCTGCGGCTGGCGGCCGAAGGCATAGAGGCCCTGGCTGTCGAAATAGGCGGCGGTGAAGCCCCCGTCCCAGCGCGGCGCCCAGCGCCACGGGCCATAGTCGAAGCTCTCGCCGGCGACGTTGATATTGTCCGAATTGAGCACGCCATGGACGAAGCCCGCCGCCATATAGGAAGCGGCCAGCCGCGCCGTCCGCTCCGCCACCAGCGCCATCAGCCGGACGGCCGGCGCTTCGCCCGGCTGCTCGCCATAAAGTTCGGTCAGCACGTAGGCGACGAGCGCCGCCATCGTGTCCGCATCCTTCTCCCACGCCAGCCGCTGGAAGCTGCCGATGCGGATGTGGCCGTGGCTGAGGCGCACCAGCACCGCCGAGCGGGTGGGGGACGGCTCGTCGCCGCGGACTAGTGCCTCGCCCGTCTCGATCAGCGAGAAGCTCTTGGAGGTCTCGACGCCCAGCGCCTCCAGCATCTCGGTCGCCAGCACCTCGCGCACGCCGCCCTTCAGCGTCAGCCGGCCGTCGGCGTGGCGGCTCCAGGGGGTGGTGCCCGATCCCTTGGTGCCGAAATCCAGCAGCCGGCCCGCCCCGTCGCGCGCCTGCGCGAAGGTGAAGCCGCGCCCGTCGCCCAGATCGGGATTGTAAACGCGGAACTGGTGGCCGTGATAGCGCAGCGCCAGCGGCTGCGGCAGCGATCCGGGGAAGGGGCGGAAGCGGCCGAAATGGGCGATCCATTCGGCCTCGCTGAGCGTATCGAGGCCCACCGCCGGCGCCCAGCGGTCGTTGCGGAAGCGCAGGATCGTCTCCGGAAAGTCCGCGGGGGCGACGGGATCGGACAGGCCGGCGAGATGCGCGAGCGGATCGGCGGGGCGGAACGGGGCTGCTTGCGGAAGGATCGGCATCCGGCCGATATGGGGGCGAACGCACAAAGAGGAACAGGCATGGCCGCGGCCGCTGACGATTGGACGGAAGGACGCTGGACCGCGCCCGACGGCACGAGCCTGTTCTATCGGGATTATCCGGGCGATCCCGCCGTATTGCCCCTGCTCTGCCTGCACGGCCTGACCCGCAATGCGCGCGATTCCGCCGGTCTCGCCGCGCGCGAGGCGCCGGGGCGGCGGGTGATCGCGCTCGATTTCCGCGGGCGCGGCGAAAGCGCGCACGCCCGCGATCCGATGCGCTACGTGCCGCTCACCTATGCCGAGGATGTCGAGGGGCTGGTGGCGGCGCTCGGCCTCGGCCGGATCGCGATCGTCGGCACCTCGCTCGGCGGGATCGTCGCGATGCTGCTGGCGGCGCGCCGGATCGTCGCCCTCGCGGGCGTGGTGCTGAACGACATCGGCCCGGTGCTCGATCCGGCCGGCATCGCCCGCATCCGCGGCTATGTCGGCCGCTCCGGCGGCTGGCCGACGTGGCTGCACGCCGCCCGCCAGCTCGCCGAGACGCATGGCACCTTCTTCCCCGATTACGGGCTGGACGACTGGATCGGCATGGCCAAGCGCCTCTGCCGGCTGACGCCCGCGGGCCGCATCGTCCTCGATTACGATCCCCGCATCGCCGAACCCTTCCGCGCGCCCGAAGCGGACACCGCGGCGGACTTGTGGCCGCTGGCCGAGGCGCTGCGCGATCTGCCGGTGCTGCTCGTCCGCGGCGCCCTGTCGGACATATTGGCGGAGGCGACCGCGCGGGAGATGGCGGCGCGGCTGCCGCGGCTGGAAACCGTCACGATTCCGCGCATCGGCCATGCCCCGACGCTGGACGAACCGCCCGCGGCGGCGGCGATCGCGGGCTTCCTCGCCCGCCTGCAATAAGGGCGCGCTTTTCGCTGGCGGTTCACCTATATCGGCCGCGCTGGTTGCGGCAGGAGGATCGACTTGTTCAAGGGCGTGCGCCCGATCGTATATGGCGGCCGCGAAGTGTGGCCGCTGATCGAGGGCGGCAAGGGTGTGGCGGTGTCGAACCACATGAGTTCGGGCGCGTGGGCCGCGGCCGGCGGCATCGGCACCGTCTCCGCCGTCAATGCCGACAGCTACGATCCCGAAGGCAAGATCATCCCCCAGGTCTATCGCGCCCTCACCCGGCGCGAGCGGCACGAGGAACTCGTCGCCTATGCGATCGAGGGGGCGGTGCAGCAGGTGCGCCGCGCGTTCGACATCGCCGGCGGCAAGGGTGCGATCAACATCAACGTGCTGTGGGAGATGGGCGGCGCGCAGCGCGTGCTGCACGGCGTGCTGGAGCGGACGCGCGGCCTCGTCGCCGGCGTCACCTGCGGGGCCGGCATGCCCTACAAGCTGAGCGAGATCGCCGCCTCCTACGGCGTCCACTATCTGCCGATCGTCTCCTCCGGCCGCGCCTTCAACGCTTTGTGGAAGCGCGCTTATTCCAAGGCGGCCGAATGGCTGGCGGCGGTGGTCTACGAGGATCCGTGGCGCGCCGGCGGCCATAACGGCCTGTCCAACGCCGAAGACCCGCTGAAGCCGCAGGATCCCTATCCGCGCGTCAAGGTGCTGCGCGAGACGATGCGCGCCGGCGGCGTGCCGGACAGCGTGCCGATCGTCATGGCGGGCGGCGTGTGGCGGCTGAAGGACTGGAACGACTGGATCGACAATCCGGAGCTCGGCCAGATCGCCTTCCAGTTCGGCACGCGGCCGCTGCTGACGCAGGAAAGCCCGATCCCGGAGGCGTGGAAGCAGCAATTGATGCTGCTCGACGAGGGCGACATCCTGCTCCACCGCTTCTCGCCGACGGGCTTCTATTCGTCGGCCGTGCGCAATCCCTTCCTGCGCAATCTGGAGGCGCGCTCCGAACGGCAGATCGCCTTCTCGGGCGAGGCCGCGGGCGATCACCAATATCAGCTCGACGTCGGCGTGAAGGGCAAGAGCTTCTGGGTGACGCTGGGCGATCTGATGCGCGCGCGCGAATGGGTGGGGCTGGGCTTCACCGCCGCGCTGAAGACGCCCGACAATACGCTCGTCTTCGTGACACCCGATGAGATGAAGGTCATCCGCAAGGATCAGGCGGATTGCATGGGCTGCCTCAGCCAGTGCAGCTTCTCCTCCTGGGCGGATACGGAGGGCAATTCCACCGGGCGGCTGGCCGATCCGCGCAGCTTCTGCATCCAGAAGACCTTGCAGGACGTGGCGCATGGCGGACCGCTGGACGAGAACCTCGTCTTCGCCGGCCATGCCGCCTATCGCTTCAAGCAGGATCCTTTCTATTCCAACGGCTTCGTGCCCACGGTGCAGCAATTGGTCGATCGCATCCTGACGGGGGATTGAGGAAGAGGTCGTTCGCGCAGAGACGCGGAGGCGCAGAGGTGTCCCGCACGCGGCAGCGCGCCATTGAAGATAAGCTGGATATGAAGCGGCTTCGGCGGAGCCAGCCGCACCCTCCCTGCGCCTCTGCGTCTCTGCGCGAGCCACCCCTCCTGCCCGGTTTGACCGCCCCCAAGATTCGCTTGTTTGGGCCGCAACCGCCCCAAACCTAGGTTGGGCGCATGAAGCGCGCGCTCGTCATCCGCCATGTGCCCTATGAGGGGGTCGCAGGCTTCCGTCAGCCGATCGAGGAAGCGGGGTTCGCGATCGATCGCGTCGACGTGACCGATCCCGGCTTTCCGCAGACCGATTTCCTGTCGCCCGATCTCGTCGTGATGATGGGCGGGCCGATGGGCGTCTACGAGCAGGCCGAAAACCCCTGGATCGCGTGCGAGGTGGCGCGCCTCGCCGGGCGGTTGCGGCGCGGGCTGCCGACGCTGGGCGTATGCCTGGGCAGCCAGATGATCGCCGCCGCGCTCGGCGCGCGCGTCTATCCCGGTCCGGTCACGGAGGTGGGTTTCGCCCGCGTCGACCTCACCGCCGCCGGCGCCGCCTCGCCGCTCCGCCATATCGCCGACGTGCCGGTGCTCCACTGGCATGGCGATACGTTCGACCGGCCCGAGGGAACGGAGGTGCTCGCCACCTCCGCCCATTATATCCAGGCCTATGCGCGCGGCAGCGAGGTGCTGGCGCTGCAATGCCACCCGGAGATGGGCGAGGATCCGCGCTTCGAGGCATGGCTGGCGGGCGGGGCGGACAGCATGGCCGCGGCCGGCACCGATGCCGCGACGCTCCGCGCCGCTTATGCCGCGCAGGGGCCGGCGACGGTCGCGGCCGGGCGGCGGATGATCGGGGAGTGGCTGGCCGGCCTCGCCTGACGCGTCAGGCGATCAGCCGCCGCACCCGCCCGTCGCGCGGGGCGCGGTCATCGTGCGGGGTCCGCTTCGGCGATCGCCTTCAGCTGATCGGCGGCGGCCCCCCAACCGGCCTCGAACCCCATGGCGCGATGCTGTTCCATCGCCTCGGCGGTCCAGTGGCGGGCGGTGGCGCGGTAGATCGTCGCGTCACCGTCCGCCGCGATCTCGAACAGGCCGACCATGAAGGGGCCGGCGGGCTGCCAGTCTCCGGTAAAGGCATCGGTGAAGACGAAGCGGCGTTCGGGCTGACAATCCAGCACGATCCCTTCGTTGACCATCTCCTCGCCATCGGGGCCGTGCATCAACACGAGGCTGCGTCCGCCCGGCCGCCAGTCGATCTCGCGCGCTTCCGCCCGCCACGGGGCGGGGCAGAACCACCGCTCGAAATCTTCCGTCATGGCCCGCCACACGCGCGCCACCGGCGCCTCGATCCGCCGCTCGACTGTCAGCGCATATGCCATCCGATCCTCCCCGATCCGATGGCGCGACGATAACCCATTGTGCGTCCGCGCGAAACGCCCGCCGTCAGATGCCAAGCCAGAGGCGTAACGGGTTGGCGGGGTTCGCCAGCAGCCGCGCGGTCAGCGCCAGCGACATCACGACCAGCAGCGGCCGCACGCCGCGCCCGCCCCAGCGCATCGCGATATGGGCGCCCGCCTGCGCGCCGAGCACACTGCCCGCCGCCATCGCGAAGCCCGCCAGCCAAAGCACCTTGCCGCCCAGCGCCATCACGATCAGGCTGGCGACGTTGCTGGTGAAATTGAACAATTTGGTATGGGCGATGGCGCGGACGAGGCCGAGGCCGCCCATCGTCACCAGCGCCGTGGTGTAGAAGGAACCGGCGCCCGGCCCGAAGATGCCGTCGTAGAAGCCGATCGCCGCCAGCAGCAGCGCCAGCGCCGCCCCGCCGATCCGCTGGTGCCGCTCGACGTCGCCGAACCGCGGCGAGACGAGGAAATAGATCGCCATCGCCACCAGCAACGCCGGCATGAAGCCGGCGAGGAAGGCGGGATCGACCTTTTGCAGCGCCAGCGATCCCAGCGCCGCGCCGACGAACACCGCCGCCGCCGTCGCGGCGAAGCGGCGCGCGTCGATATGCCCCTTGCGCCAGAAGGCGAAGACGGCGCTGCCCGTGCCGCAGGTGCTCTGCAATTTGTTGGTGGCGACGGCGCTGACCGGCGGCACGCCGACCGCCAGCAACGTCGGCAGCGTCAGCAGGCCGCCCCCGCCGGCCAGGGCATCGATCGCGCCGGCGACGAAGGCGACGGCGGCGAGCAGGGCGACGAGTTCGAGCGTGAGGTGCATGGTGCCTGCCTTACCCGCCCGGCGCCGGCGGCAAAGCGGTTTGTTCCGGCGGCCGCCGGCAGCGCGCGACGCGGCAAAGCTTTTCTATCCGCTCGACGCCGTCGTTCGTCCGTTTCGGGCTTGTCCGGCCATCAGGCGGGGCTAGGCTCCGCGCCGTTCGTCACGCCCTACAGGGAGATTTCCGATGCGCGCCCTTCTTCTCGCCCTGCCGCTGTTCGCCGCAGTGCCCGCAATCGCCCAGGCCCCGACCACGGCGCCGGGTGCGCCGGATGCGTCGCGCGTCAAGGCCGGCACCTACACGGTCGACAGTGGCCACACGCAGGTGCTGTTCACGGTCGATCACCTGGGCTTCAGCACCTATTGGGGCATCTTCGGCGGCGCCACCGGCACGCTGACGCTGGACCCCGCCAGGCCCGCCGCCGCCACCGTCTCGATCGAAATCCCGCTGTCGGGCGTGGTGACGACCAGCGACCGGCTGAACGCGCACCTGAAGGCGCCCGATTTCTTCGACGCCGCCAAATTCCCCACCGCGACGTTCAAGTCGACCGCCGTCGCCGTATCCGGCACGAGCGCGAAGATCAGCGGCAATCTGACGATCAAGGGCGTCACCAAGCCGGTCGTGCTGGATGCAAAGTTCCACGGTGCCGGCGCCAGCCCGATGAGCAAGGCCGAGACGATCGGCTTCGATGCGACGACGACCGTCAAGCGCAGCGATTTCGGCGTCAGCTACGGCATCCCGATGGTTTCGGACGAGGTGCCGCTCAAGATCACCGTCGCGTTCGAGAAGAAGCCGGGCTGACCGGCGCGTGCCGGCCGGGCGGGATCAGACGGCCGCGATCCCGTCCAGCCTGGCCGCTTCCGTCAACTGATTGCCGCGTTCGAGATGGCTGAGCAGCGTCGCCAGCATCCGCACCGTCTCCACGCAGAAGCGGCCGGCGTCGGCGTGGACGCGTTCCTCCGTCCACTCGTTCAGGAATTGCCCGATCTCGTCGAAGGCGACCAGCGCCGACGGCGGCTGCCCGCCCTGTTCGCTCAGCGGAGTGAGGAGATGACGGCAGATCTCCAGGCGCACCACCGCCGCGTCGAGATCGCCAAGCCGGGGCCATCCGGGCGGGTCGTCGGGTACGACCATATGTCGGATGATCGCCTTCATGGGGCGGGTCTAGACCCGCAGTCCCGAAGAAAGTGTAAAGGGCGGGGCCGCCGGCCGGCCCCGCCCGTGGCGGATCAGGCCGCTGCGGGATAGTCGATATAGCCCTCCGGCCCTTGCGAATACCACGTCTTCTGATCGTCCGGATTGAGCGGCAGGCCTTCGGCGAAGCGCCGTGGCAGATCGGGATTGGCAAGGAAGGTGCGGCCGAAGGCGATCGCATCGGCCACGCCCGAATCCAGCGCCGCCTGTCCGCTGGTCGCATCGTAATCGGAATTGAGGATCAGCGGCCCCTTGAACACCTGCCGGATTTTCGGCGCCACGGGCGGGCGGTCGCTCTTGCCGAACGTGCCGTCCGGGCCGGGCTCGCGCATCTCGAGGAAGGCGATGCCGATCGCGTCGAGCCTGGCTGCGGCTGCGGTGAACAGGGCGTCCTGATCGCTGTCGTCCACACCCTGCGTCGCCCCGTTCGGCGACAGGCGGACGCCGGTGCGCTCCCTGCCCGCCACGCCGACGACGGCGCGCGTCACCTCGTCCAGCAGCCGCACCCGGTTCTCGATCGGGCCGCCGTAGCGATCCTGCCGGAAGTTGCTGTTGTCGCGCAGGAATTGGTCGATCAGATAGCCGTTGGCGGCGTGGATCTGCACGCCGTCGAACCCGGCGGCCAGCGCATTGCGGGTGGCATTCTCGTAGTCCGCCAGCAAGGCCGGGATCTCGTCCTGGCCGAGCGGCCGCGCCGTCTCGAACGGCTTCTTGCCGTCATAAGTATGCGCCTCGCCGTCCGTGGCGGTGGCCGAGGCGGAGACGGGCTGTTCGCCGGTCACGCTGGAATGGACCTGCCGGCCCATGTGCCAGAGCTGCGCCACGATCCGCCCGCCCGCGGCGTGGACGGCGGCGGTCACCGGCGCCCAGGCCGCGACCTGCTCCTCGCTCCACAGGCCCGGCGCATAGGGCCAGCCCAGCCCCTGCCGGCTGATCCCGGTCGCTTCGCTGATGATCAGGCCCGCCGAGGCGCGCTGCGCATAATATTCGGCCATCATCGGCGTCGGCACATGATCGCGCGTCGCCCGGCCGCGGGTGAGCGGCGCCATCAGGATACGGTTGGGCGCCTCGATCGCGCCGAGGCGGATCGGATCGAAGAGGGAAGGCATGCGGGACTGTCCTTTTGCGATTGCCCGCGGCAGATAGGGAGCGCCCCGCCACCTCACGAGGCGCCCCCTCCCCAAGAAATGCCATGCCCCCGGAAAGAAGGACCACGATGCCCGCTCCCCGCGCCGACCGGCTGGCGCTGCCGGCGATCCTGCTTGCCAATGCGACGCTGGCGATGGGGCCGTTCCTCGTCCGCCTGTCGAGCGAAGAGGGCGGGGTCGGGCCGGTCGCCGCCGGCTTCTGGCGGCTGGCGCTGGCGCTACCGCTGCTGCTGGCGCTGGCCGCCGCGACCCGGCCGCGGCCGGCCCCCGCGGATGCGCGGCGCCCGCTGTGGCCGGTGCTGGTCGCGGCCGGCCTGTTCTTCGCCGCCGATCTCGGCGCGTGGCACATCGGCATCCTCCAGACGCGGCTCGCCAACGCAACCTTGTTCGGCAACGTGCCGGCCTTCGCCTTTCCGATCTACGGCTTCATCGTCGCCCGCCGGGGCCCGCGCGGGGCCGAGGCGGCGGGGCTGGCGCTGGCCGCCGCCGGCACGCTGCTGCTGCTGGGCCGATCCTACGAACTGTCGCCGCGCCACCTGCTGGGCGATGCGCTCGCGATCCTCGCGGGCCTGCTCTACACCGTCTATCTCGTCATCATGGATCGGGTGCGCGGGCGGCTGGGGCCGATGCCGGCGCTCGCCGCTTCGACGCTCGCGGGGGTGCTGCCGATCCTCGCCTTCGCGCTGCTGCTGGGGGAGCGGGTGTGGCCGGCGGCGTGGGGGGCGCTGATCCTGCTCGCGCTGGGCAGCCAGGTGATCGGACAGGGCCTGCTGGTCTATTCGGTCGGCCGGCTGCCGCCGCTGACGGTGGGCCTCAGCCTCCTCCTCCAGCCGATCGCCTCCGCCACCGCGGGCTGGATCTCCTACGGCGAGCGGCTCGAGCCGCTGGACTATGCCGGTGCGCTCCTGCTGTGCGCGGCATTGGTGCTCGTGCAGCGAAAGGGGGCGACACGCCCTTGCCCGGCGAAGCCCGAGGGTTCATCTCAGGCGGCATGACAGCCCCCCTCGACATGACGCTGGACGAACTGCGCACGGCCCTCGCCCCGCTGCTGCCCGGCAACGCCGCCTTCGACGGCTGGACCCCGCTGGCGCTGGAGGCGTCCGCCGCCCAGCTGGGCGTGCCGGCGGATCGCGCGCGCCTCGCCTTCCCGGACGGGGCGGCGGGGATGATCGACGCGTGGTTCGCGCATGTCGACGCGCTGACCGCGGCGGCGCTGCCGCCCGAGCGGCTGGCCGGGCGCCGCGTGCGCGAGCGGGTGCGGATGGCGGTGTGGACGCGGATCGAGGCGGTCGCCCCGCATCGCGAGGCGCTGCGCCGTGCGCTCGCCGTCCTCGCCCTGCCCGCCAATGTCGCGCACGGCGCCCGGCTGGGGTGGCGCGCGGCCGACGGGATGTGGCGCGCGCTGGGCGACCGCTCGGTCGATTTCGCCTGGTACAGCAAACGCTTCACCCTTACCGCCGTCTATGCCTCGACGATCCTCGCGCTGCTCGACGACGACGATCCCGATCTGTCGGCGACGCGCGCCTTCCTCGATCGCCGGATCGAAGGGGTGATGCGGTTCGAGACGCTGAAGGCCCGGCTGAAGCCCGATCCCGACCGCCATTTCAGCCCGCTGCGCTTCCTGGGGCGGCTGCGCTACCCGCCAGCGTGATCGATCGACGGCTTACGGAAGGCCGTCTATTCCTGCGGGGGGTTGCAGTCCTTCCCGCCTCCGTTCGCCCCGAGCGAAGTCGAGGGGTACGCGCAACGCCTGCGGCCCGCGCGGCGCGTGTCCCTTGCATCTTGCGGTTGGCCCGATTCGATGCGTCGGATGGGGTGAGCGGCGGGGGTGGCCACCCCCGCCGCTCGGCCGGGCGGGACCGTTTGTCCCTTGGCTGGAACCGTAGTCGAGACAGGTCCGCCCGGTCCCTTTGTCTGGCCTGAACAGATGATGGGGAGCAAGTCCCGCATGCAAGGCAAGGAACAGACGATCTACGTTGGTATCGACGTGTCCCGGGCACGGCTCGATGTCCACCTCCACCCCTTGGACGAGCGGTTCGCAGTCGGCAACGATGCGGCCGGGCGACGGCAGCTTGTCCGGCGGCTGCGGCAGCTGGACATCGCGTTGGTGGCGATCGAGCCGACCGGCACTTTCCACCGTGCGCTGCACCGCCATCTCCATGCCGCCGGCCTCGCTACGGCCCTCGTCGATCCGCTGCGTGCCCGTCGCTTCGCTCAGGCGATCGGGCAGCTGGCGAAGAATGACAGGATCCATGCGGCGATGCTCGCGCTCATGGCCGAGCGGCTGTCACCGGCACCCACGGCACCGCCCGATCCCGCCCAGGAACACCTCGCCGAACTCGCCACCGCCAGAACCGCCGCCATCGCCGAACAGGTCGCCCTCGACAATCGCCGCGCCGCCACCACCGACCCATGGCTGCGCGGACGCTCGGGTGCCGCAGCCGAGGCATCGTCCGCCACATCGCCCGCCTCGACCGGCAGATCGAAACCGCCATCGCCCAGGCCCCCGCCATCGCCCGGCGTGCGGCTGTCCTCAGGTCCATTCCCGGCGTCGGCCCCGTCACCGCCCTCGCCTTCCTCGCATACCTGCGCGAACTCGGACAGCTCACCGCCAAGCAGGTCGCAGCCATGGCCGGCCTCGCCCCCATCGCCCGCGACAGCGGCACCAGTAGCGGCCAAAGACGCATCCGCGGCGGCCGCGCCGCCCTCCGACAGGCTCTCTACATGAGCGCCCTCGTCGCCAGCCGATACAACCCGAACCTCGCGGAAACCTACCGGCGCCTGCGCGACGCCGGCAAACCCCCAAAAGTCGCCCTCGTCGCCATCGCCCGCAAACTCGCCATCCTCGCCAACCGCCTCGTGGCCGAAAACCGTACCTGGACCCCCATCCCAGCTTGACGTCAAAGACAGATGCTCGACTTCGCTCGGGCCGAACGGAGGGGGAGGCATTTATGGCAGGGATACGAACGTCACATCCGCTTACCCGGAAAGTCAGTTCCCCACCCCCGTTCACCCCGAGCGCAGTCGAGGGGCATGCGGGGCCGGCGTAGCGCATAGCCCTCGACTTCGCTCGGGCCGAACGGAGATAGCGAAGGTGGGCGCCTTGCCGGTCCTGCCAAGCGCCCCCGCTGCCGTCCACCGCAACTTCCGCAACCACATCCGTTCGCCCCGAGCGAAGTCGAGGGGCACGCGGAACGGATACCAAATGGAGAACCCCTGAAAGGCGTTTCAGTCGCGCCCCAGATCGAGCCAGTCGTGCCGCGGCTTGCCGTAGACCATGTCGAACATCTCCAGCGGCAGGCCGGGCGGCTTGGCCCCCTCGCTGTTCCACAGCATGGCGATGCCCGTCCGCAGCACCGGATCGAACAGGATCAGCGATCGATAGCCGCGCACCGCACCGCGATGCCCGATCAGCCGGTGCCCGTCATAGACGTGGTTGCGCCAGCCGAGGCCGTAGCGCCCGTCCTCCAGCGCCCGGTCGCGCGCCGCCAGCGCATGGGTGGGGCGGACCTCGATGCGCGGCAGGTGGATCGTCCACAGCAATCCTTCGTCCAGCACGTCGGTGCGCATCCCCATCTGCGCCTGCATCCAGCGGCCGAGATCGGCGATCGAGCTGTTGACCCCGCCCGCCGCCGGCACCCGGTAATAGGCCTCCTGCACCGGCAGTTCGCGCTGGCCGCTGTGCGGCGGCGCCCAGCTTTTCGCCGTCACCAGCCCCTCGCGCGTGGTGCTGGCGCTTTTCATGCCGAGCGGCCCGAACAGCCGCTCGCGCACCGCGGCGCCATAATCCTCGCCGCTCGCCTTCCTCACGACCTCGCTTGCCGCGTCATAGGCGACATTCTGGTAGGTGAAGCATTGCCCTGGCCGGCAGTAGCGATCGAGCCCACCCAACAGCGTGCGGATCGCGGCCGGGTCCTCATTGCCCTCCAGCCGATCGTCATAGGCGTTCTTGACGATGCCCAGCCGCTGCGAGAGCAGGTGGGTGACGGTCGCCTCGCGCTCGGTCCCCTCGGGCAGCTTCAGGCTGTCCGACCAGTCGGCGACCGGATCGGACAGCGACAGCCGCCCCTCCTCGGCGAGCTTGGCGACCATCGTCGATCCGACGCCCTTGGACAGCGACGCCCAGCGGAACACCGTGTCCGGCGTCACCGGCGCCCCGCCCGCGGTGGTGAGGCCATAGCCCTTGAGGAAGCGGACCGCGCCGTCTTCCACGATCACCACGCCCAGCCCCATCATGTCGCGCCGGCCCATCATCTGGCGGATGCGGCCGTCGAGATAGGCATAGTCGATCAGCGACGGTTTCGGCGGCAGCGGCGCGCCGGGCACCACCGGCTGCGGGGCGGGCACGGCGGCGGCCTCCACCTGCGGCGGGCGCGGCGCGGTCTGCGGCGGCCCGGCCTTGCCGATCACGGCGCGTTCCGGCTCGCGCGCGGCATAGATCCAGCCGGTGGCGAGCGCCGCCCCCACGAACAGCATCGCCACCGCGATCTCGGCGATATTGCCCCAGGAGAAGCGCGGTTCGGGCGGGCGGGCGGGTCTGCGGCGCGGGGCCTTGGGGCGACGGGCGGTGGGCATGGGCCTCAAGGGACGGAACGGATACCGGGCGTCCCCGCACGCCGCGACGTGCCGGGACGATCGCCACCCTAACGCCGGCGCGCTGCCCCGCTAGCCCCGGCGTCCCGCGACCGCGGAGCGTGCGACGAGCCGGGCCGGACGCACGGCGAACCGGCCGATGGCCAAGCTCAGGGCGCCCGGCAGATCGGCTGGCCGCCGGCATCAGCCAACGGCACGCGCATCACCGCCCCGCCCGGCCCTATCCCCTCGTAGACCGCGCAGGATTGCCCGTCATAGGCGATGCTGGCGTTGCGATAGCGGAGCCGGGCGTCGGTCGTCTGGAAGGCGGTCACTTCGGCGCTCGGCAAGGCATCGTCGCCATAAGAGACGGGCCTCGTCTCCTTCGCGCCGCACCCGGCGAGAAGGAGACCGCAAAGAATAGACGGGATCAGGATGCGGCGCATTGTCTCTCCACCGAACGTCCGGATCGGACCAATGCGTCAGGCGGGCTGCCCGTTCCCACCCGTCGCACCGAAGATCTGTCCGGTCGAATAGCCGAGCGCCGGGTCCGCCGCCGCCACGTATAGGCCGGCGATCTCGGCGGGCTGGCCGGGCCGGCCCATCGGGCTTTGCGATCCGAAGCTTTGCAGCTTTTCGGGCGTCGCCCCGCCGCTCACCTGAAGCGGCGTCCAGAACGGCCCCGGCGCGACCGCATTGACGCGGATGCCCTTGGGCGCCAGCTGCTTGGCCATCGACTTGGTGAAATTGAGCACCGCCGCCCGCGTCAGCGCATAATCGACGAGGTCTTCGGACGGGTCGCCGGCCTGCTCGGACGAGGTGTTGACGATCACCGCCCCCGCCGACATCCGCGCCACCGCCGCCTTGGTCAGCCAGAAGGGCGCATAGATGTTGGTGCGGATGGTGGCGTCGAAATCCTCGTCGCTGATGTCGGCGATGGCGGGCTTCGTCTGCTGGCGCGCGGCATTGTTGACCAGGATGTCGAGGCCGCCCAGCGCCGCCGCCGCTTTCTCCACCAGCTGGCGGCAGAAGGCGGGATCGCGCAGGTCGCCGGGCAGCGCCACGCCCTTGCGGCCTTCCGCCTCGATCAGCGCGATCACCTCGCGCGCATCCGGTTCCTCGGCCGGCAGATAGTTGATCGCCACGTCTGCCCCTTCGCGCGCGTAGGCGATGGCCGCGGCCCGGCCGATGCCGCTGTCCCCGCCGGTCACGAGCGCGCGCTTGCCGGCAAGGCGGCCCGATCCCTTGTAGCTCGTCTCGCCGCTGTCGGGGCGCGGGTTCATCTTGGATTGGAGGCCCGGCCACGGCTGGCGCTGCACCGGGAAGGGCGGTTTCGGATAGGCCGCGGCAGCCGGCGTCGCCGGCGTCACCGCCGCCTTCTTCTGGCCCTGCGCCAGTGCCGCGCCCGCGCCGGCGGCAGCGGCGGCCAGCCCGGCGCCGAGCATGAGGGTGCGGCGGGCGGGATCGATCTCGGTCATGAGGGAGGCTCCGGATAATGTCCTGCCCCAACCGATGCCGGCCGGGGGGCGTTCCCGGCCGGACGGCATCCGGCCCCCTCACGCGGTGGAATATGTTTCGCCGTCCCGCCGCAGCCCCTATTGCATGGGCGATGATCCCCGCTCTCTCCGCCTTCGTCGCCGGTCTCGTCTCGGCCACGGGGTTCCAGCCGATCGCCGCATGGCCGGCGATGCTCGCCTGCCTCGCCGTGCTGGCGATCCTGCTGCGGCAGGCGCCCTCGCCGTGGGCGGCGGTGCGGATCGGCTGGTGCTTCGGCTTCGGCCAGTTCGTCCTCGGCCTCAACTGGATCGCCACCGCCTTCACCTATCAGGCGGCGATGCCGCCCGCGCTCGGCTGGGTCGCGGTGGTGCTGCTCTCCCTGTATCTGGCGGTGTGGCCGGCGCTCGCCGCGCTCGCCGCGCGCTGGGCGGCGGGGGACGATCGGGTGCGGCTGGCGCTGCTGCTGGGTGCGGGGTGGACGGCCGCCGAATGGCTGCGCGCCACCGTCTTCACCGGTTTCGCCTGGAACCCCGTCTCGGCGGTCTGGGCGGGCGGGCCGCTGGCGATGCCGGCGCGGCTGATCGGCACCTACGGCCTGTCGGGGCTGACGGTCGCCGCCGCCGCGATGCTGCCCGCGCTGTGGCAGCTGCTGCGCGAGGCGGCGGGGGATCGCCGCGCCGCCACCGGCCGGATGCTGGCGACGCTCCTCCCCTTCGCCTGCCTGTTCGCCTTCACCATCGCGCTCCGCGGCGTGCCGCTCGCCCCCGCGGCCGGGCCGGCGCCGCTCGTCCGCATCGTCCAGCCCAACGTCAACCAGAACGAGAAGTGGGACGAGGGTTTCGCCGCGCGCAATTTCGCCCGCCTCGTCCGCCTCTCCGGCCGCCCCGGCCCCGCCCCGCGCCTGCTGCTGTGGCCCGAGGTCGCCGTGCCCGATTTCCTCGAGGAGGACGCCCTCGCCCGCCTCCGCCTCGCAGCACTGCTGGGTCCGCGCGACGAATTGCTGACCGGCGCCCAGTCGCTCCACTACGCGCCGGACGGGGCGCTGCTGTCGGCCGGCAACAGCCTGTTCGCGCTCGATCCCTCGGGCGCGATCCGGGCGAAATACGACAAGGCGCATCTCGTCCCCTATGGCGAATATCTGCCGATGCGCCCGCTGCTCTCGCGCCTCGGCCTCTCCCGCCTCGCCCCCGGCGACATCGATTTCCGCCCCGGCCCCGGCCCGCGCACGATGATCCTGCCGCGCTTCGGCGCGGTCGGCGCCCAGATCTGCTACGAGATCGTCTTCTCCGGCCACGTCATCGACCCCACGCATCGCCCGCGGATGCTCTTCAACCCCTCCAACGACGCGTGGTTCGGCCGCTGGGGGCCGCCCCAGCATCTGGCGCAGGCGCAGTTGCGCGCGGTGGAGGAAGGGCTGCCCGTCCTCCGCTCCACGCCCACCGGCATCTCCGCGGTCATCGATGCCGACGGGCGCCTGCTCGCGTCGCTGCCGTGGCATGCGATGGGCGCGATCGAACGGCCGTTGCCGCCGGCACGCGTCGCCACGCCGTTCGCCCGCATCGGCAATCTCGCCGCATGGCTGTTCGCGCTCGCGCTCGCCGCGGCCGGCGTTGCCACCCGCCGCCGGGCACGCTAGGGGCGATATAAGGAAAGCTTTATATCCGTCCGCCGATCGGTGGGCTATCGTCGTGCAAACGGTCCCGAGGAATCAGCAACGCATGCGCCAGAATTATCTCTTCACCTCCGAAAGCGTGTCCGAGGGCCATCCCGACAAGGTCGCCGACCAGATTTCGGACGCCGTGGTCGATCTGTTCCTCTCCAAGGATCCCTACGCCCGCATCGCGTGCGAGACGCTGACGACCACCCAGCTCGTCGTCCTGGCCGGCGAGATCCGCTGCAAGGGCGTCTATGAGAACGACGCCTGGGCGCCGGGTGCGAAGGACGAGATCGAGCGCGTCGTGCGCGATACGGTGAAGCGCATCGGCTACGAGCAGGACGGCTTCCACTGGAAGGATTTCGCCTTCCACAACAACCTGCACGGCCAGTCGGCGCATATCGCGCAAGGGGTGGACGCCAGCGGCAACAAGGACGAGGGCGCCGGCGATCAGGGCATCATGTTCGGCTTCGCCTGCGACGAGACGCCCGATCTGATGCCGGCCACGCTCTACTACAGCCACAAGATCCTCGAGACGATGGCCGCCGATCGCCACTCCGGCGCCGCCGCCTTCCTCGAGCCGGACGCCAAGAGCCAGGTCACGCTGCGCTTCGTGGACGGCAAGCCCGCCGCCGCCACCGCGATCGTCGTCTCCACCCAGCACGGCAAGGGCTATGACGCGGGCGACAAGGAGGCCGAACTCCACGCCTATGTCCGCGCGGTCGTCGCCAAGGTGATCCCGGCCGAGCTGCTGTCGGACGAGACCGTCTACCACATCAACCCCACCGGCAGCTTCGAGATCGGCGGGCCGGACGGCGACGCCGGCCTTACCGGCCGCAAGATCATCGTCGATACCTATGGCGGCGCCGCGCCCCATGGCGGCGGCGCGTTCAGCGGCAAGGATCCGACCAAGGTCGATCGCTCGGCCGCCTACATCACCCGCTATCTCGCCAAGAACATCGTCGCCGCCGGCCTCGCCCGCCGCTGCACGATCCAGCTGGCCTATGCGATCGGCGTGTCCAAGCCGCTGTCGCTCTACGTCGATACGCACGGCACCGCGCGCGACGGCGTGACCGACGCCGGCATCGAGCAGGCGATCGGCGGCATCGAAGCGCTGTGCGGCATGACCCCGCGCGGCATCCGCGAGCATCTCGGCCTCAACAAGCCGATCTACCAGCGGACCGCCGCCTACGGCCATTTCGGCCGCGTGGCGGAGGGCGACTTCTTCCCGTGGGAGAAGACCGATCTCGTCGATACGCTGAAGGCGGCCTTCGCCTGAGGCCCGGCGCGGGCGGGGGCCTCTGCCCCCGCCTCACTCCCGCCGCGCGGCGGGCTCCGGGGGCGCGGGGATGCAGGACCGCGCCGCCCAATCGGCGAAATCCGCCCGGTAATAAGCCGCCGGCAACGTCGGGCACAGCCGCGTCAGGCGGATCGGCAGGAAGCTCGCGATCGGGCCGACGAACCGCGCCTGCCCCGCCCAGAAACCGCGATCGGTGGAAACGAACAGCCGCTCGGTCGGCATGTCCAAGGCCCCGCGATAGCCTTCGAGCGCCAGGGCCATGCGATAGAAGCATTCGCCCAGCACGAAGCGGGTGACGGGAACGCCGGCGTTCGGCGCGATGTCGATCACCTGCCGCCCTCCTTCGGTGCGAAAGCCGATCGTGCAGGATCGATAGGCGGCTTTGGCCGGGGCGGGCGCCGCGATCGGCGTCGCGAAGACGCGGATCGCGCAGGGCCCGCCATTGGCTTCCGGATAGGGCATGAACGGATTGTCGCGGGTCACGGCCTCAACCCCCGCGCCCGGATAGAGCGCCTTCGCCGCGGCCGATGCGAAACAGAGGTTGGCGGCACCGCGACCGCGCGGGATCGTCAGCGTCGGACCGGCCGCGCCGCCCCCGTGCAGCAGGTCGCGCGCCGCCGCCATCTCCGCCGCCGCCGCGCTCGAGGGAGGCGCCACCGTGATCGCAGCGGCCACGGCCAGCAGGTCCAGCATCGATCGTCTCCCCTCCACCATTCCGAGGGCGCCCGTGACCCGACCAATTGTCCTGACCGCCAGCGCGTCGCCGCACTCGCCGGTCAGATGTCCATGTCGATGCCCGTCACCCGGCCGTCATCGTCGAACCGGCACTGGATATAGACGTAGGCCTCCCCGATCGTCTGCGGCGACTGATAACGTTCGGCGACCACCAGCACGAAGGCCCGATAGCCGATGACCCGCACGGCCACGATCCGCTCGATCGCGACGATACCCTTCGCCCCCGCCGCGCGATAGGCATCGTCGAGATAGGCCGGCCGTCCGGCGCGCGACAGATCGAAGATCGCCGGCATCGCATCCCGCGCCGCTTGCTCCATCCGGCGCGCCTGCGCCGCATCGATCCGGATCGGCACGACCGGCGTACCGGGCAGGATGACGTCGGCTGCCGCAGGTGCGGCGGAGGCCAGAGCCAGCGCCATGATAAGCGTCGTCCGTCGCATCGCCCGGCCCCTCACGATTGTGCGGTTTCTTATCCGGCGGGCGGTGATCGGCGCAACCGCTCCGAATGCCCGCGTCCGTCGTCACGCGTCGTCCGCCGGCGTCGGGCGCAGGCTGCGGGCCGCCGCCGCGCGCACGGACCGCGTCAGCCGGTCCAGCGCCCCCGCCTGCAATCGCGCGACCTTCCAGTAGAGCGTCACGTCGATCCGCCGCGCCGGCGGCAGTTCCACGAGCCGGCCGTCGCGCAGACAGGCCTCCGCCAGGGGCAGCGGCTGCAAGCCCCAGCCGAGGCCGGCCAGCGCGAGATCGAGGAAGGCGTGGGTGGACGGCACGCGATGCGCGATCGCCGCCAGATCGGCACCATGCGCCGCCTGCGCCCAGCGTGCCTGCAACATGTCGTGCCGGTCGAACCGAAGATAAGGGGCATGCGCCAGCGCCACCGAATCCACCCCCGTCGGGAAATGCCGGGCGATGAAGGCCGGGCTGGCGCAGGCGGCATAGCCGAGCATGCCGAGCGCGATCGTCCGGCAGCCGGGCACCGGCGCGGGATCGGCGCTCACCGCCGCCAGCACCTCGCCCCGGCGCAGCCGATCGGCGGTATGCGCCTCGTCGTCGAGCGCGAGTTCCAGGACGATGTCGGCAGTTATGCCGGAGTCGGCGACGGCCGCGTGAAACCACGTCGCCAGACTGTCGGAATTGACCGCGATCGCAACCCGCGGCAGCGCCCCGTCCGCCTGCGCGATCCCGCGCAGGCCGGGGGCGAGATCCTGTTCCATCAGCCGCACGCGATCGAAATGGTCGCACAGCGCATGGCCGGTCGCGGTCGCCCGGCACGGCTGGCCCCGTTCGATCAGGATCGTGCCCATCCGCTCCTCCAGTCCGCGGACGCGCTGCGAGATGGCGGACGGCGTGATGCCGAGCGCCGCCGCCGCCCGATCGAACGAACCCTCCCGCACGACGGCGGCAACGGCGGCGAGCGCGGCATAGTCGAGCATGATGAAGTCATGCTTCATCACGTTAAGAAGAACAAGTTTTCCTTCATGGGATCGCGAGGCGATAAGGCCTCTATGACCCAGATGCTTCCTGCCTTCCTCAAAGGCTTCCTCCTCTCAGCCGCGCTCATCATGGCGATCGGTGCACAGAATCTGTTCGTGCTGCGGCAAGGGCTGCGCCGCGAGCATGTCGGCCCGATCGTGCTGTTCTGCGGTCTTGCCGACGCGGTGCTGATCGCCGCCGGCGTCAGCGGCATGGGGGCGCTGATCGCCGCCGTGCCGGGGCTGACGATGGCGATGGCGCTGGCCGGCGCGGCCTTCCTCGGCTGGTATGGCGTCGCTGCGCTGCGGCGGATGGCGACGCCCGCGGCGATGGCGCCGGGCGACGCCCCCGGCCTCACGCTCGGCCGCGCGCTTGCCGCCTGCGCCGCCTTCACCTTCCTTAACCCGCACGTCTATCTGGATACGGTGCTGCTGATGGGTGCCGCCGGATCGGCGCAGCCGCCGGCACTCCGCCCCGTGTTCGTGGCGGGGGCAGCCAGCGCCAGTTTCGTCTGGTTCGCGACGGTGGGGTTCGGCGCGCGCCTGCTGGCGCCGCTGTTCACCCGCCCCGCGGCGTGGCGGGTGCTGGACGCGATCGTCGGCGTGGTAATGCTCGGGCTGGCCGCGACCCTGATCGCAGGCGCGTTGCGCTGAGGCGGCGCGCGACCGTTACCGCAGCCGCGGCCGATAGACGCTGGTCGACGCCTTCACCAGCATCGGCTGCTGCGTGTCCTTCAGCGGGCGGCGGGCGAGGCTCGGATCGATGCGCTCGGCAAAGGCGATGCCATATTTGCCGCCCGGCGCGCTCCATGCGATGTGCCCGCGCACACGGCCGACGCCGCGCAATTCCAGTTCCACCGGATCGCCCGTCGCGAACGACGGCGTGCACTCCACCTGCACACCCCCGCCGGAAAGGTTGCGGACCCGCGCCGCTACCGGCGTCCCGCCGACCGGGCCGATCATGGCGGACATGAACAGGCTGTCGCGCGGCTCGCGACGGGCGCTCGCCTCGGTTTGCTCGTCCACGGTCACCTCGTCTCCCTCGAAACCTGCGGGCGGAGATATCGGATCGTCGTAACCGAAGGGTTAATGCGGGGCGGGGAACGACCCTTGCCGAGGAAAGTCGGGCGGCGAGGGCCATGGCAGCGGCCGCACGCGCCTGCCCGACGTCGAGCGGTATGGCGCGGGGCCGGGGGGCACGCCCCGGTCCGGCCCCTATTCCTCGCGCGAGATGCGCTCGTTGCGCTCGTGCCGCTCCTGCGCCTCGACGGTCATCGTCGCGATCGGGCGGGCTTCCAGCCGGCCCAGCGAGATCGGCTCGCCCGTCACCTCGCAATAGCCATATTCGCCCTCGTCGATGCGGCGCAGCGCCGCGTCGATCTTGGCGATCAGCTTGCGCTGCCGGTCGCGCGTGCGCAGCTCGATCGACCAGTCGGTTTCGCTGGAAGCGCGGTCGGTCACGTCCGGCTCGCGCATCGAATCGCTTTGCAGCTGGACGAGCGTGCCCTGCGCCTCGCGCAGGATCGAATCCTTCCAGGCGCGCAGCTTGGCGCGGAAATAGGCCTGCTGGCGCGGGCCCATGAAAGGCTCGTCCGCATGGGGCCGATAGTCGCTCTCGATCAGATCGTCGGTCGCCGCGTTGCCGTCGCGCGGCTCGGTCATTGCCATCGTCGCCATCGAAACACCGCTCCTTACCCGGGAGCGACGCGGCCGCCACGGCGGTGCGGATAGCGAGGCTCCGGCCCCCGCGGCGCCTTTACCAATCCGTCAGCCGGTGCACAAGCGCGGACAATCCGCCCCCGGCCATCGGCCGGGGGCGGTTCGCGCCGTGCGCGGATCGCGGACGGATCAGTTGCCGGTGGAGGCGGAGGCGGTGGCGCCCTTGGCGGCGGCCTCGAACTCGGCGGCGCTCATGCCGATCATCAGGCCGGACGGGCCTTTCGCGAAGGCGGTCTTCGGCAGGCGGACCTTGGCCGAACCGGTGTCAACCGTCACGAATTCGCCCTCCACGGCCGAGACCTTGCCGACCGAGGCGCCACCGCTGCCCTTCACGTCGGCGCCCGTCACCAGCGCCGAGGCGAGATCGGCCTGCGCGTTGGCGGCGGCGCCGGAGGCGGCCTGATCCAGCTCGGCCTTGGTCATGCCCAGCACCGGGCCATCGGGGCCGACCGCGAAGGAGGCGAGCGGCACGCCCACCTTGTTCGTACCGGTGTTGACGGTCGCGACCTCGCCGGTCACCGCCTCGACGGTGCCGACGGTGCCGCCGCTCACGTCCTTGACGGTCTGCCCGGCGGCGACCTTGCCGCCGGTGGCAGCGGTGGCGCCGGCCGCAGGAGCGGCGCCGGTCGCCGGCTGCGCTGCGGCAGGATCGCCCGCAGGGGCGGTCGTCTGGGCCGCCAGCGGCACCGCGAACAGCGCAGCGGCGGCGGCGGCGGGCATCATCAGGTTGCGCATGGACATGGTTTTCAACTCCTTCCAGTTCCAGACTTGTTACGCATATGGGGTCGATCCGCGCCGCGTCCGCCTTTTCGGCGGCGGGGCGGGCGATCGGCGGGACGAAGCGTGGCCGGGCCGCAATCCCGACCGCCCTTGGCGGCATCCGTCGCAGGTCCGTCTCGCTTCGTCACAGCCCGGCCAACGCGGGTCGGGCGTTCCGGTTGCGCTTGCGGCCTCCCGCGGGCGCGGTCATAGCCGGCGGGCCATGCACGACATCCGCTCCCTCCGCGCCGATCCCGCCGCTTTCGATGCCGCCCTCGCCCGCCGCGGGGCGGAGGCCGCCTCTCCCGCGCTGCTGGCGCTGGACGAGCGACGCCGCGCCATCGCGCAGGCGCTTCAGGTGGCGCAGGCCCGCCGCAACGAGGCGTCGCGCGCCATCGGCCAGGCCAAGGCGCAGAAGGACGAGGCGGCCGCCGCCACACTCACCGCCGAGGTGGCGGAGATCAAGGTGCGCATGCCGGCGCTGGAAGCCGAGGAGCGCGAGGTCTCGGCCACGCTCGCCGCCGCGCTCGCCGCCCTCCCCAACCTGCCGGCGGACGACGTGCCCGACGGCGCCGACGAGACCGGCAATGTCGAGGTGAAGCGCTGGGGCACCCCCCGCACCTTCGATTTCACCCCCCGCGACCATGCCGATTTCGGCCCCGCCCTCGGCCTCGATTTCGAGGCGGCGGCAACCATATCCGGTGCGCGCTTCGCGGCGCTACGCGGTCCCGCGGCGCGGCTCAACCGCGCGCTCGGCCAATATATGCTCGATCGCCAGACGGAGGCGAACGGCTATCTGGAGGTCGCCCCGCCGCTGCTGGTGCGCGAGGAGGCGCTGTTCGGCACCGGCCAGCTGCCGAAATTCGCCGACGATCTGTTCCGCACCACCGACGATCGCTGGCTGATCCCGACAGCGGAAGTGTCGCTCACCAACCTCGTCCGCGAACGGATCGTGGAGGAAGCCACGCTGCCGCTGCGCTTCGCCGCCCTCACCCCCTGCTTCCGCGCCGAGGCCGGGGCCGCCGGGCGCGACACGCGCGGCCTGATCCGCCAGCACCAGTTCGAGAAGGTCGAGCTGGTCTCGATCGCCACGCCCGAACAGGCGGCGGCCGAGCATGAGCGGATGACGGCCTGCGCCGAAGGCATATTGGAGGCGCTGGGCCTCCCCTACCGGCGGATGTTGCTGTGCGCCGGGGATATGGGCTTCTCCGCACGCCGCACCTACGATCTGGAGGTGTGGCTGCCGGGCCAGGGCCGTTATCGCGAGATTTCCTCCTGTTCGGACTGCGGCGATTTCCAGGCGCGGCGGATGGATGCGCGAGCCCGCGCCGCCGGCGCCAAGGGCACGCGCTTCGTCCATACGCTCAACGGCTCGGGTCTGGCGGTGGGCCGCACGCTGGTCGCGGTATTGGAGAATTATCAGGAGGCGGACGGATCGGTGCGCGTGCCGCAGGTGCTGCTGCCCTATACCGGCGGCCTCGCCACGATCGCCCCCTGATGCGCATCCTCGTCACCAACGACGATGGCATCCACGCCCCCGGCATGGCGGTGCTGGAACGGATCGCGGCGGCGCTGTCGGACGACGTAACGGTGGTCGCCCCGGCCGAGGAGCAATCGGGCACCGGCCGTTCGCTGACGCTCACCCGCCCGTTGCGCGTCCGCCCGGCGGGCGATCGCCGCCACGCCGTCTCGGGCACGCCCACCGATGCGGTGATGATGGCGCTGGGCCGGCTGATGGCGGATGCGCGGCCCGACCTGATCCTGTCCGGCGTCAACCGCGGCGCCAATCTGGCCGAGGACGTCAGCTATTCGGGCACCGTCTCGGCGGCGATGGAAGGGGCGCTGGCGGGCATCCCCTCGGTGGCGCTCAGCCAGGTCTATGCCAGGGCCGCACCCGGCGACGACGTGTCCTTCGCTGCGGCGGCGGCGTGGGGCGAGCGCGTCCTCCGCCCGCTCGTCGCCGGGCCGTGGGCGCCGCGCACGCTCGTCAACGTCAATTTCCCCGCGCGTCCGGCGGACGCGGTGCAGGGCATCCGCGTCACGCGGCAGGGCCTGCGCGACTATGGCCGCCTCGCGATAGATGCGCGCACCGATCCGCGCGGCTTCCCCTATTTCTGGTACAGCCTCGCCGGCACCGCCCCCGCCGGCGGCGACGGCGATACCGATCTCGAGGCGGTGGCGGCGGGCTATGTCTCGGTCACGCCCCTCCATCTCGACATGACGCACGGCCCCTCGCGCGCCGCGCTGGCGGCGGCATATCGGTGATGCGGGCGCGCCCCGGCACCGCTCCCACGCGGCGGGCCGGCTGATGGCGGGCGGCCCGCTCCCCGCCGCCGCCCTGTTGCTGCTGATCGGCGCCACCGCCGCCTCTGCCGAAATCCGCCCCGTCCGCCCCGGCGAGACGCTGGCGGTGATCGCCGCGCGCACCGGCGTGCCCGCCGCCGCCATCGCCGCCGCCAACGGCCTTACCGCCCCCTATCCGCTCCGCACCGGCCAGCGGCTGACGATCCCGGAGGGGCAGGTCCACGCCGTCGCCCCCGGCGAGACGGGGCTGTCGCTCGCCCGCCGCTACGGCGTGCCCTGGGCGCGGATCATCGCCGCCAACGGGCTTGGCGAGCCCTTCCTGCTCCGCACCGGCCAGAGCCTGCTGATCCCGGCCCCGCCCGCCGGATCGATCGAGGCCCGCGCCCGCGCCTTCCGCATCGACATCGGCGATCTCGCCTCCGGGGGCGAGCCGGCGCTGGCGAAGGGCGGCCGCCCCGCCGTCGCCACCCCCGCCCGCCCCGCACCCGCCACCGCCGCCGTCGCCCCGCCCGCCGGCTTCGCAGGCCGCTTCGCCTGGCCGCTCGCCGGCCGCATCCTCGTCCCCTACGGCACCGCAACCGACGGCCGCCGCAATGACGGCGTCAACATCGCGGCGGAGGCGGGCGATCCGGTCGGCGCGGCGGCGGACGGCACCGTCGCTTATGCCGGCACCGGCATCCCGCTCTACGGCAACCTCGTCCTCATCCGCCACGGCGATGGCTGGCTCACCGCCTACGGCCACCTGGGCACGATGCGCGTCGCGCGCGGGCAGGCGGTGAAGCGCGGCCAGCCGATCGGCACCGCCGGCAAGACCGGCTTCGTGGCGGAACCCCAATTGCACTTCGAGATCCGCCAGGGCCGCCGCCCGCGCGATCCCATGACGCTGCTGCCGCCGCGCTGATCGCCCCGGTCGATCACAGTTGCGATGCGTTCGCGCTGGCCTCGGGGCGCCGGCACGGGTAAGGGGTCCGCGAGCCCCCGTAGGATACAGGGAAAGCCATTGGATTACGGCCGCGTCTTCACCCAGGCGATCGAGCGTCTTCATGCCGAAGGCCGCTACCGGGTGTTCATCGATATCCTGCGCAACAAGGGGGCCTTCCCTAATGCGCGCTGCTTCGCCGGCCACAATGGCCCGAAGCCGATCACCGTCTGGTGCTCGAACGACTATCTGTCGATGGGCCAGCATCCCAAGGTGCTGGCGGCGATGGAGGAGGCGCTGCACGACGTGGGCGCCGGGGCCGGCGGCACGCGCAACATCGGCGGCAACACCCATTATCACATCCAGCTCGAAAACGAGCTGGCGGACCTGCACGGCAAGGAGGCCGCCCTCCTCTTCACCTCGGGCTACGTCTCCAACGACGCCACCCTCTCCACGCTCGGCCGGCTGCTGCCCGGTTGCATCATCTTCTCGGACGAGCTGAACCACGCCTCGATGATCGCGGGCATCCGCAATTCGGGCTGCGAGAAGCGCATCTGGCGCCACAACGACGTCGAGCATCTGGAAGAGCTGCTGGCGGCGGCGGACCCCGAAACGCCCAAGCTGATCGCCTTCGAGAGCGTCTATTCGATGGACGGGGACGTGGCACCGATCGCCGCGATCTGCGACCTCGCCGACAAATATAACGCGCTGACCTATCTGGACGAGGTCCACGCCGTCGGCATGTACGGCCCGCGCGGCGGCGGCATCTCGGATCGCGACGGCGTCGCGGATCGCGTCTCGATTATCGAAGGCACGCTCGGCAAGGCGTTCGGCGTGATGGGCGGCTATATCGCCACCAGCCGCACCGTGGTGGACGTGATCCGCAGCTATGCGCCGGGCTTCATCTTCACCACCTCGCTGTCGCCGGTACTGGTCGCCGGCACGCTCGCCAGCGTCCGCCACCTCAAATCCTCGTCGATCGAGCGGGAGGGCCAGCAGGCCGCCGCCCAGACGCTGAAGGATATGTTCGCCGATGCCGGCCTGCCGGTGATGGCGTCCACCACCCACATCGTGCCGCTGATGGTGGGCGATCCGGTCAAGGCCAAGCGCGTCAGCGACATCCTGCTCGCCGAATATGGCGTCTACGTGCAGCCGATCAATTATCCGACCGTCCCGCGTGGCACCGAGCGGCTGCGCTTCACCCCCGGCCCCAGCCATTCGCCCGAGATGATGCGCGAATTGACGCAGGCGCTGGTCGAGATCTGGGACCGGATGGAGATGAAGAAGGCGGCCTGACGCCGCGCCGCCCTCACCCGGCGAAGCGCAGTTCGGCGATCGTGCCGCCATCCGGCCGCGGGCTCAAGCTGAAGCGCCCGCCCAATTGCCGCGCCAGCGTGGTGGCGATGCGCAGGCCGAGGCTGGCCGGTGCGGTCAGCGCGAAGCCGGGCGGCAGGCCCGCACCGTCATCCGCCACCCGCAGCACGACATCGTCCGCCTCGCGCGTCAGTTCGATCGCGATCCTGCCGTCCTCCCGCTCCGCAAAGCCGTGTTCGATCGAATTGGCGGTCGCCTCGGCCATGATGAGCGCGAGCGGGATCAGCCCGTCGGGATCGAGCGCGATCGTCTCGTCGGTCGAGACATGGTGGGCGATGCCCGGCTTGCCACCCGCTTCCAGCAGATCGTCGGCAAGCTGGCGCAGGAAGGCGCCCGGCGCCACCTGCCCGCCGCCGCCATCGTAGAGCTGGCGCTGGATACTGCCGATCAGCGCCAGCTTGGAGGCCGCATCCTGCAACGCCTTGGCCGCCGCCGGATCGGTCACGCCGCGGCGCTGCAAGCTCAGCACCGCGCCGATCATCTGGAGGTTGTTCGATACGCGATGCTGCAATTCGCGGAACAGCAGATCGGATCGCTCGGCCAGCATCTGCGTCCGCTCGCGTTCCGTGCGCAAATGGCGGTTGGCGCGCTGCATCCAGTGGACGAGCGCGATGTCGACCGCGACGACACCGGCGTAGAAGGCCAGCGCCACGCCGGTGCGCGGCGTTATCTCGAGGCTGCGAAAGGGCGGTATGAAGAAATACCACGCCAGTGCCCCGCACAGGAGCGCCGCCGCCGTCCCCGGTCCCCGGCCGAGGAAGAAGGAACTCAGGATCACGGCGGGAAAGAAGGTCAGATAGGGATAACCGGGCGGGAAGACCGGATCGAGCAGCTCGCGCAGCGCCGCCGCGACCAGCGACAGCGCGATTGCCAGCGCATAGGCCGCCACGGGCCGCGCCTCCAGCAACGGCAGGCGTTCGAGTAGGCGCGTCACGGCTGTGGTCATTTCGCCTGAGTAAGCATCGCACCCGCAAAGTCCATAACGGACCTGACGCGGGCCAGCGTACACGCAAAGGGGGGCCGCGCACGACCCCCCTCGGTGCTTCCGCGACCGTGCCCGATCGTCGATCGGGCACCGGCCAGCAGGACGATCAATCGTCGTCGCGCTGCAGGAAGGCGGGCGCGAATTCGGGCGCGGGGCCGTCATCGTTGCCGCCACGCTCGCGGCGCGGGCCGCGGTCGCCGCCGTCGCGGCGCGGGCCGCGATCGCGGTCGCCGTCACGCCGCGGACCACGCTCGCCGTCGCGGCGCGGGCCACGATCGCGATCGCCGTCACGCCGCGGGCCGCGGTCGCCGCGCGGTTCGCGCGGCTCGCGGGCGGGGCGCGTGTCTTCCAGCTCGGCGCCCGTCTCCTGATCGACGACGCGCATCGACAGGCGCACCTTGCCGCGCTGGTCGATCTCCAGCACCTTGACCTTCACGGCCTGGCCTTCGCTGAGCGCGTCCGACACCTTCTCGACCCGCTCGTTGCGGATTTCGGAGACGTGGACGAGGCCGTCCTTGCCGCCCATGAAGTTCACGAAGGCGCCGAAATCGACGAGGTTGACGACCTTGCCGTCATAGACCTTGCCGACTTCCGCTTCCTGCGTGATGCCTTCGATCCACTTGCGCGCGGCCGCGATCTTCTCGGGATCGGCCGAGCTGATCTTGACCGTGCCGTCGTCGTCGATGTCGACCTTGGCGCCGGTGGTCGCCACGATCTCGCGGATCACCTTGCCGCCGGTGCCGATCACTTCGCGGATCTTGTCCTTGGGCACCGACATCGTCTCGATGCGCGGCGCATGCGCGGACATTTCCTCGCGCGTGTGGTCGAGCGCCTTGGCCATCTCGCCCAGGATGTGCGCGCGGCCGCCCTTGGCCTGCTCCAGCGCGACCTTCATGATCTCCTCGGTGATGCCGGCGATCTTGATGTCCATCTGGAGGCTGGTGATGCCCTCGCTGGTGCCGGCCACCTTGAAGTCCATGTCGCCCAAATGATCCTCGTCACCCAGGATGTCGGACAGGACGGCGAAGTCCTTGCCTTCCAGGATCAGGCCCATCGCGATGCCCGAAACGGGGCGCTTCAGCGGCACGCCCGCGTCCATCATCGCCAGCGAACCGCCGCAGACGGTCGCCATCGAGGAGGAGCCGTTCGACTCGGTGATGTCCGAGAGGACGCGGATCGTGTACGGGAACTCCTCCTTGCTCGGCAGCACCGGGTTCAGCGCGCGCCACGCCAGCTTGCCATGGCCCACTTCGCGGCGGCCCGGCGCGCCGAAGCGGCCGACCTCGCCCACCGAATAGGGCGGGAAGTTGTAGTGGAGCATGAACCGCTCGTAGTGGAGGCCGGTCAGCCCGTCGATCATCTGCTCCGCGTCGGCGGTGCCCAGCGTGGTGGTGCAGATCGCCTGCGTCTCGCCCCGCGTGAACAGCGCCGAGCCGTGGGTGCGCGGCAGGAAGTGGACCATCGCCTCGATCGGGCGGACGGTCTTGGTGTCGCGGCCGTCGATGCGGCGGCCTTCCTTCAGGATGGCGGTGCGGACGATCTCCGCCTCCACCTTCTTGCCCAACTTGGCGGCCTTCAGGCGCGTGGCGGGATCGGCATCGGCGAAGGCTTCCTTCATCGGCGCCTTGGCGGCGGCGATGGCGGCGACGCGATCGGCCTTGCCGGTCAGCTTGTAGGCCTTGGCGATGCCCGCGCCGATCAGATCCTTGACCTGCTTCTTCAGCGCGCTGTCGTCGTAGGTCGGCAGTTCCCACGGATCCTTGGCGGCCTGCTCGGCCAGATCGATGATCGCATCGGCCACGGTGCGCGAGGCTTCGTGCGCGAACACGACCGCGCCCAGCATCACCTCTTCCGAAAGCTCCTTGGCTTCGGATTCGACCATCATCACCGCATCATGCGTGGCGGCGACGACGAGGTCGAGGTCGCCTTCCTTAACCTGCGCGTTGGTCGGGTTCAGCACATATTGCCCGTCGACATAGCCGACGCGGGCAGCACCGATCGGCCCCATGAACGGCACGCCAGAGATGGTGAGCGCGGCGGACGCGGCGACCATCGCCAGGATGTCCGGCTCGTTCTCGCCGTCATAGCTCAGCACCTGGGCGATGACGTTGATCTCGTTGTAGAAGCCTTCCGGGAACAGCGGGCGGATCGGGCGATCGATCAGGCGGCTGGTCAGCGTTTCCTTTTCGGTGGCACCGCGCTCGCGCTTGAAGAAGCCGCCGGGGATGCGGCCGGCCGCGCTATACTTTTCCTGATAGTGGACGGTCAGCGGGAAGAAATCCTGCCCCTCCTTCACGGAGCGGGCGGCGGTCACCGCGCACAGCACCACCGTCTCGCCGAGCGTCGCGAGCACCGCGCCATCGGCCTGGCGGGCGACGCGGCCCGTCTCCAGCGTCAGCGTCTTGCCGCCCCACTGGATTTCCGTCTTCTTGATATCGAACATTGGGTTTCCTTGTCTCCGGCGGCCCTATGCCGGCCGGGGCCTGTCGCGGCACCCTCGCGATGGGGCGCCGGGGGTTCGGGCGATCTCACCCGAAAACCGATGCCCGGCCGGATGCCGGGGATCGGGCGATGCGGAGCCTGCCTCGGCAGCACCCCGAATGCAAGAACGGCCCCGTGAGGGGCCGTCCGGTAAGCGTTACTTGCGCAGGCCGAGCTTGGCGATCAAGGCCTGATAGCGGTTGCGATCCTTCTTCTGCAGATAGGACAGCAGGCTGCGGCGCTTGTTGACCATCAGCAGCAGGCCGCGGCGCGAGTGATTGTCCTTGGCGTGCGTCTTGAAATGCTCGGTCAGGTTCACGATCCGCTCGGTCAGGATCGCGATCTGCACCTCGGGGGAGCCGGTATCGCCTTCGGCGCGGGCATTGTCCTTGATGAGTTCCTGGCGGCGTTCGGCGGTGATCGTCATTGTCTGGTCAGTCCTTCGGCATCAGGTTGAAGCCGCGCACCGTGCGGATCGTGCCGCCCGTCACCTCGGCCAGCGCCACGGGGATGTCCCCCAGCAGGGCAAGGCACGGGCCGTCCGGAGCGGCGATCCCGCCCGGCGCCTGCCCCGATCGCAGGGCCTGCGCCTGGTGCGCGGTGACGGCCAAGGCCGGGATGCCGTCCAGCCCCGCCGTCAATGGCAGGCACAGGCCTGCAAGCGCCGGGGCAGTAGCGGCTTCCTCCAATTTGGCAAGCGTAATCGCTTGTGGGAGCGCGAACGGCCCGGCCTTGGTCCGCCGCAGCATCGTCACATGGCCGACGGTGCCGAGCGCCTGGGCGATATCGCGCGCCAGGCTGCGGATATAGGTGCCCTTGGAGACGGCGGCCGACAGCGTCACCTCGTGCAGCAGCGCGCCCTCGCCGCTGTCGCCGGCGTCGGTGATGGCGAGGCGGTGGATCGTCACGCCTCGCGCCGCCAGCTCCACCGTCTCGCCGGCGCGGGCGCGGTCGTAGGCGCGCTCGCCCGCCACCTTCAGCGCCGAATAGGCCGGCGGCACCTGCTCGATCGCGCCGGTGAAGGCGGGCAGGATCGCCTGCACCGCCTCGATCGTCGGCCGCTCGTCCGAGAAGGCGACGCCCTGCCCCTCGGCGTCGAGCGTGTCCGTCTCCACCCCGAAGGCGATCGTGAAATCATAGACCTTGTCGGCATCGAGCATGCGGCCGGTCAGCTTCGTTGCCTCCCCCAGCGCGATCGGCAGCACGCCAGTCGCCAGCGGATCGAGCGTGCCGCCATGGCCCACCTTCACCTTCGCGCAGCCGCAGCGCCGGAGCGCGCGCTTCACCGCGGAAACCGCCTGCGTCGAGCCTAGGCCCAGCGGCTTGTCGAGGATCAGCCAGCCGTCCATTCGTCCCTCAGGATCGAGAAGAGCGCCGCATCGCGGACATGGCCGGTCCACGTCACGGCATCTTGCCGCAGCACGCCCTCCAGGACGCCGCCGATCTTCGCCACCGCGGCCATCGAGCGGCCGTTGCGCGTATCGACCCGGAATTCGACGCGGCGGATGCCATGCGCGAAAGCGTGATCCAGCATCAGCCGCTTGATCCGCGCGTTGAGGCCGGTGCCGCGCGCGGCGGGGCGGAGGTAGCTGCCGCCGATCTCGATCGTGCCGGGGCGGACTCCCAGCGCCAGCCAGCCGGTCATGCCGACGATCGCCTCCCCAAGCTGGATGGTCAGCGGCCGGCGGGTGGGGGTGGCCAGCACGCCGTCCAGCGTGGCGTCGAAGCGGTCCGGCGCGAACGACGTGGGGTAGATGTCCCAGATCGCCGCATCCTCGGCGCAGGCGTCCTTCAGGCCCGCACGATGCGTCTCGGTGAAGGGGATCAGCCGCAGGTCGCCGTCCGCCAGCGCCCGCGCGAAGGCGTCGGTCATTCGTCGCCGTCGCCCGCCGGCAGATCGCGCGCGATCTTGGGTTCGCGCAACAGGCTGTCGATGCGGCCACCCTCGTCGAAACTTTCGTCGATCAGGAATTTCAGCCGCGCCGCATATTTCAGGTTCACCGCCCGCGCCACTTCGGACTGAAGAAAGGCGGTGTTGGTGCGCAGCGCCTTCAGCACCACCTGATCGTCGCCCGCCAGCGGCTTCACGAAAGCGGTGGCGTGGCGCAGGTCGGGCGACATGCGCACCTCGGTGACGGACACCATCGCCGCCGCCAGCGTCTCGTCATGCACCTCGCCCCGCATCAGCACGCCGGACAGGGCATGGCGCACCTGCTCGCCCACGCGGAGCAGGCGGACGGACTTTCCTTCGGCGGTTTCCTGGCGGCGCATCTTGTTTCCGAACGTGGGGTGGCGTATATCGAACGCGCTGTTGTTTCAATTTCGATAGTATCACCTCCTGAGCCCGGATGTTCCAGCATCCGGGCTCAATTGGTATTCGGGGTCCGGCGTTCCAGCGCCGGACCCCTGCGTCGGCTATCGGCGGCCAAGCTCGACGATCTTGATCACCAGGGCGATGATCGCGACCATGAGCGTGGCTGTTCCGAACACCAACGCCGCTATCATTTCGTTTTCGATATTCCTCACCTCCTTACGGCGCGCAGGATGCGCGCCGCCGGAGATGCTAGGGGGCCGGCGCGCACCGCACCAGCCCGCCCCGTCACAGCGTGCGGGCGCGCTCCTCGACCTCGAACGTCTCGAGGAAGTCGCCCGGCTTCACATCCACCGAATTCTCCAGCGTGATGCCGCACTCGAGACCCGCGCGGACCTCGGGCACGTCGTCCTTGAAGCGGCGCAGCGAGGCGATCGAGCCGTTGTAGACGATCACGTCGTCGCGCGTCAGGCGGGCACGCAGGGCCTTGCGGATGAAGCCTTCGGTGACGAGGAGACCCGCCGCCTTGCCGTGCTTGCCGGCCGAGAAGACCTCGCGCACCTCGGCACGGCCGACCACCGTCTCGAAATATTCGGGGCCGAGCTGGCCCGCCATCGCGGCACGGATCTCGTCCAGCAGGTCGTAGATCACGTCGTAATATTTCAGCGCCACGCCGTCGCGCTGGGCGATCTCGCGCGCCTTGGCATTGGCGCGGACGTTGAAGCCGATGATCGGCGCCTTGGACGCCGCCGCCAGCGATACGTCGCTCTCGGTAATGCCGCCCACGCCCGAATGGAGGATGCGGACCTGGATGTCGGCGGTCGAGATCTTGTTGAGAGACCCCACGATCGCCTCGACCGAGCCCTGCGCATCCGCCTTCACCACCACCGGATATTGCTGGGCCTGCTTCTCGCGCATCGCCGAGAACATGCTTTCCAGGCTGGCCGGCGTGTTGGTGGTGCGCTTCTGCTGGATGACGCCGGCGCGATAGGCGGCGACCTCGCGGGCGCGCGCCTCGTTCTCGACGACCGACAGCTGGTCGGCGGCATGCGGCACGCCCGAGATGCCGAGCACCTCGACCGGGGTCGACGGGCCGGCGGTCTTCACCGTCTTGCCCTTGTCGTCCACCATCGCCCGCACCTTGCCGCTTTCGGCACCGATGACGAAGATGTCGCCGGTCTTCAGCGTGCCGCGACGGACGAGGACGGTGGCGACGGGGCCGCGGCCCTTGTCCAGCTGCGCCTCCACCACCACGCCCTCGGCGGCGCGATCCGGGTTGGCGGTCAGCTCCAGCACCTCGGCCTGCAACTCGATCTTCTCGATCAGCTCGTCCAGGCCCAGCTTCTGCAAGGCGGAAACCTCCACCTCCTGCGTGTCGCCGCCCATGCTCTCCACCTGCACATCGTACTGGAGGAGCGCCTCGCGCACGCGCTGGGCGTTGCTGCCGGGCTTGTCCATCTTGTTGATGGCCACGATCATCGGCTTGTTGGCCGCCTTGGTGTGGTTGATCGCCTCGATCGTCTGCGGGCGGATGCCATCGTCGCCGGCGACGACGATCACGACGATGTCGGTCACGTCGGCGCCGCGCGCGCGCATGTCGCTGAACGCCTCGTGGCCGGGCGTGTCGAGGAAGGTGATCCTCGCACCCGACTTCACCTGCACCTGATAGGCGCCGATATGCTGGGTGATGCCGCCCGCCTCGCCCGCGGCGACGTCGGTGCCGCGCAGCGCATCGAGCAGGCTGGTCTTGCCGTGATCGACATGGCCCATGATCGTGACGACGGGCGGGCGCGACTGCTGCGTCTCGGCCGCATCGACGTCCGTCTCGGTGACGAGATCGACGTCGGCGTCGGAGACGCGGCGGATGTTGTGGCCGAATTCGGTCACCAGCAGCTCGGCCGTGTCCTGATCGATCGAGGCGTTGATCGTGACGGGCATGCCCATCTTGAACAGCGCCTTCACCAGATCCGCGCCGCGCTCGGCCATGCGGTTGGCGAGCTCGCCGACGGTGATCGTATCGGGCACCGCCACGTCGCGCACCTGCTTGGCGGACACCTGGCCCGACTGGTGGGCGCGCTTGTCCTTCTCCCGAGCGCGCTTCAGCGCGGCGAGGCTGCGGGCACGCGCACCGGTATCGTCGTCCAGCGCGCGGGTGACGGTGAGCTTGCCCGACTGGCGGCGATCGTCGCCCTTGCGGTCGCGCTGCGCCGGCTTGGGCGGTTCGGGCCGCTTGGGGCTGGCGACGGGCGTGAAGCGGCGCGGCGGCGGCAGCGTGGAGCTGCGCGCAGGGGCCGCGGCATCGGCGGCGGGCGCTTCCGGCGTCGCGGCGGCGGCGGCGGCCGGCGCCTCGGCCGCGGGGGCTTCCTGTTCCGGCTCGGGGGCGGGCGGCGCCTTGGCGCGCTCCTCCTCCGCCCGGCGGTTCTCCTCGGCGCGGCGGCGCTCCTCCTCGCTCGCCTCGGCACGGGCGCGATCCTCGCGCCGGCGCGCCTCCTCGAGCGCGGCCATGCGCGCTTCCTCGGCCTCGCGCAGCAGGCGCTCCTGCTGCTCGCGCCGCTCGAGCGGGGTCAGCGCACGTGCCGGCGTCGCCGGGCGCGAGGGTGCAGCGCGGGGGGGGCTGCGGCTGCAGCCGGGCCGGGGCCGCCGGCGCGGCGGCGGCCGGCGCGGGTGCCGCAGCGGCGGCGGCGGGTGCGGCTGGCTGCGGCTGCTCGGCCGCGAGCGCGGGCGCGGGCGCGGCGGGCGCAGGCGGGGCCGCGGCAGGCGCCGGGGCGGCGGCGGGCGCCACCTCCGGCTCGGCGACAGGCGCGGGCGCCTCGCCCGGGCGGCGCAACACGCGGGCCTTCTTCGTCTCGACGATCACCGTGTTGGACCGGCCATGGCTGAAGCTCTGCTTCACCTTGCCCGTCTCCACGGTGCGCCGGACGCCCAGCGGCGCGCGCATCCCCAGCTTCGGCTTGTCGTTATCGCTCATCTGTGCCCTTCAAACCCTTCGAATTCAGCCCATGCGCCGCGGCGCCCTGCGTGTCGATCGCAGCGCCCGAAGCCTCGTCGTCCCATCCGATATAACGACGCCACCTGTCCAAGGCGCCGCCAACGCGCGCGGCGGCAGCCGGGGCGATGATGCCCACATGTACCACATTTTCGCGCCCCAACGCCATGGACAATATGGCGCGGCCGGCCGGGATTGTAAGGCCCCGCATGGCCGAACCCTCCGCATCGCGGCCGACGCGCCATGCCTGATCCAGCTTGCGCGACCCGTCCGCCGCCGCATCCGCGGCGTGGAGGAGGAGCGCCAATTGCCCTTTGCGCGCGGCGTCGCCGATCCGGTCCGATCCGGTCAGCAGCGTGCCGCCGCGCGCCTCCAGCCCCAGCCGGTCGAGCGTCGCACGGGCGAGGCCCTGTTCGATCGCCTCGGCAAGCCCCGCCGGCACCGCCACCGGCCCCTTGAAGGCACGGGCCAGCGCACCCTTCAGCCGCCCCTTGGCGACGGCCTGTTCCAGTTCGGCGCGCGTCACGCCGATCCACGCCCCCCGGCCGGGCGCCTTGCCGCGCACGTCGGGGTGAACGGTGCCGTCCGGCCCCAGGGCAAGACGGATCAGCCCGCCGCGCGGGGCGCGCTCGCCGCTCAGGATGCAGCGTCGCTCGGGCTCGGCACGCGCGCGGCCGGCGCCCGCACCGGCATCGGCCGGGCGGTCGGGGGCGGCTGCGTCGGCGGCGGCGGTCAGGCCGTCGGGCTGCTCATCGTTGCCCATCCGCTTGCGCGTCTCCCTTCGCGGGAGGGGCGATGTCCGCCACCAGCCGGCCACCGGCGCCGTAATTCTCCAGCGCATATTCGGTGATGGTGACGTGCACGCCCGACGGCGCCTTGCCCAGCCGGTCGACCAGCACCTGCGTCACGTCCGCCACCACCGCGGCCTTCTGGTCGCGCGTGGCGGGGCCGGCCAGCCGGATGTCGACGAACGGCATCAGGCGTCCATCTCGCGCGAGGGGACGTCGGCGCCCGCCTCGTCGGTGGGGGCCTCTTCCTCGTCGCCGAACCAGCCGGCCGCCCGCCGTGCGGCCATGATGATCTCGTTGCCCTGATCCATCGTCAGGCCATATTCGCCCAGCACGCCGCCCTTGTCCTGCGGCCGGTCGTCGCGCTTGGCCTCCCCTTCCTTGCGGCGGCGCTGTTCGGCGCGCTTCTTCTCGACCAGTTCGTCGGTGGCGAGGTCGCCCAGATCGTCGAGCGTCTTGATCCCCGCCTTGCCCAGCGTCACCAGCATCGCCTCGGTAAGGTAGGGCAGCTCGCCCAGCGCGTCCTCGACGCCCAGACCCTGCCGCTCCTCGCGATTGGCGGCTTCCTTGCGGTCGAGCGCTTCCTGCGCGCGACTCTGCAACTCCGCGGCGATGTCGTCGTCCAGGCCCTCCAGCGAGGCGATCTCGTCCGCCTCCACATAGGCCACCTCCTCGAGGCTGCCGAAGCCCTCGGCGACGAGCAGCTGCGCCAGCGTCTCGTCCACGTCCAGCTCCTGCTGGAACATCTCGCTGTTCTGCACGAATTCGCGCTGGCGCTTCTCGCTGGCGTCGGCCTCGGTCAGGATGTCGATGGCGTGGCCGGTCAGCTGGCTGGCGAGGCGCACGTTCTGGCCGCGGCGGCCGATCGCCAGCGAAAGCTGGTCGTCGGGCACCACCACCTCGATCCGCGCATCCTCCTCGTCGATCACCACGCGCGCCACCTGAGCGGGCTGGAGCGCGTTGACGACGAAGGTGGCGGTGTCGGGCGACCAGGGGATGATGTCGATCTTCTCGCCCTGCATCTCCTGCACGACGGCCTGCACGCGGCTGCCCTTCATGCCGACGCAGGCGCCGACCGGATCGATCGACCCGTCGTGGCTGATGACGCCGATCTTGGCGCGGCTGCCGGGATCGCGCGCCGCCGCCTTGATCTCGATCACGCCGTCGTAGATTTCGGGCACTTCCTGCGCGAACAGCTTCTTCATGAAATCGGGGTGGGCGCGGCTGAGGAAGATCTGCGGCCCGCGGTTCTCGCGCACCACGCGAAGGATCAGCGAACGGATGCGATCGCCCACGCGCACCACCTCGCGCGGGATCTGCGCATCCCTGCGGATCACGCCCTCGGCGCGGCCCAGATCGACCACGACATGGCCGAACTCGACGCGCTTGACGACGCCGGTGATGATCTCGCCGGCGCGATCCTTGAACTCGTCATACTGGCGCTCGCGCTCGGCGTCGCGCACCTTCTGGAAGATCACCTGCTTGGCGGCCTGCGCGGCGATGCGGCCGAACTCGAACGTCGGCAGCGGATCGACGATGAAGTCGCCGATCACGGCGCCCTTCTGCAACTTCTGCGCGCCTTCCACCGAGACCTGGGTGTAGAGGTTGTCCACCTCCTCCACCACTTCCACCACGCGCCACAGGCGGAGATCGCCCTGCTTGGTGTCGATCTTGGCGCGGATGTCCATTTCCTGGCCGTAGCGGGCGCGCGCGGCGCGCTGGATGGCATCCTCCATCGCGTCGATCACGATCTCGCGATCGATCAGCTTCTCGCGCGCGACGGCATCGGCGATGGCGAGCAGCTCGGCCTTGTTGGCGGAAATGGCGGTGGCCATCAGTCCTGTCCTTCTTGCGTTGAATTGTCGTTCGCGCCGTCGTCCGGCGCCGTTTCGATGATGCGATCCGCGCCTTCGGTCGAAAGCGGTGCGGTCGCCTTGATGAGCCTGTCGGTCAGCACCAGCTTGGCCGAGGCGATCTGGCCGAAGGGGATCGCGAAGCGCCCGCCCTTGCCGCCGTCCAGCAGCACCGTATCCCCCTCTACGCCGGCGAGGATCGCATCGAACTGCTTGCGCCCGTCGATCCGCTCGGCAAGCTTCACCCGCGCCTCATGCCCCTGCCAGTCGGCGAAATCGGCGATCCGGGTCAGCGGCCGGTCGATGCCGGGCGAGGAGACTTCGAGGCGATACGCCTCCTCGATCGGATCGGCGGCGTCCAGCACGTCGGAGATGCGGCGGCTCAGCGCCTCGCAATCGGCCAGGTCGAGCTGGCGGGTGTCGGGGCGCTCGGCCATCACCTGCAAGGTCGGATCGCTGCGCCCGCCGAACATCTGCACGCGCACCAGCGAGAGGCCGAGCGCCTCGGCCTCGGGGGCGATCAGAGCGGCGATGGCGGCGGTATCGGTCAAGGAAGCTCCGGTGATACGACATGCGGCGTCCGCGCCGGGCCTTGCGGCCCGACCTCGCCAATGTTGCCAATGTCGAGAGGAACGAGTCGGATATAGGCTTGCCAATCGGGCGCGGCAAGCGTTTCGGGGTGCGGGGCCGCCCGATCGTATCGGGGGCCGAACCGACTGGGGAGATTGCCTGATGCGTTCGCCGATCCTTGCCGCCGCCGCCTTCGGCCTCGCCGCCTGCGGCGCGGGCG
Organism: Edaphosphingomonas fennica; assembly: GCA_036946415.1. Classification (GTDB taxonomy): domain Bacteria; phylum Pseudomonadota; class Alphaproteobacteria; order Sphingomonadales; family Sphingomonadaceae; genus Sphingomonas_Q; species Sphingomonas_Q fennica_A. Next base: position 20,063 of record JAQIJD010000002.1, on the reverse strand, counting down.
CCCAGACGCCGCAGCAGGCGCCGATCACCAAGCCCGCGCCCAAGGCCGACCTGCCCTTCGCGGTCACGCCCGTCGCCACCTTCAAGGCGCCGTGGGCGCTGGCCTTCCTGCCCGACGGGCGGATGCTCGTCACCGAGAAGAAGGGCATGCTGAAGCTCGTCTCGGCGGACGGCAAGACGCAGATCGACGTCGCCGGCGTGCCCGCGGTGGACAGCGGCGGACAGGGCGGCCTGATGGACGTCGCGATCTCCCCGCAGTTCGCGAAGGATGGCCTCGTCTATTTCAGCTATTCGGCGGCGGGCGACGGCGGCCTGAAGGGTGTGATCCTCGCCCGCGGCAAGCTTGCCGCCACGGGCGATGCGGCACGGCTGGAGGGCGTGACCACGCTCTACACCGCCAGCCCGTTCGTGGAGGGCGGCGGCCATTATTCGGGCCGCATCCTGTTCGCGCCCGATGGCACGATCTACTACACCAATGGCGAACGGCAGAAGTTCGATCCCGCGCAGGATCCGTCGGGATCGCTCGGCAAGGTGCTGCACCTCACGGCGGAGGGGAAGCCCGCGGGCAAGGGGCCGCTGACGGCCAGGGGCTTCAAGCCGGAGGTCGTCTCCTACGGCCACCGCAACCTCCTGGGCCTCGCCTTCGACGATCGCGGCCGGCTGTGGGAGGTGGAGATGGGGCCGCTCGGCGGGGACGAGCTGAACCTCGTCGTGCCGGGCCGCAACTATGGCTGGCCGATCGTCTCCAACGGCAATCACTATGACGGCAAGGACATTCCCGATCACCCGACCCGCCAGGAGTTCGAGGCGCCCAAGGCGAGCTGGAACCCGTCGATCGCGCCGTCCAGCCTGATGATCTATTCGGGCCGGCTGTTCCCGGCGTGGCGCAACAGCGCCTTCATCGGCGCGCTTGCGGGCAAGGGGCTGGTCCGCGTCGCGCTGAACGGCACGGAGGCCGACGAGATCGAGATGTGGGACATGAAGGCCCGCATCCGCGGCGTCCGCCAGGGGCCGGACGGCGCGATCTGGGTGCTGGAGGATGCGCCCGGCGGCCGCCTGCTGCGCCTCACGCCGAAGGGGTGAAACGGAACGGGGCAGGCGCTTCCCGCCCGCCCCTCCGTATCCGCCGCCCCGGCCGGGGCGGCGGTGCCAGCCTCAGTTCCTGGCTTTGTCGACCAGCTTGTTCTTGCCGATCCACGGCATCATCGCACGCAGCTCGGCGCCCACCTTCTCGATCGGATGCTCGGCGGCAAGCTCGCGGCTGGCCTTCAGCTCGGGCTGGCCGGCGCGATTGTCGAGGATGAAGCGCTTGACGAAGCGGCCGGCCTGGATGTCCTCCAGCACGCGCTTCATCTCGGCCTTGGTCTCCTTGGTGATGACGCGCGGGCCGGTGTGGATGTCGCCATATTCGGCGGTGTTGCTGATCGAATAGCGCATGTTGGCGATGCCGCCCTCATACATCAGGTCGACGATCAGCTTCACCTCGTGCAGGCATTCGAAATAGGCCATCTCGGGGGCGTAGCCGGCCTCGGTCAGCGTCTCGAACCCGGCCTGGATCAGGTGGGTGAGGCCGCCGCACAGCACCGCCTGCTCGCCGAACAGGTCGGTCTCGCATTCTTCCTTGAAGGTCGTCTCGATCACGCCCGAACGGCCGCCGCCGACCGCCGCCGCATAGCTGAGCGCCACGTCATGCGCGTTGCCGCTGGCGTCCTGCGCGATGGCGATCAGGCAGGGCACGCCGCCGCCCTTCACATATTCGCCGCGCACCGTGTGGCCGGGGCCCTTGGGGGCGATCATGAACACGTCGAGATCGGGCCGCGGCTCGATCAGGCCGAAATGCACGTTGAGGCCGTGGGCGAAGGCGAGCGCCGCGCCCTGCTTCAGATTGTCCTTAAGGTCCGCCTCGTAGATCGCGGCCTGATGCTCGTCGGGCGCCAGGATCATGACGATGTCGGCCCAGGCCGCCGCCTCGGCGTTGGTCATCACCTTGAAGCCGGCGCCCTCCGCCTTGGCGGCCGATGCGGAACCGGGGCGGAGCGCGATCGCGACGTCCGGCACGCCCGAATCCTTCAGATTCTGGGCATGGGCATGGCCCTGGCTGCCATAGCCGACGATGGCGACCTTCTTGGTCTTGATGAGGCCGATGTCGGCATCGCGATCGTAGTAAACGCGCATGGTGCTTCCCTTATGCTTGCCCCGCCCGCGGGGTGATGTGAACCCGTTCGCCCTGAGTAGGGGCTGAGCCTGTCGAAGCCCCGTATCGAAGGGCGCTTCGATACGCCATTTCGGCAGGCTCAATGGCTACTCGGCGCGAACGGTGAGATTGGGGATCAGGCCGCCTCGGCCCCCCGGCCGATCGCGGCGACGCCGGTGCGCGAGACTTCGACCAGCCCCACCTCGCGCATCAGCTCCAGGAATTTGTCGATCTTGTCGGGATTGCCCGTCACCTCGAACACGAAGGAGGCGGTGGTCGCATCCACCACGCGGGCGCGATAGACCTCGGCCAGCCGCATCGCCTCGATCCTCTTGTCGCCGGTGCCCGCCACCTTCACCAGCGCCAGCTCGCGCGCGACATGCGCACCGCGCGCCGTCAGGTCGATCACGCGGTGGACGGGCACCAGCCGGTCGAGCTGCGACATGATCTGCTCGATCGTCGCGGGCGCGCCGCTGGTGACGATGGTGATGCGGCTGACGTTCTCATCCTCCGTCACCTCGGCCACCGTCAGGCTCTCGATATTGTAGCCGCGGCCGGCGAACAGCCCGGCGATGCGGGCGAGGATGCCGGGTTCGTTCTCGACGAGGACGGAGAGCGTGTGCCGCTCCGCCGGATCGTTCCTGATCTTCATGGGTCTTCCTAAGGAAAAGCGGCGCTTCAGACGAGCGCCTTGGCCTCGTCGTCCATCTCGCCCGTCACCTCGCTCTGGTAGAGCAGCATGTCGGTATGCGCCGCCCCGCTCGGGATCATCGGGAAGCAATTGGCCAGCTTCGCGACGCGGCAATCGACCATCACCGGGCCGTCGTGCGCCAGCATCTGGGCGATGCCGTCTTCCAGCGCCGCCGGATCGTCGATGCGCAGCCCCTTCCAGCCATAGGCTTCGGCCAGCGCCACGAAATCGGGCAGCGATTCCGAATAGCTGTGGCTGTGCCGGCCCGAATAGGTGAGATCCTGCCACTGGCGGACCATCCCCATATATTCGTTGTTGAGGATGAAGATCTTGACCGGCAGCCGGTATTGCGTGGCGGTCGCCATCTCCTGGATGTTCATCTGGATCGAGGCTTCGCCGGCGATGTCGATGACGAGCGCATCCGGGCAGCCGATCTGCGCGCCGATCGCGGCCGGCAGGCCATAGCCCATCGTGCCGAGGCCGCCGGACGTCAGCCACTTGTTCGGCCCCTCGAACCCGAAATATTGCGCCGCCCACATCTGGTGCTGGCCGACTTCGGTGGTGATGATCGGATCGCGCGCCCGCGTCGCCTCCCACAGCCGGCGGATGGCGTGCTGGGGCATGATCTCGGTGTCGCTCTGCGGGAAGGCCAGCGACTTCTTGCCCCGCCACCCCTCGACCCGCGCCAGCCACGGCGCCAGATCGTTGGCGGTATGGCCGCGCGCCTTCCAGACTTCCACCATCGCCTCCGTCGCGCGGCAGGCATCGGCGACGATGCCGAGGTCGACGCGGACGATCTTGTTGATCGAGCTGCGATCGATGTCGATATGGATCTTCCGGCTGTTCGGGCTGAACGCGTCGAGCCGGCCGGTCACGCGATCGTCGAAGCGCGCGCCGATCGCCACGATCAGGTCCGCCTCGTTCATCGCGAGGTTCGCCTCATAGGTGCCGTGCATCCCCAGCATGCCGAGGAAATCGGGGTGCGAGGTGGGGAAGCAGCCGAGGCCCATCAGCGTCGAGGTGACGGGCGCGCCGGTCAGTGCCTGCAACTCGGCCAGCGCCGCGCTGGCGGCCGGCCCGGCGTTGATGATGCCGCCGCCGGTATAGAGCACCGGCCGCTCGGCCGCCGCCAGCATCTCCACCGCCGCCTCGATCAGCGCCGGATCGGGCTCGGTCTGCGGGCGGTAGCTGCGGTGCTGGAGGATGTCGGCGGGCTTGGGGCCGGTGACGGCGCTCGCCACCTGCACGTCCTTGGGCAGGTCGATCAGCACCGGGCCGGGCCGGCCGCTCGTCGCGATATGATGCGCCTCGCGCACCACGTCGGCGATCTTGGCCGGATCCTTCACGAGGTAATTATGCTTGGTGCAGTGGCGCGTGATGCCGACCGTGTCGCATTCCTGGAACGCGTCGGTGCCGATCAGCGGGGTGCCGACCTGCCCCGTGATGACCAGCATCGGGATCGAATCCATCAGCGCGTCGGCAATGCCGGTGACGGCGTTGGTGGCGCCCGGCCCCGATGTCACGAGCACGACGCCCGGCTTGCCGGTGGCGCGGGCATAGCCCTCCGCCGCGTGCGCCGCCCCGCCCTCCTGCCGGACGAGGATGTGGCGGATGCGGTCCTGCTTGAAGATGGCGTCGTAGATCGGGAGGACGGCGCCGCCCGGATAGCCGAACACCACCTCCACGCCGAGTTCGACCAGCGTGTCGATCAAGATGTCCGCGCCGGGCCGTTCGCTCGTCATAATCTGCTCGCTTATCGTGAGGGGCGTCCGCTAAAGACAGAAAACTATCATGTCAACGCTTGTTCGTGTAATTTTATTGCGAGTTGTGCTGTCAGCGCGTCATCCATCGGCTGCTCGATGCGCGGCCATTCGGGCGGAAGCTGATGCGCCAGCCAGGTCCGCTGGCGCTTGGCATAGCGGCGGCTGGCGGTGACCGCCGCATCGACGGCCGCCGCCGCATCCATCTGCCCGCGCAGCCACGCCGCAATCTCGGGCACGCCGATCGCGCGCATCACCGGCAGCGCCGGGTCCAGCCCGCGCGCCAGCAGCGCCGCCACCTCCTCCCCCGCCCCGCCCGCCATCATCGCCGCGAAGCGCGTGGCGATGCGCGCGCGCAGCCAGTCGCGCGGCGGCAGCAGGATGATCGGCACCAGCCGCACCCTGCCCGCGATGCCCCCGCTCCGCGCCGCCTGCCACGCCGCCAGCGGCCGCCCGGTCGATCGCACCACCTCCAGCGCGCGGGCGATGCGCGTCGTATCGCTGGGGGCGAGCCGCGCCGCCGCCGCGGGATCCTCCGCCGCCAGCGCCATCGCCGCCTGCGCCACCGGCAAGGCCCGCACGCGCGCGCGAACGGCGGGATCGATCGGCGGCACCGGCGCGATCCCGTCGAGCAAAGTCTTGATGTAGAGTCCGGTCCCGCCGACCAGCACCGGCAGCCGCCCCGCGCCCTGCGCCTCGGCGATCGCCGCCTTCGCCTCCCCCGCCCAGTCCGCCGCCGAACAAGGCTCCGCCCCGTCGCGATGGCCGAACAGGCGGTGCGGCGCCTGCGCTTCCTCCGCCGCGCTCGGCCGGGCGGAAAGGAGGCGCAGGTCGCGATAGACCTGCGCCGAATCGGCGTTGACGATCGTCGCCGGCGTCCGCGCCGCCAGCGCCAGCGCCAGGGCCGACTTGCCGCTCGCCGTCGGCCCCGCGATAAGCGCCACGGCAGGGAGATCATCATTGGCCATCGCGACACTCATAGCGGCCGGGCGGCTCGCCCGACAGGATATCGATGCGGCGGCGGCCGCCATCGCCGATGCCGGCGGCACCGCCGCGGCCCCCGAATGGCTGGACGAGGGCGACGCCTGCGACCTGCCTTTCGCCGGCCTGACGGCGGAGGCGGCGCGCGCCGCGCTGGAGGGGCTGTCGCCCGGCGTCGACGTGGTCGTCCAGCCCGCGGAGGGGCGCGCCAAGCGGCTGCTGCTCGCCGACATGGATTCGACGATGATCACGATCGAATGCATCGACGAACTGGCCGATTATGCCGGCATCAAGTCGCAGGTCGCCGAGATCACCGAGCGGGCAATGCGCGGCGAACTGGATTTTGAGGGTGCGCTCGACGCCCGCGTCAAGCTGCTCGCCGGGCTGGACGCCGCCGTGATCGATCGCTGCCGGGAGGAGCGCGTGACGCTGATGCCCGGCGCGCGGACGCTGGTGCGGACGATGCGCGCGGCCGGCGCGCGGGCGGTGCTCGTCTCGGGCGGCTTCACCGCCTTCACCGATGCGGTGGCGGCGGCGATCGGCTTCCACCGCGCCGTCGCCAACGTGCTGGACATCGCGGGCGGCCGCCTCGCCGGCACCGTCCAGCGCCCGATCGTGGGCGCCGAAACCAAGCGGCAGACCCTGCTGGCCGAGGCGCAGGCGCTCGGCATCCCCGCCGCCTCCGTGCTGGCGGTGGGCGACGGCGCCAACGACATACCGATGATCCGCGAAGCCGGCCTCGGCGTCGCCTACCACGCCAAGCCCGCCACCGCCGCCGCGGCCGGCGCCCGCATCGATCATGGCGACCTGACCGCCCTGCTGTGGGCGCAGGGCTATCGCCGCCGCGACTGGGCGACGGACTAGACCGCTCCCCTCCCTGAAAGGGAGGGGTCGGGGGTGGGTTCGCCGGTTGCCTGGCGGAACCGAGCCTCGCAACGAACCCACCCCCGGCCCCTCCCTTTCAGGGAGGGGAGGATCGCCCGCGGGACTGACCGTCGATCCGTCCTAGGCCGCCCGCCCGAACCCCGCCATCAGCCCCATCGCCACCGCGCCGATCCGCGCCGCCACCTGCCCCGAAAGCTGGCGGCCATTGTCATGCACGGGCACATATTCGAGGATCGCGGTGCCGACGATCTCGGCCTTCGCCGCCGTGCTGCGCAGCAGGCGGATCATATCCTCATAGCCGAGGCCGCCGGGCGTCGGCATGTTGACCGCGGGCAGGATCGCCGGATCGATCCCGTCGCAATCGATCGAGACGAAGACGCGCGCGCCCTCGGGGATCAGCGCCAGCACCGCCGCCACGCCCCGATCGTGCAGATCGTAGCTGGTGACGATATGGCTCCCCCAGGCGCGCGCATCGTCATGCTGCCAGCCCTCGCCCGAACCGAGCCCGCGGATGCCGACCTGCACCATCCCCGTCACCCACGGCATCTCCGCCGCACGCCGCATCGGCGATCCGTAGCCATAAGGATTGCCCTGGATCACGTCCGCCCAATCGACATGCGCGTCGATGTGCAGGATCGTCAGCGGCCCGTGCCCTTCATAGGCGGCCAGCACAGGAATCGGCACCGAATCGTCCCCGCCCAGCACCAGCGGGCGCACGCCCGCCGCCAGCAGCCGGGCGACGCCTTCGGTGATCGCGGCGCGATTGGCCTCCGGCTCGTAGGTGCTGGTCTTCACGTCCCCGCAATCGGCGAGGCCGCGATGATCGTCCCTGGCGGTGAAGAAGGCGGCGCCCAGATCGAAGTCATGCTGCATCAGCGATCCCGCGAACCGCATCGACGCGCGGCGCAGCGCGGCGGGGGCGCCGGCCGAATGGCTCGCCTCGCCCAATTTGTAGGGCGACGCCTCCGCCGCACCCAGCACGGCGACGCGCACGTCCGCCAGATCGTCGGCGGATCGCCGGGGCAGGCCGATGAACGTTTCGGGCATGGACACCTCCCTGTCGGGGGGTGAGGACGTTCCGGGGGCCGCCGGGTTCCGGTCAGTCCGCTGCCAGCGCCGTCGCCAGCCAGCCGGGCACGATCGCATCGCCCGCCGCCTCGACCCGCCGGCGGACGACGCCGCGGCCGATGTCGGGATACCAGACGCCCGCCTCGCCCGGATCGGCGGGGACGACGAACAGCCGGCGCGACACCTTCTGCCGCCAGTTCATCCGCGCCGTATTCTCTTGGCCCACATAGCAGCCCTTGGTGAAGCTCACGCCATTCAGCTCGGCGGCATTGGCCTCCAGCCACAAGGTCTTGTCCTGCCCCAGTTCGGCCTGCCCCTCCGCCACGCCCAGCGCCAGCCGATGCGCGCGCCACCCCTCGACCGCCGCCCCCGGCGGGGCGATCCAGCGGCGGCCGAGCGCAAGCAGGCGCGGATCGGCCACCCCCGCCTCCCCTTCGGCCGCCCAATGGACGGCGAGCGCGGGATCGGGGGCGATCGTGATCGGCCGGCGCAGGCGATAGAGCGTCAGCCGCCGCGCCAGCGCCTCGGCCGCCGCCGCCTCGCAATCGATCAGCAGATCGTCGCCGTCCGCCCAGACGAGGAAATCGAACAGCGCCTTGCCCTGTGCGGACAGCAGCCCCGCCCAGACCGGCAGGGGGCCGGCCACGTCATTGGTGACGAGGCCCTGAAGGAAGCCCCGCACGTCGGGGCCGGAGAGACGGAGGATCGCGCGATCCGCAAGGGTGGTGGCGGGCATTGCGGACAGGTAGGAGGGGCCGACCCGTCCCGCCACCCCGCCGGAGTAGCCTTATGCCCACCTACGATCTGATCCTGAAGAACGGCACCGTGTGGACGCCGGGCGGCCCGGTCGAGACGTCGGTCGGCGTCAGCGGCGGCAGGATCGTCGAACTGGGCGTGACGGGCGACGCCGCCGAGACGATCGACTGCGCCGGCCTCACCGTGCTGCCCGGCGTGATCGACAGCCAGGTCCACTTCCGCGAGCCGGGCCTGGAGGCGAAGGAGGATCTGGAGACGGGCAGCCGCGCCGCGGTGCTGGGCGGCGTCACCGCCGTGTTCGAGATGCCGAACACCAAGCCCAATACCGATTCGGCCGAGGCCATCGCCGACAAGCTCGCCCGCGCCCACCACCGCATGTGGTGTGACCATGCCTTCTACGTCGGCGCCACCGCCGCCAACGTGCCCCATCTGGCGGAGCTGGAACGCCTGCCCGGCACCGCCGGCATCAAGGTGTTCATGGGCGCCTCCACCGGCGATCTGCTCGTTTCGGAAGATGGCGACCTCGCCCGCGTGCTGGCCGAAGGGCATCGCCGCGTCGCCATCCATGCCGAGGACGAGACGCGGATGCAGGCGCGGATGGGCGAGCGGATCGAGGGCGATCCCGCCAGCCACCCCGTCTGGCGCGACGACGAGAGCGCGCTCCTCGCCACGCAGCGCATCCTGCGGCTGGCGAAGGCCGCCAACCGCCGCATCCACGTCCTCCACGTCACCACGCCGGCCGAACTGGCGCTGATCGCCCGGCACAAGGATTTCGCCACCTGCGAAGTCACGCCCCAGCATCTGACGCTGGCCGGCGAGGAAGCGTATCCGGCGCTCGGCACCTTCGCGCAGATGAACCCGCCGATCCGCTCGGGCGCGCATCGCGACGGCCTGTGGCACTGGCTCAATCAGGGCGTGCCGGACGTGATCGGATCGGATCACGCACCGCATACGCGGGAGGAAAAGGCCAAGCCCTATCCCGCCTCCCCATCGGGCATGCCCGGGGTGCAGACGCTGCTGCCGCTGATGCTGGATCATGTCGCCGCCGGCCGCCTGACGCTCCAGCGGCTGGTGGAACTCACTTCGGCCGGGCCGCAGCGCGTGTTCGGCCTCACCGCCAAGGGGCGGATCGCCGCGGGCTACGACGCCGATTTCACGCTCGTCGACCTGAAGGCGCGCTGGACGATCGAGGAAAGCTGGCTCGCCTCGCGCTGCGGGTGGAGCCCGTTCACCGGCCGCGCGATCACCGGCCGGCCGGTCGGCACGATCGTCCGCGGCCATGTCGTGATGCGCGACGGCGCGCTCGCCGCACAGGCGGTGGGCGAGCCGCTGCGCTTCGATCCCGTGCTGTGGGGGTGATCGGCGCGCGCCGTCAGGCGGCGCCCACCTCCATCAGCGCGGCATAGCGGGACACGCGATTGCGGCCGCCGCGCTTGGCGGCGTAGAGCGCGCTGTCCGCCGCGGCGACCAGCGCCTCGATCGTCGGCCCGCCGTGGTGGATGTCCGCGCATCCGAGGCTCGCCGTCACCGCCAGCGGGCCGCCCTGCCCGTCGATCCGCATCGCCGCCACCTGCGCCCGCAGCCGTTCGGCCAGCAGCATCGCCCGGCCGATGTCGGTATTGGGCAGCAGCACCGCGAATTCCTCGCCGCCCAGCCGCGCGAACAGGTCGCCGGGGCGCAGCGTCGCCTGGCAGGCCTCGGTCAGCGCGCGCAGCAACCGGTCGCCGACCGGATGGCCGTGGACGTCGTTGACCGCCTTGAAATGATCGACATCGATCATCACCAGCGAGAAGGGCCGCCCGTCCGCCTCCCAGCGCTGCTGCTCGCGCTCGGCGATGCGGTAGAAATGGGCGCGGTTGGCGGCGCCGGTCAGATGATCGCGCGTCAGCATCCGGCGCAATTCGTCCGAATCGCCCTGCTGCCGCACCACGTCGCGCAGCACCACGGTGAAGCCCGAGACGCCGGCATCGCCCTCCGCCACGCGCGCCGCCACCAGCCGCTGGCACCAGTAGCGGCCGCCGTCGGTACGCGCCTGCCAGCCTTCGGTCAGGCACCAGCCGTCGCGCTCGGCCAGCCGCAGCTGGTCGCCGCACAGCAATTCGCCGGACTGGGCGTCGATCGTCAGCACCTCGTCCAGATAGCGGCCGACGACATGCTCCACCGCCATCCCCGTCTGGCGCGGGAAGGAGGCGTTGGCCGCCTCGATCCAGCCGTCGGCGGAGATGGTGAGGATCGCATAATCGTTGATCCCGTCGAGCAGCGAGGCGAACCACGTCTCCGCCTGCCGCAGCCGCCGCTCCTGCGCGACCTGCTGGGTGATGTCGACGAAGGTGGCGATGGCGCGATCGGGCCGCATCCGCACCAGCGTGCAGGACAGGACCTTGGGGTCCGAACCGCCCCGCCCGCGGCCGAGATCGACCATGATCCGCAGCCCGTCCGCCACCGTCCCCCGCCCGCTTTCATGGGCGTCGAACAGGTTGCGCAATTCGGGCGCGCAGCCTTCCAGGATCGAGAACAGGTTGGTCATGTCGCGATCGCCCGCCATCGGCAGCAGATGCTTCATGGCGTGCGGGTTCATCATGGTGACGGTGCCCGCCCCGTCGATCTCCACCAGGCCCACCGGGCAGGCGTACAGGAATTCCATCAGGCCCTGGGCCTCGGCGGAGGGCATCTCCACGGCGCCCGCCTCAGCGCTTGATGAGGAGGTAGCTGAGCGCGACGCCGGGCCGCTGCAACAGGCGCAGCCGTACCGGCGTGGGGCGCATCCGCAGCGTCAGCACGAACGGCACGACCGCATCCAGTTCCGGCTCGTCCTCATAGCGCTGGGCGACCATGAAATTGTTCATGCACTGGGCGATGGTATCGAAGAAATGCGCGCCGATGATCCGCTCGCGATCCAGCCCGGCAAGCTGCGCTTCCGTGTCGTTGTAGCGGCGGGCGATACCATCGGCGTCCATCGCGACGACGCCGAAGGGCAGCCGGTCGAGCGCCGCATCGTCCATCGCGTCGAGGTCGGCGATGCCGATCGTCTCGGCGTTCCATTCTGCGAGTTGAACCACGATACCGTCTCCCCAATATCCGTGGAGACGGCTTAGGGCCGAAGGGTTAACAAGCGGCCAACGCACCTATGTCAGCGCGTGGCGGGATCCCAATGTTCGTCGGCCTTGCCATCCACGAAGCGCCACATGTCGAACCAGGTGGTGGTGTAGGGCTTGCCGGCCTTGTCCTTCAGCTCCATCGGAAAGGCGACGGTGACGTAATCGCCCTCGGCCACCACCGCCGCCACCTTGCGCGTCATCTTCGCGGGGCACGGCTTCGCCTCGACCTTCATCACCTTGGTGAAGAAGTCGACCACGCTCTGCCGGCCGGATGCGGCCAGCGGATTGTGCTGGATGTAGCGTTCCGTCAGCCACCGGTCGGCCTTGTCCCACTGGCCGCATTCCAGCAGGTCCTTCACGATGTGATAGGCGGCCTGCTTGTTGGCGTGGAGCCTGGGATCGGGGCTGGTGAACAGCGCCTCCGCGTCCGCGACGCCCGTCACCGCCTCCTGCGCGGGGGCGGCGGTGGCGAGGGTCAGCAGCCCGGCGGCGAACGCCGCGCGGGCCGATGTCATGCGCGCGCCTTCAGCGCCGCATCGATCGCGGCGCGGACCTCGGGCGAATCGGGCGTCACCTTGCTGGGGAAGGCGGCGACGATCTGGCCATCGCGGCCGATCAGATATTTGTGGAAATTCCACTTGGGGGTGTTGCCCGGCCCCATCCGGGCGGCCGCCCATTTGTAGATCGGCAGCGCCTTGGGGCCGACCACGTCGGACTTTTCGGCCATCGGGAAATTGATGCCGAACTTCGATTTGCAGAAGCCCGCAATCTCGCTGTTGGAGGCATATTCCTGCCCCATGAAATCGCCCGAGGGGACGCCGACGACGGTGAAGCCCTTGGGGCGATATTCCGTCTGGATCTTCTGCAACGCCTCATATTGGGGCGTGAAGCCGCACATCGAGGCGGTGTTGACCAGCATCACCACCTGGCCCTTGAACTTCGTCATCGGCAGCGGGGCGCCGTCGATCGCGGTCAGGCGGAAATCGGTGGCGGACATCTTCGCCGCCTGTGCCGCCGCCATCGGCGGCGTCGCCGGAATGTCGGGCCGCGCCGCATAGACGACGGTGGCGATGCCGATCAGGCCCGCGGTCGCCAGAAGGATATTCCTGCCCAAAGCGTTTCTCCTCAACCCGTTGCCGCGCGTCACAGCGGGCGGCACGCCTTCTGCAACCAGTCCGCCGCGGCCCCTTCGACTCGGGGGCCGATCAGCGCCCATGTGCGGGCGTGATAGTCATCCAACCACGCGCGCTCGCTCACGTCCAGTAACTCCGTAGCAATCAACGCGCGATCGATCGGCACGAAGCTCAGCGTCTCGAAGCCGAGGCACGGCCGCTCCGCCCCCGCCACCGCCCGTATTTCGACCGCGACGAGATTCTCGATGCGGATGCCATATTCGCCCGCCTTGTAGTAACCCGGCTCGTTGGACAGGATCATCCCCGCGCGCAGCGGCTCGTCCCCGCCCGCCTGCGCGCTGCCCACCGGGGCGATCCGCTGCGGCCCTTCGTGCACCGAAAGGTAGGCGCCCACGCCGTGTCCGGTGCCGTGCGCATAGTCCAGCCCCTCCGCCCACAAAGCGGCGCGCGCCAGCGTATCGAGCTGCGCGCCGCGCGTGCCGGCCGGAAAGACCGCGCGGGCGATGGCGATATGCCCCTTCAGCACGAGGGTGAAGCGCCGCCGCATCTCCGCGGTCGGCGTGCCGACCGCGACGGTGCGGGTGATGTCGGTCGTCCCGTCGCGATACTGGCCGCCCGAATCGATCAGATAGAGCATGTCGGGCGCGATCCGCCGGTCGCTCTCCTCCGTCACCCGATAATGCGGGCTGGCGCCGTTGGGGCCGGCGGCCGAGATCGTCTCGAACGACAGGTCGAGCAACTGCCCCGTCGCCTCGCGGAAGGCGCGCAGCTTCGCCGCGGCGGAAAGTTCGGTCATCTGGCCCTTTGGCGCCTTGATCGACAGCCAGTGGAGGAAGCGCACCATCGCCGCCCCGTCGCGTTCCTGCGCAGCGCGGTGCCCGGCCAGTTCCGCGTCCGTCTTCACCGCGCGCGGCAACACCGTCGGGTCGCGCAGCGCCACGATCCGCGCGCCGCCCCGTTCCAGCGCCGCCGCCACCGCCGCCACCGTGGCGGCGGGATCGACCGCGACCGTGCGGCCCCCCAGCCCCTCCAGCGCGGCCGGAAAGCCGGCGATGTCGGCCACGCGCACCCCGTTGCCGAGGTGGCGGAGGGCGGCGTCCGTGACCTTGGCCGGAGCGGCGAACAGGTCGGCGGTGCCATCGGCATGGACCAGCGCGAAGGCGAGGCCGACCGGCGTATGCGCCACATCGCCGCCGCGCAGGTTGAACGCCCAGGCGATCGAATCGAGCGCGGTCAGCACCACCGCATCGGCCTGCGCCGCGGCCAGCGCCTCGGCGATCGCCTGGCGCTTGTCCGCCCCGCTGTGGCCGGCCAGCGCCTCGTCATGCGGCACGATCGGCGCGGTCGGGCGCGCCGGTCGATCCGCCCAGACCGCATCGACCGGATTGTCCGCCACCGCCACCAGCGCCGCCCCCTTGGCGGCGAGCGCCCCTTGCGTCGCGCCGACCCAGCCGGCGGTATGCAGCCACGGATCGTAGCCGATCCGCGCCCCCACCGGCGCCTCCGCCGCCAGCCAGCCGGCGACGCTGTGTTCCGGCACGCCGAGCGGCGCGAACAGGGCGCCGTCCACCTGCTCGCGCACCTGCAACGTATAGCGCCCGTCGACGAAGATCGCGGCCCTGCCCGCCAGCACCGCCGCCGTCCCCGCCGATCCGCCGAAGCCCGTCAGCCACCCCAGCCGCTGCGCATAATCGCCGACATATTCGCTTAAGTGCTCGTCGGTCAGCGGCACGACGAAACCGTCGAGATGGCGGGCGGCCAGTTCGGCGCGAAGGGCGGCGATGCGGGCGGGATCGGTGGACATGGCTTTACTCCTCGGGGTGCCGCCATACATCGGGGCGGCGTCATCATGGAGCCTTGAATGTCCGATCCGATCGCCCCGCCCGTCGCGGCCACGCGCCCGCACCGCGTGACCCATCATGGCGTGACGATCGACGATCCCTGGGCGTGGCTGCGCGATCCCAACTATCCGACCGTCTCCGATCCCGACGTGCTGGCCTATCTGGAAGCCGAGAACCGCTATTTCGAGGCGGCGATGGCCCCGCACGCGGCGCTGGTCGACACGCTGTTCGCCGAAATGAAAGGCCGGCTGAAGGAGGACGACGCCAGCGTCCCCCAGCGCGACGGCGACTGGCTCTACTGGTGGGCGTTCCGGCCGGGCGCCCAATATCGCGCCTGGTGGCGGCGGCCCGCCGCCGGCGGCGATGCGCAGCTGATCCTGGACGAGGCCGCGCTGGCCGAGGGCAAGGACTATTTCCGCTTGGGCGCGCTCGCCGTCAGCCCCGACGGGCGGTTCGCGGCGTGGAGCGTGGACGACGACGGCTCCGAACGCTTCACCCTGCGCATCCGCGATCTGGCGACGGGCGCCGATCTGCCGGACGTGATCCCCGGCACGCTCGGCGGCGTCGGCTGGGCGGCGGATTCACAACGGTTCGCCTACGGCCTCGTCAACGACAAGTGGCGCGTCGATACCGTGAAGCTGCACCGGCTGGGCGACGACCCCGCCGCCGATACGACGCTCTACCACGAGGCGGACGAGGGTTTCCGCGTCTCGGTCGGCCTGTCGCGCTCGCGCCGTTTCCTCGTCCTGTCGGCCGGCGACCATGTGACGAGCGAGGTGCGCCTGATCCCCGCCGACGATCCGCTGGCCGAACCGCTGGTGGTCAGCCCCCGCCGGGCGGGCCGCGAATATGAGGTGGAGGATCAGGAGGATCGCCTGTTGATCCGCACCAACGACGAGCATGTCAATTTCCGCATCGCCACCGCCCCCCCTCGCCAGCCCCGGTGACTGGGCGCCGCTGATCCCCGGCAGCGACGATTTCTACATCCGCGGGCTTTCCGCCTTCCGCGACCTGTTCGTGGTCGAGGGGCGGCTGCGCGGCCTCGATCAGGTCCGCCTCCACCGCGGCGACGATGCCGCGGGCCACGCCATCGCCTTCCCGGAGGCGAGCTATACCGCCGGCCTCGCCAACAACCCCGAATATGCGCCGGATCGGCTGCGCCTCGCCTACCAGTCGATGGTGACGCCGCCGACCGTCTACGATTACGATCCGGCCGCCGACGCGCTGGAAACGCTGAAGGTGCAGGAAATCCCCTCGGGCTACGACCCCGCCCGCTACCGCACCGAACGGCGCGAGATCGTGGCGCGGGACGGGACGGCGGTGCCCGTCTCGATCGTCTGTCCTGCGGACTTCCCGATGGACGGCACCGGCGCGCTCCACCTCTATGGCTACGGCGCCTATGGCCTGTCGATCCCGCCGGGCTTCTCCACCGCGCGGCTGTCGCTGCTCGATCGCGGCATCGCCTTCGCCATCGCCCATATCCGCGGCGGCGACGACCTCGGCTACCGCTGGTATCTCGACGGCAAGCTGGAGAAGCGGGAGAACACCTTCGACGATTTCGTCGATGTCGCGCGCGGGCTGATCGCGGCGGGCTTTACCGCCCCCGGCCGGATCACCGCCTCGGGCGGCTCGGCCGGCGGCGAGCTGATGGGCGCGGTCGTCAACCAGGCGCCCGAATTGTGGGGCGCGGTGGCGGCGCACGTCCCGTTCGTGGACGTGCTGAACACGATGCTGGATGCGAGCCTGCCGCTGACGCCCGGCGAATGGCCCGAATGGGGCAATCCGATCGAGGACGAGGCCGCCTTCCATCTCATCCGCGGCTACAGCCCCTATGACAATGTGACGGCGCAGGCCTATCCGCCGCTGCTGGTGACGGCGGGCCTCAACGATCCGCGCGTCACTTATTGGGAACCCGCCAAATGGGTCGCCCGCCTCCGCGCCACCGCGACGGGCGATGCGCCGATCCTCCTCAAGACCAACATGGGCGCGGGCCATGGCGGCAAATCCGGCCGCTTCGATTCGCTGCGCGAGGTGGCGGAGGAATATGCCTTCCTGCTGTGGCGGCTCGGCCTGGCCTGACAGCGGGCCGGCGCTTGACGCGGAAACCCCCTCGGCTAACCTCATTCTGAAAGTCAGGGGGGCAGAACGTCATGGCCGGATCGATACCGCAGGGTGCCGTCGCGTTGGGATCGAATCTCTTCTTCTTCAAATCCTCCGCCAACAGCACCGATTGCCTGATCAGCGCGCACGGCGGCTATACGAAGTCGACCAAACCGTTCGACGTCACCGGCGACATCGAGCTGCTGTTCTATGCCGATCACGGCAATGTCCTCAGCGACCCCGGCGTCGGCCTGTCCGATCGGCGGGCCAAGGCGCGGGAGACGATGACGAACGGCGATTCCTGCCCCGAACTACGGCCTCACCAAATATCAGGGGCGTCACGGCGGCAAGCCCGGCCAGCCGGCGGAAACCTATGCGACGATCAACGATCGCGTCACGCACCAGAACGACAATATGGCGCGCCTGTTCGTGGCGGCGCAGAGCAAGAATGCCAAATATGCCGCGGTCAGCCTGAAGGGCATCCAGAATTCGCAGTCGATGAGCGTCGTCACGATCCGCAACCGCTGGAGCCTGATGGGCGGCGACGTCTATCTGCACGACGTCATCAAGGCGGTCCGCAAGGAATTCCCCGGCATCAAGCGCTTCCACTGCTCCTTCTGCCGCAGCCTGGTCGGCGACGACAAGGCGGCGAGCAATCAGGTCGAATGGGCCTGACGCCTGGGGTCCGTACTCGATCACGACAGGGCCGTGACGGAACCGATTTTGGAGCCGGGCCAGGAGCAAGGAGGGAGCGATGCCCCCGCATCGTGACCGACGCGCGACGCCGCCCGGCGCCAAAATCGGCCCGCCGCTCCGCGGTCGCCCGGAGAGGGCCGCTGGCTGCGTCGCGCGGCTTGCGCGGGGCGCCGCCACGCGACTGCGCCACGCTTCTGGCCAGCGGCCCTCTCCGGGCGATCACGGCTCCTGCCGTGATTGAGTACGGACCCTACCGCCCCCCGTCCAGCCACGCCGCCGCCGCTTCCGGCGTCTGCTTGCCCGTATCGCGATCGACGCGGTAATTGGCCTCGCGCATGCGCGTGACCGGGATCGCGCCGATCAGCGGCGCGAGCGCCCCGACGAAGCGGGCGTCGCCGGCGCGGGCGCGGCCGACCAGCAACAGCGCGTCATAGCGCGGCAGCGCGCCCTTCGGGTCCGCCAGCAGCGTCAGCCGATCGGCGGCGATGCGCCCGTCCGACGAGAAGGCCGAGATCGCGTCCGCCCGGCCGCTCGCCAGCGCGCGATACATGAAGGTCGGGTTGTAGGCGGCGGTGGCGCGGAAGCGGAAGCCGTAGGCGGCGCGGATCGCCGCCCATTCCGGCCGGTCGAGGAATTCCAGATCCGCCGCCAGCGCCAGATCGGGGCTGGCGCGAGCCAGATTCGCCAGCGTGCCCAGGCCCAGCGCCCGCGCGCGATCCGTCGCCATCGCGATCGCATAGGCATTTTCGAACCCCAGCGACCCCATGTCGCGGACGCCGGCCGTCTCCTTCGCCCAGCGCGCGATGGCGGGCAGCGAGACGGCGCCGGTGCGGCCCATCACCCCGGTCCACAACGTGCCCGAATAATCGACGTAGACGTCGATGTCGCCGCCCGCCAGCGCCCGCCACGCGACGGCCGAGCCCAGCCCGTCGCGATAGCGGACCCGATAGCCTGCCCGTTCCAGCCGCGCGCCGATCGCGCGGGCGAGGATATATTGCTCGGAGAAGTTCTTGGCCCCCACCGTCACCGCCGGCGGGGCGGGCACCAGCAGGGGCGACACCGCCGCCATGCCGCCGGCCGCCAGCAGCGCCAGCCCCGCCAGCCACCGCCCGCGCCGCCGCGCCGCCAGCCCGCCCTCGATCAGCCCCAGCGCCAGATCGGCCACCCAGGCTAGGAGCGCGGCGGCGATGCAGCCGGCCAGCACCAGCGTCATATTCTCGGTCTGGAGGCCGGCGAAGATCGGGTTGCCGAGCGTCGCCTGGCCGACCGTCGTCGCCAGCGTGGCCGCGCCGATCGTCCACACCGCGGCGGTGCGGATGCCCGCCATCAGCACCGGCGCGGCCAGCGGCAGCTCGACGAGGCGGAGGCGCTGCGCCGCCGTCATCCCCATGCCGTCCGCGGCCTCGATCACCGCCGGATCGATGCCGCGCAGGCCCGCGACGCCATTCCTGAGGATCGGCAGCAAGGCATAGAGCGACAGGGCGAGCAGCGCGGGCAGGAAGCCCAGCGCCGGTATCCCGCCCCCCCCACCAGCGACGAGAGCGCCAGCAGCAGCGGATAGAACAGCGCCAGCAGGGCGAGGCCGGGGATCGTCTGGACCAGCCCCGCCACCCCCAGCGCCACCCGCCCGAACACCGGCCGCCGCGCGCTCAGCAACGCCAGCGGCAGTCCGACGAGCAGCGCCAGCAGCAGCGCCGCCACCGACAGCAGGACATGCCCTGCGATCAGCGGGGGCAGAGCGGAGAGGGCGGCGATCATAAGCGGCGCAGGCGTGCCAGGCCCCTCCCCTTCAGGGGAGGAGTTGGGGTGGGGCAGCGCGGCCCGCAGCAACGCGGCGAGGCGGAGAGGCCCCCTCCCCAACCCCTCCCCCCGAAGGAGGAGGGGCTTCGCGATCCGACGGCCGCGCTCACGCGCCCAGTTCCCGCAGCCGCGCCATCTGCCGCTGCGGCACCGCCACCAGCGCCGCCGCCGCCTCCCCGCCGCGATCGGCGATTATGTCGGCCGGTGCGGCATCGCCCACGATCCGCCCCGCCGCCATCACCACGATCCGGTCCGCCAGCAGCAGCGCCTCGGCCATGTCGTGCGTCACCATCACCGTTGTGAGGCCGAGCCGGTCGTGGAGGTCGCGCACCGCCTGCCCCAGCCGGTCCCGCGTCACCGGATCGAGCGCGCCGAACGGCTCGTCCATCAGCAGCACCTTCGGGCTCGTCGCCAGCGCCCGCGCCACGCCCACCCGCTGCGCCTGCCCGCCCGACAGCGCCGCCGGCATCCGTGCGGCATGATCGGCCGACAGGCCGACCAGATCGAGCAAAGCCGCGACATCCGGCGGCGGCGCGCCGGCGATGCGGGGGCCAAGCGCGACATTCTCCGCCACATTCATGTGCGGCATCAGCCCGACATGCTGGAAGACATAGCCGATCGCGCGGCGCAGCCGCACCGGATCGGCGGCGTCCTGCCCCGCCACCGTCACCCGGCCGGCATCCGGCCGGACGAGCGCGTTGATCGTCTTGAGGAGCGTCGACTTGCCCGATCCGGACAGGCCGACCAGCGCCACGAACTGGCCGGCGGGGATGGCGATCGACACGCCGTCCAGCGCCACCGCCCCGCCATAGCGTTTGACGATCCCGTCGAGCGCGATCGCCGTCATGCCCCGCCCCGTCTCACGCGACGATCGCGTCGATCGCCCGCGCCATCGTCACGTCGCGCGTGGAGAGGCCGCCCGCGGCGTGCGTCGTCAGCAGAATCTTCACCCGATCGTAGACGTTGGACCATTCGGGATGATGATCCACCCGCTCGGCGATCAGCGCGACCTGCGTCATGAAGGCGAAGGCGGCGGCGAAATCGGGAAAGACGAAGCGGCG
>JAQIJD010000001.1:0-665839 GCA_036946415.1 Edaphosphingomonas fennica | reverse complement strand
CCTACCTCCGCTTCCGCGAGGTGGCGGACGAAGCCGGCCCCCGCTTCGTCGCCTGGTACGAGCCCGATCACCATATCGTCCGCACCAATGCCGGCTTCTTCGTCCGCCGCTTCGCGACGATGCGCTGGTCGATCCTGACGCCCGAACTGTCGGTCCACTGGGACGGCGAGACGCTGGCCGAAGGCCCGCCCGCCACCCGCGCCGACGCGCCCGAGGGCGATCCCGTCGAGGAGGCGTGGAAGACCTATTATGCCAGCATCTTCAATCCCGCCCGGCTGAAGGTGGGCGCGATGCTGAAGGAAATGCCCAAGAAATATTGGAAGAACATGCCCGAGACAGCGCTGGTGCCGGCGCTGATCGCGGGCGCGCAGGCGCGGGAGGCGGAGATGGTGGCGCGATCGGACGACAAGGGGGCGGTGGGCGGCAACGCCCGCATCGCGTGGGAGGCCCTGCGCGACGAGGCGGCGGGCTGCACGCGCTGCCCGCTGCACGGCCCGGCCACGCAGACGGTGTTCGGCGAGGGGCCGATCGATGCCGGCCTGATGTTCGTGGGCGAGCAGCCCGGCGATCAGGAGGATCTGGCGGGCACGCCGTTCGTCGGCCCGGCCGGGCAATTGTTCGATCGCGCGCTGGCCGAGGCCGGGGTCGATCGCGCGCGCACCTATGTCACCAATGCGGTCAAGCATTTCAAATATGAGCAGCGCGGCAAGCGCCGCATCCATTCCAAGCCCAATGGCGCGGAGATCGACGCCTGCCGCTGGTGGATCGATCAGGAGCGCGATCTGGTGAAGCCGCCCGTCACCGTCGCGCTGGGCGCCACCCGCCGCCCGATCGCTGATGGGCAAGGTGGTGACGATCGGCGCCACCCGCGGCCGCGCGCTGACGCTGGCCGACGGCAGCGAGGCGTGGGTGACGGTGCATCCCAGCTACCTGCTGCGCATCGAGGACAGGCAGAAGGCTGACGAAGAATATGCCCCGCTTCGTCGAGGATCTGCGGCGCGTGGGCGAACGGGCGGGGGTGATGGCCTGAAGGGCGGCGGGCAGGTCACACCGCCAACGGGCGCCAGCGGCCATTCCGCCGGTTCCAGCCCGTCTGCGCCCGCCTGCCACACACCGTCAGGCCGGCTCGCCCCGTCCCGATCGCGCCGGCGGCGATCCGCGCAGCAATGGGCGTCATGTCGCTGAGGCCTGCCTGCCAGCGCTCGGCCACCGATCGCGTGGAGAAGTCGAACGCCTTGCCGCTCACCTCGCGCGCCCTGATCGCGATAGGCGATGTAGAGCAACGTCACCGCCGGTGCCGTCGCCCCCCGCGCCGCATAGATGGCGCGCCACGCGGCGATGGCGCGGCGGCTCTGGCTGGCGAAGGCCAAGTCCTGCATCCGGGCGATCGTATCGCCCAGCGTCCGGGGGCGCGGCGCGGCGAGCGGCAGAAGATCGATCGCGACGCAGAGAAGCGGCGCGGCACCCGGATCGGCCAGCACCGTATCGAGCGGAAGGTTGGCGGAAATGCCGGCATCGCCGAGCAGCCGCCCGTCAATCTCCACCGGCGGCAGGATCGGCAGCAGCGCCGCACTCGCCCGGATATGGTCGGGGCCGATGCGGCGGTCGGCGGTGTCGAACAGGCGGTCCTCGCCGGTGTCCACGTCGATGACGGTCGCGGCGAAGCGCGGGACGCCGCGGTTCAGACGATCGAAATCGATCAGGCGGCGGAGCGTCGCCTCCAGCGGCGCGGGATCATAGAGGCTGGACGGTTCGTCGCGCGCGAACGGGTTCCACCACGGCCCGTAAAGGTTGCGCGGCACGAACAGCCCCGGCCGGCCGGCCGCCATCGTCGCCAGCACCGATCCGGTGCGGCGCGCCACGTCGAGCCCGGCCCAGCCGTCACCGTCCCCGACGTCGCCACCGATGCCCCACAGGTCGCGCAGCCGCGGCAGCCACTCGTCGCGCGGATTGCCGCACAGGATCGCGCCGGTGATCGCGCCGATCGACGCGCCGGCGATCCGATCGGGCACCAGTCCCGCCGCCGCGAACGCCTCGATCGCCCCGGCATGATAGGCGCCGAGCGCATTGCCGCCGCCCAAGACGAGCGCCAGCGCGGGCCGCTCAGCCATGGCGGCGACCGGGAAAGTCCTTGGCGATCAAACGGATCGTCGTCATCGGCGGCCTCCGGCAATGGTCGCCGGTGAAGCGCACGGGGCGGGCCGCCGTTCCGCTACATCTGCACCGCGCCGAAATCGGACCGCTGGCGCCCGTGCCCCCCGCCTCGCCGCGGCGGTTGAGCGCGAGCCGCACGCGATCGAGCAGTTCGGAGCGGCGATAGGGCTTGCTCAGCACATCGGTGGCGCGGGCGCGCGGGCCGCCGACGACCAGTTCCTCATTGTAGCCGGTCGTCATCAGCACCGAAACGCTCGGATCCTTGGCCGAAACGGCATCGGCCAGCATCAGGCCGTTCATGCCGCCGGGCATGACGAGATCGGTGAACAGCAGGTCGATGCGGTCCTTCTCGTGGATCGCCTCGAACAGGCGCTGGCCTTCCTCGCCGCTCATCGCGGTCGATACCTTATAGCCTGCGCTTTCGAGGATCTCGCGGGCGACGGCCAGCACCTCCTCATTGTCCCTCTACCGCCAGGATGTGCTGCACGCCCTGCGCGTCGTTCGCGGCATCCGCCGCGGGGGCCTTCAGCACTTCGCGCGGGGCGGCCTGGTCGGCCGCCATCGCCGGGAAGAGCATGCGGATCAGCGTGCCCTCGCCCGGCTTGCTGTCGACTTCGAGCCGCCCGCCGGACTGGCGGACGAACCCGCTCGCCATCGCCAGGCCCAGGCCCGTGCCCTTGCCGGTGCCCTTGGTGGTGAAGAACGGCTCGATCGCGCGCTCCGCCACGTCCGCCGACATGCCCTCGCCCTCGTCCTGCACCTGAAGGACGACGTAATCACCCGCCGGCAGGTCCGAGGACGCATCCTCGCCGATGCGCAGCGGCAAAGTGGAGATGGTGACGAGCCCCGCCGTCCGGCATCGCATCGCGCGCGTTGTTGACGATGTTGAGCAGCGCCATTTCGAGCTGATCGGGATCGATCACCACATGGCGGAGGCCGCGGCGCAGGCTGAGGTGGATGTCCACCTGCTTGTTGACCGAGCTTTCGATCAGCTCGCTGAAATCGGAGACGAGCAACGTCAGGTCGAGCGGGCGCGGCTCGAGCCGGGTCTTGCGCGCGAAGGCGAGGAGCTGGCGGGTCAGCTTGGCGCCCCGCTCCGCCGCCGATTGCGCGGCGGCGATATAGCGCTTCATCCGCGCCGGATCCTGCGTCGCCGCCAGCAGTTCGAGATTGCCGTTCACGACCTGCAACAGATTGTTGAAATCGTGGGCGAGACGGCCGTCAGCTGGCCGATCGATTCCATCTTCTGCGCCTGCCGGTAGGATTGCTCCGTATTACGGCGGCGGGTGACATCGAGCTGGCTGGCGAAGAAATAGCGGAGCGTGCCTTCGGTATCGTAGACCGGGCCGATGAACACCGCGTTCCAGAAGGGCGAGCCGTCGCGCCGGTAGTTCAGGATTTCGAGGGCCACCGATTCCTGCGTGGCGATCGCATCGCGCATCTCGGTCACGGCGGCGCGGTCGGTCTGCGCACCTTGCAGGAAGCGGCAGTTGCGGCCGAGCACCTCGTCTTCCTCATAGCCCGTCAGGTCGAGGAAGGCCTTGTTGGCGAAGACGATCGGATTGTCGTCCTTGTTGGGATCGGTCAGGATCATCGGCATCCGCGTCATCTCGATCGCGGCGAAGAACACGCCGCCGCGATCGTTCAGATCGGGATCGGTGATCGTGCTTTCGCGCCAATGGTGCAGGCCGGGGCGACCGAGCGGCTCATGCGCACCCGTTTCCAAACCACCCCCGGCGGGACGACCCGCCGCCAGTCCGGTCGGATCGCGATCCTCATGATTCGGGGGGCCGGCGGGGGGCGGGGAATCGTCCATGGGTCCGAAATGAGGTCATGTCCGCCCGCGCGCAAGTCAATAGCGGACTGTTTCGGCAGGATCGACAGGCATTTGGTGCATTTCGACGAGCCGCCCCCCCGCCATCGCCAGCACGCGCGTGGCGGCGCGGGCGACGAGCGCGCGATCGTGGCTGACGATCAGCCAGCCGGTGCCGTCGCGCGCGGTGATCGCCGCCATCAGCGCCAGCATCCGCGCCTGCGCCACGGGATCGAGCGCGGACATCGCCTCGTCGAGCAGGATCAGGTCGGGCCGCGGGGCGATGGCGCGGGCGATGGCGACGCGCTGGCGCTGGCCGCCGGAAAGCTGGTGGGGGCGCCGCTCGGCCAGATCGGCGGGCAGGCCGACCGCGGCCAGCACCTCACCGACGCGGCACGCCGGATCGACAGGATCGTCGCACAGCGCCAGCGGCTCGGCGACGATCCGCGCCACCGTCCAGCGCGGATCGAAGCTGGCGCCGGGATCCTGGAACACCGCCTGGATGCGGCGGCGGAGCGGACGCTGGCCGGTGAAGGGCACGCCGCCGATCGTCACGCTCCCCCCGGTGCGGTCGAGCGCCAGCAGCGCACGGACCAGCGTGGACTTGCCCGAGCCGGAGGCGCCGATCAGCCCCACCACCTCGCCGGGTGCCAGCGCCAGCGACACGCCATCGAGCGCCACCGCCCCGCCCGGCCAGCGGCGGGTCAGGCCCTCGGCCACCAACAGCGGCGGGCACCCGGCCGGTGGCGGGGGCGGCGGCACGGGCGGGGCGAGCAGCGCCTGCGCCTCGGCCGTGGCGGGGGCAGCGGCGAGATCGGCGGCGGCGCGATCCTCCACGATCCGCCCGCCCGCCATCACCGCGATCCGGTGGGCGATCCCCCGCACCAGCGCCATATCGTGGCTGACGATCAGCAGCGCCATGCCGCGCTCCGCCACCAGCCGCCCGAGCAGCGCGAGGATGGCGAGGCGGGCATCGGGGTCGAGCGCGGTGGTCGGCTCGTCGGCGATCAGCAGCCGCGGGTCGCCGGCGATGGCGATGGCGATGGCGACGCGCTGGCGCTGTCCGCCCGACAGTTCGTGCGGGAAGCGGCCGGGCGGCACGTCCCCCAGCCCCACTTCGGCCAGCAGCGCCGCCGCCCGCGCACGCGCCGCGCCGCGGCCGAGCGGCGCATGACGGGTGACGGCGGCGGCAACCTGCCGGCCGATCGCCATCACCGGATCGAGCGCCGACAGCGGCTCCTGAAAGACGAGGCCGGCGACGCCGCCGCGCAGCGCCCCGAGCGCAAGCGGCGCGGCGGTCGTGACGTCGACGCCGGCCAGTGCCACCTCGCCCGACACCGTGGCGCCCGCCGGCAGAAGGCCAAGCGCGGCGAGCGCCAGCGTCGATTTGCCCGAACCCGACCGGCCGACGAGGCCGACCACCTCGCCCGGCGAAACCGTGAGCGACGCGCCCGAAAGCGCGGCGCGGTCGCCGTAGCGGACGTCAAGATCGCGGAGGACGAGCAGGCTCATGCCGCCCCCCAGCGCCTGGCGACGGCGTCACCGCCCAGCGTCAGCCCCAGCACGGTGAGCGTGATGGCGAGGCCGGGGGCCAGCGCCAGCCAGGGCGCTTCCGCCCCCCAGGTCTGCGCCTCCGCCAGCATCCGCCCCCAGCTCGCCTCGGGCGGCTGGACGCCGAGGCCGACCGCGGACAGGCCTGCCTCCGCGATCAGGGCGAGTGCCGCCTGCACCGTCGCCTGCGTCAGGATCGCCCCCGCGCAATTGGGGAGGACGTGGGCGAAGGCGATCCGCGCCGGCCCCGCCCCCGCCACCCGCGCCGCCGCCACCATGTCGCCGCGATAGAGGATGCGCGCCACCGACCGGGTGACGCGGGCGAGGACGGGGATGGCATAGAGGCCGATCGCCAGCGCCGCGCTCGCCGCGCCCGGCCCGATCGCGGCCGCCAGCAGCAGCGCCACCAGCAGCGCGGGCAGCGCGAAGGCGAGGTCGGCGGCGCGCATCACCGCCTCGTCCACCACGCCCCCCCGTGCGGCGGCGAGCAGGCCGAGCGGCAAGCCCCCCGTCAGCCCCACCGCGACGGCGGCGACGATTACGAACAGCGAGGCGCGTGCGCCCGCCATGACGAGGCTTAGCACGTCGCGCCCCAGCTGATCGGTGCCGAAAGGGTGCGCGAAGGACGGCGGGCGCAGCCGCTCCGCCACCGCCACCGCCCCCGGATCGTACGGCGTCCAGACGAGCGACAGCAGCGCCGCCCCGGCGAACACAGCGAGCAGCACGATGGCGAGGCGCGCGCGCGTCATCGCCGGACCCGTGGGTCGATCGCGGCGGCGGCGAGATCGGCGAGGAAGCTCGCCGCCACCGCCGCCGCCACCATCAGCATCGCGGCGGATTGCACCACGATCAGGTCGCGCTGGGCGATGGCTTGCAGGATCAGCCGGCCGAGGCCCGGCAGCGCGAAGATGCTCTCGACGATCACCGCGCCGGCCAGCAGGAAGGGCAGTTGCAGCCCCAGCACCGCCAGCACCGGCGCCGCCGCATTGGGCAAGGCATGGTCCAGCAGCAGCCGGGCGTCGCCCGCCCCCGTCGCGCGCATCGTCAGCATGTAGCGTTGCCCCAGTTCGCGGCCGAGGGCGGCGCGCGTCACCCGCGCCAGCACCGCCGCCTGCGGCACCGCCAGCGCGATGGCCGGCAGCAGCAGCGCCGTCAGCGCCGCCCCCGCCCCCGCCTGCCAGCCGGGGAAGCCGCCCGCGCCGATCGTGCCACCGAAGGCGAGGATCAGCAGGATGCCCAGCCAATAGGCCGGCACCGCGAGGCCGACCGGTGCCGCAACCGCCAGCAGCCGATCCGCCCCGCCCCCCGGCCTGAGCGCCGCGGCCAGCGCCGCCGGGATCGCGACGATCAGCGACAGCGCGGTCGCCAACAGCGCCAGCGGGACGGAGACCGCCAGCCGCTCCGCCACCAGCCCCGCTACGGCCACGCGATAGGTGTAGCTGATGCCGAGATCGCCGGTCAGCAGCCCCGCCGCCCAGCGCAGGTAGCGCGCATATGGTGCCCCCTCCAGCCCCAGCTCGCGTGCCAGCGCGGCGGTGGCGGCGGGCGTCGCCTCCGTTCCCATCATCACCTGCGCCGGATCGCCGGGGGCCACCTGCACCAGCAGGAAGATCGCGACGCTGCCCAGCGCCAGCGTCACCAGCAGCAGCGCCGCCCGCCGCAGCAGTGCACGCGCGCCGAGGCCGATCGCCGCCGCGCCGGCCAGCAGCAGCGCGGCGCCGAGGCCGATCGCCCCCCACGGCAGCGTCGCCCCCGCCCCCGTCGCCGCGGCACGCCCCGCCCCGCCGCCGGTGAAATGGACGCGGGCGAGATCAAGCGACCGCACCGGCGTATCGGCCCACAGGTCGGCCAGCCGCGCATCGGACACGCCGAGGCGGGGCATCTGGAACAGGAAGCCGTTGACCGCATCGTCCGCGATCCGCCGCTGGATCGCCGCCAGCAGCGCGTGGCGCCGCGCCGGATCGCGCGTCTGCTTGAGCGCGTCGATCAGCCGCGCCACGGCGTGCCCGTCATAGCCGAAATAATAATCGGAGCGCGCGTA
The DNA here is from genome assembly GCA_036946415.1 of Edaphosphingomonas fennica. Lineage (GTDB taxonomy): Bacteria > Pseudomonadota > Alphaproteobacteria > Sphingomonadales > Sphingomonadaceae > Sphingomonas_Q > Sphingomonas_Q fennica_A. The sequence continues at coordinate 658,280 of JAQIJD010000001.1, read as the reverse complement.
GATGTCGTAATCGGCCGGCTCGACATGGGCGACGATCGTCATGTCGAAGGCGTGCGCGCCATAGACGCGTTCCAGCCATTGCGCCCATTCCAGCGGCTCGATCCTGACCGAAAGGCCCGCCGCCCGCAATTGCGCCGCCACGATTTCCCCCGCGCGGCGGGCATAAGGCGGCGGCGGCAGCGCAAGCGTGACGGGCGGCAGGCGGGACAGCACCGCCTGCGCCGCCGCCGGATCGTGAGGATAGCGGCCGGTGAGATCCACGTAATCGGGATCCTGTGGCGGGAAATGGCTACCGATCGGCGTGCCGTAGCCCGCCATCGCCCCGTCGATGATCGCACGCCGGTCGATCGCCATCGCCACCGCCCGGCGCACGGGGAGGCTGTCGAAGGGGGGCCGCGCATTGTTCAGCGCCAGGATCACCTCCGCCTGGGTCGGCCCGATCGTCACCGTCAGGCCCGGCAGCGCCTTCAGCCGCGCCATCGCCTCGGGCGCCGGGAAATCGGGATAGACGTCCACCTCGCGCGCGCGGACGGCGGCGAAGGCGGCGACGGGATCGGTGAGGAAGCGGAAGCGGATGCGCGGGCTGGCGGCGGGCGGCCCCCGGTAGCGCGGGTTGCGCACCAGGGTGAGACTGTCGCCGCGCCGCCATTCGCCGAGCGCAAACGGCCCGGTGCCGATCGGCCTGACCGCCAGATCGGCAACATTGCCCGGCGCGACGATCGCGGCATCGCCATAAGCGAGCGTGCGCGGGAGATCGGCATCGGGGCGGGCGAGGTGGAGGATCAGGTCGAGCGGCCCCGGTGCCGCGATCCGCTCGATCACGCGCAGCGCCGGCGCCTGCGCGTTGGTCGATCCCGGCGCGATGGCGCGCAGCAGGCTGGCGCGCGCCACCGCCGCCGTCAGCGGCGTCCCGTCCGCGAAGACGATGCCGGGGCGGAGGCGGAAGCGGATCGTCCGCCCGTCCGCCGACACCTGCCACCCCGCCGCCAGCAGCGGCCGCGGCTGCCCGGCGCGATCGAGCGTCGTCAGCCCTTCGAGGATCGTGCCCGACACCACCTCGTCGGTCGCCGCCGAGGCGCCTGTCGTAGGATCGAGATTGGGCGGTTCGAGCTGGAGGCCGACGACCACCTCGCCCTTGCCCGGCGCGGCCGATGCGGCGGTGGCGAAGGCCAGCATCGCGAGCGCGAACAGCGCCCGCCACCAGCCCGACATTGTCGCCCATCCGCCCATGCTGCGCCGCGCCATAGACCAGCCCGCGCGAAGTCCCTAATCCTTGCCGCCCGCTCTTGCCCGAAAGGCCCCGCCTTGGACCTGCCCGCCCATTCCGAATTCAGCCGCGCGGAATGGAGCCGGTTGCGATCGGCGGTGCCGATGACGCTGGGCGAGGAAGAACTTGCCACGCTGCGCGGCGCGAACGAGCCGATCTCGCTCGGCGAGGTGGAGAATATCTACCTCCCCCTCACCCGCCTCATCAACCTGCATGTCGCGGCGGCCCGCGGCCTGGCCCGCGTCACCGACGATTTCGTCGGCCGCCCCGCCGCCGCCCGCCCCTATGTGGTGGCGATCGCCGGCAGCGTGGCGGTGGGCAAGAGCACCGCCGCCCGCGTCCTCGCCGCCCTCCTGTCGCGCTGGCCGGACCATCCGCGCGTGGCGCTGGTCGCGACGGACGGCTTCCTGCTGCCCAACGCCGAACTGGAACGGCGCGGCATCGCCGAGCGCAAGGGCTTTCCCGAAAGCTACGACGTACGGCGGATGATCGATTTCCTGTCGGGTGTCCGTTCCGCCGGCACCGGCACCGTCCCCGTCTATTCGCACCAGAGCTACGACATCGTGCCGGGCGCGGTGCAGACGATCGACCGGCCGGACATATTGATCTTCGAAGGGCTGAACGTCCTGCAACTGGGCCATGCCGCGCGCGCGCCGCTGACGGCGTCGGACTTCTTCGACCTGTCGGTCTATATCGATGCGGACGCCGCCGACATCGCGCGCTGGTTCGTCGAACGGTTCGCCCTCCTCCGCCGCACCGCCTTCCGCGATCCCAACGCCTTCTTCCACCGCTTCGCCGGCATGGCCGACGACGAGGCGCTCGCCTTCGCCCACCGCGTGTGGCGCGAGGTGAACGAGGCCAACCTCCTCGACAACATCCTCCCCACCCGCCCGCGCGCGGACGTGGTGATCCGGAAAGGGCCGGATCACGGCGTGGAGCGGCTGTGGCTGAAGAAGCTTTAGGACCAGCCACCTCCGTTCGCCCAGAGTAGCCATTGAGCCTGCCGAAATGGCGTATCGAAGGGCTGTCGCGAGCGTGACATGCTTCGATACGGCGCTTCGACAGGCTCAGCACCTACTCAGCACGAACGAGGAGCGGCGGCGATTGGCCTACCCCAGCAGATCGAACAAGGTGCCCTTGTTGATCTTCGAGAACACCGCCTGCGCCGCATCCAGCGACAATTTCATCGCGCTCACCTTCGCCAGCGCCTCGGCCACGTCGGTATCCTCCAGGCCGCTGCGCTCCTCGGTCTGGCGGGTACCGACCGTGACGAGCTGCTCGCGCACCGCATCGATGCGCGCCGCGCGCACGCCCTGATCGGCCCGCGCCGCCGCGAGGTGGGAGACGGAGGCGCCCAGATCGGCGATGGCGGCGGTCGTCGCGGTCTGGCGGAGCGTCGGGTCCGGTTCCTCCAGCGCCGCCGCCGCGGCGGTGATGATGTCGGCCAGCGACTTCGGCCCGTCCGTCGTCTCCACGCCTGCGAACACCGTATCGCGCGAGATCGCCGCCGCCACCCGCACGTCGGCCGAGATCGGCACCTGCAACGGCTCGCCCTCCGGGAACAGCGGCTGGCCGCGCGAATCGGTGCGCGCCATCGTGGCGTTCAGATCCTCGACGATGCCGCGCAGCTCGATCGCCAGCGCCTTGCGGTCGCTGGCGTTGAGCGTCGCGTTGCCGCCTTGCAGCATCAGGTCGCGCGCGCGATCGATCTGGGTCTGGGTGAAATCGAGCGCATCGTCCACCTGCGTCGCCTGCGCGGCCATCGCATCGGCGTTGCCGATCCAGGTCGTCTGGTCCGCCTTGGCGCGGGCGAGCTGCGAAATGCGCGCCGAGGCGACGACATCGTCGGACGGCACCTGGATGCGCTTGCCGGTCGAGATCGCGGTATTTTCGCGCGTCAGCGCTTCCGTCAGCCGCGTCTGGCGGGCGACTTCGCTGGCGATGCGATAGCGGGTGCCGCTGATGGTGGTCATCGCTGCCTCAGAAGAGCTGGAGGATGGTCTGGAAGGTGTCGCGCGCCGCCTGGATGATCTTGGCGGACGCGCTGTAGGCCTGCTGGAAGCGCAGCAATTCGCTCGCCTCGTAATCGAGATCGACGCCGCTGCCGCTGTCGAGCGCCGCCTCGGCGGCGTCCCTGCGGGCATTGGCGGCGTTCGATTCGGCGCGCGCCACCGTCACCGCCTGGGCGAGGCCGGTGACACCGCCCGACCAGCGCTGCTCGAGGCCCGACGTGGTCCGCACCGTCGCCAGTGCCAGCGCATTGCCGTTGGCGACGCCGCGCGTCGCCCCGGCGGGCGGCGGCGAGGCGACCGCCAGCGCCGCCGCGGTCGCGGTGGGCGCGCGTGCGATCGACAGCGCATCGGTTCCGGTCAGGATCGGGTCGCCGGGCGCCCCCGCGTCGGTGACGCCCGCCGCCTGCCAGTCGTTGAGCGCCGCGGCGAAATCTACCGCCAGCGTATTAAGCGCGGAACGCCGGTCGGCGACGGTGGTCGAGACGTCGACGAGGCCGGACAGCGTGCCCGAGGTGATCGGCAGCGCCGTCTGCCCCGTCTCCGATCGGGTGACGAGGGCGATCGCACCGGTCGCGCCGACCACCGCCTCCACGCTCGCCGCCTCCGTCACGGAGGCCAGCACGCGCCCGGGCGCATCGGCCACGGTCACGGTCGCGCGGCCGACCGCATCATATCTGGTGTCGATGCCGATCCGGCCGGAGATGCTGGCGATCAGCCGGTCGCGATCGTCCAGCGCCTGCGCGCGCTGGCTGGAGCCGGCCGAGGTGCGGCTGATCTGTTCGTTGACCGCGACGAGGCTCTTCAAGTCGCCGTTCAGCGCGGCGACGTTCGCCTGCGTCTCGGTCGCGATCCCGTCCGACACGGCGGAGAGCGCGCGGGCGGTGGTCTTCATCGCTTCGGTGGTGCCGTCCACCGCCGAGAGGAAGGCGGCGCGGCGGACGGCGCTGGCCGGGTCGCTCGCCAGCGCGTCGCCCGCATTGAACACCGCGCCCATCTGCGTGCCGACGCCGAGCGCGCCGTTGCCGGTCGCTTCCTCGGCCTTGCTCAGCCAGCGCAGCCGCGCCTCGCCGCGGCCGGCGTCGGCGAGACCGGTCGAGACGTCGCCGGCGCGATATTCGTTCCAGGCACGCTCGACAATGCCGGGACTGACTCCGCTGAAGAAGGCACCCGGCCGCTCGCCGAGGTTGGAGATGCCGGTCGGCGCCTCGCTCAGCACGATCTTGCGGCGCACGAACCCTTCGGTCTGCGCGTTGGCGACATTCTCGCCGACCGTGCTCAGCGCATTGCGATAGGCGATGACGCCCGATCGGCCGATGTTGAGCAGATCGACCATCAGCCGCCGGCCTTCCCGCCACCGCCATCGGGGGCGGCAGACGCGTCGGCGGGGGCGGCGGTCTTCATCCGCGCTCCCAATTGCTTCACCAGCATGTCGGCGATGCCGAAGCTGCCCTTGTCGGCGAGGCTGTCGGCGGTCTTGGAGTCCGCCATGTCGCGGAACTGATTGCCCGCGTCCGACCCCAATATGTCGTCGCCCAGCTTCGCCGTGCGCATCGACGACATCATCTGGCGGATGAAGATCGCCTCGAACTGCTTGGCGGCGGCCTTCAGCTCGGGCGAGACGGCGGCCGCGGGGGCCGCCGCCTTGGCCGCGATGCGGGTGGCGTTGAGGGAAGGTATCTCGCCCATCACAGCACCACCAGATCGGCCTTCATCGCGCCGGCCTGCTTGAGCGCCTCAAGGATCGCGACGAGGTCCGCCGGCGAGGCGCCGATGGCGTTCACCGCCTTGACGATGTCGGCCAGGCTGGCGCCGGGCTGGAAGGCGAACATCGGCCGCCGCTCCTCCTCGACGCTGAGCGCGCTCGACGGCTCGACCGCGGTGCGCCCGCGCGAGAAGGGGGCGGGCTGGACGATCGTCGGCTTCTCGTCGACGCGCACGGTGAGCTTGCCGTGGGTGACGGCGGCGGGCGCGATGCGGACCGCGCCGTTGATGACGACGGTGCCGGTGCGCGCGTTGACGATCACGCGCGCCGGCGCATCGGCCGGGTCGACCGGCAGATTCTCGATCTGGCCCATCAGGTTGGTGCGGTATTCGGCACCCTGCGGGGAAGCGATGGCGACCGTGACCGCGTCGATGGCGTGCGCGCGGTTGGGGCCGATCGCGCGGTTGATCGCGTCGGCCACGCGGCGCACGGTGGTCAGATCGGCCTCGGCCAGATTGAACAGCAGTTCGGGGCTGCGATCGAAGCCCGCGTCCACCGTCCGCTCGACGGTGGCGCCGCCGGGGATGCGGCCCGAGGAGGGCACGTTGACGGTGAGCTTCGATCCGTCGGCCCCCTCGATGCCGAGGCCGCCGACCGCGAGATTGCCCTGCGACATGGCGTAGATCTGCCCGTCCGCGCCCAGCAGCGGCGCCATCAGCAGCGTGCCGCCGCGCAGGGACTTGGCCTTGCCGAGCGCGGACACGGTGATGTCCAGCTTCTGGCCGGGCTTGGCGAAGGCGGGCAGTTCGGCGGTGATCATCACCGCCGCGGCGTTCTTGAGAGCCGGGTTGATGCCGGGCGGCAGCGCCATGCCGAATCGGCTGGCGACGCCCTTCATCCCCTGCGTCGCATATTCCAGGCTGTCGTCGCCCGTGCCGGCGAGGCCGACGACGATGCCGTATCCGGTCAGCTGGTTGGCGCGCACGCCCTGGAAATTGCCCAGATCCTTGATCCGCTCGGCCGCGGCCGGCGGCGCGGCAAAGGCGACGACGGTGGTGGCGAGGGCGACGAGGGCGGAGCGGAGCGCGTTAACCATGGCGCTAGAATGGACTGACGATGCTAAAGAATCGGTTAAGCCACCCCTGCCGGCTGGCGCGCGCGATCTCGCCCGTGCCCGAATAAGCGATCTTGGCATCGCCGACGCGGGAGGAGAAGACGCGATTGTCGAAGCTCACGTCCTGCGGGCGGACGAGGCCCGAGATGCGGATCTGTTCGTCGCCGCGGTTGAGGTTCATGATCTTCTCGCCGCGGACGACGAGCGTGCCGTTGGGCAGCACCTGCGCCACCGTCACCGTGATCTCGCCGTTCAGCTGGTTGGACTGGGCGGCGTTGCCGACGCCCTTGAAGGTGCCGCCCCCGCTCATCGAGGCTTCGGGCGCGCCGAACAGCGCGAGCGGCCCCGCGGCGGGCGGGGTCAGGCCGATGCTGCCGTTGCGATCGGTGGTCGCCGAATTGGTCTTGGTGGCGGCGGTCCGCTCCGCCAGCACGATCGTCAGGATATCGCCCACCGCCGCGGCGCGCGCGCCCGAGGTCAGCGCCGCATAGCCGTTCGACACCTGGAAGATGCTGCCGTTGGCAGCGGGCGCCGGCAGCGGCGCGGGCGCGGTCGGCGCCCATTCCACCGACGGCGCCTTCTTGCGCGCGACGGCGGGCGCGGCAACCAGCGCGAGCGTGCAGACGGACAGGAGCAGCGCGCGCATCGATCAGCGGCCGATGTTCTGGTTGGCGTATTGCAGCATGCTGTCCGTCGCCGAGATCATCTTGCTGTTCACCTCATAGGCGCGCTGCGTCTCGATCATGTCGATCAGCTCTTCGGTGATGTTGACGTTGGAGGATTCGAGGCTGCCCTGCTGGATCTTGCCGCGCCCGTCGGTGCCGGCATCGCCCACCTGCGCCGCACCCGAGGCGGGCGTCTCGATCATCAGATTGTTGCCGATCGATTCGAGGCCGGCGGTGTTGACGAAGCGCGCGGTCTGGATCTTGCCCAGCTCCTGCAATTCGCTCTGCCCGGCGATCTGCGCGGTGACGGTGCCGTCCGCGCCGATCGTCAGCTTCTCGATATTCTGCGGCACCTGGATCTGTGGGTTGAGCGCCATCCCGTCCGAGGTGACGATCGTGCCTTCGGCCGACAGGTTGAAATTGCCGTCGCGGGTGTAGGCGGTGCGGCCGTCGGGCATCGTCACCTGGAAGAAGCCTTCGCCGCTGATCGCCAGATCGAGCGAATTGTCGGTCTGGTTGAGCGTGCCCTGCGTCGCGATCTTGGCGGTCGCGCCGATCTGCACGCCCGAACCCAGCGACAGGCCGGTGGCGAACTTGTTCTCGCCGCCGGACGCCGCGCCCGGCGCGGTGATCGACTGATAGGCCAAGGTCTCGAACTGCGCGCGATCGCGCTTGAAGCCGTTGGTGTTCACGTTCGCCAGATTGTTGGCGATGACGCGCATCCGCTCGTTCTGCGCGTCGAGCCCGGTGCGGGCGACCTGGAGTGCGGCGATGGTCATTGTCTTCTACTCCTGTCAGTCGAGGCGCATGAGATCGGCGGAGGCCTTGTCGAGATCCTGGGCGGTGGTCAGCATCTTGACCTGCATCTCCCAGTCCCGGCTCGCCCCGATCATGTCGACGAGCGCCTTCGAGGCGTTGACGTTCGATCCTTCCAGCGCACCCGATCGCAATCTGGCATCGGGGTCGGACGGCAGCGTGCCGCCCGCTTCCACCCGGAACAGCCCGTCCAGCCCCTTGGCGATGCGCGAGCCGGCGGAGGAGACGAGCTTCAGCCGATCGACCTGTTGCAAGGGCTGTGCCGGATCGCTGCCGACCGGCGCGATCCAGATGACGCCGGTCGGGTCGATCTGGATCTTGTCGGCCGGCGGCAGCGTGATCGGCCCGCCCTCGCCCAGCACCGGCACGCCATCGCCGTTGGTGAGCAGCCCCGCCTCGTTGACGGAGAGGTCGCCGCGCCTTGTATAGGCCTCGCCCCCCTCGGCCGGCTGGACGGTGACGAGCGCGTCCCCCTCCAGCGCGATGTCGAGCGGGCGGCCCGTCTCCGAAACGGCGCCCTCGGCCATGTCGGCATCGAGCACGCCCTCGGCCATGTCGGCCCGCCCGATCATCCCCTGTGCGGCGGCAGGCCCGCCCCGCCCGGTCAGCCAGGTGGGGGTGGCGACCGCCATCTCCCCCCGGAAGCCGGTGGTGTTGACGTTGGCGAGATTGCTCGCCGTCGTCGTCTGCTTGGCCATCAGCCCGCGCATCGCGGACAGAGAGGAATAGATCAGGCGGTCCATGGCGGCCGTGCCTACCGGTTAATGGTTAACGATTAGGAACGCAGCTGGATGATCGTCTGCGTCATGTTGTTGGCGGTCTCGATCGCCTTGGAATTGGCCGAGAAGTTCCGCTGCGCGGAGATCAGCGCGACCAGTTCCTCGGTGATGTCCACGTTCGCCCGCTCGAGCGCGCCCGACTGGACCTTGCCGAAGCCGTTGCTGTTGGCCGACCCGATGATCGCCTCGCCGGACTGGCCGGTCAGCGTCCACTTGCTGTCGCCGATCTGGCTGAGGCCGGCGGGGTTGGCGAAGTTCGCCATCGCCACCTTGCCCAGCGCCTGCGACGTGCCGTTCGAGAAGCTGGCGGTGACGAGGCCGTCGGTGCCGACCGTCACGTTGTTGAGCTGGCCCGAGGCGAAGCCGTCCTGCTTGGCGGTCGTCACCGTGAACGGCAGGCTGGCCTGCTTGGTCGTCAGGCCGAAATCGACCCGCATCGAAAAGGGCGTGGCGGTGCCGCTCGGCTGGATCGCATCGAACATCGTCGGCGTGGTCGGCGAGGTGATCTCGCCGTCGCGATCGAACTTCAGCTTGAGCGGCGTCGGCGTGGCCGAGCCGGGGACCGAGCTGATTTCCTTATCGCCCACGAACAGATGCGCTTCCCACTCGCCGCCATCGGTGCTGGAGGGCAGCGCGGTGCGGACGAAATAGGTGGTCGCCTTCAGCGGATTGCCCAGCGTGTCGTAGATCGTCGTGGTGGTCGACTGGTTATAGCTGTTGGGGTCGCTCGGCTTGAAGGCATAGGGCTTGGTGGTGCTGTTGTAGACCGAACTGTCCGCCGGCAGCGTGGCATCGGCGGGCAGCGTCACGCCCAGCGTCATCGTGCCGGTCGCCTTCGGCTTGCCCGAGGTCTGCGGCAGCTGGAGGTTGACCATCGCGTCGAGCGAGGTGGCGGTCGTCTGGCCGTTGCTGTCCACCGGCAGCACCTGCAAATAGGCGCCCGAGCTGTCCTTCACATAGCGGTCGCTGTCGACCGAGAAGGCACCCGCGCGGGTGAAGGCGGTGTTGCCGCCGGTCAGGTCGCTCTTGGTGACGAAGAAGCCCTGGCCGCCGATCGCGAGATCGAGCGCGCGCTCGGACGATTCGAAGCCGCCCTGCGTGAACTGCTGGGTGATGCCGCGCAGGCGCGTGCCCTGCCCGGCGATGGCCGAGGACTGCATCGGCGAGGCCGATATGATGTCGCCGAACTCGGTGGCGGACCGCTTGAAGCCGGTCGTCGCCACGTTGGCGATGTTGTTCGACACGGTGGACAGCATGCTCTGCGCGCCCTTGAGGCCGGACAGCGAGGTATAGAAAGACATGGGGTCGGTTCCTTAGGAAGCGGGGATCAGGAAAGGCTGAGGGTGTCGCCGGGAGCGATCGGCCCCAGCGCGGTGACGAGGCGGGCGGACGAGCCGCCGGCGGGGGGACTGGACGCCGGTGACGGTCGTCCAGGCGGCGGGCGTGGCGGCGAGCGCCCCTTCCTTGCCGCGGGCGGTGACCTTGACGGTGAGCGCGCCGGTGGTGGCCACCGTCCGCCCGGCCGCGTCCTTGCCGTCCCACCCGTAGGCGACGGTGCCGGCGGCCTGCTTGCCGAGGTCTTCGGAATGGACGATCGTGCCGTTGCCGTCGACGAGGTCGATCGACAGCGCGGTCGCATCGTCGGGCAGCGTGATCTGCCCTTCGTAGCTGCCGTTGGGCAGCGCCGAGATCCGGTCGGACGGGACGAGTGCTGCCCGGCCGATCCAGCTCGCCGCATCGCCCATCTGCTGGCTCTGCATCCCCGTCACGATATTCTTGAGCGACTGGTTCATCTCGGCGATGCCCGCCACCTGGCTGAACTGCGCCATCTGCGCGACCATCTGGTTGTTGTCGGTCGGCGCGGTCGGATCCTGCGTCTGGAGCTGCGTGGTCATCAGCTTCAGGAAGCTCGACTGGTCCATGGTGTTGCTGCCCTTGGCCTTCGTGCCGGTGGCCGAAGTCTTGGTGGTCAGCGTGTCGAGATAGGAATTGCCGGTGATGGTGGTCATTTGCCGATCCTCAGCGTGTCGAGGGTAAGGGACTTGGCGGTCGAGAGGACCTGCACGTTGTTCTGATACTGGCGGGCGATCTCCATCATCTCGACCATCTCGGCGACGCTATCGACGCCCGCGTCCCAGACGTTGCCGTCCTTGTCGGCCAAGGGGCTGTCCGGCATGTAGCGCTTGGTCGGCTCGGTCCCGGCCGTCACGACCTGCGCCACCTTGACGGTGGCGACGCCCGGGGCCTGCGTGACCGACTGGAACACCGGCTTCAGCGACCGGAACGCATTCTCCTTGGTGGCGGAGACGGTGCCGGCATTGGCGAGGTTGGAGGCGGTGGTGTTCAGCCGCACGAGCTGCGCCGACATGGCGCGCCCGGCGATATCGAAGGTGGAGAGCGGTCGGCTCATCCTCATTCTCCCTTGAGCGCGGACATGACGGTGGAAATGCGGCCTTCCAGGAAGGACAGCGTCGCCCGGTAGGCGACGGCGTTCTCGGCGAAGGCGGTCTGCTCGGTCGCCAGCTCGACCGTATTGCCGTCGAGCGAGACCTGGAGGGGGACGCGGTAGCCCATCGCCCCGTCGGCCGCGGCGGTCGCATCCTTGGGCGCGGCCGAGGCGGTGGCGGCGTCGAGCGCCTTGCCGAAATCGAAGTCGCGGGCGCGGTAGCCGGGGGTGCCGGCATTGGCGATGTTGGACGCGAGCAGCGCCATCCGCTGCGACCTGAGCGCCAGCGCTTGCCCATGCAGACCGAACAGACTTTCGTTCGCCACGGTGTTCCAGTCCCTTAAGTCCGCCCGCCTTTTGCCGTCATCAGCATCGGGTGGGCGTGTTTGCGCCAAGCTATGCAATGGGCGTGCCAGTTTGGCGGATCGGTGGGCCGGGCGGCCTGCGGCAGGCCGGACCGGCAAGCGATTGCCGCACCCGGCAAGATTTTGCCGGCACCGGCAAGGAAGGGCGCGTGATGGGCGGGATCGGCCAGTTGCTGATGCGGTTGATCGATCCGCTGGCCTTCGCGCTCGTCGCCGGCGGCGGCTTCGGCGTGGCGCTGCTGCGCGCGCCGGGCGGCGCCGCCGCCCGCGCCTTCGCCGCCCTTCCCAAGATCGTTACCGCGCGGCCGGAGGAGGATGCCCATGCCGCGCTGATGGCGGCGGGGCGGCTAGAACAGATGACCGCGATCCGCCACATCGCCTGCGCCGACCGGCTGGAGACGGCCGGGCCGTTCCTGCGCCGCGCGCTGCGCGAACTGGCCGCGACCCCCTCCGCCGATGCCTTCGCCGCCTGGGGGGCGGACGATCTGGGCGAGCGGGCGCGCCGCCACGGCCAGGCGATCGGCTTCTGGCGCGGCTTCGCCGATGCCGCCCCGGCGATGGGGATGATCGGCACCGTCCTCGGCCTCGTCGCGATGTTCGCGGCGATGGAGGACGCCGCCGCGATCGGCCCGGCGATGGCGACCGCGCTGGTCGCGACGCTCTACGGCCTCGTCGTCGCCAATTGCCTCGCCGGCCCGGTCGCGGACCGGCTGGACGCGCTCTCCGCCGCCGAACTGGCGTGGCAGGCGCGGCTGGTCGCGCGGTTCGAGGGCGTCGCCCGCGCCGAACTGGCCACCGCCCCCGCCCCCGTCGCCACCCCGGCACCGCCCGCGCCGCAGCGGATGCGGAGCGCGGCGTGAAGGCTGCCGCCGCGCGGTCCCCGCGCTGGATGATGAGCTTCGCCGACATCTGCCTGCTGCTGCTGGGCTTCATGGTGCTGCTCCACGCGCAGGCGATCGACGGCCGCAAACTGGCGCAGGGGATGCGCGCCGCTTTCGGCAATGCCGGGCCGGCCGCCGATCACGATCTCGCCGCCGGCACGCTGTTCGCGCCGGCCGAGGCGGTGCTGCGCCCCCCTGCCCGCGCCCGCCTGGCCGCACTCGGCCGGGCCGCCGCCGCGCACGGCCGCGGCGTGCGGATCGAAAGCCGCGGCACCGATCCCGCCCCCGGCGGGCGGCTCGACCGGTGGGAGCTGGCCGCCGCGCGCACCGCCGCCGTCGCCCGCGCCGTCGCCGCCGGCGGGCTGCGCGAGGACGCCATTCAGGTCTCGATCCCGCAGCTGGGGGGCAGCGAACGACAGCATCTGCTCGTCGCCGAATAGGCCTTGGCACGATAGCTGCAAGCCTGCCGGGCGATGCTTTCCCCGGAGACCGCGATGCGCGCCGCCTGCCTGTCCCTGCTTGCCCTTTCGGCCCTCGCCGCCCCGGCCGATGCCGCCGGCTTCGAAGACCTCGACCGGCTGGAACGGCGCCTGACGACCGCGCTCGACGCCGGCATCGGCGAACCCGGCGGCCCGCAGGCGCCGATCGACCGGCGCATGAAGCTGGCCGCCTGCGGCACCCCCGTCACCATCGATCCGCCGGCGATGGGCGCGGTCGCGCTGCGCTGCCCGGCCGCCGGCTGGCGCATCCGCGTGCCGCTCGCCCGCCTCGCCGGCACCGCGCCGGCTGGCTATGGCGGCGGCGGCGGCATGGCGCAGGCGGCGGTCGTCCGCCGCGGCGATCCGGTGGAGCTTTCCGCCGGGTCCGCCGGTTTCAGCGTTTCGATGCAGGGCATCGCGCAGGAAGACGGGGCACCGGGCGCCCGCATCCGGGTGAAGGTCGACCCGAAGAACCCGCCGATGTACGCCGAAGTGGTCGACATGGGGCTGGTGCGTCTCGCCGGATTTAAATAATTCCGGCGCCGGCCGTAAACAGGGCGTGAGGCATTCAACGCCCCGGAGGAGCTGGCAATGATCGACGGTCTTGGACAGGCGAAGGCGGTGCGCACCGAAGCCGTGCGGACCGATGCGGTTGCCCGCACGGCGGCGCCGGCCACGATCCGCAAGCCCGTCGCCGAAGGGGCGGCGTCCACCAAGGGGCCGGCCGCGCGGCTCGCCGCCGAGGGCCCGCCGATCGACAGCGCCAAGGTGGACGCGATCCGCGCCGCCATCGCCGACGGCAGCTACCGCATCGATCCCGACGCGATCGCCGCGAAGATGATCGACGCCGATCTGGGCGAGGTCCGGTGAACGTCGAGGCGCTGGCCGAAGTCTCCGATCGCTGCCGCGCGCTGACCGCGGCGGCCGCCGGCCACGATCCGCAGGCACTCGACGCCGCGGCGCGGGCGCTGGCCGATGCTATCGCGACCTTGCCGAAAGACCGCGCCGCCTGGGCCGCCTCCGGCCTGATCGATCAGGTCCGCGCCGCCCTCGCCATCGCCGACGAGGCGCGCGTCGCCATCGCCTTCCACGCCGACCGCAGCCGCCGCCGCCTCGACGCGCTGGTGTCCCGCGTCGGCACCGCGCGGCCGACCGCCTACACGCGGGCGGGGCGCTACGCGTAATAACGCAACATCCGTTCATCCCGAGCGAAGTCGAGGGACACGCGAAACGTCGGCCGCGCATATGCCTCGACTTCGCTCGGCACGAACGGAGGTCGCGCTGGCTGCTGCTTCCACCAAACGGCACCCCCTTGCCGCACCGGCAAGGCCTTGCCGCTACCCGGCAAACCGCATCGCGACATCGCAGCGCGCATAGCCGCCGCCCCACTCCGCCATGATCGCTTCGTCGTGGCGGAACCCCAGTTTCTCATAGAGATGGATTGCCGCCGCGCAGCGGTGGTTGGTCAGCAGATAAAGCGGATCGGCGCCCATCGCCTGCGCCCGCTCGATCGCCGCCGCCAGCAGAAACTCCCCCGCCTTCAGCCCGCGCGCGGCCGGGCGCACGCCCATCTTGGTCAATTCAATGCCCGTCCCCCCGGTGCGCTTCAGCGCGCAGGTGCCGACGATGCCGATCCCCGCCGCCTCGACGAACAATATCGCCCCGCCGCCGTGCAGGATCGTCCCCTCCGGATCGGCGATCATCGCCCGGTCGCTATCCTCCAGCGCGAACATCGCGCCGATCCATTCCTCCGTGATCGCTACGAAATCCGCCGCCAGCGCCGGCTCGTAGTCGCGGATCGACAGGCCGGCGTCGGCGCGCACCCGCGTCTGCCACGGCCGCTCGGCCAGCGCCGCCTCCAGCCGGGCGATCTCGGCGAGCAGCGCGTCGGCCGAGCCGCCACAAAGCTCGTCCACCGCTTGTGCCACCCCCGGCCACACCGCGATCCGCGCGCGCGCCATCGCCGCCTCGCCCGCCGCGGTCAGCGCCATCGGCCGGCGGCGGCGGTCGGCGCCGGGGGCGGCGGCGACCAGCCCCATCGCCTCAAGCTGGCCGATGCCGCGCGTCACCCCCGGCTGGCTCGCCCCCACCGCATCGGCGAGGTCGCCGATCGTCATCGGGCCGTCCGCCAGCGCCACCAGCAGCGGCATATGCGCCGGCTGCGCGGGCACACCCGCATCGGCGATCACCGCCGCGGCGCCCGCCTGCATCCGTTCCGCCAGCCGCTTCAGCCGGCTGCCGAGAAACACGCCCCCATGCGCCGCGATCACATCCACCGCCCGACTCCATAACAAGTTATATGCCATGTTATGCTTGCCGCCAAATATGGTCAACGAAAAGCGGATCGGCGTTAACCCTATCTTTGGCATGGGCGTTGCAGAGACGGCCTCGACACGATCGAGGATCATGATGGCGACGCAAGGGATCAACCGCACTGTCTGGGCGAGCTCCGCGAAATCGGCGATCCTGCCGTTCGCCACGCTGCTGCTCGTCGGCCTGATGATCGTGCCGGTGCCGAGCCTCGTGCTCGATCTCGGCTTCATCACCAACATCATGATCTCGCTCGCGGTGCTGATGGTCGCGCTCAACGCCGCCAAGCCGCTCGATTTCTCCGCCTTTCCCACCGTGCTCCTGTTCGCCACGCTGCTGCGGCTGTCGCTCAACGTGGCGTCCACCCGCGTCGTGCTGGTCAGCGGGCACGAGGGGGCGGACGCCGCCGGCCACGTGATCGAGGCGTTCGGCCACTTCCTGATCGGCGGCGACTATATCGTCGGCATCTTCGTGTTCGCGATCCTGATGATCATCAACATGGTCGTCATCACCAAGGGTGCCGGCCGCGTCTCCGAAGTGTCGGCGCGCTTCACGCTCGACGCTTTGCCCGGCAAGCAGATGGCGATCGACGCCGATCTCAACGCCGGACTGATGACGCCCGACGAGGCCAAGGCGAAGCGACAGGAAGTCGCCACCGAAGCCGATTTCTACGGATCGATGGACGGTGCCTCCAAGTTCGTGAAGGGCGATGCCGTCGCCGGCATGCTGATCCTGGCGATCAACATCCTCGGCGGCCTGATCCTCGGCGTGGTCAACCATGGTCTCTCGATCGGCGATGCCGCCGCCACCTACATCCAGCTGGCGATCGGCGACGCGCTGGTGGCGCAGATCCCCGCGCTGCTGCTGTCGATCGCCGCCGCCGCCATCGTCACCCGCGTTCAGTCCCCGCTCGACCTGTCGGGCCAGATCACCAGCCAGTTCGGTTCGGCCCGCGCCTGGACGCCGGTGGCGGGCATCCTCGGCTTCCTCGGTATCCTGCCGGGCATGCCGCACTTCATCATCCTGCCCGCCGCGGGCGTCGCCGGCTATATCGCCTGGCGCCTGAAGGGTGCCCCCGCCGCCGCCGCCGCTGCCGCCGCCGAAGCGGAGGCCGCCGCCGCCCTCGACGCGCCGGTCGCCAACCCCGCCACGATCGGCTGGGACGAGGTTTCCGACGGCGCCGTTCTCGGGCTGGAACTGGGCTACGGCCTCGTCAACCTGGTGGACGAGCGCAAGGGCGCGCCGCTGATGGCGCGGATCACCGGCATCCGCCGCCAGCTGAGCCGCGAACTGGGTTTCGTGGTGCCGATGGTGCGGGTGAAGGACAATCTGGCGCTCGGCCCCAACCAGTATCGCATCACCGTGGCGGGCGTCGTCATGGGCGAGGACGAGGCCTGGCCCGACGATCTGCTGGCACTGGACAGCGGCGATCTGGAAGGTCGCGTCACCGGCCGCGAATGCCGCGATCCCAGCTTCGGCCTCGAAGCGGTGTGGATCCCGACCGAGAAGCGCGGCGAGGCGGTCGTCGCCGGCTATACCGTGGTCGACGCCGCCACCGTCGTGGCGACGCACATCAACCAGCTCGTCATCGGCTCGGCCGCCGACCTGTTCGGCATGGACGAGGCGCAGAAGCTGCTCGACGCGCTGAAGGACAGCGCGCCCCAGCTCGTCGCCGGCCTCACGCCGCAGCCGCTGTCGCTCTCCCAGATCGCCGCCTGCGCCCGCGCGCTGCTCTCCGAAGGTGTGCCGCTCAAGGACTTCCGCCGCATCGCCGAGGCGATGGTGGATGCTGCCCGCGAGACCGCCGATCCGGTGCAGCTGGTGGAGGCCGTCCGCGGCCGGATCGGCGCGCTCGTCGTCCAGACTTTGGTCCCCGTCCGTATGCCGCTGCCCGTCATCACGCTCGATCAGGGGCTGGAGAGCCTGCTCGCCCAGTCCGTGCGGATCGGCGGCGGCGCCGCCCACCCGTTCGAGCCGGCGCTTGCCGCCCGCATCGTCGAGGCGGTCAATTCCGCCGCACAGCCGCTCGCCGCGCAGGCGGTGCGCTTCGCCCTCGTCACCTCGCCCCTCGCGCGCCGCGCGCTGGCCCGCCTCCTCCGCCCCCACGTGCCCGACATGCCGGTGCTCTCCTTCACGGAGATACCGGACGGCAAGCCCGTGGAAGTGGTGGCGGTGGTCGGCGGCGCGGCCGATCCGTCCCGCAGCCTGGAGTCGGCCGATGGCCTTCGTTGATACGACCATGACCTACGGCCGCACCCCCGCGCGCCCCACATCAGAGGCGCTGGCCCGCACGCACATGCCGCTGGTCCGCAAGATCGCCTGGCACGTCCACGGCCGCGTCTCCTCCGCGATCGACATCGAGGATCTCGTCCAGATCGGCATGGTCGCGCTGGTCGAGGCGGCGACCGGCTACGAGGATCGCGGCCACGCCTTCGCCACCTACGCCACCGTGCGCATCCGCGGCGCGATGATCGATCACCTGCGCCGGCAGGCGACGATCTGCCGATCGGCGATGGCGCGCCGGCGCGAGATCGCCGCGGCCACCGCGAAGCTGGAGGCGAGCCTCGGCCGCCCGCCGGCGGAGGCGGAGCTGTGCGCGGCGATGGGCATGGACCCGGCCGAATTCCGCCAGATGATCGACGCCTCCGCCACCACCCGGCAGGAGTCGCTCGACGACGTCTATTCGGATCATTCGATGTGGTTCGCCGACGTGGAGGAGCGGATCGACGACACGATCGAGCGGGAGCAATTGAAGAAGGCGATGGCGGCGGTGATCGGCACCCTGCCCGAGCGCGAGGCGCTGGTCCTCCAGCTCTATTTCGTCGAGGAATTGAACCTGGACGAGATCGGCCGCACGCTGGGGGTGGGCGCCGCGCGCGTCTGCCAGATCAAGAAGGCCGCGCTCGACAAGGTGCGTGCCGCGCTGAAGGATTGGGACGACTGAGGGCTGTTCCCTTCCCGTTCCAGACGGTCTAAGTGCTGACGATCGCAACGCAAAGCCCATCCCCTTCAGGGGAGGGGTTGGGGTGGGGTTTGTCGGCATGGTCCAGCGTCGGCGGGGATGACAGACCCCACCCCCAACCCAGTGCCGGGTGAACAGTCCCCCGGACTGTTCAGGTCATGCCGGGGGCATGACCGATCCGACACTCCTGAAGGGGAGGGGAGCGATTGCGCAGCGCACACTGTCCGCAAGATCATCCACGTCGACATGGACGCCTTCTTCGCCAGCGTCGAACAGCGCGACGATCCGGCGTTGCGCGGTCGCCCCGTGGCGGTCGGCTCGGCGGCGCGGCGCGGGGTGGTGGCGGCCGCCAGCTACGAGGCGCGGGTGTTCGGCGTGCGATCGGCGATGCCCTCGGTCACGGCGCTCAGGCGCTGCCCCGATCTCGTCTTCGTGCGCCCCCGGTTCGAGGTCTATCGCGCCGTCTCGCGCCAGATCCACGCGATCTTCGCCGAATTCACCGATCTCATCCAGCCGCTGTCGCTGGACGAGGCCTATCTGGACGTGACCGCAGACGCCCGCGGCCTCGGCACCGCCTGGGCGACGGCGCGCGCCATCCGCGCCCGCATCCGGGAGGAGACGGGCCTCACCGCCTCGGCCGGGATCAGCTACAACAAGTTCCTGGCCAAGCTCGCCTCCGATCACAGGAAGCCCGACGGCCAGTTCGCGGTGACGCCCGAGATGGGTCCGGCCTGGGTGGAGACGCTGCCCGTGTCGCGCTTCCACGGTGTCGGCCCCGTCACCGCGCGGCGGATGCTGGCGCTGGGGATCGAGACCGGGGCGGACCTGCGCGCCTGTTCGCTGGCGATGCTGGAACGGCATTTCGGCAGCAGCGCCGGCTGGTATCACGCCATCGCCCGCGGCGAGGACCACCGCCCGGTCGATCCCCACCGCATCCGCAAGAGTTCGGGATCGGAGACGACCTTCGGCGAGGATCTGACCGATCCGGCGGCGATCGAGGCAGGCATCCGCGCCATAGCCGACGACGTGTGGGACTGGTGCGAGAAGGCGGGCCGCTACGGCCGCACCGTGACCGTGAAGATCAAATATGCCGATTTCCGCCAGATCACCCGCGCCCGCAGCCAGCCCGATCCCGTCGCCAGCCGCGAACGGCTACGCGAAACCGCGCTCAACCTCGTCCGCGGCACCTTCCCGCCGCCGCAGGGCATCCGCCTCGTCGGCGTTACCGTCTCGGGCTTCGCGGCGGAGGAGGCGCCCGCGCTGCCCCTGTTCGATTGAAGAGGTTCACGCGGAGGCGCGGAGAGTGACCGGCTGCCGCACCAGCGGCTTTTTCACACAGGCGGCCGATAAGATGCGCTACGCGCCGACGATCGCAACACCTCCGCGTCTCCGCGCCTCCGCGTGAAACCATTTTCCACCGCGCAGAATATTATTCGCGCAGAGACGCGGAGGCGCAGAGGGGGATTGCCGGGACGCGGCCTCGTCTGCCCGATCGGCCATGATTGGAGGCGCTGCGCGCGGCCCCATGCGACATCCCTGCGTCTCCGCGTCTCTGCGCGAAAAGCCCCACCCTCGACACGACCGCCGGCGATGCGCCAAGGGAGCGACGATGCCCGCCCCCCTCGCCTCCGATCCCGCGCGCAGCCGCGGCCGCCAATATCGCCCCGGAGACCGCGGCGTGCGCGGCCCGCGCGACGACTTTCAGCGCGATCGGGACCGCATCATCCACTCGATCTCTTTCCGCCGCCTCGCCAACAAGACGCAGGTGTTCGTGGCGCCCGACGGCGATCACTTCCGCGTCCGGCTGACGCACAGCCTGGAAGTGGCGCAGATCGGCCGCACCATCGCCCGCGTGCTCGGCCTCAACGAGGATCTGACCGAGGCGCTGTGCCTCGCGCACGACATCGGCCATCCGCCGTTCGGCCATGCCGGGGAGGATGCGCTAAAGGCGGCGCTGGCCGATGCCGGCGGCTTCGATCACAACGGCCACACGCTCCGCCAGCTGGCGGTGCTCGACAGCCCCTATCCCGATCACCCCGGCCTCAACCTGACGTGGGAGACGCTGGAGGGCCTCGCCAAGCATAACGGGCCGGTCGCCGCCCCCGGCTGGGCGCTGGCCGGGATCGACGCGGCCTTCCCGCTCGATCTCGCCGGCCATGCCTCGCTGGAGGCGCAGGTGGCGGCGCTGGCGGACGACATCGCCTACGACAATCACGACATCGACGACGGCCTGCGCGCGGGCCTGCTCGATCTCGACGAGGTCGTCGCGCAGCCGCTGCCCGCCGACTGCTGGCAGGCGGTGAAGGCGCGCCATCCCGGCGCCTCGCGGAGCCTGTTGCAGGCCGAACTCGTGCGCGAACAGATCGGCCGGATGGTGACGGACCTGATCGCCGAGACGCGCCGCCGGCTGGCCGAGGCGGACGTGCGGCGCGCCGACGGAGTCCGCGCGATCGGCCGGCCGCTGGTGGGCTTTTCGGGGCCGATGGCGGAGGCGGAACGCGGGTTCAAGCGCTTCATGTATGCCCGCCTCTACCACCACCCGCGCCAGCTGGCGGTGGCGGCGGAGGCGCGCGGGGTCATCGCCCGGCTGGTCGCCGCCTATCGCGCCGATCCGGCGCTGCTGCCGCCCGAATGGCAGGCCCGCCTGCCCGCGGCGGACCCCGGCCGCGCGCGCCATATCGCCGATTTCGTCGCCGGGATGACCGATCGCTACGCGCTGGCGCGCCACGCCGCGATCATCGGCCCGGTGGCGCTGCCGGATGGCTTCTGATCGTCAGGAAGGCCGGGTGCGGTTGGTGGAGCTGAGGGGAATCGAACCCCTGACCTCTGCAGTGCGATTGCAGCGCTCTCCCATCTGAGCTACAGCCCCGCGACCCGGACCCGGCCTCTAGCCGCCTCCCCGCAGCGATGCAATGCCCCTTTTGCGTCGGCGCCATCTTCGTCGCGCCGCGCCCGCTCCACGCTTCGTCGCGCGGCAGGAACCTTCGCCTGCATCAACCTGTTTTTCGATCCGTGCCGTGCGGGGGGCGTCCCCCCACCCCCCTCGCCCCCCGCACGGTCGCGACACTGTTGAGCAAGACGACAGGAGGATCGGATGGGCTACGACCGCGACGACTACCGGGACCGGGATCGCTATGGCAGCGGCCGGGGCTACGGCGGCGACGATCGATGGAATTCCCCGCGCGGCGGCGGCTACGGCCAGGGCGGCTACGGCCAGCGCGGCGGCGGCTACGGCCAGGGCGGATACGGGCGCGATGCCGGCTACGGCCGCGGCTCGGGCGGCGACTATCGCCAGCGCGACTATGGACGCAACCCGCAGGGCTACGACTATGAGGATCGCGGCTTCCTCGATCGCGCGGGCGACGAGGTGCGCAGCTGGTTCGGCGACGAGGAAGCGCAGCGCCGCCGCGAAGCGGACGATCGCGCCAACGGCAATTACGAGGACGGCAGCCGCTATGCCGACAGCTACGGCTACGGCAGCTTCTCGGGCGGCGGCGGTTATGGCGGCGGCGGTGGATCGCGCCGCTACGGCAGCGATTACGGTGCCGGCCGCGGCGCGGGTGCCACGTCGACCTGGGGCCTCGGCGCCAACGGCGATCATGACGGCTGGGGCCGCGACCCCAATTACCGCTCGTGGCGTGATCGCCAGATGGCCGAGTTCGACCGCGACTATCAGGAATATCGCACCGAGAATCAGGGCCGCTTCGACAGCGAATTCGGTTCCTGGCGCCAGACCCGGCAGACGCAGCGCGGCTCGCTCACCCAGGTCAAGGAGCATCAGGAGGTCGTCGGGTCCGACGGGCAGCATGTCGGCACGGTCGACAAGGTGCGCGGTGACCGTATCATCCTGACGAAGAACGACAGCGATGCCGGCGGCCATCACCATTCGATCCCGTCGAGCTGGATCACCACCGTCGACGACAAGGTGACGATCAGCAAGACCGCCGATCAGGCCAAGCAGCATTGGCGCGACGAGGAGCGGGACAGCGGCGCCAGCAATGGCTGGCAGTCGCAGGATCGCACCCGAACCCGCAGCGTCAGCTGATACTGAACCCGTCGTCCCGGTGACGGGACGGTGAGCGGAGGCCCCCGGCGGAAACGCCGGGGGCCTTTGCGTTGGGGGTGGCGATCGTTCGCCTGCTATGCTTCAAGGACGGCCGTCTATCGGGAGAGGCTTGGTGCAGGACGTTCAGGGCAAGACGGCATTCATCACCGGCGGGGCCAGCGGCATGGGGCTGGGCATGGCCCGCGCCTTCGCCAACAACGGCATGAAGGTCGTCATCGCCGACATCCGGCAGGATGCGCTGGACGAGGCGATGGCCGAATTCAAGGGCACCAACCACGCCGTCCACGCCATCCGCCTCGACGTGACGGACCGTGCCGATTACGCCGCCGCCGCCGACGAGGCGGAGGCGCGCTTCGGCAATATCCACGTCCTGTGCAACAATGCCGGGATCGGCGTGACCGGCCCGATCAAGGACGCCACCTACGACGATTGGGACTGGCTGAAATCGGTGATGCTCGATGGCGTCATCAACGGCGTGCAGACGGTGCTGCCGCGCATCCGCGCGCATGGCGAGGGCGGCCATATCGTCAACACCGCCTCGATGTCGGGGTCGTTCGCCAGCGGCGATGCGGGCATCTACATCACGCTGAAATATGCCGTCGTCGGCATGGCCGAGGCGCTGCACTGGGAGCTGAAGGATGAGAATATCGGCGTCTCCGCCTTCCTGCCCGGCGGCGTGCGCACCAACATCTTCAACAGCCACAAGCTGCGCCCCGCCGGCATGACCACCGGCTATTCGGCGCAGGACGCGCAGAAGGAGCAGATGGCCGAGGCGTTCAAGTCCGCGCCCCCCGGCAGCCCTTATGAGGCGATCAGCATGTCGATCGACGAGGTGGGGCTGCGCGTGCTGCGCGGCATCCGCCGCAACGACCTGTTCATCATCAGCCACCCCGAATTCCGCGAAGGCATCCAGGCGCGCTGCGATGCCCTCCTCCGCGCCATCCCGGACGAGCCGCTCAACGAACAGCGGCTGGGGATGCTGCGACAGATGGGCACATTGCTCAACCAGCCGATCTACGCGACCCAGACGACGCCGCGCGGCGCACCCGATGCAGAGGGCCGCGACACCTGATCGGGGAGCGAACCCGCCGCGCGGGGGTGGGAGCGGACAGGCCGGGACGAATTAGCCGGTTGCGCCCGGCCACCGGCGAACCCACCCCCGACCCCTCCCTTTCAGGGAGGGGAGAGGCGGAGCGATAGCCGAACGTCCTGACTTGTCAGCTTTCGTAGGCAGCGCTGGTCTTGGCGGCGATCTCGTCCGCCGTCACGCCCGGCGCCAGTTCCATCAGCCGGAAGGCGCTGGCGTGATCGGGCCGCTGGAAGACGCACAGGTCGGTCACGATCATGTCGACCACATTCTTGCCGGTCAGCGGCAGTGTGCAGGCGGGGATGAACTTGGGGGAGCCGTCCTTGGCGACATGCTCCATCACGACGATGATCTTCTTGACCCCGGCGACGAGGTCCATCGCCCCGCCCATCCCCTTCACCATCTTGCCGGGGATCATCCAGTTGGCGATGTCGCCGTCCTGGCTCACCTCCATCGCGCCCAGCACGGTCAGGTCGATATGGCCGCCGCGGATCATCGCGAAACTGTCGGCGGAGGAGAAGAAGCTGGTCGAGGGCAGTTGGCTGATCGTCTGCTTGCCGGCGTTGATCAGGTCGGGATCGACCTCGTCGTCATAGGGGAACGGGCCGATGCCGAGCATCCCGTTTTCGGACTGGAGCGTGACGGACACGCCTTCGGGAATGTTGTTGGCGACGAGCGTCGGGATGCCGATCCCGAGGTTCACGTAGAAGCCGTCCTTCAGCTCGCGCGCCGCGCGTGCCGCCATCTGGTTGCGATCCCAGGCCATTATCTCTCGTCTCCGTTCCAGCGCTTGTCGGCGGGGAAAGCGGCATCCCAGCCGCCGATCGTGCCCGTGCCATAGACGGGGTTGGGCATCACGAACCAGCCCGCCCCCCACCAGCCCGCGATCGAGGGCCGGTCGGCGGCGGCGCGGCGCGCGGGCACCTCCTTCAGCATCCCCGTGAAGAGATCGCTGAAATCGCCGAGCTGATCGCCCGCCAGCGCCACGATGCAATATTTCTCGGATGCCTTCAGCCGCCGCGCGTCCTTGCCCGATCCGGGCGCCACGTCCCCCTTCAGCCACAGCGTGTCGCCGGGCACGGCGGGGCCGACGCCCGCCCCCTCCAGCGCGCGCGCCGTCTGCGCCGCATTGGCGGTGGAGCGGTTGGAGTTGAAGATGATCGTGACGCCCGCTCCGCGCAGCTGGGCAAAGGCCTCGCGCGCGCCGGGCAGCGGCGCCACCTTGTCGGCGCCGGTCTTCTCCCACCGCTCCCAGCGGGCATCGTCCCCACGCGGTGGCGCCGCCGTGGCGGGCATCGTCATATTCGAAGCCGAGGTTGAGCAGCACCGTCTCGTCCACGTCCAGCATCACCGCCAGCGGGCGGTTGCCGCAGGCGACGGTGGTCGGCTGGTCGAGCGTGGCGCCCGGTGCCAGCACCGCGCTGCCGACCGGGCGGCCGGCGCGGCGATCGGCCACCTTGCCCTCCACGAAGGCGGTCAGCGCATTGTAGGACTGGCGGGAGAGCGCATCCGCCTCGGCCGAGGCATAGAGCCACAGCATCGCCTTGGGCGGCATCGCGCCCGGCGGCACGCCCTCCGGCGCCAGTGCTGCGGTATCGACCGGCATCAGCGGCGGCGGCGGCAGCGCGGCGGCGGGGCGCGGCGCCGGCTGCGTCGCGCAGCCGGCCAGCGCCGTTGCCGCCAGCGCGAGGGCGGCGATACGCGTCACGCCGCGGCCCGCTCGCGCACCGTGCGGAACTCGATCTTCTTGTCGTAGGGTGCGCCCAGGATCAGCCGCTTGATGAAGATGCCCGGCACATGGATCGCATCCGGATCGAGCGAACCGACGGGCACGATCTCCTCCACCTCGGCCACGGTGTTGTAGCTGGCGGTGGCCATCGGCTGGTTGAAGTTGCGCGCCGTCTTGCGGAAGATCAGGTTGCCCGCCTCGTCCGCCTTCCAGCCCTTCACGATCGACAGGTCGGCGCGGATGCCGCGTTCGAGCACATAGGTCTCGCCGTCGAACTCCTTCACCTCCTTGCCCTCGGCCACGATCGTGCCGACGCCGGTCTTGGTGTAGAAGCCGGGGATGCCCGCGCCGCCCGCGCGGCAGCGCTCGGCCAGCGTGCCCTGCGGGCAGAATTCCACTTCCAGCTCGCCCGCCAGATATTGCCGCTCGAACTCCTTGTTCTCGCCGACGTAGCTGGAGACCATCTTGGCGATCTGGCGCGTGCGAAGAAGCCTGCCGAGACCTTCGCCGTCGATCCCGGCATTGTTGGAAACGACCGTCAGCCCCTTCACGCCCGAAGCCTCGATCGCGCCGATCAGCCGTTCGGGAATGCCGCACAGGCCGAAGCCGCCCGAACAGATCGTCATGCCGTCGAACAGCAGCCCCTCGAGTGCCGCCGCCGCATCGCCATAGATCTTGTTCGCCATGCCTCATCCTCCCGGTTCGCGGGCGGTGTAGAGGGCGGCCGGGCGCGCGGTCAACGCCTGGCGGCGGCGCAATCGGTTGCACGCGGCGGCGGCGGCGCTATGGGACGCCGATGACGGACGCGCGGCCGATCCTGCTGTTCGATTCCGGCGTGGGCGGGTTGACCGTGCTCGCCCCCGTCCGCGCGCTGATACCGCAGGCGCCGATCGTCTACGTCGCCGACAGTGCCGGCTTTCCGTACGGCATCAAGACGGAAGCGGAGATCGCGGCGCGGGTGCCGGCCTTGTTGGGCCGCCTCGCCGAACGCTACGATCCGCGCATCATCGTCATCCCCTGCAACACCGCCTGCACCATCGCCTTGCCGGAGATACGGGCGGCGCTGTCGCTGCCGGTGGTCGGCACCGTGCCCGCGATCAAGCCAGCCGCCGCCCGCTCCAAGACGCGCACGATCGGCGTGCTCGGCACCGAGGCCACCGTCCGCCAGCCCTATGTCGACGACCTGTCGGCGCGCTTCGCCGGCGACTGCACCGTGCTGCGCCACGGATCGGCGGCGCTGGTCGATCTGGCGGAGGCGACGCTGCGCGGCGAGGCGACCGCAGACGCCGCTTATGCCGCAGCACTCGCCGGCCTGTTCGATCAGCCGGGCGGCGATGCGATCGACACGATCGTGCTGGCCTGCACCCACTTCCCACTGGTCGAGGACCGGCTGGCCGCCGTCGCCCCCCGCCCGATCGCCTTCGTCGACGGCGCCGCCGGCATCGCCCGCCGCACCGCCTTCCTGACGCAGGGGCAGGACTGGCCCGCCGACCCCGCCCCCGGCATCGCCGTCTTCACCGGCGATCCGGTCGTCCCGCCCGCGCTCGCCGCCGCCCTTGCCGCGCGCGGCCTGCCGAAAATCGCGACACTCTGAACGACGCGCCTCTCGCGACATTATTCGCGCAGAGACGCGGAGGCGCAGAGATGTTTCGAGCGCGGCAGCGTCATGAGATATTCTGAGGGCCGATGAGACGCGCCGCGTTGCGGCGGGCGCTCCTTCTCTGCGCCTCCGCGTCTCTGCGCGAATATAATCCGCAGTCCGGTCAGCGCCACCGTATCAAATCGGGCGTCGCATCGGCCACGTCGGTGCAGGCCGAGAGCGCCATCGCAATCGTCAGTTCCTGGCGCAGCAGGCCGATCATGTGGCGCACCCCCGCCTCGCCCCCCGCCGCCAACGCGAACGCCCAGGCCCGACCGACCAGGCAGGCCGACGCCCCCAGCGCCAGCGCCTTCAATATGTCGAGGCCGGAGCGGACGCCCCCGTCCAGCAGCACCGGGATGCGCCCCGCCACCGCCTCGGCCACCGCCGGCAGCGCGCGGATGGTGGAGGATACGTCGTCGAGCTGCCGCCCGCCGTGGTTGGAGACGACGAGGCCGTCCGCGCCGATCGCCACCGCCTGGCGCGCATCGTCCGGATCGAGAATGCCCTTCAGCACGATCGGCCCCTTCCAGTGATCGCGCACCCACGCCAGATCGTGCCAGCCGGCGGAGGGATCGAAATTCTCGCGCGCCCACGCCCATACCTCGGCGAAGCTGCCGCCCTTGCCCTCGGCATCGACCATGTTGCCGAAGACGTGCGGCCGGCCGCGCAGGCCGACATGCCACGCCCAGTGCGGATGCGTCGCCGCCTCCCACAGCCGGCGCAGGTGCAGCATCGGCGACACGGGCGAGGCGAAGCCCGTCCGCACGTCGCGATAGCGCGCGCCGGGCAGCGACAGATCGACGGTGAAGAACAGGGTCTCCGCCCCGCAGGCCGCGGCGCGATCGAGTAGCGCCGCCATCCGCCCCCGGTCCTTCAGCATGTAGAGCTGGAACCACGGCGGCACCGTCACCGCGCGCGCCACCTCCTCCACCGGGCACAGGGCGACGGTGGAAAGGCAGAAGGGCACGCCCTCCGCCGCCGCCGCGCGCGCCGCCTGCACCTCGCCGCGCCGCGCGAACATGCCGGCCATGCCGACCGGCGCCAGCGCCAGCGGCATCGACATCTCCCGCCCGAACAGACGCGTGCCGAGCGTCAGCTTAGAGGCATCGGCCAGCACCCGCTGGCGGATCAATATCTCCCCGAAATCGGCGATATTGGCCGCCGCGGTCCGCTCCGCATAGGAGCCGCCGTCGACATAATGGAACAGCATTGGCGGCAGCCGCCGCTCCGCCGCCGCGCGATAGTCCGCCGCCGCCGCTACCCGGATCACATGCCCCCTCTCCGCCGCCCGGCCGATCGATCGGGACGGGCACGCCTTGCCGGACATCGGCATAGGCATAGATCGCAGCATGGGGTTCGCCGGCCGCGGGCGCAAGCCGCTTGCCGCCATCGCCTGCCGGAAGCGAAAGATCGCGCCGGCGCCATACGCCAAGCCGTTGACAGCCCGTCCCGCCTTCGCCATTGGGGCGCCTCGCTTTGACGAGCGCCGCTGGACAGGTGGCCGAGTGGTTAAAGGCAGCAGACTGTAAATCTGCCCGTGCAAGCGTACGCTGGTTCGAATCCAGCCCTGTCCACCACCTTCCCGCCGATCGGGAAGGACGCACGCCCAAGGCCGCGAGCGGGTGTAGCTCAATGGTAGAGCACTAGCCTTCCAAGCTTGTGACGCGGGTTCGATTCCCGTCACCCGCTCCAGCGGCGGGGCGGCGAACCCGCGTTCATTGTTGGCGCTCCGCCCTGGCGGGCTGCGCTTGGGGGTTCGATTCCCGTCACCCGCTCCAGCGGCGTGAGGGGCGGGACGGCGGCTCCGTGCCGCCCCGCCCACCGGTCACATCGATTGCAGCATATGGGCGTGATGCTCGACGACGGGGACGATCTGCCCGGCGGCGGTCTTCAGCGCCGGCGCCGTGCCGGAGGCGGCATAGCTGCGGTGGAGGGCCAGCGCTTCCTGATGCGCCGCCTTCTGCTGCGTCACATAAGCGGTATCGCGCGCCTTGCCGTTCGCCTTTTGCAGATCGGCGATCATCTTGGCCTGCTTCGGTTCCAGCTTGGGCGGCATCGGCGTCACGCCCGATTGGGTGGCGGCGGTCTTCACCATGCCCGTGCTCTTCTCGTGATCGGCGATCATCTGCGTCGCAAAGGCGCGGATCTTCGCGTCCTGGGTGGTGGCGAGGACCAGCCGGCTGGACTGTTGCTCGTAAAGGTCGCTGGCGCCGGCTTTCTTGACGAATTCGGCGGGCGCGGGTGCGGTCTGGGCGATGGCGGCGGTGGCCGCGAGGCCGGCGATCGCGGCGAGCAGCAGGGGCGTCTTCGTCATCGGGCATTCCTTCCTTCGTTCTTGTACGGGCTGTGCGAACAGCCGTGGATAAAACGTCTGAACAGCCCGAAAGACCCGCGCGCTGCCGCCGAAACGATAGGAACACCAGCCACTTAGACAGGTTGGTCCGCCATTGCCGAGGCATGGAGGATGACATGGCCAGCACCGAACCCGAGGTCGCCGACGACGCGCCCCCCACCACCGCCAAGAAGGGCCGGGCCCCCGCCGAGACCGCCGCGACCCTGCCCCATGACGCGCACGGCGCCTCCGCCACCGCCCGCGCCGTCACCATCAACCGCCCCCGCGACGAACTTTATGCCTATTGGCGCGATTTCGCCCGCCTGCCCGACTTCATGGACAATGTCGTCCGCATCGACGTGACGGCTGCCGACCGCACCCACTGGGTGGTCAAGGCGCCCGGCGGCGGCACCGTCGAATGGGATGCGATCGTCACCGAGGACGTGCCGGGCGAGACAATCGCCTGGGAATCGGCCGAGGGCGCGGACGTGCCCAACAGCGGCCGCATCGAATTTCGCGATGCCGGCGCGCGCGGCACCGTCGTCACCGCCACGATCCTCTACGATCCGCCGATGGGCACGATCGGCAAGATCGTCGCCAAGCTGTTCCAGCGCGAACCCGCCATCCAGGCGCGGCGCGACCTGCGCCGCTTCAAGCAGCTTATGGAAACGGGCGAGATCGCCACCAATGCGCAGACCCGCGCCCAACTTGACGAAGAGAGGGCCTGACCGATGCGCGCACTCACCTGGCACGGCAAACATGACGTCCGCGTCGATACCGTCCCCGATCCCGAGATCGTCAATCCCCGCGACGCGATCATTCGCATCACCTCGACCGCGATCTGCGGATCGGACCTTCACCTCTACGATGGCTATATCCCGACGATGCAGGCCGGCGACATCCTCGGCCATGAATTCATGGGCGAGGTGGTCGATGTCGGCGCGAAGTCGACGCTGAAGAAGGGCCAGCGCGTGGTGGTGCCCTTTACCATCTCGTGCGGCAGCTGCTACCATTGCGGCAAGCACCAATATTCGGCGTGCGAGAACGGCCTGCCCGCCGACAATCAGGACATCGCGCAGGAGCTGTATGGCCAGCCGATGGCAGGCCTGTTCGGCTACAGCCACATGACCGGCGGCTATGCCGGCGGACAGGCCGAATATGTGCGCGTGCCCTTCTCCGATGTCGGTCCGATCGTGATCCCGGACGGGGTGGATGACGAGAAGGTGCTGTTCCTGTCGGACATCCTGCCGACCGGCTGGATGGCGGCGGAAAATGCCCAGATCGAGCCGGGCGACACCGTCGCCGTCTGGGGCTGCGGGCCGGTCGGCCTGTTTGCCGTCCAGTCTGCCTTCCTGATGGGGGCGGAGCGGGTGATCGCGATCGACCATTTCCCCAACCGGCTGGCGCTGGCGAAGAAATTCGGCGCGGAGACGATCAATTTCGAGCAGACCGCCACCTACGAGGCGCTGATGCTGATGACCGGCGGGATCGGCCCCGATGCGGTGATCGATTCGGTCGGCCTCGAAGCGCACGGCTTCTTCGCGGACAATGTGATCGACCAGATCAAGGCGTCCACCTTCCTCGGCACCGATCGGCCGCACGCCATCCGCCAGGCGATCCTGGCGTGCCGCAAGGGCGGCCGCGTCTCGATGCCGGCCGTCTATGGCGGCTTCGTCGACAAGTTCCCGCTCGGCGCGCTGATGGAGAAGGGGCTGACGCTGAAGACGGGGCAGACCCACGTCCAGCATTATCTGCCCGGCCTCCTCAACGCGATCATGGAGGGGAAGATCGATACCACCTTCCTCATCAGCCACCGCCTGCCGCTGGAGGAGGCGCCCGACGGCTACCGCATGTTCCACGACGATCAGGACACCGTCACCAAAGTCGTCCTGAAGCCGGGCCTTGCAGCCTGACCCCCTTTCGCGAAGGATATCCAGAATGGCCGACAAACTCGCCATCGTCACCGGCGCCTCGACCGGCATCGGCTTCGAACTCGCCCAGCTCGCCGCGCAGAACGGCTATGACGTGATCGTGGCGGCCGACGAGCCACTGATCGAGTCCGCCGCCGCCGACATCCGCCAGCACGGCACCACCGTCACCCCGGTCGAAGCCGATCTGGCGACGACCGAAGGGGTCGATCGCCTGCTCGCCGCCGCCGGCGGCCGCCGCATCGACCTGCTCTGCGCCAACGCCGGCCGCGGCCTCGGCCACGCCTTTCTCGACCAGCCGGTCGAGAAATGGCGCCACGTCGTCGATACCAACATCGTCGGCACGCTCTACCTGTTGCAGAACGTCCTGAAGGACATGGCCGCGCGCAACGACGGCAAGGTGCTGGTGACGGGATCGATCGCCGGCTACATCCCCGGCAGCTTCCAGGCGGTCTACAACGGCACCAAGGCGTTCGTGGACAGCTTCGTCGCCGCGATCCAGAACGAGCTGAAGGATGCCGACGGGCTGACGATCACCAACCTGATGCCCGGCCCGGTCGAGACCGAATTCTTCGCCCGCGGCGAGATGCTCGACACCTCGGTCGGCGCCAGCGACAGCAAGAGCGATCCGGCCGACGTGGCGAAGGACGGCTGGGATGCGCTGATGGCCGGCAAGGCGAGCATCGTCTCCGGCTGGAAGAACAAGGTCCAGTCCGCCGTCGCGAACGTCACCCCCAATGCGGTGCTGGCCGAACGCCACCGCGCGATGGCCGAGCCGGGCACCGCGGAATAGGCGCGCGCTCCCCTCCCTGAAAGGGAGGGGTCGGGGGTGGGTTCGCCGGTTGGCGGGCGGTACCGCGTATCGCGAGCAACCCACCCCAGCCCCTCCCTTTCAGGGAGGGGAGCCTCCCACGCTCAAGCCGCAGGCCGATTCGTCCTCGGCAGGCGTAACTTCGGCACCGTTCCGACCGCGATGCCATTCTGCATCGAAAGGGAACCCGCCCCCCTCCTCGCCCGCAGAAGCCGCATGGAACGCCACCGCCCCGGCGCCCGTTCTCCGGCCTCCTGTCGCAGCGATCTCCCTGCGCCCCCTCGATCGAAAGCCCGCGATGCCCGATGACGCCCCTGCCCCCGCCGCAGGCATCGCCGCGACCGCGCTCGCGCTGGCCGATGCCTTGCGCGAGGGGGACGTGATCCACATCGCCGCCGACGAGGTGCGCGCCGCCGCGATCGGGCGCGCATTGGCCGCGGCGATGCCGCAGGCGGTCGTCGCCATGTGCCCCGGCAGCGATGCCCTGCCCGGCGATGCCGCCCCCGCGTCCCCCGGCAACGTCGGCCAGCGGGTGGCGGCGCTCCGGGCGGTGCGGCTGGCGGTCGAGGCGAAGCCGCGCGCGCCGATCGCGCTCGTCACCACGGCGGAGGCGACCGCGCGGCTGGTGCCGCCGCCCGCCGCCTTCGACGCCGCGCCGCCGACCGTCGAACCCGGCGCCGCGCTCGACATTCCCGCCTTCGCCGCCGCGCTGATCGACCTCGGCTATCTCGCCGACGAGCGCGTCGACGAGCCGGGCGAGGTGGCGGCGCGGGGCCAGGTGATCGACGTCTTCCCCGCCGATCGCCCCTGCCCCGTCCGCATCGAGGTGGAGGACGGAAAGGTCGCGCGCATCCGCAGCTACGATCCCGTGACGCAATTGAGCGACGCCGACATCGCGCGGCTCGAACTCGGCCGGGTGAGCGAGCCGCCGCTGGGCGAGGGCGTGCTCCTCATCGATCATCTCCCCGCCGCCCGCCTGTCCGAGGAAGCCGCTGCCGCCGACCGGCGCACGCGCTTCCTGGCGCTCGCCGCCGATGCCGCCGCCCGCCGCCCGCGCCGGGCCTTGCAGGACATCGCAGGCGCCGATCGCTGGGCCGAGGCCGCCGCCGCGCGCGACAGCCTACCCCCGGCCGACGCCGAGGCCATCCCGCGCTTCGTCGAGCAAAAGGCGCCGCTCCGCGCCTTCACCAAATTGGCTAAGGCGGCGCTCGTAGCCGGCGACCGGATCGTCATCGCCGGCGCCGCGCGCGACCTCCGCTTCCTCCGCCCGCGGATAGAGACGGCGTGCCGTGCCGAAGCCCGCGCGATCGCCGGCTGGGCGGAGGCGGCGCCCGGCCTCTCCCTGCTGGCGATGCCCGCCGATCGCGGTTTCGCAAGGCCGGGCGTGCTGGTCGTGGCTGCCGCGGACCTGCTCGGCAGCCGCGCCGATGCCGAGGCCGCCGCCGCCGGCCCCACCGATACCGGCCTGTTCGATCAGGGCGACATCCGCATCGGCGACGTGGTGGTGCACGAGGACCATGGCCTCGGCGTGGTCGACGGCCTCGAACCCCTGCCCGCCGCCGACGGCGCCACCGAGGGCGACGCCATCGCGCTGCGCTATGCCGACGGCGGACGACGGCTGGTGCCCGTGGCCGAGGCCGACCGCATCTGGCGCTACGGCGCGGACGAGGAGGCGGTGACGCTCGACCGGCTCGACGGCGCGAGCTGGCAGAAGCGGCGCGGCGCGATCGACGCCGCCATCGCCGAAAGCGCGCGCGGCCTGACCGAACTCGCCGCCGCGCGCGCCGGCCGCGCCGCCCCCGCGCTCGCGCCCGATCCCGCCGCCTACGAACGCTTCGCCGCCGGCTTCCCCTTCACCGAGACCGCCGATCAGGCGCGCGCCATCGCCGCGGTGCGTGACGATCTGGCGTCGGGCAAGCCGATGGACCGCCTCGTCATCGGCGACGTCGGCTATGGCAAGACGGAGGTGGCGTTGCGCGCCGCTGCCCTCGCCGCGCTGGCGGGCAAGCAGGTCGCCATCGCCGCCCCCACCACCGTCCTCGCCCGCCAGCATCTCGAAAGCGTCTCGGCACGGTTCGAGGGGACGGGCATCGCCGTCGCCGGCCTGTCGCGCCTCTCGTCCGCTACCGAGCGCAAGCGGGTGAAGGCGGGCCTCGCCGATGGTTCGATCGGCATCGTCGTCGGCACGGGCGCGGTGGCGGGCAAGGGCATCGCCTACAGCGATCTCGCGCTGGTGGTGATCGACGAGGAACAGCGTTTCGGCACGGCCGACAAGCAGCGGCTGCGCGATCTGGGCGCGGGCCATGTGCTGACCCTCAGCGCCACGCCGATCCCGCGCACGCTGCAGACCGCACTGATCGGCCTCCAGCAATTGTCGGTGATCGCGACGCCGCCCGCCCGCCGCCAGCCGATCCGCACCGCCGTCGGCCCCTACGACCCCGATACGCTGCGCACCGCGCTGCTGCGCGAGCGCAGCCGCGGCGGGCAGAGCTTCGTCGTCGTGCCGCGGATCGAAGACATGGCCCGCCTCGCGGCCGAACTGGGCAAGCTGGTGCCCGAGTTGGAGCTATTGCAGGCGCACGGCAAGATGCCAGCGGACGAGATCGACGAGGCGATGGTCCGCTTCGGCCGCGGCGACGGGGACGTGCTGCTCGCCACCAACATCATCGAGGCGGGGCTGGACGTGCCGCGCGCCAACACGATGGCGATCTGGCGGGCCGACCGTTTCGGCCTATCCCAGCTTCATCAGCTCCGCGGCCGCGTCGGGCGCGGCAGCCGGCGCGGGCAGGTGCTGCTGCTGACCGATTCGGATGCCGAGATCGCGCCGCGCACGCTCCAGCGGCTACGCACCTTGCAGGCGTTCGACCGGCTGGGCGCGGGCTTCGCGATCAGCGCGCGCGATCTCGACATGCGCGGCGCGGGCGACCTGCTGGGCGAGGCGCAGGCCGGGCACATGAAGCTGATCGGCACCGATCTCTACCAGCACCTGCTGGAAGCCGCGCTGCGCCAGGCGCGCGGCGAAACGGTGGAACGCTGGACGCCCGAACTGAACGTCGGCCTTGCCGGCAGCCTGCCCGCCGAATGGGTGCCCGAGGCGGAGGTGCGGGTGACGCTCTACGCCCGCCTGTCGCGCATCGCCGATGCGGAGGGGCTGGACGCGTTCGAGGCGGAATTGGAGGACCGGTTCGGCACGCTGCCGGAAGAGGCCGCGACGCTGCTCGCGGTCGCCCGCATCCGCCTGCTCGCCTGCTCCGCCCGCATCGCCCGCATCGACGCGGGGCCGGGCGCCATCGCCTTCACCCCCCGCCGCGATTTTGGCGGCGATGCCGCGGCGGCGGGGCTCGAGGAGCGCAAGGGCCGCTGGGTGCTGGCGGAGCGGATCGAGGAACCGGCCGAGCGCCTCGCCCGGGTGGCGGAGGTGCTGGAAACGCTTACTTCATGAGCCCCTCCCCTTCAGGGGAGGGGTTGGGGTGGGGCGTGTCGACAACCCCCAGCGCCATGAGGAGGACAGGCCCCACCCCCATCCCCTCCCTTGAAGGGGAGGGGCGTCCGATTACCCTGCCCCTCCGTCTATGAGGAGAATGACGGATCAGAAAGTGTAGCCGATCGTGCCGCCATAGGTGCGCGGCGGCAGGTAGGTGACGCCGATCAGCCGGCCCGTCGCCAGCGCGAAAGTGGAGGAGGCGCGATCCACGTCGAACAGGTTCTTCACCCACGCCTGCACGCGCACCGGCCCGTTGCGATAGCCGAGGCCGGCATCGACGAAGGTGTAAGCCCGGGCGCTTTCGATATCGCGCTCGAACTCGGAGAAGAACACCCGGCTCTTGTGGCTCACGTCGCCCTGCGCGGTCAGCACGCCGTCGCCGAGGTTCAGCGGCACGTCCCACTCGCCGTGGATATTCCACGCCCACTTCGGCGTGTTGCGGGTGCGATTGCCGCGCAGCTGGATGTTGCCGCTGCCCGGCGCGCCGAAGGCGGTCGGATTGGGGTTGGTGACGACATTGTAGACCGGCACGCCCGGCGTGTTGACGTTGGCGGGGTTGAGCGGATCGGTCGTCAGATAATCCGCGAACTTCGCGTCGGTATAGGAGACGCCGCCCGAGAAGCGGATGCCGTCCGCCGGCGATCCGAACGCCTCCACCTCGACGCCCTTGGCCTTGGTGCGCGCGGCATTGTCGAAGATGGTGATGTAGCCGATGCCGGTCGGCGGACCGGCGATCGTCTTGTTCAGCTGCAACCCGTCCAGCTTGTAGGAATAGGCCGCGACGTTCACGGTCAGCTTGCGGTCGATCAGCGTCGCCTTCACGCCCGCTTCGTGGTTCTTGATCGTCTCGGGATCGACGATCGTGGTCGAGCCGGAGGCATTCTCGCCCGAACCCGCCTTGAAGCCTTCCGAATAGGTATAATAGACGAGCAGGTCGCGGCTCGGCTCCCACTGCGCGCCGACTTCGGGGGTGAAATCCTTGAACACGCGCGAACGGCGCGTCTCGGCCGCGGTCGGCCGGGCGACGACGGTACCGCCGGGATTGGCGGCCGAGTAAGCGCCGATGATGATGCTGGGATTTTCGGACGAGGCGCGCTCGCGGCTGTAGCGACCGCCCAGCTTTAGGCTGAACCCGGCCAGACCGTCCGAGAACAGGCCGAGATCGACGTTCGCCTGACCGAAGGCGGCATAGGCCGACGTGCCGAGGTTCGAGCGGGTGCAGACGCGCTTCGGCGCGATGATCGTGCCCGCCACGGTGCCCGGCCCGTAGCCGCACAGCGAATAAGCGTAAGCGAGGTCGATGCCCGCGCGCTGGATCGCGCCGATGTTGGTGGCGAGGCCGTTGCGGCGCTGGTAGCCGACGTTGTCGATCGGGCGCTGCCGCTCATGGAAGTAGAAGCCGCCGACCACCACGTTCACGAAATCGGACGTGTAGTTCAGCTGCAATTCGTTCGACCATTGCTTGCTGTCGATCCGCCGTTCCTGCACCGTCGTCGGCTGGCCGTTGAACGGGAAGCCCTCGATCACCGCCGACAGATCGAGATCCTGATAGAGCGACGACTTGAAGCGGCGATAGTTGAAGATGTTGGTGAGGCTCAGCGCATCCGTCAGCTCGTGGCGGAAGGTGGCGGTGCCGGCATAGCTCTTGGTGTCGGTGCCCGGCTGGCTCTCGGTGGCGAGATCGCGCGGGCGGACCGCATAGCCACCGACGCCGAGCGGCGCGAGCCGCGCCACGCCGGGGAAGCTGGCGCGCAGGAAATGCACCGCGCCCGAGCTGTCGTCCTGCCGGAAGAACTCGCCCGACAGAAGCAGGTCGGTGCGGTCGCCCATGATGAAGCGCAGCTGGGCGCGCGCCATGCGGCGCTTCAGATCGTCCACATCCGCACCTGAAACCGGGTTCATGCCGTAGCCGTCGCGATCCTCCGTCTTGGCGGCGACGCGGAACAGGATGTTCTCGGTGATCGGCCCGGCGATCGCCGCCTCGCCGATAAGCTGGTTGTAATTGCCGTAGGTGAGGCGCGCATAGCCGGACAGGTCGCGCGTCGGCTTGGCCGAGATGAGGTTGACCGAACCGCCCACCGCATTGCGCCCGTAGAGCGTGCCCTGCGGCCCGCGCAGCACCTCCACCCGCTCCAGATCGAACAGCGAGGTCAACTGCGCCTCGGCCCGCGCCACATAGGCGCCGTCGATGTGGAGGGCGACGCCGGTAGACGAACCCGTCGTCGAGGTGTTGGCGCCGACGCCGCGGATGAAGATCTTGGCCTGGTTGAAGTCGTTGCCGAAATTGACCGTCGGCACGATCGTTTGCAGATCCTGCAGGCTGTTGACCTGATTGGTCTGGAGCCGGTCGGCCCCGACGGCGGTGACGGCCAGCGACACGTCCTGCAACGACTGTTCGCGCTTCGCGGCGGTGACGATGATCTCGCCGGGGGCGGCCTCTTCCACCGGGGCGTTCATCTCCGGCGCGGTCTGCGCGAAGACGCTGGTCGAAGCGGCCAGCAGGCCGAGTGTGAATGTGCGCACCAACATCTTGAACATCCTCCCGAAACCGCGCCCTTGCCCGGGGGCGGCACTTGCCCGCGCTAAAGCGCAGGTTCAGATACGGTGCAAGACGCCGCCCGCCGGTTTATGCGATGGCCGGGCAGGCGTGGCAGATCAGCAACGGAGATCATCATGGAAGACGGCGCCCGGCGCGCGATCGAGGCGGATTGCACGCGCCTCATCAATCTCTACGCCAATCTCAACGACCGGGCGGACTGGCCGGCGGTGGCGACCCTCTATGCCGACGACGGCCTGATGACGCGGCCCAGCGCCCCTGACCAGCCGGTGACGGGGCGCGATACGATCTTGGCGAGCTTCCTCGCGCGCCCGGCGCGCGCCAGCCGCCACGTCTGCTTCAACATCGTCGTGACGGTGGAGAGCGAGACCGCGGCGCGCGCGGAGAGCGGCATCCTGCTGTTCACGGGCATCGCCGCGGAAGACGGCGGCCTGCCGCAGCGCGATCCGAACGGCCCGCTGATCGGCGCCTATCGGGACCGGTTCGTGAAGACGGCCGAGGGCTGGCGCTTCGCCGAACGCCGCGGCAGCCTCACCTTCCGCGGCTGAGCCGCCCTCCCCGAGGGCAGGGAAAAGGACCGGCCGGCCGATCCCCCCTTCCCGGCCGGGAAGGGGGGTGTGGCATCAGTTCCGGCCGGCCGCCAGGTCCGCGCCCTCGCGCAGCGCCGCCAGCTTCTTCCACGTCACCGCGGGATCGATCTTGCCATAGCCGGCGAAGGTGCCGAAGCCGCAGTCGGTCGACGCGATCACCCGGTCCGCGCCGACGATTCCGATGAACCGCTCTATCCGCTGGGCGATCAGTTCGGGATGTTCCAGATAATTGGAGCAGGTGTCGATGCAGCCCGGCGCCAGCACCTTGTCGTCCGGCACGGCGGCATCGCGCCACACCGTCCACTCATGCTCGTGGCGCGGGTTGGCGCCCTCGAACAGCACGGTGGAGGGTCGCGCCTTCAGCACGATGTCGATCACGCGCTCCAGCGGGATGTCGTGATCGTGCGGCCCTTCGTAATTGCCCCAGCAGATGTGCATGCGCAGCTTGTCCGCCGGGATGTTGGCGGTGGCGGCATTCAGCGCCTCGACGTTGGCCGCGGCGATCTTCAGGAAGTCCGCCTCGCTCTCGTGCTGATAGCCGGTGTGGCGCGACATGGCGAGATCGGGGCAATCGAGTTGCAGGTCGAACCCCGCCGCGACGATCGCCTCATATTCCGGCCGCATCGCATCGACCAGATCGGCCAGATAGGCCTCGTGGCTCGGATAATGAGCGTTCTTGAGGAAAGCGGTGATGAGGCCGGGCGAGGCGGCGTTCATGAACGCGCGCGCGCCCTTGCCATTCTTGTCGAGCGACGCCTTGAAGCGGCGGATGTCGTCGTCAAGCGGCTCCAGCGTCTTCAGGCGGACGGGGGCGATGCACGAAGCGCGGGTGAAATCCTGATCGCCCATGATCGCGGCCAGCTTCTTGCGCAGCTCGGGCAGCGGCGCAAGGTCGGCGGCGGGGAAGCGGTCGGTATGGCCGCCGAAGCCTTCCAGCCGTTCGAGCATATAGGTCGAATAGCCGATCTTGCCGATCTCGCCGTCGGACACGATCGTCACCCCCGGCGGCGATCTGCGCGGCCACCGCCTCGTCGATCGCGGCCTGCACCAGCCGGTCGAACTCGGCAGCGTCGTAGCTTTCGCCATGGTCGCGCGCGCGCAGCAGCGGCACCAGCTCGGGGCCGCGCGGCAGGCTGCCGACATGGGTGGTGGCGATCGTGGTCAAGAAAGCGTCTCCGGCGTTAGGGTCGGGCGATCTAGCGGGCGCCCGATCGGGATGGGAAGCAGAAAGACGGCGCCGGCGGTGGCGGCGGCACCGATGATCGCCAGCACCTGTCCCGCGGGCAGGCCCGCCTCCAGCAGGAAACCGCCCAACACGGGGCCGACCACCGCCCCGCCCCGCCCCATGGCGATGGCGAAGCCGCTGCCCGTCACCCGCAGGCGCGCGGGGTAGGCGCGGGCCAGAAAGGCGTAGAGCCCGACGACCCCGCCGAAGATGGCGATGCCGAGCAGGAAGGCCAGCACCCGCAGCGCGGCCAGCCCCGCCCCGCCGAGGCCGAAGGCCGCCATCAGCGCCGTCGTTCCGATCATCGAGCAGATGGCGAGGCGCTTCAGGCCGAAGCGCGGCGCCGCCCAGCCGATCACCGCCCCGCCCATCACCCCGCCGACGTTCATGATTGCGGACGTGGCGATCGCCTGCGGCACGGTGAAGCCGCCGTCGGTCATGATCTTGGGCAGCCAGCCCGAGAAGAAATAGAAGGTCATTATGTGGAGGAAATAGCCGATCACGAGAAAGATCGTGGTGCGGCGGAAGGCGGGGCCGAACAGTTCGAGCGGGCTGGCGCGGACGGGCCTCTCGGTGGAGACGGGCAGGCCGCGCAGCGGCGCATGGCCGAGTTTCGCCAGCACCGCATCGATCCGCTGGCGCATGTCCGCCCCGCCGCGGCCGAGCAGATATTCGGGCGATTCGGGCAAGGCCGCCAGCAGCACCGGCACCACCGCCAGCGTGGCGAGCCCGCCCGCCCAGAAGATCGCCCGCCACCCCGCCTGTTCGACCAGCCAGGCCGAAGCGAGGCCGCCAAGCAGCCCGCCGATCGGATAGCCGACCGTCATCAGGCTGACGCACAGATCGCGCCGCCGCTCGTTGCCGAACTCCGCGGCGACGGCGGTGACGGCGGCGATCATCCCGCCGATGCCGAGGCCCGTCACCACCCGCCACACGCTCAGCATCGCGACCGAGCCGGCGGTGCTCGTGAGTACCATGCCGAGGCCCATCAGCGCGCAGCAGCCGATGATC
The DNA here is from genome assembly GCA_036946415.1 of Edaphosphingomonas fennica. Lineage (GTDB taxonomy): Bacteria > Pseudomonadota > Alphaproteobacteria > Sphingomonadales > Sphingomonadaceae > Sphingomonas_Q > Sphingomonas_Q fennica_A. The sequence continues at coordinate 618,020 of JAQIJD010000001.1, read as the reverse complement.
GTCGGCCGCCGGCCGATCCGGTCGGCCAGCGGCGCGATCACGATCGATCCCGCCACCATGCCGACCAGCCCGGTCGAGATGACGATGCCGAGCGCGGACAGGCTGACCGCCCAGTCGCGTGCGATGCCGGGCGCGGCGAAGGTGATCGCCAGCACGTCGAACCCGTCGAGCGCGTTCAGCACCACCGACAGGAAGATGACGAACGCCTGCCGCCCCGTCATCGCCCGATCGGCCAGGATGCTGCCGCCGGTCGCCCCCGCCCCCGCCACGCGCGTGCGCCTCAATAACCGACGGTGAAGCGGCGGCGGCTGTGCTGCGGCGTCTCGACCTCGTCGAGCAGCGCCACCGCATAATCCTCGTAGCTGATGTGGCTCTTGCCGTCCTCGGCGGTCAGCACCTCGTCGCCGCCCAGCCGGAACTTGCGGGTCCGCTCGCCGGGGCCGAAGAAGACCGAGGGGGACAGGTAGGTCCAGTCGAGATCGCGCTCGTCGCGCAGCGCGTTCAGCGCGGCGCGCGCCGGCGTCGCCTCGGGCTTGATGAAGTCGGGGAAGTCGGGCGTGTCGAGCAGCGCCTGGCCGGGCGTCACCTCCAGCGAGGCGGCCCCGCCCACCACCAGCAGCCGCTTGACGCCCGAGGCGCGGATCGCCTCCAGCGCGGCCGGGAAGTCGAGGCCCTGGAAGCGGACGGACAGGATCGCCGCGTCGGCGCCGGCCAGCGCCGTGCCGATCGCGGCGGCGTCGGTCAGGTCGGCCTTGACCGCGGTCAGCCCGTCCTGCCGGGCGATCGTGTCGGCCGATCGGGCGATGGCGGTCACTTCGTGGCCGCGCGCCAGCGCCTCGGTCACGATCCGCTGGCCCACGTTGCCCGTGGCGCCGATGAGGGCGATCTTCATGGCTTCTTCTCCCGTATCGGGCGGCGGCCTGCCGCCTGCCCTCCGTGGCGGGCTTGTGCCGCAGCGGCGCCCCCCACGCAAGTTCACGGATGCGAAGGATCAGCCGATCGCACGCCCGCGCAGCAGTCGCGGCAGCAGCGTCAGCGCGCCCAGGATCGGGAAGCGGCGCTGCCACGGGCGGATGGCGATGGCGGTGCCGGCGTGGCGGTTGATCTTCCAGGCGAGGTAATCGATGCCGCCGGCGAAGGTGGCGCTGGCCTTGGCGAGGCGCAGCAGCGTCAGCGCCTTGCCCTCGCGCCGCCGCCGCGCCCACGCCCGCGCACCGGCCGCGCGCACCGCCGCCGGCAGCGCCGGCATCGTCACCCGGTCGCCCGCGATCGTCGCCGCGATCCCCGCCGCGGCCAGCGCCGGCCGGGTGAAGACGCGATAGCGGTCGAGGTCCGCCGCCACCACCGATCCCGCCCGGTCGCCCCGCTCGGCGCGCAGCTCGGCGCGGTAGGTGAGCGCGAAGGCCCCGCTCCAAACATCCTCGATCGACAAACGGTCGGGCAGGCACGGCCGCGCCGCGGCGAGCAGCGCCGGCGCCGCCCCCGCCACCGCCCGGACGGCCGCCTCCGCCGCCCGCGCATCGGCCTGCCACACCAGCCGCGCCGGCTGCGCGAACCGCGCCCAGACCGAGACGTTGCGCGTGCCGGCGGACGCCAGCCGGCGGAAGTCCGCCTCGCTCAGCACCGCATATTTCGCGGCCAGCCCCTCATGCTCGAACGGGAAGACGTTGGGCGGCACCGCGCGATTGGCGGCCGCCAGCGCACGGTGGCCGTGATAGGCTTGGCCGTAATCGCCGACGATCAGGTAGAAATCGAGCATCAGCCCGTCGAGCGTCGCAGCGCGCAGGCACGAACCGTAGAACAGCACCGCCCGCGCAGTCGGGTGGCGGGCGGCGACGGCCGCGGCCATGGCGACGGCGCGCGGGTCGGCCGGCAGCGCCAGTTCGGCCGCGACCAGCGCCTCCAGCTCGGTCATCGCTCGCTCAGGCGGCCAGCCGCAGGAACGGCAGCGGCGAAGTATGCGTCAGCACGATCGCGCTGCCCGGCCGCGCCTGGAAGATCTCGCCGTCGAGGATCACGCTCGAACGCTCGCCCTCGATGCGGATCTCGTCGCCGCGCTCGACATGCACGCCGGTCATCGCATCGCGCCCCAGCCGGCCGAGGATCGCCGCCGCCACCGCGCGCACGAAGGCCAGCGGGTTCTGGTCGACCACCATCAGTTGCAGCGCCCCCATCCGGCTGTGCGCCGCCGAGGTGGAGGAGCCGAGCAGCATCTTCTGCAAGGTGGTGACGATCAGCAGCGAGAAGCGCCCCTGTATCTGCCCCTGCCGGATCAGCGAGACCTTCACCGGCGCGGGTGCCGGCGGCAGGAAGGCGGCGCGAATGCCGAAGACGAGGCTCAGGAGCACCGCCACCGCCGTCAATACGTGGCTGAAGCCGTTGGGCAGGCCCAGCGGATAGATTTTGTTGCGGCAGTAGAGGATCGAATCGGCCAGCCCCGCGCCGCCCAGGAACATGCCCAGCACCGGCCGCGGATCGACGGCGCCCGATCCCTCGTCATGGCTCAAGCTGATGAGTTCGCGCGAGACGACATGCGCCTGCTCCGCCCCCGTCCGCGCGATCGCCATCACCCGTTCCAGCGCCACGATCGGATCGCCCGTCGCCCCCAGATCGAGCGCGATCAGGTTGGTCTTGCCGTTGGGCAGCACCGCCACGGGCGGCGGCGCATCGCCGAAATGGCCGCCGTGGTAGAGTTCGGTCAGCGTCGTCTGGACCGTCCCGTCGCCGCCGTTGATGACGAGGATGCGGGGGCCGACGCGCGCGATCGTGCGCAGCGCCGCGCCGATCTGCTCGACCGATTCGACCTCATAGTGGAAGATGTCGCCATGGCGCGCGCAGAAGCTGCGCACGCGCGGCAGGATCGTGCGGTTGCCCGTCGAACGCGGGTTGGAGAGGAGGGCGACGAGCGCCATCAGCCGGCGGCGCTGCGGCGCACGGGGCGGAACGATCCGCCGTCGACGTAGCGCATCGTGACGGGCACCGGCACCACCCCCTTGCCGACGCGGATCGAGGTGCGCGCCGGATCGGGCCGGCGCTTGAACATCACGTCCATCAGCGAGATTTCGGGATTGCCGGACATGCCGCCCCCGTCGCGCATGTCGGACTTGCCCGAACCGTTCACGTCGTGGCGGACTGAGACGGCATAGACGCCCTCGCGCGGCACCGGCACGCACACCTCGATCGGCTCGGCCCCCTCGGCGCCCACGTCGATCCGGTCGAGATAGCTGCCCTTGTCGAAGAATTTGGCCGGCGCCCCGCCGTAGGACTGGATACGCAGCACGCCCGTCGCCGCCTTGAGGCCGGTGACGCGCACCAGCATCGCCGGGGTGTTGCCCGCACGGCACACCGCCTGATGCGGCCCGCGCACCGATGCGGCCACGGCCGGCAGCGCCGATCCGCAGGCGATTGCGATCGCGACGAGACCCAACGTTTTACGCATGACCCGTAACCCTCCGGCAGCTATAGCGCGGCCCACCATGAGGCCGCGCCAACGCCCCCATGGGCCTCAGGTGGGCCGCGATTGCGGCCAGATCATGGTGACGGGACGACACAATTTTGAAGAGCGTGCCGCTGATCGACCGTTACATGGCGCGCCTGATCGCGGTTCCGCTGGCGGCCACGCTGGTGATCGCGGCCATGCTGCTGCTGCTGGACAAGATGCTGCGGCTGTTCGATTTCGTCGCATCCGAAGGCGGGCCAGTATCGGTCGTGTGGCGGATGCTGGCCAACATGATCCCCGAATATCTCTCGCTCGGCATCCCGATCGGGCTGATGCTCGGCATCCTCCTCGCCTTCCGGAAGCTCGCCACCTCGTCCGAACTGGACGTGCTGCTCGCCTGCGGCTTCTCCTACCGGCGGCTGCTGCGCATGCCGTTCGTCTATGCCGGCTGCTTCGCGCTCCTCAACCTCGCCATCGTCGGCTTCGTCCAGCCCTATGCGCGCTACGCCTATGAAGGGCTGCGCTACGAACTGCGCACCGGGGCGCTGGGCGCCTCGATCAAGGTGGGCGAGTTCACCCGGCTCGGCCGGCGGATGACCCTGCGCGTCGAACAGAGCCGCAACGCCGGGCGCGAGCTTTCCGGCATCTTCGTCCGCGCGGCGGGCAATGACGGCAAGACGCTGGCCGTCACCGCCGAACACGGCCGCTTCATGGCGACGGACGATCCCAACACGATCATCCTGCGCCTGTCGAACGGCGTCCTCGTCCACGACGCGCCCGAGTTCCGCACCCCCCGCGTCCTCAATTTCGTCGGCCACGATCTGCCGATCGATCTGCCCCGCGCCGAAAGCTTCCGCCAGCGCGGCGGGCGCGACGGCGAACGGACGATCCCCGAACTCGCCCGCATCGGCCATGCCGACAACATCGCCCCGCAGCTCCGCAACGAGAGCCGCGCCGAATATCATTTCCGGCTGGTCGAGGTGGCGACGATGTTCCTGCTGCCCCTCCTCGCGCTGGCGCTGGCGGTGCCGCCCAAGCGCTCCACCTCCGCGCTCGGCGTATTCCTCTCGATCGTGATGATCGTCACCTATCACAAGGTCAATCAGTGGGCGGCGTCGCTGGGCGCGCTCGGCCGGGTCGATCCGCTGATCGCCTTGTGGACGCCGTTCCTGATCTTCGCCGCACTCACCTGGTGGATGTATGCCACGCTCGCGCACACGCCCGGCGGCCAGCCGATCGGCGCGCTGGAACGGCAGGCGGCGCGGCTGGGCAAGATCCTCACCCGCTGGCTGCGGCGCCGGCGGCGGCCCCTGGCGGAGGCCGCGGCATGATGAACCTCGCCTTCTTCGCCTCGCGCACGATCAGCTGGTATATGGCGCGGCTGTTCGTCGTCCGCTCGATGTCGGTGCTGGCGGCGCTGGTGCTCGTCCTCCTCACGCTCGATCTGCTGGGGGAAGCGGGCGACGTCCTCGCCTACCCCGGCAACGGCGATGCGCAGCTCTGGTATTACGTCTCGCTGCGCGCGCCGCAGATCATCGCCCGCTTCCTGCCCTTCGCGGTGCTGCTGGGCACGCTGGTCACGCTCGCCACGCTCAACCAGAACAGCGAGATCATCTCGATGAAGGCGGCCGGGATCAGCGCGCACCAGATCCTGGCGCCGCTGATCGTTGCCTCGATCGCCGTCGCCGGCCTCTCCTTCTGGTTCAACGACCGGATCGTCGCGCGCGCCACCGCCACGCTCTCGGCCTGGGAAGCGGTGGATTACGGCCCGGTGCCGCGCGACCGCGGCATCGTCACCAACGTCTGGGTGCGCGACGGGGACGATCTGATCCACGCCGAACAGGCCAGCGGCCGGGGCGACGGCACGCGCCTGCGCGAGATGACCTATTACGATCGCACCGGCGGCTCGCTCCGCACCATCACCACCGCCCGCCTCGCCACGCGCGTGCCCGGCGGCTGGCGGCTGGACGGGGTGCGCCGGTTCGACGTTCCCGCCGGCACCGTCTCCACCGCCGCGCGGACGGTGGTGCGCAGCGCCGTCACCCCCGATCGCTTCACGCTTTCCACGGTCGATGGCGACGGCCGCTCGTTCGGGTCGCTCCGGCAGGCGATCGCCGACCTGAAGGCCGCCGGCCGCCCGACCGGCGGGCTGGAAACCGAATTGTGGCACAAGATCTCCGGCCCGCTGTCCGCCGTGCTGATGCCGTTGCTGGCGGGCGTCGCAGGCTTCGGCCTCGCCCGGTCGGGGCAATTGTTCGTGCGCGCCGTGATCGGCATGGGCCTCGGCTTCGCGTATTTCGTGGCGGACAATTTCGCGCTGGCGATGGGCAATCTCGGTGCCTACCCGCCGCTGCTCGCCGCCTGGGCGCCGTTCGTCCTGTTCCTGCTGATCGGCGAGACGGTGCTGATCCGCACCGAGGAATGATCGCGACAGAGCCCCCGGCGGGCGACGATCCCTCGTTCCGCGTCCGCCGTTCCGCCGCCAAGGGCGTCGGCTCGGTCGCGCTCGCGCGCACCGGCGCGATCGTCGAGGTGGTCGCCCAGCCCGCCTATACGTGGATGTTCGGCCTGCCGACCTACGGCCTCTACATGGTGCTGTGGAGCCTCGTGAACCTTGCCGAGAACATCTTCGATCTCGGCCAGACGACCGCCCTGCAACGCGTGCTGCCGCAAGCCCGCACCGCCGAGGAGCGCGCCGCGGCGGTGCGCGGTGCGCTGCTGCTGGGGGTCGGCCCGTCGATCGTGGTGGCGGCCATCGCCAGCCTGTGCGCGCCATGGGTGGCGGGGTGGCTGAACGTTTCGGCGCGCGATCTGCCCCGCCTCGTCACCGCCGTCCGCCTGTTCGCCTGGGCGCTGCCCTTGTGGGCGACGATCGAGGTCGCCACCTCCGCCTTGCGCGCCGCCCACGCCTTCGGCCCCGAGATCCGGCTGCGGCTGCTGTGGGAACAGGTGGCGCGGCTGGTGGCGGCGGCGCTGCTGTTCGCCGCCGGCGTCCAGACGCTGGGGCTGCTGATCGCCCATCTCGCCAGCCTGACGGTCACCGCCGGCCTCTCGCTGCGGCTGCTCAACCGCTACGTGCCGCTCGGCGCCGTCGCGGGACGCGGCGGCACCCGCGCGATCACCGCCGACCTGTTCTGGACCGGCCTGTCGATCCTCCCCGCCAACATCCTCGCCCGCATGTTCAGCGATCTGCCGACGGTGATCGCCAATCTGATCGCGCCGGGGGCGGCCGGGGCGGCGGCGGCGGGGCTCTACGCCATCGCCCGCAAGGTCTCCTCGATCGTCCAGATCGTGCGGCAGACGTTCGGCTACGTCCTCTCGCCCGTCGCCTCGGCGGCGGCGCGGGGGGAGCGGGCGACGATCCAGCCGCTCTACGGCTTCGCGGTGCGCGTCTCGCTGGTGGTGGCGGTGCCGACCGCAGCGGCACTGATCGCCGCCGGCCCGGCCCTCCTCGCCACCTTCGCGCACGGCACCGAGGCGGCGTGGCCGATCCTCGCGATCCTGACCGCGGCGCGCGCCGGGGAGGCGGCGCTGGGCCCCGCCACCGCCATCCAGCAGGTGATCGGCCGGCGCGCCCTCCAGACGGTCAACGCCGCGATCGGCCTCGCCGCCGCGGCGCTCGCCTTCGTGGCCCTGGCGCCGCTGGCCGGGGTGACGGGCATCGCCGGCGCGGTCGCGGTCGGCCAGATCGTCGTCGCAGCACTCTCGGTGGCGCAGCTCCGCCGCTACGAGGGGCTGTCCGCTTTCTCGGGCGGGGCCGGCCGGGCGCTCGCGGCGGCGGCGCTGGCGACCGGCCTGTTCGCGATCGGCTGGGCGCTGGTCGATCCGCTGCCGCTGTGGCTGGAAGGCCCCGCCCTCCTCCTCTGCTGGCCCCCCGCCCTGTGGATCGCGGCGCGGCTGGGACTGGACGGCGAGGACAAGCGCGTGCTCGGCAAGACGGCGGTGCGGCTGCGGCTGTGATCTTGGTTCACGCGGAGGCGCGGAGGGCGCGGAGCCGATCCTTCCCGCCGGGGCATCTTTCTGGACGACCATAAGCGCCGCGCTGCGGCGCGCGTGAGCACCTCCGCGTTTCCGCGCCTCCGCGTGAACCCTTCCGCCCCGGCGGCATGCCCGAAATGCGCCATATTGCCCTGCCATGGCCGCATCCCATATGCCGGATCACCGCATCCGCCTGATTGCCCGAGGATCGTCGCCCCGTGACCACCATCGCCCGCACCGGTTTCTGGAGCCGCAAGCATCATCTCGACCGGATGACGCTTCGGCAGCTGGTCCACGCTTATTTCCAATATCCGGCGATCCTCCTCTATCTCGGCCTCGCCGCGGTGGCGGCCGGCGTGTGGGTGGCCCGGCCGGCGACGGCGGTGCAGACGCTGGCCGCGGTCGGCGCCGCGATCTTCCTGTTCCCGCTCGTCTGGTATCTGCTGCACCGCTTCGTGCTCCATTCGCGCTGGATGTGGCGGCACGACTGGCTGGCGCCGACGTGGAAGCGCATCCACTACGATCACCATCAGGATCCCAATCACCTCGAAGTGCTGTTCGGATCGCCCGCCAACGTGATCCCCACGGTGGCGGTGGCGACGATCCCGGTCGGCTGGCTGATCGGCGGCGTCGGCGGGGCTGCGGCGGCGCTGACGACGGGGCTGGTGACGACGTGCGTCAACGAATTCTGCCATTGCATCCAGCACCTCTCCTACAAGCCGAAGAACCGCTTCCTGCTGGCGATGAAGACCCGCCACATGGCGCACCATTTCCATGACGAGACGGGCAATTTCGGCATCACCAATTTCTGGTGGGACCGGCTATTCGGTACCTTCTACGCGGGCGTCGCGGAGCGGAAAAAGAGTGCGACCGTCTTTAACCTCGGTTATACGCACGAGGTGGCCGAAATCTATCCGAAGGTCGCCGAACTGTCGGGCGGCGTCGCGACGGGCCATCCTTCGACCCGCATCCGCTAAAGGACCCGCATGGCCGCCACGATCCGCCCCGTCCGCACCAAGGCGGACCGCCGCGCCTTCGTCGATCTGCCGTTCCGGCTCTATGCGAACGATCCCAACTGGATCCCGCCGCTGAAGGGCGAGGCGCTGGGCCTCATCACCCCCGGCGACAATCCGTGGTTCGAACATGGCGAGGCCGAACTCTATCTGGCGGAGGCCGGCGGCCGCGTCACCGGCCGCATCTCCGCCCATATCGACCGGCTGTGGACGCCGATGCCCGCCGACAAGGGCGGCGGGGCGGACAGCGGCAATTGGGGCTATCTCGATGCCGAGGACGAGGCGACGGCGCAGGCGCTGATCGCCAAGGCCGAGGACTGGCTGCGCGGCAAGGGCGTCAGGCGTTCGATCGGCCCGGTCAGCATCTCGATCTGGGAGGAGCCGGGGCTGCTGGTGAAGGGCCACGATCATCCGCCGACGGTGATGATGGGCCATGACGATCCCCGCTACGAGGCGTGGGTCGAGCGCGCCGGCTACGCGAAGGTCAAGGATCTCAATACCTACGATCTGGACATCACGATCCCCTTCCCGCCGCTGATCGAACGGATCATCGCTTCCGGCGAGAAGAACGCCCGCATCCGCATCCGCCGTGTCGACAAGAAGAAGTTCGATGCGGAGGCCGCGATCATCCTCGGCATCCTCAACGATGCGTGGAGCGACAATTGGGGCTTCGTGCCCTTCACCGATACCGAGATCGCCTTTGCCGGCAAGAAGATGAAGCCGATCGTCTTCAACGATCTGATCCGCATCGCCGAGGTGGACGGCGAACCGGTCGCGTTCATGATGACGCTGCCCGACCTCAACGAAATGCAGGCGGACCTGAACGGCCGGCTGTTCCCCTTCGGCTTCGCCAAGCTGCTGTGGCGGCTGAACGGTGGCCTCAGCGGCTATCCCAAGGTGCGGACGATGCGCGTGCCGCTGATGGGCGTCGTCAAGCGCCTCCAGGCCAGCCGCATGGCCAGCCAGCTCGCCTTCATGATGATCGAATATATCCGCCGCGATTCGGTGGCCAAATATGGCGCCACCCGCTCCGAGATCGGCTGGATCCTCGAGGACAATCAGGGCATGGTCTCGATCGCCGAGACGATCGGCAGCAAGATCAACAAGACCTACCGAATCTACGAGAAGGCGATCTGAGCGCAGGCCGGGCACGGCCCGCCGCCTGCCCCCTCTTGTCTTGCAGCTGAATAGACATATCCTCGTTCCCGACTCCAGAGGAGCCGAGACGATGATCCCGACCGAGATGGACGAGCGAGCCGGCGCCCCCGTGGTGCTGACCGTGCCGGGGCTGGGCAATTCCGGCCCCGATCACTGGCAGACGCTTTGGGAACAGGCACGACAGGATACCGAACGCGTCGATCTGGGTCTCTGGGACGATCCCCGCCGGGACCAGTGGGTGGCGCGGCTGGATGCGGCGATCGGCGCGGCGCACCCGCCCGTCATCCTCGTCGCGCACAGCCTCGGCTGCCATGCGGTCGCGTGGTGGGCGGCGCTGCACGCCCCGCCCTATGGCTGGCCGGTGGCGGCGGCGATCCTGGTCGCCCCGCCCGATCTCGACCGCGCCGACCGCCCCGCCGAAATCGCCGATTTCGCCCCCGCCGCCGCCTGCCCGCTGCCCTTCCCGGCGCTGGTGGTGGCGAGCGGCGACGATCCCTATTGCGCCCTCGATCGCGCGCGCGGCCTCGCCAGCGGCTGGGGCGCGGGCTTCCTCGCCGTCGGCGATCACGGCCACCTCAACGCCGCCTCCGGCCTGGGCCGCTGGCCGCGCGGGCAGGCGCTGCTCGATGCCGTCATCGACGCGGTCGGCGGCGTGGCGGCGGACGCGCCGCCGGTGCGCATCGACTGGCCGGCCCTCGCCGCCGCCAGCGCGCCGGTGGCGGCGTGACGATCGCGATCACCGCCCCGGATCGGCTCCGGGGCGGCGGCGGTCACGCCACATCCTCCTTCAGCCGCGCCGCATAGCTCTTGCGGAACTTGGCCAGCTTGGGCGCCACCACCGCCATGCAATAGGGGTTGGCGCTGCCCTGCCGGTCGAAATATTCCTGGTGATAATCCTCCGCCACATACCAATCGGCGGGCGGTTCGATCGTCGTCACGATCGGGCGCGGCCAGTCCGCCTGCGCGCGGTCGATCGCGGCGCGGGCCTCGGCTTCCTGTTCGGGCGTGGTCGGGAAGATCGCCGAGCGATATTGCGTCCCCACGTCCGCGCCCTGCCGGTTGAGCGTGGTCGGATCGTGCGTGTGGAAGAAGATGTCGAGCAGGTCGGCATAGCCGATCACCTGCGGATCGAAGGCGACGCGGATCGCCTCGGCATGGCCGGTATCGCCGCCGCAAACCTGCTTGTAGGTCGGGTTCGGCACGTGCCCGCCGATATAGCCGCTCTCGACCGAGCGGACGCCGCGGACGTCGTCGAACACCGCCTCCGTGCACCAGAAGCAGCCGCCGCCCAGGATCGCGATTTCTTCAGCCATTCTTCACTCGCTCCGGCACAGATGGGTTGGACGTGAAGATAGGGAGCCACCGCGCCTTTCCAATGCACATGCCCACCCCCTTGCCCGCCGCGGGCGCGCATCGCATGATCGCCGGCGATGACGGCCATGGCATGACGATCGACCGGCGGACGATGACGCTCGGGCTCCTGGGATCGCTGCTCGGCGCCTGCGCGCGCGCGGCGGGCGGCCAGCCGCAGGAGGCCGCCGCCCCGCCGACATGGGACGATTGGAAACGCCGCTTCCTCACCAAGGACGGCCGCGTCGTCGATACCGGCAACGGCGGGATCAGCCATTCGGAGGGGCAAGGCTATGGCCTGATCCTCGCCGAAGCCGCGGGCGATCGCCGCGCCTTCGAGCAGATCTGGCGGTGGACGGAGACGGTGCTAGCGCGCCGCGACGCACGCCTCTTCTCGTGGCGGTTCGACGCCACCGCCACGCCCGCCGTCAGCGACGTCAACAACGCGACGGACGGCGATCTGCTGATCGCCTGGGGGCTGATGCGCGCCGCGCGTCGCTGGCGGGTGGCGAAGTGGGAAGCGGCGAGCCGCGCGATCCGGATCGCCATCGCCTCCGAACTGGTCGCCGCCATTCAGGGGCGGATCGTGCTGCTACCCGGCTTCCAGGGCTTCGTCAGCGACAAGCGCACCCAGCTCAATCCCTCTTACTATGTCTGGCCCGCGCTGGACGCGTTCCGCGCCGCCGATCCCGAAGGGCCGTGGGGCGACGTGATCGCCGATGGCGAGGCGCTGCTGGCGGAAGCCCGCTTCGGTGCGAACCGCCTCCCTACCGACTGGATCGACCTCGACCCGCAAGCCGGCGTCCGCCCCGCCGAAGGCCGCCCGGCGCGCTTCGGCTACGATGCGGTGCGCGTGCCACTCTATCTGGCATGGTCGGGCCGGCAGGCGCCCCTCGCGCCGTTCCGAGCGTGGTGGGCGACACCCGCCAACCGCGTCGCGTGGGTGGACGTGCTGAGCGGCGAGCGCGCGTCCGAACCGCTCTCCGCCGGCGGCACGGCGGTGGCGGGGCTGGCGCTGGGGCAGGCGCTGGCCGTGCCGGCGGGGCCGATGGATTATTATACGATGACTCTGGCGCTGCTGGCCGCCGCGGCGAGGCGGGAGATGCGGTAAGGCGACGGCGGCCACACCAGCTGCACGAGCCCCCCGGCTTCGACATCAGGGATCGCTTCAATCTCTCCCCTCCCTGAAAGGGAGGGGCTGGGGGTGGGTTCGTTGCGAGGCGCGGTTGCGCCCGTCAACGGGCGAACCCACCCCCGACCCCTCCCTTTCAGGGAGGGGAGCGTTATGCCGCCCGCCTGGCGAAATATCGCGGCACCCCCGGCTTGGCGCCGAACGTGGCAGGCGTCTCACCCCGCCGCGCGCGCCTCCGCCACCGCCTTTCTCAGCGCCTCGTAGCCGACCGCCCCGCCCAGCATCCGGTCCCCCACCACGAAGGCCGGCGTGCCCGTCACGCCCAGCTTCTGCGCCAGCGCGATGTTCTGCGCGATCTCGGCATCGATCGCGGGATTGCGGCCGGCGGCGGCGTCGAGGCCCAGCACGGTCTGCGCCGCGGAGATCTTGGCGGGCGTCGGGCTGCCGCCCGCGAACAGGCGGCGGTGGATGTCGAGGTAGCGGCCCTTGTCCGCCGCGGCCAGCGCGGCACGCGCCGCCGCCTCGCTGTTCGGGCCGAGGATCGGTATCTCGCGCCACACGACCTTGAGGTTCTTGTCCTCCGCCAGCAGCCGGTCGACGTCGGCCACGCTCGCCCGGCAATAGCCGCACGAATAGTCGCTGAACATCACCAGCGTCACGTCGCCCTTCTCGGCCCCCGCCCAGGCGCCGCGATAGGGGGTGGTGAGCGGCCCGCGCTCGGCGGCGATCGCCTGCGCGCCCTCGCGCTCCTGCAATCGCGCCATCGCCTGCGGGATGATCTCGGGATGCGCCATGAGGTAATCGTGGACGATCTTCTCGATCGCGGCCTTGTCCTTCGCCGCCGGGGCGGACTGGCTGAGCGCGGCGCTACCGACCCCGCCGATCGCCACCCCCGCCGCCGCCGCCAGCACCGGCAGCGTATAGGAACGCTTCATCTCTTCTTCCTCGTCTGCATGTCGTTGCGCGCGGCAAGTGCGATGTCCTGCGCGCGGATATAGTCGGGTGTGCCCACCGGAAGCCCCTGCATTGCCAACTCGGCATTCTGCACCGCCTGCTGCGGCTGGCCGATCAGGCTGTAGCGTTCGGCCGAGGCCATCGCCGCGCGCGGCCGGTCCCCCTCGCGATCGTAGACGAGGCCGAGCTGATACCAGGCGAAGGGATTGTCCTCGTCGCGCGCCACCGCCACCTTCAGCACCTGCCGCGCCTCGGCATAATGCGCGGGATCTTCGGTAGCGATCAGCGCGTGGCCGAGCGTCGAGGCGATCAGCGGATTGTTGCGCGCCCGGTCCGCCGCCTCGCGCAACGGGGCGATGGCGTCGGCCGGCTTGCCGGATTCGAGCAGCACCTGCCCCTTCAGTTCCAGATAATAAGGGTCGTGCGGCGCGCTGGCGACCAGCTTGTCGATCTCCGCCACCGCCTTCTCGGGATAGGCGGAACGGTGCCAGGCATAGGCCCGGGCATAGCGCGCCTCGGTCGACTGGTTGCTCTCGGGATATTTGCGCAGCACCAGATCGGGATCGGTGACGAAGCCGTAGAGCTTGCCCTTCACCCGCTCGAACCGCGCCTCCAGCGCCGGATCGATCGGCTTGTTCCAATAGGGGCTGGCTTGCAGCGTGCCCGACAGAGCGGCGATACGATCCTGCGTCAGCGGGTGGGTCTGCGCATAGGGATCGACGTCGGCATAGCTCGAACTCAGCCGATATTCCTGGGTGCGCAGCTTGCCGAAGAAGCTCAGCATGCCTTTGCCGGAAAGGCCCGCCCCTTCCAGATAGCGGGCGCCGGCCGCGTCGGCGCTGCCTTCCTGCGCGCGGCTGAACGCCAGGAACTTGCCCTGTGCGGCCTGCTGCCCCGCCATAAGCATGCCCATGCCCGCCTCGGTGCCGCCCGCCGCCATCGCCGCCGCACCCAGCAGCAGCGAGAGGAGCATGATCCCCATCGCCGGCCGCGCGCCTTCGTTGAAGCGGATGACGTGGCCGCCGGTGACGTGCCCCAGCTCGTGCGCGATCACGCCCTGCACCTCGTCCACGCTGGTGGCGGCGGTGATGAGCCCGGAATTGATGTAGACCGCCTGGCCGCCGGCGACGAAGGCGTTGATCTCCTTGTCGCCCAGCAGGATGATCTGGACGTTGCCGGGCTGGAGGCCGGCCGCCGCCACCAGCGGTGCCGCGATATCCTGCAGAAACTGTTCGGTCTCGGCATCGCGCAGCATCGACTGGGCGAGCGCCGGCCGCGCCGTCAGCGACAGGGCCAGCAGCAGCAGCAGGCACGAACGCCCCATAGCGCGCGCGGCGGAGAGGGGCGTGCGGATCGTCATGGCCATGCCGCGCTTATAGCCCCTTCGCTTGAACCGATCGTGAAAGCCCGGCGGCGCCCGTGGCAGGCGCCGCCGGTGTCCTTCGTCAGGCGCCGAAGGTGCGCTGCCACCAGCCGCGGCGCGGCGCCGCTTCGGTGGTGGAGGCCGGCTCGTCGCTGGCGGCGGGGGCCGCAGCGGGATCGGCCGCCTCGGCCTCGGCCGCAGCCTCGACCGGCGCTTCGGTGGCGGCCGCACGCGGCTTGCGAGCGCGGCGGGCGCGCGGGGCGGGTGCCTCCTCGGCCGCCGGCTCGGGGGCGGGTGCCGCCTCCGCCGCCGGCTCGATCGCCTCGGCCGCCTTGCGCCGACCGCGCCGCGGCTTGGGCGCAGGCTCGGCCGCTTCCTCGGCGACCGGCGCGGTGGCCTCGGCCGGCGTCACCGCCTCGTCGGCCTTGCGGGCGCGCGGGCGGCGGCGCGGACGGGGTGCCGCGTCGGCGGCGGCCTCCGGCTCGGGCGCGGGTTCGGGCTGCGGCTCCGGTTCGGCCACGGCCACCAGCTCGTCGGCCTGTGCCTCGACCGCGGCGACCACCTCGGCATCGGCGACGGACGTGCCCTCGCCCACGTCGGCCGCCGCTTCCTCGCCACGGCCCTCGCCGCCACGACGGCGGCCACCCCGGCGGCCGCGCCGGCCGCGGCGGCCACCGCGGCCGCCCTCGCCCAGCTCGCCCGCATCGGACGCCTCGACCGGCTGCTCCGCGGCCTCCTCGACCCCCTCGTCGTCGCTCTCGACCGTCTCGACCTCGGGCAGCACGTCTTCCAGCTCGGCGCCCGTCTCGGCCGCCTCGCCTTCCTCCCGGCCACCCGCACCGCCACGCCGGCGGCGACGGCGGCGGCGACGGCCGCCACGGCCGCCCTCCTCGTCGTCGGACCGCTCGGGCCGCGGACCGCGCTCGCCGCGCGGCGCGCGCTCCTCGGGCGCCTCGGCCTCCTCCTCGATCTCGATCTCTTCCTCGTCCTCGAAATCGTCCTCCGGCTCGATCGCGATCGGCGTCGGCAGGCGCGGCGGATGCGCCGGCGGCGGGCCGCCCGCCTCCACCGTCATCCGCGCGCCCTCGTCCGTGCCGTCGGTGATGATCTCGATCTCGACGCCGTAGCGATCCTCGATCTCGGCCAGCTCGGCGCGCTTGCGGTTGAGGACGTAGAGGCATGCTTCCTGGCTGCCGCGCAGCAGCAGGCGCGATCCGCGGCCGCGCGCGGCCTCCTCCTCCAGCATGCGCAGCGCGGAGAGCGCGGCGGAGGAGGCGGTGCGGACGAGGCCGGTGCCCTCGCAATGCGGGCAGATGCGGGTCGAGGCTTCCAGCACGCCGGTGCGGATGCGCTGGCGGCTCATCTCGAACAGCCCGAAGGACGAGATGCGGCCGACCTGGATGCGGGCGCGATCGTTCTTTAGCGCCTCCTTCATCGCCTTTTCGACCTTACGGTTGTTGGAACCGTTCTCCATGTCGATGAAGTCGATCACGATCAGCCCGGCCATGTCGCGCAGGCGCAGCTGGCGGGCGATCTCGGCGGCGGCTTCCAGATTGGTCGCGGTCGCGGTCTGCTCGATATTGTGTTCGCGGGTGGAGCGGCCGGAATTGATGTCGATCGACACCAGCGCCTCGGTCGGGTTGATGACGATATAGCCGCCCGACTTCAGCTGCACGACCGGCTGGTACATCGCCGAAAGCTGCTCCTCGACGCCGAAGCGCTGGAACAGCGGCACCGCATCGGCATAAGGCGCGATCTTCTTCGCATGGCCCGGCATCAGCAGCCGCATATAGTTCCGCGCGGCGCGATAGCCCTCCTCGCCCTCGACGATCACCTCGTCGATCTCGCGGTTGTAGATGTCGCGGATCGCGCGCTTCACCAGATCGCTGTCGCCATAGATCTGGGCGGGCGCCTCGGAGGTCAGCGTCTTCTCGCGGATCTCGTCCCACAGGCGCGCCAGATAGTCGAAGTCGCGCTTGATCTCGACGCGGCTGCGCTGGAGGCCGGCGGTGCGGACGATGCAGCCCATCGTCTTGGGCAGGTTCAGGTCGGCCAGGATCGACTTCAGCCGCTTGCGGTCGCCGGCATTGCTGATCTTGCGGCTGATCCCGCCGCCGTGGGCGGTGTTGGGCATCAGCACGCAATAGCGGCCGGCCAGCGACAGATAGGTGGTGAGCGCCGCGCCCTTGTTGCCGCGCTCCTCCTTCACGACCTGCACCAGCAGCACCTGCCGCCGGCGGATCACATCCTGGATCTTGTAGCGGCGGCGCAACGACATGCGGCGCTGGCGCAGCGATTCGACGCCCAGATCGTCCCCGCCGCCCGCGGCGCGCGGCCGGCGGCGGCGCGGCCGCTCGGCCGCCTCGGCGTCGTCGCCCTCCTCGCCCTCGCCCTCGTCGTCGATCAGCTCGGCGTCGTCGTCATGCTCGTGGTCGCCATCCTCGTCCTCGTCGTCGGCGGCGCGCAGCGCCTCCTCCTCTGCGGCATGTTCGGCCTCCTCGCGCAGCAGCGCCTCGCGATCCTCCTTGGGGATCTGATAATAATCCGGGTGGATTTCGGAAAAGGCCAGGAAGCCGTGGCGGTTGCCGCCATATTCGATGAACGCGGCCTGCAACGAGGGTTCGACCCGCGTCACCTTGGCGAGATAGATATTGCCCTTGAGCTGCTTGCGCTCGGCCGAATCGAAATCGAACTCCTCGATCCGGTTACCTTTGACGACGGCGACGCGGGTTTCTTCCCGGTGGCGCGCGTCGATCAGCATGCGAGTGGTCATTCGGTGAACTCCAGGCGCGGGGGGCCGCCGTCGGGCGGCGGCGCGCGGCGCCGATGGCCCGTGTGCGTGCGGCAGGGCCGTGCGGCACATCGGGCAGGGTGGTCTCAGGATACGCGCCGCCCGCGCGGCCATTCCCGGTGCGGTGCACGGGGAAAAGCGCCCGAACCAGCCCGCGGCACCGCATCAGCAGGCGACGGAGGTTCGGGAAGACATGGCTCATACGGGCGTCAACTCAGGTGGCCGGCGTGTGGCGGTGCCACGGGCCGGATCCGGCAGGTGTCGGCGGCGCGCTCTGCCGGCGGCTCCCGCCAACCGGCATCGCGGCCGCATCGGACCGGATAGGGATTGCTAGCATCCCATGGCGGCGGGGGCAACCGAAAGCCGGACCACGCCCGCCGCCGCCCCTAACCTTTCTTGCCGATCCCGGTCATAAAGAAATTTAAGTATAGATTCCCTATGATCAGTCTTCCTAACCTTCAACAACGTGCATCAGTCGTAACGCAGATATTTAAGGAAATAGTCTGGAACGGCGGGAACACGAGAACGTCGTAACGCGGGGGCATCGACAAGGAGAGATGAGATGGCAGACAGCAATGGTGGCGGTGGCCAGCAGAACAATCCCGGCAATTTCGCCAACGATCGCGAGACGGCGTCGGAAGCCGGCCGCAAGGGCGGGCAAGAAAGCGGCGGCAACTTCAAGAACGATCCCGAGCGCGCGGCCGAAGCCGGCAGCAAGGGCGGCCAGGCGAGCGGCGGCGGGGGCAGCGGCGGCGGCAACGGCTGACGCAGCGTTCCGGGGGGCGGTGCCGGTCGGCGCCGCCCCCCATCCCGTCCGGCGCGGCTTTCCCCCCGCGCCATGACGCTTTAAGACGCAAGGCGCGATGCGATCCGCGCTCCTGCTCCTGCCCGCGCTGGCCGCCGCATCCGCGGTGTCCGCCGCCGAGGCGTCGATCCTCGACATGTTCCGGCCCCGGCCCGCCGCACGCCCCGCCGCGCCCCGCCGCGCCCCGCCCCGCCGCGCCATCGCCTTGCCCGCGGTCGCCGGGCCGAAGGGGCGGCCGCTGGTGGTGATCGACGCCGGCCACGGCGGGCACGATCCCGGCGCCCCCGGCACGCCCGGCCCGGCCGGCACCCGGCGCGAGAAGGCGGCCGCCCTCGGCCTCGCCAGCGCCGTCCGCGATGCGCTGGTGAAGGGCGGGCGGGTGCGCGTGGCGCTGACCCGCAGCACCGATCGCTTCCTCATCCTGGGCGACCGGCGGGAGATCGCACGGCGGCTGGGGGCGGACCTGTTCATCTCGATCCATGCCGACAGCGCCCCCAATCCGCTCGCCCGCGGCGCCACCATCTACACCCTGTCCGATGTCGCCTCGGATCGCGTCGCCGCGCAACTCGCCGCCAAGGAGAACCGGGCGGACGTGATCGCCGGCGTCGATCTGGGGGGCGAGAGCGCGGAGGTTTCCTCGATCCTGATCGACCTCGCCCGGCGCGAGACGATGAACGTCTCCTCCACCTTCGCCGGGCTGCTCCAGCGCGAATTGTCGCCGCTGATCCGCTTCCGCACCAATTTCCACAAATTCGCCGGGTTCGTGGTGCTGAAGGCGCCCGACGTGCCCTCGATCCTGTTCGAGGCCGGCTACATGTCCAATACGGAGGACGAGGCGCTGCTCTTCTCGGACGATTATCGGCAGAAGGTGGCACGCGGCATGCGCGCCGCGATCGAGGCGCATTTCGCCAAGGCCGCGGCGCGATGATCGGGCGCGCCGATCTCGCCCGCTGGCGCGCCACCGCCGCCGGCGATCTCCGCCGCCTGTTCGCGCGCCGCACCGCGCGGATCGCGGCCGTGCTGGTGGCGCTGATCCTCGTCGGCTGGGGGGCGATGTGGTTCCTGTTCGCGCGCAACCTGCCCTCGGCCGAACGCCTGCTCGCCTACGAACCGCCGCTCCCCACCAACGTCCGCGCGATCGACGGCCAGCCGATCTACAGCTTCGCGCGCGAACGGCGCGTCGAACTCGCTTATGACGAATTTCCCGAACGGCTGGTGCAGGCGTTCATCTCGGCCGAAGACAAGGACTTCTTCAGCCACCACGGGATCGACTATCTCGCCTTCGCCAACGGCGTCTACGAATATGTGACCAAGATGGGCTCGGGCGAGCGCGCCCGCGGCGGCAGCACCATCACCCAGCAGATCGCCAAGAATTTGCTGGTCGGTGACGAATATTCGCCGACGCGCAAGGTGAAGGAGGCGATTCTCGCCTTCCGCATCGAAAATACGCTGACCAAGCAGGAGATACTGGAGCTTTACCTCAACCAGATCTTCCTCGGCCGCAACGCTTATGGCGTGCAATCGGCGGCACGCGCCTATTTCGGCAAGGATGTCGATGCGCTGACCCTGCCCGAGATCGCCTATCTGGCGGTGCTGCCCAAGGCGCCCGCCAATTACAGCCCCGAACGGCACGGGCAACGCGCGCTGGAACGCCGCGCCTACGTGCTGCGCGAGATGGCGGCCAATGGCTATATCACCCCCGCCGAACAGGCCGCCGCCGATGCCGCGCCGCTGGGCGCGATCGGCCGCGCCTCCAACCCGCGCGATGCCGAACGGCCGTTCGACGGCTATTATATGGAGGAAGTGCGCCGCGAACTCATCGCCCGCTACGGCGAGGACGACGAGACCGGCCCCCACAGCGTCTATGACGGCGGCCTGTGGGTGCGCACCTCTTTCGATCCCAAGGTGCAGGCGGCGGCCGAGACGGCGCTGCGCGACGGGCTGATGCGCTACGAAAGCGGGCGCGGCTGGGCGGGCCGGATGGCGACGATCGACACCGAGGGGGACTGGCGGTCGCGCCTCGTCTCCGCCAACCCCGGCGTCGGCTATCCGGACTGGCTGGGCGCGGTCGTCCTCTCGCACAGCCGCGCGCGGACCGAGATCGGCCTGATGGACGGCACGACCGGCACGATCTTCCCCTGGGGCGCCACGATGCCCCGCCGCGGCATCGGCGGCCGCGCGTACGATTATCTGAAGGTGGGCGACGTGATCGCGGTGAAGCGCGAGGGCGATGCCTATGTGCTGCGCACCGTGCCCAAGGTCTCGGGCGGGATGGTCGCGGAAAATCCCCATACCGGACAGGTGCTGGCGATGCAGGGCGGGTTCGATGCGCGCGGCGGCGCCTTCAATCGCGCCACGCAGGCGATGCGCCAGCCCGGCTCCTCCTTCAAGCCGTTCGTCTATGCCGCAGCCCTCGATGCCGGCCTCACCCCCGCCTCGATCATCGTCGACGGGCCGTTCTGCGTGCTGCAATCGGTGCAGCTCGGCCGCAAATGCTTCCGCAACTTCTCCGGCGGCTATGCCGGCCCGCAGACGCTGCGCTGGGGGGTCGAGCAATCGCGCAACCTGATGACGGTGCGCGCCGCCAGCCAGACGGGCATGCCGCGCGTCGTCGCCACCGCCAAGCGGATGGGGGTCGGCGATTATCCGCCCTATCTGGCCTACTCGCTGGGCGCCGGGGAAACGACGGTGCTGAAGCTCGTCAACGCTTATGCCATGCTCGCCAACAACGGCCGCAAGCTGGCGCCGACCGTGATCGACTATGTGCAGGACCGGCACGGCAAGGTCATCTGGCGAGCGGACACGCGCCCCTGCGAAGGGTGCAACACGCGCGACTGGGACGGCAAGGCGATGCCCCGCCCGCGCGCGCGCCACGCGCAGGCGCTCGATCCGATGACCGCCTATCAGACCGTCCACATCCTGGAAGGCGTCGTCCAGCGCGGCACCGCCACGGTGCTGCGCGATCTGGGCCGCCCGCTGTTCGGCAAGACCGGCACCAACACCGGCCCCACCAACGTATGGTTCGTCGGCGGATCGGCCGATCTCGTGGCGGGCGTCTATATCGGCTACGACCGGCCGGCGCTGCTCGGCGGCTATGCGCAGGGCGGCACCGTCGCCGCGCCGATCTTCCGCCAGTTCGCGGCAGCAGCGATGAAGGACATGCCCGTCGTCCCCTTCCGCGCGCCGCCCGGCATCCGAATGGTCCGCATCGATCGCAAGACCGGGCGGCGCGTGTTCGGCAGCTGGCCGACCAGCGATCCGCGCGCGCCGGTGATTTGGGAAGCGTTCAAGCCCGAAAGCGAGCCGCGCCGCTCGATCCGCCGCGAGGAACTGGCCAAGTCGATCGCCGGCCCCGCCCCCCGCGTCTCGGCCGGCGACAGCGATTTCCTGCAGGCGCAGGGCGGCATCTACTGACGGCCGCTTTCGCGCTGCCGCCCCGCCCCGCCTAGAGTTTGATCCACTTACGTGGATACGGCACCAGCCCGCTCCCCCACCCGACCTCCCAATCAGGATACGCTATGGGAGGTCGGGCTGGGGAGCGGGCTGGTGCCGCCCCTGATCCAGCTTTGCTGGATCAGGCTCTAGCGCGGTCGGGCGGCCGGTCACTCCTCCGCCAGCGTCACCCGGTCGCGGCCCTCGCGCTTGGATCGGTAGAGCGCGCGGTCGGCGCGTTCGAGGATGCGGGGCAGGATATCGTCCGCCCCGGCATCGATTTCGGTGATGCCGAAGCTGGCGGTCAGGTGGCCCCCCACCGCATCGAAGCAGTGGGCGGCGACGTCGGCCCGGATCGCCTCGATCGCGCGCAGCGCATCCGCCGCCGCCGTATCGGGCAGCACGATCGCGAATTCCTCGCCCCCGATCCGCGCGAAGATGTCGCGCGGGCGGACGGTGCGGCCGATCCGCTGGGCGAATTGCTGGAGCGCCCGGTCGCCCGCGGCATGGCCATGCATGTCGTTGATCTGCTTGAAACGATCGATATCGGCCAGCACCAGCGACACCCGCCGCCCCTTGGCGCGGGCGCTCGCCAGCAGCGGCAGCATCGCCTCCTCGAAGCCGCGCCGGTTGAGGATGCCGGTCAGCGGGTCGCTCGCCGCCAGCCGCCGCATGCGGTCCGCCAGATCGGCCGCCAGCAGGAACAGCGAGAACAGGCCGACCCCGATCAGCGCCGCCGGCAGCACCAGCAGGCGGACGTCGGCGGCCAGCCCCAGATACCGCGGCCAGCCTTCGGTATCGACCACGAACGCCATCGCCGCCGTGCCGATGTGGAAACAGGCCAGGACCAGCAGCACGACCATCGTCGCCCGCTCGGCCGCGCGTTCACCGGCGCGGCGGCCGGTGAGCGTGGCGGCGGCGAGCGCGATCGTGACGGCCTGGAACAGGATCGGCAGCGCGATCGCCAGACCCATCGCCAGCCGCGCCTGAAGCAGGACGATGTGGACCGCCGTCACCGCCACGCCGCCCCCGATCAGCAGCCCGCTGCGCCGGCGGACGCCGGCCCGCTGCGCGAAACCGATCGAGATGGCGGCGGACGACCAGGCGCCCAGCACGGTTGCCGCCGCCGCGAAACCCAGAATCCGATCGGGTAGCAGCAGTCCGCCGATCCGGAATACCCACGCCATCGTGATCAGGCCGAACGCGGCCGACCAGGTCAACGCATGGCGCGCCCGTCCGAAATCCCGCCACGCGATGGCGAGAATGGCCGCAATCATCCCGCTGATCAGCACCAGCGAGATCATCACCGTTACGATCGGACCCTCCGTCGCAATGTTCATGCGGGCGGTTTAATCCATGTTCCTTAGCGGGATATTAAGCATGATCGGGTAGAACGCCCCGATCGGCGACGACGATGCGGTTGCGCCCGCCGCCCTTGGCCTCGATCAGCGCGGCATCCGCCCGGCCGATCGCATCGCCGAGGTCCGTTCCGGATGCAATCGCTGCAAGCCCGAACGAAGCGGTAATCCGCACGTCCGGCCGCCCGGGCAGGCGCAATTCTTCGGTTTCGATCCGCAACGCCTCGATCCGCCCGTGCGCGGCGGCGGGGGTTTCGCCGGGCAGGACGAACGCGAATTCCTCGCCACCGGTCCGCGCCGCCGCCTCGCCGGGGCGGAGTCTGCCGTGCACCAGCGAGGCGAAGGCGCGCAGCGCCGCATCCCCGGCATCATGCCCGAAGCGATCGTTCAGCTGCTTGAAGCGGTCGAGATCGGCCATGACCGCGACGCCGCGGATGCGCCGCCGCCAACGCCACCCGCCGCCGGCCGCCGCGATCACCGCATCCAGCCCGCGCCGGTTGAGCAGGCCGGTCAGCGGATCGGTTTCGGCCAGCCGCTGCATCCGCGCCGAAAGATCGGCGGCGACGAGGAACACCGCCGCCAGGCCGAGCGCGGCGAACCCGGTCGGCACCAGGACCGCGACGATCGCCTGCCCCGCCCGGCGCAAGGCGGGGGCGGCATAAGGCTCGCCCGCGTCGAGCATGGCGGTCGCCAGCAATCCCGCCGCGACCAGGACGAGCGCGGTAATCGCGCCATGTTCGGCGGCCGTCGCGGATCGTGCGCGGTGCCGGACCAGCCCCGCCCCTGCGATCAGGAAGCCAGCCGCAACGGGATTGCCGATCGGAACCGTCGGGCCGGCCCACGGTCCGAGCGCCGCGGCTTCCGCCGCAAGCGCCATCGCGACGCAGACCAGCGCGATCCCGCGCGGATGGGCTCGCCGCCCGGCGCGCTGCCGGAACCCCAGATAGAGCAGGGCCGACATCGCCAGCAGCGTCGGCGCCGTCACCGCCTGATGGGTGGCGCGGGGGGCCGCGAAGAGCGACAGGCCGAGTGCGAGATACCAGTGCAGCCCGCCGACCGCGAAGGCGCAGGCCCAGCTCAGCGCATGCGGCGCCCGGCCGAAATCGCGCCATGCGATCAGCATCGTCGCGGCCAGCATCGTCGCGACGAGTGCCAGCATCGCCGCGATCACGGCGCCGGCCGTCATGGCCGGGCGGTCACGCCGGGCGGGCGTAGCGGCTGAGGAAGCGCGCCATCGCCTCGCCAAGGTCCGGTTTCAGGACTGCGCTCATGTGATTGCCGGGAATCGCCTCGTATCGGGCGTCGGGCAGGGCCGCCGCCAGCGCCTCGGCCGATCCATTGTCCCGATCGTCCTCGCCGGTCAGCACCAGCACCGGCCGCTCGATCGCCGCCAGCGTGGCGCGATCGGTATCGACGAAACTGTCGAGCAGTGGCAGCAGCGCCTGCGGATCGCCGCCGGTCGTCTTCAGGAAGGCCTCCGCCATCCATTCGGCGCTGCCGCGGGGGTGCCGGCCGATGCCGGTCAGCACCGCCCGGAAATGGCCCACGCGCGCATTGCTGTCGACCAGCCCCTCCAGCCCCATTCCGGACAGGACGACCGCGACCGGCGCCGCCCCGCGCGCCAGCATCCTGACGCACGCCCGCCCCCCCAGCGAATAGCCGGCCAGCGCGTAACGATCGAGCGACAGATGGCGGACGAGCGCGAGCCCGTCGTCGGCCAGCACGTCGGGCGGATAGGCGGCCGGATCGTGCGGGGCGGCGCTGTCGCCATGGCCGCGCAGATCGGGCATGATGACGCGGAAGCCCGCCTCCGCCAGCCGCGCGGCGTGGCCATAGCGGATCCAGTTGGTCCAGCCGTTGGAGAAGAGGCCGTGGATCAGGACGAGCGGCGTCCCCTCCCCCAACTCGCGATAGGCGAGCGCGGCTCCGTCCGCACCGGCGAAGCGGTGGACCGGCAGATCAGGCGGCGTCGTTGCGGCCATCGGCGCGGCTCCATCTCGCTTGCAGTTCGGTGTTGTCGTCGAGCCGCTCGCCCTTCAGCCGCGACGTATCGAGCCAGGCAGGCAGGCAATGCTCGATCGCGAAATGATGCGTCGGCGTCAGTTGCTCAACCGCATCGAGGCTGCCGACCAGCAGGTCGATCCGGTCGCTGTCGGGATAATCGAAGGCGAGCGGCGTGCCGCAGGTGGCGCAGAAGCTGCGCTCCGCGATCGGCGAGGATCGGTAGCGGTCCGGCGGCGCACCCCATGCGACATCGGCCTTGGCGACATTGACGAACGCTGCGAACGGCCCGCCCGTCGCCCGGCGGCACATCGTGCAGTGGCAGAGATAGGCATGCGGCTCTTCCAGTTCCGCGGAGAAGCGGATGCGGCCGCACTGGCACCCGCCCGTCATCGACCGTCCCATCGCCCGTTCCCCATCTCGCCAACGTCCGTCATGCTGCGGTTGCACAGGCCGTGCCCCAATGCCATCCCTGCCGAAACGATCGCGGGGAGACAAGCCGGTCCGGCGCGCTTCGCCTGCCGCGCGTCATCGGGCGCGCGGCGGACGTCATCGGCAGGGCACGGTGCGCTTTCCCTGCGAGCTATCAGATGCCAGCGAGGTGCGCCGCCCGTGACCGATCCGAACCACCCCGCCCCGCGCCTCGCCCATTCGCGGCTGGAAGACGGCTATGCGCTGGTGATCGGCTGCGCGCTGATCGTGCAGGGGCTGGTCTGCCTGCGCGCGGCCGGGCTGGTGACGGGCGGGGTGGCGGGCATCGCCCTGCTCCTGTCCTATCTGATCCACCAGCCGCCGGGGTTGCTGTTCACCTTGCTCAACCTGCCCTTCTTCCTCCTCGCGTGGCGGGTGATGGGGCCGAGCTTCACCGCCAAGACGATGCTCGCCAACGTCGGCGTGCTCGGCTTCTCCCTCGCCGCGCCGTTCGTGCTGCGCATCGCCGCGATCGATCCTCTGTTCGCGGCGCTGTTCGGGGGCACGGTGATCGGCATGGGCATCCTGTCGCTGGCACGGCATCAGGCGGGGGTGGGCGGCACCGGGGTCGTCACCTTGTGGTTGCAGCGCCGCCGCGGCTGGAATGCGGGGACGACGCAGATCGCGATCGACGCCTGCGTGCTGCTGATTTCGGCGACGGTGGTGGAGCCGGGCCGCCTGTTCCTGTCGGCCCTCAGCGCCGCGGCGATGAGCGCGGTGCTGATCGTCTTCCACCGCCCCGGCCGCTACGGCGGCTATTGAGGAGAATGCGACGATTTGCCGCGTTTCGTGTCGCCGCTGCAAAGTTTCAGCAAGATTCGCGCGCTATCCGAACCAGATCAGGGACGGAGATCGTGATGACGTGGAACAAGGCGACGATCGAAATGTCGCTGCTGCTGGCGCTGGTGGTGATGGACGCATTGCTGCTGGCCTTCGCGGTCGCGCCCCAGGCCTGACGCCGGTTTCCCGGCGACGGATGCGGCCCGCGCGCCACCCGGATCGGTCCGGGGGCCGCGGGCCGCGTCGCGTCAGTCCGCCTTCTTCAGGTGGCGGCGGCCGAGAAGTTCGGCGATCTGCACCGCATTCAGCGCCGCGCCCTTCCGCAGATTGTCCGACACACACCACAGGACGAGGCCGTTCTCCACGGTCGGATCCTCGCGCACGCGGCTGACGTAGGTGGCGAATTCGCCGACGCACTCGATCGGCGTGACGTAGCCGCCGTCCTCGCGCTTATCGACCAGCATGATTCCCGGCGCCTCGCGCAGGATGCGCTGCGCGTCGACCGCGGACAGCTCGTTCTCCATCTCGATGTTGATCGCCTCGGAATGGCCGACGAACACCGGCACGCGCACGCAGGTGGCGGTCACCTTGATCTTGGGATCGAGGATCTTCTTGGTTTCGACCACCATCTTCCATTCTTCCTTGGTGTAACCGTCGTCCAGGAAGACATCGATGTGCGGGATCACGTTGAAGGCGATCTGCTTGGTGAACTTCTTCGCCTCGGCCGTGTCGCCGACGAAGATGTTGCGGCTCTGCTCGAACAGCTCGTCCATCCCCGCCTTGCCCGCGCCGGAAACGGACTGGTAGGTGGAAACGACGACGCGCGTGATCCTGGCCGCATCGTGCAGCGGCTTCAGCGCGACGACCATCTGCGCGGTCGAGCAATTGGGGTTGGCGATGATGTTCTTGGCGCGATAGCCGTCGATCGCCTCCGGGTTCACCTCGGGCACGATCAGCGGCACGTCCGGGTCCATCCGGTAGAGCGACGAATTGTCGATCACGGTGCAGCCGGCGGCGGCGGCGATCGGTGCATAGACCTTGGTCGCCTCCGATCCGATCGCGAACAGCGCCATGTCCCAGCCGGCCCAGTCGAAATGCTCGATATTCTGGATCTTCAGGCGGCGGCCGGTCTCGCCGAAGTCGACCTCGTCGCCCTGGCTGCGGGCGGAGGCGAGGACGGCGATGTCTTTGATCGGGAACTCGCGCTCGGCCAGAATGGCGAGCATCTCGCGCCCGACATTCCCGGTGGCACCTGCGACGACGACCCGATAGCCCATGGCTCTTTCCTCACGCTCCTTGGAAGAATGGAGCGCGGGCCTTTGCGGGTTCGGGACGGATTTGTCCAGCGATAGGGCGGCCAGGCCCGCCCCTGCCCGTTCGCGCTGAGTAGCTACTGAGCCTGTCGAAGGCGCGTATCGAAGCACGGCCGCGCGCGAGGCCGCCCTTCGATACGTCGCTTCGGCAAGCTCAGCGACTACTCAGTACGAACGGCAAAACAGGAAGCCCCCCCTCCGTTCACCCCGAGCGAAGTCGAGGGGCACGCGGAACACCTGTTGCGCGTGTGCCTCGACTTCGCTCGGCACGAACGGGGGTCGCGCAGGCCTCAGGCCGCCAGCCGCGCCTTCGCGGCCGCCAGGATCAGGTCGCTGCCCTTCTCGCCGATCATGATCGTGGGGGCATTGGTGTTGCCCGAGATGATCCGCGGCATGATCGAGGCATCGACGACGCGTAGGCCATCCACGCCCCGCACGCGCAGCTCGGGATCGACCACCGAGGCCGGGTCCGCGCCCATCCGGCAGGTGCCGACGGCGTGATAGAGCGTGGAGCCGGCGACGCGGGCGTAGCCCAGCATCTCCTCGTCCGTCTCGCCCATCGGATCCCAGGTCGAGGCCAGATAGGGCACGATCGCCGGCTGCGCCATGATCCGCCGGCACAGCTTCACCTGCTCGATCGCCACCTGCTGGTCGATCGGATCGGACAGGTAATTGGCGATGATCGTCGGATAGATGTCCGGATCGGTCGACTTCACGTGGATGCTGCCGCGCGATTCCGGGCGGACCTGGCACGGCGTGCAGGTCAGGCCCGGCTCCACCTCCACGTCGAACTGCTGCAGTTCGTTCTGCTTCTGGAGGTCGACCGAGGCGGCCATCAGGTGGAGCTGCACGTCGGGGCTGGCGAGTTCGGGCCGGGTCTTGGTGAAGGCCACGATATGCGCGACGGCGTAGGACAGCAGGCCCTTCCGCGTGAAGGCATATTTGGCCATCTGCGCGATCAGGTCCAGCCCGTGCGCCATCTGGTTGACGGTGCGATAGCCGTCCTTCACCCGCCACTGCATGCCGATCATGTAGTGATCCTGCATATTCTCGCCGACCTGATGGCTGGCGTGGACGACGGGAATGCCCAGCGCCTGCAACCGCTCCGGCTGGCCGATGCCGGACAATTCGAGGAGCTTGGGACTTTCGACCGCGCCGGCCGCCAGCACCACCTCGATGCGGGCGCGTGCCTGCTTGATCGCGCCGTCATGCGCATATTCCACGCCGACGGCGCGCTTGCCCTCGAACAGCACGCGTCGGGTCAGCGCCTTGGTGCGGACGGTAAGGTTGGGCCGGCCCATCACGGGATGGAGATAGCCGACTGCGGCCGAGCAGCGCTTGCCGTTCTTGGTGGTCAGCTGGAACCAGGTGACGCCTTCCTGATCGCGGGCGTTGATGTCCGGCGAATAAGGGATGCCCGCCTCGACGCAGGCGTCGAGCAGCGCCTGGCTGACCTCGTTGCGCTCCGGGAAGTCGCTGGTGTTGAGGCCGCCGCCGATGCCGTGCGTGTCGCACTCGCCGCGTTCCTGGTTCTGCGATCGGCGGAAATAGGGCAGCACCTCGTCGTAGGACCAGCCGCGGCAGCCCATCTGCGACCAGCCGTCATAATCCTCCGCCTGGCCGCGCACGTAGAGCAGGCCGTTGATCGAGGAGGAGCCGCCCAGCACCTTGCCCTTGGGCCATTTGTGCGGCCGGCCGGCGGTGCCGGGGTCCGGCTCGGTCTCGTAGAGCCAGTTGACCTTCTTGTCGTTCAGCGTCTTGCCGAAGCCGATCGGCGTATGGATCATCATGTTGGAGAGGAATTGCGAGGGCGCCTTCAGCGGCCGGTCGTCCGCCCCCGCCTCCAGCAGCAGCACGCGGTTGGCCGGATCGGCCGACAGGCGGTTGGCGAGCACGCAGCCCGCGCTCCCCGCGCCGACGATGATATAATCATAATCCTGTCCGCCAGCATCCGCAGCCACAGTCACTCTCCACGCTTCGGGGCGGCGCCCCGCTTGTCAGGTTCAGAAGGGCATCGCCGTGCGGGCGCGCATGATGCGCACCTGCGCATCGAAGGCGAGCCGCGCATAGGACGATTTCTCGGTCAGCTTCAGCGCATCCGCCACGCAGCGTTCGGCGATGGCGGGATCGACCGTCTCGTCCTCGCCCGCCATCGCATCCTGCATCGCCTGCACCTCGGCGGCGCGATGGACCGTCCACAGCAGCATGAAGGTGGTGGCGACATCGCGCTCGCACACCGCCACGCCATGGTTGCGCAGCACGAGGATGTGGCGATCACCCAGGCTCTCGATCATCCGCTCGCGCTCGTCGGCATAGAGCGTCACGCCCTCGAACCGGTGATAGCCGATCCGGCCGTAGAGCTGCGCACCGTAGAAATTGTCGTGTTTGAACCCGCCCTTCTTGCCGCAGACGGCGGAGACGGCGGTGCCATGGACGTGGGCGATGCAGTTCACGTCGTGCCGCGTGTCGTGGATCGCGCCGTGCAGCGCGAAGCCGGCGGGGTTGGCGGCCCATGGCGAGGGGCGGCGCAGCCTGCCGTCGGTGCCGACGACGATCAGATTGTCGGGCGTGATCTCGGTATAATGGAGGCCGAACGGGTTGACGAGATATTCGTCCGTCCCCGGCAGCCGCACCGAGATGTGGTTCATGATCAGCTCGGTCCAGCCCATATAGGCGACCAGATGGTAGAATTCGGCAAGCTGGCGGCGCAGCGCCTGCTCCTCCTCGCCGATCCGGGTGCTGCCGGCCGGGGCCGGCTCCGCGAGCATCGTCGCCATCATTCTCTCCTCTTGCCCGCAGCTTACCGGTAGGAGGCTATAGATCAAGCGCCGTTCTGGCCCGGCCGGTCACGCCACGGCCGGTTCGAGGATCGTCAGCGTGCCCTCGTCCGCATCCATTTCGGCGCGGACGCCCACCGGCAGGCTCCACTGGTTGGCGATATGGCCGAAGAAGCCGCCCTGGAAGGCGGGCACGCCCAGCGGCTCCAGATGCTGGCGCAGCACTTCGGAAACGGGGAAGCCGCCGTAGCCGCCCGGCCCCTTGCAGCCCGTGCACTGGCCGAAGACGACGCCGGCCGCCTTGCCCAGCACGCCGGCCAGCGCAAGCTGGGTCAGCATCCGGTCGATCCGATATTCGGCTTCCTCGACATCTTCCAGGAACAGGATCGCCCCGTCGAAGCGCGGCAGATAGGCGGTGCCGGCCAACGCCGAGAGCACGGTGAGGTTGCCGCCCAGCAGCCGCCCGGTGGCGCGGCCGGGGCGGATCGCCTGCGTGCGCCACGCGCGCGGGGTGAGCCTGTCCTCCGTGACCTGCGGGTTGGCGTAGACGGGCGTCGCCCCCTCGAAGGCGAGCGCGCGGAACGGCTCCCACGATGCCTTGCCCCAGGCGCTGGTCGCATTGGGGCCGTGGATCGTCGGGAAGCCGCATTGCGCGGCCAGCGCCATGTGCAGCGCGGTGATGTCGCTGAAACCCACCAGCAGCTTGGGATTGCGGCGGATCATCGCATAATCGAGCCGCGGCAGGATGCGCGCGCAGCCCCAGCCGCCGCGCACCGCGAAGATCGCCCGCACCGCCGGATCGGCGAACATCGCGTTCACGTCCGCCGCCCGCGCCGCGTCCGTGCCGGCGAGATAGCCGAAGCGGTCCGAGAGATGCGCGCCGCGCTTCGGCACCAGCCCCATCGCCCGGATCGCCTCCTCCGCCAGCGTCAGGTCGAACGCCTCGTCGGGGAAGCCCGCCGGCTCGATCAGGCCGACGGTATCGCCCGCCTTCAGCCGCGGCGGGCGGGCGGGCGCGGCGGCCGGCAGCGCGGCGGTGAGGCCGAGTGCTGCGGCACCGGCGAGGATCGTGCGTCGGGTGGTCATCGCGCTATCGTAGGGCCGTGTCCGACCAAACGAAACCGCCCGCCTCACGCCGCCTGCGCGAGGCCGCTCCCGTCCACCACCGTCGTCCGCCGCATGTCGCGCACCTCGCGCGTGTCGTCGAAAGGGGTGGCGCGGTGCATTGTGCAGAGATTGTCCCACACCAGCAGGTCGCCCGGCCGCCAGACGTGGACGTAGCGGAACCGTTCCTGCGTGGCGAAGGCCATCAGTTCGGCGAGCAGCGCCCGCCCCTCGTCCGCCTCCATGCCGACGATCCCGGCGGCATGGGCGGCAAGGTAGAGCGAGGGGCGGCCGGTGCGCGGATGGCGCAATACCAGCGGCTGGCGCGCGCCGGGGATCAGCGCCACCTCTTCCGGCGTCGGTGCGGGATAGCCGACGAGCTGGCGCGAATGCCAATAGCTGTGCTCGGCCTCCAGCCCGTCGATCCGTTTCCGCATCATATCCGGCAGCGCGTCATAAGCGGCGCGCAGATCGACGAATTCGGTCTCGCCACCCGCCGGCGGGATGCGATGGGCGAGCAGCATCGAATAAGAGGCGCGTGCCGGCCGGAACGAGCTGTCCGTATGCCATTGCTGGTTGCCGAGGTTGATGAGCCGCCGGCGTTCGTCGGTCACGATCCGCCCGTCCGCATCGACGTTGCCCGCATCGAACAGCTCGGCATGGGCGAAGCGCGGCGTGCGGCCGGCCAGCCGCGGCGCCCGTTCCAGATCGCCGAACAGGCGGCTGAAGGCGACGTGGCCGGCATCGTCCAGCCCCGCATCGCGGAAGACGCAGACGGCATGCGCGTCGAACAACGCCCAACATTCCGCCGCCAGCTCCGCACTCGGGCGCGTCAGCTCGGCCCCCTCCACCGCTACCCCGAACAGGGGCGCCAGTTCCGTCGTCCGCATCCGATCCTCTCCGTCTGTCTTGTGCTTGCCTAATTACACCGAGAAGAAATAATAGCGACGCATTGATACCCGGATGTGCAGGTCGGCGTCAAATGTCGCTTGCTACCTATTGAAACTGGCAGCAATCCGCGCGAGAGGTGCGGGCATAGGCCAGCAGGCCACACAAGGGGAGGATAAGATGGGCAATTCGCCATTCGCCGGGGCACGCCTTTGCCGACTCGCCGCCGCTACCGGGCGGTTGGCGCTCGCCGCCGGGCTGCTCGCGCCTGCCGCGCTGCTCGCACAGACCGCACCCTCCGCTGGTCCGGTTCCGCCGGCCCCGCCCGCCGCCGAACAGGCCGCCGACACCGCCGCCGCGCTCGATGCGACCGCGGCGGCACCCGATCAGCCCGCCACCGATCCCGCCGCTTCCGTGCCCGAGACGCAGGAGGTGGTCGTCACCGGATCGCGCATCGCCCGCGCCGGCTTCTCGGCACCCACCCCCGTCACCGTCGTCGGCGGCGAGCGGTTGCAGGCGCTGGCGATCACCAACGTCGCCGACGCGTTGAACCAGTTGCCCAGCTTCCGCGCCTCGTCCGGCCCCGGCAACGTCCAGAGCTTCGGCGGCAACGTCGGCGCGCGCGTGCTCGATCTGCGTGGCCTGGGCGCGCCGCGCACGCTGGTGCTGGTCGATGGCCGCCGCTTCGTGCCCAGCACGTCCGAAGGCACGGTGGACGTCAACCTCATCCCGTCCAGCCTCATCCAGCGGACCGAGGTGGTGACGGGCGGCGCATCCGCCGTCTACGGGTCGGATGCGGTCGCCGGCGTCGTCAACTTCCTGCTCGACCGGCGCTTCTCCGGCTTCAAGGCCGAGGTGCAGGGCGGCGTCTCCCAGCGCGGGGACGACGGCAACCAGTTCGCCAGCTTCGCCGCCGGCACCGATCTGGGCGAACGGCTGCACGTCGTCCTGGCCGGCGAATATGAGAATAACAGCGGCCTCAAGGGCTGTTACGAGGCGCGGACGTGGTGCGCGCAGGAACGCTCGATCGTCGGCAACACGCCGCCGGGCACGCGCGGCCAGCCCTCCAGCATCATCACCTCCAACGTCCACGTCACCACGATGGCGCCGGGCGGCCTCATCAATTCCTCGCTCAACGCCGCCGGCCGGCCGATCTACACCAATGCCGCGCTCGATCCGCTGCGCGGCACCGCCTTCACGCCCGAGGGTGCGCCGCGCCGCTTCCAATATGGCGATTTCGCCGGGCCGCTGTTCATGATCGGCGGCGAGGGGCGCGAGCGGAACCCGTTCCTCTCCAGCCTGCTCCTCAAGGTGCCGGTGCAGCGCTACAGCCTCTACGGATCGGCCAGCTACGAGCTGACCGATACGGTGCGCGCCAGCCTCGATCTCTCCTACGGCCGGGTGAAGGGCACCACGCTCTCCTCCACCTTCCGCGATTTCAACGGATCGCTGATCGGCACCATCCGCCGCGACAATCCCTATATCCCGCTCTCCGTCCAGCAGACGATGGACGCCAACGGCATCGCCGGCTTCGTCCTCGGCCGGTCGGGCTTCGATTTCGGCAGCCCCAAGGCCGTCTCCACCACCAAGACCTATCGCGGCGTCGCCGCCCTTGACGGCGATCTCGGCGGCAGCTGGAAGTGGGATGCTTATTACCAATATGGCCGGACCGATTTCCGCCAGAATAACAGCAATACGCCGATCAACTTCCGCCTGCGCAACGCGGTGGATGCGGTGCGCCGCGCGGACGGCACGATCGCCTGCCGGATCAATACCGATGCGATCACCACCAACGACGATGCCGCCTGCGTGCCCATCAACCTGTTCGGCGAAGGCCAATATGGCGCCGCCGCGCGCAATTACGTGATCGGCTCGGGCTTTCAGGACACGACCAACAAGCAGCAGGTGGCGGCGGGCAACGTCAGCGGCGATCTGTTCAGCATCGGCGCGCGGCCCGTCTCCGTCTCGGTCGGCGCCGAATGGCGGCGCAACACGATCGCCGGCACCACCGATCCGATCTCGGCGGTCAACGGCTTCTGGGTCTTGAACGGCCAGGCGGTCAACGGCCGCCAGACGGTGAAGGAAGCCTATGCCGAAGCGATCGTCCCGCTGCTGACCGACCTGTCCTTCGCCCGTTCGCTCGAACTGAACGGCGCCTTCCGCTATACCGACTACAGCACCTCCGGCGGGGTGGAGACGTGGAAGGCGGGCGTGATCTACGAACCCGTCGAGGCGCTGCGCTTCCGCGTCACCCGATCGCGCGACATCCGCGCGCCCAACCTGTCGGAACTGCAAGGCCCGCAGACGCGCACCACGATCGGCCTCACCGACCCGCGCACCGGGCTTCAGGCCAACCCCGTCCTCATCCGCGGCTCGAACCCCGATCTCGATGTGGAAAAAGCGGACAGCCTGACCGCGGGCGTGGTCCTCACCCCGCGCGGCGGCGGCTTCCTGTCGCGGATGCGGCTGTCGGTCGACTATTACGACCTGAAGGTGAAGGATGCGATCGGCCTGCTCGGCGCGCAGACGCTGGTGCAGCGCTGCGAACAGGGCGCCACCGAATTCTGCGCCCTCGTCCAGCGCGATGCGGCCGGCGGCGTGATCCAGGTCAGCGACGTGCTGGTCAACGCCAATTCGGTTCGCACCCGCGGCTTCGACGTGGAGTTCGACTATCGCCAGCCGCTCGGCAGTCTCGGCGATCTCACCACCCGCCTGCTCGCCACGATCACGCGCGACCTGACGACGGTCGACAGCGCCGGCGCGCTCGATCGCGCCGGGCAGACCGGCTCGCGCTCGGGCACCGTGCTGGGCGTGCCCGACTATACGATCAACGGCCTCGTGACGTGGAGCAAAGGGCCGGCATCGGTGACGGCGCAGGGCCGCTACATTCCGTCGGGCAGCTACAACGTGCTGTTCGTCGGGCCGGACGACCCCAATTATGCGGTGACGCTGCCGACCAGCGTCAACAACAATCGCGTCCCCGGCCGCTTCTACATGGATCTGGCGGCGACGCTGAAGGTGGGCGACCGCTACGAATTGTTCGGCAGCATCAACAACCTGCTCGATCGCGATCCGCCGGCGATCCCCTCGGGCAATCTCGGCACCAATCAGGTGCTGTTCGATCCGGTCGGCCGCGCCTTCCGCCTCGGCGCGCGCGTCCGCTTCGGCGGGTGATGAAGCGCCCCGGCGCCGCCGTATCGGCAGCGCCGGGGCATCCCGTCAGCGCGTAAGCTTCTTGTAGGCGAGGCGCGTCGGGCGGTCGGCGGCGTCGCCCAGGCGGCGGCGCTTGTCTTCCTCATAGGCCTGGAAATTGCCCTCGAACCACTCGACGTGGCTGTCGCCCTCGAAGGCCAGGATGTGCGTCGCCAGCCGGTCGAGGAAGAAGCGATCGTGGCTGATGACGACCGCGCAGCCGGCGAAATTCTCCAGCGCCTCCTCCAGCGCGCGCAGCGTCTCGACGTCGAGGTCGTTGGTCGGCTCGTCGAGCAGCAGCACGTTGCCGCCCTGCCGCAGCATCTTGGCCATGTGCACGCGGTTGCGCTCGCCGCCCGAGAGCAGCCCGACCTTTTTCTGCTGGTCGGTGCCCTTGAAGTTGAACGCGCCGACATAGGCCCGGCTCGACACGTCATGCTTGCCGAACTGGAAACGCTCGATCCCGTCGGACACTTCCTGCCAGACGTTGTTGTCCGATTTCAGCGCATCGCGGCTCTGGTCGACATAGCCGAGGCGCACCGTCGGCCCGACGTCCACCGCGCCCGCATCCGGCTGCTCCTGCCCGGTGATGAGGCGGAACAGGCTGGTCTTGCCCGCGCCGTTCGGCCCGATCACGCCGACGATGCCGCCCGGCGGCAGCGTGAAGGACAGATCCTCGAACAGCAATTTGTCGCCATAGGCCTTGGTCAGGCCCTTGGCCTCGATCACCTTGCCGCCCAGCCGCTCGGGGATCTGGATCAGGATCTGCGCGCTGTCCGGCCGCCGGTCGTTCTGCTTCTCGACCAGCTCGTCGAAGGCGCGGATGCGCGCCTTGCTCTTGGTCTGGCGCGCCTTGGGGCTCTGCCGGATCCATTCGAGCTCCTGGCTGATCGCCTTCTGCCGGCCCTTGTCCTCGCGATCCTCCTGCTCGAGCCGCTTGGCCTTCGCCTCCAGCCACGCCGAATAATTGCCCTCGAACGGGATGCCACGGCCGCGATCCAGCTCCAGCACCCAGCCGACGACGTTATCGAGGAAATAGCGGTCGTGCGTCACCAGGATGACGTTGCCGGCATATTCCTTTAGGTGGTTCTCCAGCCACGCCACGCTTTCCGCGTCGAGGTGGTTGGTCGGTTCGTCGAGCAGCAGGATTTCGGGCTTTTCCAGCAGCAGTCGGCACAGCGCCACACGCCGCCGCTCGCCGCCGGACAGCTTCGTCACCGGCCAGTCGCCGGGCGGGCAGCGCAGCGCCTCCATTGCGATCTCGAGCTGATTGTCGAGCGTCCAGCCGTCGACCGCGTCGATCTTCTCCTGCAACTCGCCCATCTCAGCCATCAGCGCGTCGAAATCGGTATCGTCCTTGGGATCGCCCATCTCGGCGGAGATGGCGTTGAAGCGGTCGATCATGTCGGCGGTGGCGCGCACGCCGTCCTTGACGTTCTCGATCACCGTCTTGCTGTCGTCCAGCTTCGGCTCCTGCGAGAGGTAGCCGACGCGGACGCCCTCCGCCGCCCACGCCTCGCCGGTAAACTCGCTATCGTAGCCCGCCATGATCTTCATCAGCGTCGATTTGCCGGCGCCGTTGACGCCGATCACCGCGATCTTGGTGCCGGGCAGGAACTGGAGGTGGATGTTGTTCAGAACGGGCTTGGGCGCGCCCGGAAAGGTCTTGGTCAGGCCCTTCATCACATAGCTGTATTGCACGGCCATCGGCGTGGGACTCCGCTGTCGCGAGGTTTGTCGGGAAGTGGCGCCGCCCTACTCCAGGCCGTCGCCTCTTGGCAAACATGGGGAGCCGCCCCTATCCCTGCCAGATGCACCGCCTGATCCCCCTGCTCCTCGCCGTCTGCACCCCCGCCCTCGCCGCCGATCCGGCGGGCGGCCCGCTCGCCTTCTCGATCGCCGAGGGGCTGACGACCGACGTCGGCCCGCGCCTCGCCGGTACCGAGGCGGAGGCGCGGGCGCGGGACTGGGCGGTCGCGCGGCTGAAGGCGCTGGGCTTCGCCAACGTGCGGATCGAGCCGTTCCAGATGCCCGTCTGGGTGCGCGGCGCGGAGACGGCGGAGATCGTCGCCCCCGCCCCCCAGCGGATCGCGCTGACCGCGCTCGGCAACAGCGGCGCGACGCCGGCCGACGGCCTCACCGCGCCGGTCGTCGGCTTCGATGGCCTCGCCGCGCTGGAAGCCGCCCCGGCGGAGGCGGTGCGCGGCCGGATCGTGTTCGTCGATCACCGCATGGGGGTGACGCAGGACGGCTCCTCCTACGGCTATTTCGGCGCGATCCGCCGCGCCGGCCCGTCGATCGCCGCGCGGAAGGGGGCGGCGGCGATCCTGATCCGGTCGATCGGCACCGACCATCACCGCCTGCCGCACACCGGCGTCCAGACATGGGCGGCGGGCGTCGCGCCGATCCCGGCCGCCGCCGTATCGGTGCCCGATGCCGAACAGATCGCGCGGCTGCTGGCCAAGGGCGGACCCGTCACGCTCCGCCTGACGCTGACGCCGCGGATGACGGGCACGGGCACCTCGGGCAACGTCGTGGCGGAGGTGCCGGGGCGCGATCCGAAGCAGGGCATCGTCCTCGTCGGCGGCCACCTCGACAGCTGGGATCTGGGCACCGGCGCGATCGACGACGCCGCCGGCCTCGGCATCACCACCGCCGCCGCCAGGAGCCTGCTCGGCGGCAGGCGGCCGCTCCGCACCGTCCGCCTCGTCTGGTTCGGGGCGGAGGAGGTCGGCGGCCTCGGCGGCGCGGCCTATGCCAAGGCGCACGCGGCGGAACCGCATGCGCTGGTGGCGGAGGCCGATTTCGGCGGCGATCGGGTGTGGCAATTCTCCGCCTCGGCCCCGGCCACGGCGGCACCGTTCCTGACGCGGCTGGAAGCGGCGCTCGGCCCGCTCGGCATCGGCCGCAACCCCGGCCCGGCACATGGCGGCACCGACGTCGCCCCCGCCGCCGCCGCCTTCCGCACCACGATCGTCGACCTGAAGCAGGACGGCACCCGCTATTTCGACATCCACCACACCGCCGACGACACGCTCGACAAGATCGACCCCACCCAGCTGACGCAGGCGACCGAGGCGTGGACGGCGATGCTGCGTCTGGCGGCGGACGCGCCCGAGATGCTGGCGCGGCCCGAATAGGCCGCCCCGCCCCCTCACACCATCTTGGCGACGAGATCCTTGAGATCGACGAAAGCGAAGGCGACCGAACTGTCCGCCACGCCGTACGGCACGAACAATTGGTCGTCCATGCGCAGCGCGCCGCAGGTGTAGACCACGTTCGGCACATAGCCTTCGCGATCCTCGTCCGCCGCGGACAGCAACGGCTGGCGCAGGCGGCCGATAACCTTGGCCGGGTCGTCCTTGTCGAGCAGCACCGCGCCGATCGAATATTTGCGCATCGCCCCCACGCCGTGGGTCAGCAGCAGCCAGCCTTCGTCCAGTTCGATCGGCGAACCGCAATTGCCCAGCTGCACCTGTTCCCACGGATATTCGGGCGTCAGCAGCAATTGGCCCTCGCCCCAATGGTCGATCCGGTCGGAGCGGATCAGGAAGACGTTCTCGCCGTCCTGCCGACCGATCATCATATAGGCGCCGCCCACCTTGCGCGGGAACAGCGCCATGCCCTTGTTGCGCGCCGCCGGCCCGCTCATCGGCGACAAAGCGAAGGTGCGGAAGTCGCTGGTCCGCAGCAATTCGGACCGGATCGTCGCGCCGTTATAGGCGGTATAGGTGCCGAGATATTCGACCCGCCCGTCGTCGTGCGTGAACTGCACGAGACGCAGATCCTCCAGCCCGTTGCGCTGCGCCGCCGTCATCGGAAAAAGGACGGTGCCCGACAGCGAGCTGTCGCGGTTGCGATGCACCTCGATCGCGCCGTTGCCCAGTTCCAGCGCACCGTCCGCCGCGGTGGCAAAGGGCGGCTCGGCCATCAGCTCGAACGTCCGGCCGGGGCCGACGATGCCCTCGCGGAACGCCACCGAGGAGATATGCCCCTCGCCCACCGCGCGCAGCGACATGGCGATGCGGATCGCGCCATCCGAAAGCCCGCTCTGATCGGGGTGGGCGACGATGCTGGGGTTCATCAGCGCGGCGGCGGCATAGCTGTATTCGTGGCAGAAATAGGCGCCGATCAGCTGCTGGTGGACGCCCGAGATCGTCTCGCTGTCCAGCTTCAGCGCATCGCGGATCGCGGCGTAGCGCGCGCGGAAGACGTTGCGGGTCTGCCAGTGGCGCGCCTCGAAATCGCGCAGCACAAGTTCAAGTTCGGCTTCGGCCGCAACTTCGTCCAGTGCCAGCACCGCCTCGACGATGCGACGCACGCGACCGGGCCGGCCCGGCGTCGCCGCCGCCTCGATCGGGATGTGGAAGGGACGGACGACCACGCGGGCCGGATCCGCCTGAAGGCGCAGGGGGCAGTGGAAGGTATCGAGCAAGAGACTGTCACTCCTCCGCCGGCAGCGACCGATCACCGGCGAGGACGATCATTACCGCCTCCTTCGTCGGTCGCAAGCGCGAGCGCGGCCGAAAAGGCGGTTATCAGGCGGTGACGCGCACCGGACCGGCCTTTCCATGGCCCCCGTCGCTGCCGATCGCGATCCCGGCTTCCGCGACGGCGCAGCAGGCGAACTGGAAGGCGAGCACCGATTCCGCCCCCTGGTTGAGATTGACGCGGTCGCTCATCAGCCCGTCGAAGCAGCCGCCGTCTGCCGAAGCGAGCGGCAGGCCGATGTCGTTATCGCCGAGATACCAGCGATAGGCGCGGGCGGCGGCCGCGGCCCAGCGCGCCTCGCCGGTCAGGCCATGCGCCGTCACCATCGCGTCGATCGTCGCCCAGGCCTCCAGCGGCTGCTGGTCGTAGGGCAAGGGCGGGCGATAGAGCCGGCCGAAACTGTCCGTGCCGACGGCGCGGAACTGGCCGGCGCCGTTGGTCTGCATCTCGTCCAGCCAAGCGAGCGTCGCGAAGCCCGCGTCGCGCATCGCCGTATCGTCCAGCACCACGCCCGCGCGAATCAGGGCTTCGGGCAGGCGCGCATTGTCATAGGCGAGCGACGCCTCGAACCATGTCCAGTCGGGGCGGCGCGCCGCCGCCAGCTGCGCCATCAGGCGCCCGGCCATTTCCGTCACCAGGTCGCGCGCCAGCGTGTGGCCGGGGTGGCTCGCCAGCACCGCATCGGCACCGAGCAGGCAGAAGGCCCAGGCGCGCGGGCTGCGGAGCGCGCGGGCGTGGGGGGCGACCTGATCGAACAGGTGCAGCGACCAGCGCCGCAACTCCTGCAAGCGCGCGCGCGACACCGTATCGCCGATCGACCACAGGGAGCGGCCGAAACTGTCCTCCGATCCTTCCGCTTCCAGCCAGTTGCGGTCGAAGCCCATGAAGTTGCGGAACCGGCCGCGCTGGCCGTTCCACGCATGCTGGACGAAGGAGGCGTAGATCGTCGCCAGTTCGTCGGCGCGGGCGTTGCCGGCGGGGAAGCGGTGCATCAGCATCAGCGCGCGGCAATTGTCGTCGACGCAATAGCCGTGGTCGCGATCGGGCACGCTGAAGATCGAATGCTGGATGATGCCGCACGCATCCGACAGCCGCTCGATCGCATCCAGCCGCGGCGCCACCGCCTGATAGCGCGTGGTGCCGCGGCGGGCGAGCTTGGCGGGTTTCCGCAGCATCGCATTGGCGGCGATCGCCAGATAGGCCTGCGCCAGTTTGTCCCACGTCATACCGCGCCCTTCGGCATAGGCCCGCTGGCGAATGGCATCCAGTTCGGCGGGATCGTCGAGCAGGCCGCCGATCGTCGCCGCCAGCGCGTCGCTGTCGCCGAACGGCACCAGCCGGCCGATGCCGTCCGCCAGCAGCTCGCGCGCATGCCAATAGGGTGTCGAGACCACCGCCCGCCCCAGCGCCACCGCATAGGACAAGGTGCCCGAGGTGATCTGCGCCTCGTTGAGATAGGGCGTCACGTAGATGTCGGCCGCCGACAGATAGTCGAGCAGCGCGTCCTGTTCCAGAAAGCCGTCGATGAAGCGGACGTGGTTCGATACGCCCAATTCCGCCGCCAGCGCCATCAGGCTTTCGCGATAGCTTTCGCCCTCGCGCGCCACGAGATGCGGATGCGTGGCGCCCAGCACGACATAGAGGAGGTCCGGCCGCGCCGCGACGAGCGCGGGCAGCGCACGGATCATCGTCTCGATCCCCTTGTTGGGGGAGAGCAGGCCGAAGGTGAGGAGGACGCGATGCCCCTCGAATCCGAAGCGCGGCTTCATCGCATCGGGATCGGTCAGCGGCCGGTCGGGCACGCCGTGCGGCACGACCGCGATCTGCGCGGCGGCGATGCCGTGGACGCGGCGCAGGATCTCGCGCCCCTTGTGCGCCATCACGATCAGCGTCGACGCGCGCCGCGCCAGCGCCTCGATCACCGCGCGCTGATCGGCATTGGGCTCTTCCAGCACGGTGTGAAGCACGACGACGACCGGCGCCTCGACCCGGTCGAGCAGCTTCAGCAGGATCGCCCCGGCATGGCCGCCGTAGATGCCATATTCATGCTGGACGAAGACGACGTCGGCGCCGCTGTCGTTGATGCGCTGGGCGGCGAGGTGATAGTCCGCCAGCTCCTCCTGCCGGATCGCGCAGACGACTTCGGACCCATAGGCATAGTCGCCGCCCGGATCGGTCATCGCATAGAGATCGACGGGCAGGTCGGGCGCGTGGGCGACGAAGGCGTCGCGCACGTGCGACGTATAGGTGGCGATCCCGCACAGGCGGGGCAGGCTGTTGCCGATCATCGCGATCCGCCGGATCCGCTGTGCCACGCCTGCTTCCGCCGCCACCGCCATGCCCGTCGATCCTTCGCCAAAACCCCGCGCAGCCTAAGGGCTTACGGGTCTGAAAAGGGAACGTTCACCGTATCGAAAGGTTGCGCAAGCCCCCCACCTCCTTCCGCGCACGCGACGAACCGTTGCATCGCTGCGTTGTTTTCTACGTTGACGGTTGAGAGTGACACGTTATTGGGGCGGACGGGACGGCATTCGGGCCGGCCCCGAAATATAATGATCATGGAGCTGCTCGATGAAGAAGCTTAGCTTTGTTCTCGCTGCTGCCGGCCTGATGTCTCTGGCCGCTTGCAACAAGCCCACTGCCACCGAGAATGCCGCGGACAACGCCGCCGAGGCCCTAGAGAACCAGGCCGACGCGCTCGAGAACGCCGCCGACGCGACCAGCAACGACGCCGCTGCGGCCGCGCTGGAGAACCAGGCCGACAACCTCGAGGACGCCGCGGACAACATCCAGGCCAACGCCTCGTAAGCGCCGATCGCGGGCCGCGACCGGCCCCGTCGCTGAATATGGAACGGGCGCCCCTTACCGGGCGCCCGTTTTGTTTGTACGGCAGGCTTGCCGAGGCCATCCGCCGCCCCCTATCGGTTGCGCATCATGGACGCCCTTCCTCCCCTGCCCGGCGCACCGCTCCGCCTGTTCGACAGCATGGCCCGCGCCGAACGGCCGTTCGCGCCCATCGATGCCGACATGGTCCGCCTCTACAGCTGCGGCCCCACCGTCTACGATCACGCCCACCTCGGCAATCTGCGCGCCTACGTCTTCACCGATACGCTGCGCCGCACGCTCAATTGGAAGGGCTGGGCCGCCACCCACGTCATCAACATCACCGACGTCGGCCACCTCACCTCCGACGCCGACGAAGGCGCGGACAAGATGGAGGCCGCCGCCGGCCGCCGCGGGCAGGACATCTGGCAGGTCGCCGCTTTCTACACCGACGCCTTCA
Source organism: Edaphosphingomonas fennica (assembly GCA_036946415.1). Classification (GTDB taxonomy): domain Bacteria; phylum Pseudomonadota; class Alphaproteobacteria; order Sphingomonadales; family Sphingomonadaceae; genus Sphingomonas_Q; species Sphingomonas_Q fennica_A. Next base: position 574,947 of record JAQIJD010000001.1, on the reverse strand, counting down.
AGGCCGATCTCGCCGCGCTCAACGTCCGCCCGCCGACGCTGTGGAGCGTCGCGACGGCGCACGTTCAGGACATGATCGCCTTCGCCCGCCGGATCGAGGCGGCGGGTGCGGCCTACGAGCTGGAAGGCGGCCTCTATTTCGATACCGCCCGCGTCCCCGATTACGGCCTGCTCGCTCGCGCCGCCGTGGAGGGGCCGGAAATCGCCCGGATCGAGGCGGTCGCCGGCAAGCGCAACCCGGCCGATTTCGCGCTGTGGCGCCGCTCCCCGCCGGGCGAACGACGCCAGATGGAATGGCAGTCGCCGTGGGGGCCGGGAGCGCCGGGCTGGCACCTCGAATGCTCGGTGATGAGCATGAAATATCTGGGCCCGCAATTCGATATCCACACCGGCGGGATTGACCATCGCGAGATCCACCATTGCAACGAGATCGCCCAGAACCAGGCCTATACCGGCACCGCGCGGACCGGCGCCAACTTCTGGATGCATAACAACTTCCTGGTCGATCATACGGGGAAGATGTCGAAATCCGGCGGCGGCTTCGCGACGCTTGCTGCGCTCGTCGATCGCGGCGTGGCACCGCTCGCCTATCGGCTGATGTGCCTTTCCGCCCATTACCGCTCGGAACTGCTGTTCTCGACCAAGGCGGTCGGCGACGCGCTCGTCCGCCTGAAGCGCCTGATGATCGCGGTCGAGCGGCTGCGCGGCGGCACGCCGCCCGACTGGCTGCGCGCGGCGCGCGAGGCCGGGGACAGTCGCGGCGCCAGCCTCGCCTTCCAGCGCGAGACGATCGAGGCGCCGCTCGGCGATGCCGCGCGGGCGATCCTCGCCGAATTCGACGCGGCGATTTCCGAAGACCTCGCCACCCCCCGCGCGCTGCCGCTGCTCGAATCGACGCTCGCCGCCAAGCGCATCCCGGCCGAGGAGCGGCTGCGCGTGCTCGCCTCGATCGATCTGGTGCTGGGGCTCGATCTGGTCGGTGGCAGCCGCCGCGCGCTGAGCGTGCCGCCGGCCGCGGCGGTGGCGGACGAGGCGCAGGTGCTGGCACTGGTCGCCGAGCGCGAGGCGGCCCGCGCCGCGCGCGACTTCGCCGGATCGGATGCGCTGCGCGCACGGCTCGATGCAATGGGCGTCGAGGTGATGGACGGCGATCCGCTCGGCTGGGAATGGCGCCCGACGCTGGATGACTGAACGACGGCGGCTGCTGATCGTCGCGGGCACCCGCCCGGAAGCGATCAAGCTCGCCCCGCTCGTCCTGGCCGCCGCCCGCCACCCGACGCTCGCGATCGAGGCGATCGCGACCGGCCAGCACCCGGACCTGTTCCACGCCGCCTGGGCCGAATTCTGCCTCCCCGCGGTCCACGATCTCGGCCTCGCCCGGCCCGGTCAGGCGGCGGGCGCGCTGGCCGCGGCGGTGATCCGCCGGCTCGGCCCGATCCTCGCGGCAACGCGTCCCGATTGCCTGATCGTGCAGGGCGATACCACTTCGGCCTGGGCGGCGGCGATGGCGGCGCGCACGGCCGGCGTGCCCGTCGCCCATATCGAGGCGGGGCTGCGATCGGGTGACGTGGCCGAGCCGTGGCCGGAAGAACGCAACCGCATCGGCATCGATCGGATCGCCGCCCTGCTCTTCGCCCCCACCGCCGCCGCGGCGGCGGCGCTGCGGGCCGAACAGGCCGGCGGGGCGATCCACGTCACCGGCAACACGGGCATCGATGCGCTCTTCTGGATGCGCCGCCGCCTGCCCGCCGCCTCCCCCTCTCCCGGCCGGCTGCTGGTGGCGACGCTGCACCGGCGCGAGAATATCCCCCATCTCCCCGCGCTCTGCGCCGCCCTCGCCACGATCGTCGCCGCCCGGCCCGACGTGCGGCTGGTGGTGCCGACCCACCCCAATCCGGCGGTGCGCGATGCCGTCTCCGCCGCTTTGTCGGGCGTTCCCCGCACCATATTGTCGCCGCCGCTCTCCTACGGTGAGATGGTCGCGCTGCTCGCCGGCGCTTATCTCCTCCTCACCGATTCCGGCGGGTTGCAGGAAGAGGCCCCGGCGCTCGGCCTGCCGACGCTGGTGCTGCGCGAGCGGACCGAACGGCCGGAAGCGCTGGCGACCGGCAACCTCCGCCTCGTCGGCACCGACCCGGACGCGATCGCCACAGCGGCGCTCGCCCTTCTGGACGATCCCGCCACCCATGCGGCGATGGCGAGGCCGGCATTTCCCTATGGGGACGGCCATGCCGCCGAACGGATCGCGGCCCTCCTCGCCACGCACCCTTTCGCCGCCCGCCGTCCAAGGCTAGAGCCGGCGTCATGATCCTGGTCATCGACAATTACGACAGCTTCACCTGGAACCTCGTCCACTATCTGCAGGAGCTGGGCAGCGCGGTGGAGGTGGTGCGCAACGATGCGATCGGCGTCGGTCAGGCACTGTCGAGCGGGGCGGCGGGCTTCCTGATCTCTCCCGGCCCCTGCACCCCCAACGAAGCGGGCATCTCGCTCGATCTGGTCGCCGCCTGCACGGCCGAACGCCGCCCGCTGCTGGGCGTATGCCTGGGCCATCAGGCGATCGGCCAGCATTTCGGCGGCCGCGTGACGCGCGCCGGCCAGCTGATGCACGGCAAGACCTCGCCCGTCGACCATGACGGCAGCGGCGTCTTCGCCGGGCTGCCCTCCCCGTTCACCGCCACCCGCTACCATTCGCTGGTGGTGGAGGACGTGCCCGAAGCGCTGGTGGTGAACGCCCGCACCGCCGACGGCGTGGTGATGGGCTTCCGCCATGCCGATCTGCCGATCCACGGCGTGCAATTCCACCCCGAGAGCATCGCCACCGAACATGGCCATGCCCTCCTCGCCAATTTCCTGCGCGATGCGGGCGGCGCGGTGGCGGAGCCGGCATGACCACGCTCGCGCTGCTGCCCGATCCCGCGACGCCGCTCGACCACGAGACGGCGGCGCAGGCCTTTGCCGACATCCTCGACGGCCACGTCGCCGATGCCGAGGTCGCCGCCTTCCTGACGGTGATGGCCGAACGCGACGAGACGGCGATCGAGATCGCCGCCGCCGCCCGCGTGCTGCGCCAGCGGATGATCGCGATCAGCGCGCCGCCGGGCGCGATCGACGTGTGCGGCACCGGGGGGGACGGGGCGCACAGCCTCAACATCTCGACCGCGGTCGCGATCGTCGTCGCCGCCGCCGGCGTGCCCGTCGCCAAGCACGGCAACCGCGCAGCCTCCTCCCGCGCCGGCGCGGCGGATACGCTGGAGGCGCTCGGCCTCGATCTCGATCGCGCGGCGGCATTGGGCGAGGAAAGCCTCGCCGAACTCGGCATCGCCTTCCTGTTCGCGCAGGCGCATCACCCCGCACTCGGCCGGCTGGCCCCGGTGCGCCGCGCGATCGGGCGGCGGACGATCTTCAACCTGCTCGGCCCCCTCGCCAACCCGGCGCGCGTCACCCGCCAGCTGATCGGCGTCGCCCGCGTCGATTTCCTGCCGACCATCGCCACCGCGCTCGAACTGCTGGGGGCGGAAGCGGCGATGGTGGTGGCGGGCGAGGAAAGCCTCGACGAACTGTCGATCGCCGGCCCCAGCCGCATCGTCGCGCTGGGCGCCTGCGGCACGGGGGAGGAACGGATCGATCCCGCCGCCGCCGGCCTCCCCACCCATCCGCTTACCGCGCTGCGCGGCGGCGAGCCGGCGGACAATGCCGCCGCCCTCCGCGCCCTGCTGCGTGGGGAGAAGGGCGCCTATCGCGATGCCGTGCTGCTGAACGCCGCCGCCGCGCTGCGCGTCGCCGCCCGTGCCGACGATTGGGCGGACGGGATCGCCATCGCCGCCGAGGCGCTGGACGGCGGCGCCGCCTATCGCCTGCTCGATCGCTGGATCGCGTTCCGGTGAACCGCCTCGATACGATCCTTGCCGCGAAGCGCGATCATGTCGCGCGCCGCAAGGCCGCCGTTCCGCTGGCCGAACTGGCCGCCGCCGCCGCCCGCCGGAGCGCGCCACGCGGGTTCCGCGCCGCGCTCGATCGTGCCGCCGCCGCGGGCTTCGGCCTCATCGCCGAGGTGAAGAAGGCGTCCCCCTCCAAGGGGCTGATCCGCGCCGATTTCGATCCGCCCGCCCACGCCCGCGCCTATGCCGCGGGCGGTGCCGCCTGCCTGTCGGTGCTGACCGACGAACCCTTCTTCCAGGGTGCCGACGCCTATCTGGAGGCGGCCCGCGCCGCCGTGGACATTCCCTGCCTGCGCAAGGATTTCATGGTCGATCCGTGGCAGGTGACGGAGGCGCGCGCACTCGGCGCCGACGCGATCCTCGTCATCGTCGCCGCCCTCGACGACGGGGCGATGGCCGAGATCGAGGCGGCGGCGATCGATCATGGCATGGACGTGCTGGTCGAAGTCCATGACGCGCGCGAGATGGAGCGCGCGCTCGCCCTCCGCTCGCGGCTGATCGGCGTCAACAACCGCGACCTGCGCGATTTCTCGGTCGATTTCGCCCGCACCTACGAACTCGTGTCGCGGGCGCCCGCCGGCTGCACCTTCGTCGCCGAAAGCGGCATCACCGCCCATGCCGATCTGGTGGCGATGGCCGAACACGGCGTCCGCTGCTTCCTCGTCGGCGAGACGTTGATGCGCGAGGCCGATGTCGAGGCCGCCACCCGCCGGCTGCTGGCCGGCGCGTGACCCGCCTCACCCACCTCGACGAGGCCGGCGCCGCCCGCATGGTGGACGTGTCCGCCAAGGCGGAGACGAAGCGCAGCGCCACCGCCGCCGGCCGCATCGCCATGTCCGCCGAGGCCGCCGCCGCGATCGCCGCCGGGGCGGTCGCCAAGGGCGATGTGCTGGCGGTGGCGCGGATCGCCGGCATCATGGCCGCCAAGCGCACCGCCGATCTGATCCCGCTCTGCCACCCGCTGCCGATCGCCGCCTGCACGGTCGACCTGGCGGTCGAGGCGGACGGCGTCTCCGTCACCGCCACGGTCGTCACCGCCGGGCAGACCGGGGTGGAGATGGAGGCGCTGACCGCCTGCTCGGTGGCGCTGCTGACCGTCTACGACATGGCCAAGGCGCTCGATCGCGGGATGGTGATCGGCGGCACCCGCCTGCTCGCCAAATCCGGCGGCCGTTCGGGCGACTGGCGCGCGCCGTGAGCCTGCTGCCCGTGGCCGAAGCGCTCGCCCGCCTGCTGGCGCTGGCCCCGCCGCTGCCGGCCGCGACGGTGCGACTGGCGGAAGCCGCCGGCCGCTACGCCGCCGCCGACGTGGCCGCGCTGCGCGACCAGCCCGCCGCCGACCTCTCGGCGATGGATGGCTATGCGATCCGCTTCGCCGAACGCCCCGGCCCGTGGACGCTGGCAGGCGAGAGCGCCGCCGGCGGCGGCCTCGGCCGCGCGCTGGCGCCGGGGGAGGCCGCGCGCATCTTCACCGGCGCGCCCGTGCCGCCCGGTGCCGACACGATCCTGATCCAGGAAGAGGCCGATGCCGGCGACGGCCGCATCGTCCAGACCGGCGAAGGCCCGCCCCGCGCCGGCACCCACATCCGCCCGCGCGGCAGCGACTTCGCCGCCGGCGCGCTCCTCCTTCGCCGCGGCGAGGCGATCACCCCCGCCCGGCTCGCGCTGGCGGCGATCGGCGGGCATGGCGCGCTGCCCGTCGCCCGCCCGGTCCGCGTCACCCTGCTGTCGACCGGCGACGAGCTGGTGCCCCCCGGCGCCCCCACGCCCGGCACGCGGCTGCCCGCCAGCAACGCCGTGATGCTCGCCGCCCTCGTCGCCGGACCTGGGGTGGCGGTGCGCGATGGCGGCATCGTCCGGGACGATCTGGCGGCGCTCACCGCCGCCTTCGCCGATGCGGCGGCGGAGAGCGACGTGATCGTCACCACCGGCGGCGCGTCGGTCGGCGACCACGATCTGGTGCGGCCGGCGCTGGCGGCGGCGGGCGCGGATCTCGATTTCTGGCGTGTGGCGATGCGGCCGGGCAAGCCGCTGATGGCCGGGCGGCTGGGGGGCGCGGTCGTGCTCGGCCTGCCCGGCAACCCCGTCTCCGCGCATGTCACCGCCACCCTGTTCCTGCGGCCGCTGCTCGCCCACCTCGCCGGTGCCGCGCAGACCGCCCCGCCCCGCCGCACCGCCACCCTCGCCGCCGATCTGCCGGCAACGGGCCCCCGCGCCGATTACCTCCGCGCGCGCCGCGATGCGCAAGGGGTGGCGGCGCTCGTCCGGCAGGACAGCGGCGATCTGACGACGCTGGCCGCCGCGGACTGCCTGATCGTCCGCCCGCCCGCCGCACCGCCCGCCTGTGCGGGGGAACGTGTCGAGATCGTTTCGCTCGCTTGACAGCCTTGCGATCGTTGCCTAGGTGTTCCGCGTTCGTTCCCTTGGTGGACGGTCCTTGGTGGGAGATGCGGCGATGCTGACCGCGAAACAGCACGAATTGCTGTGCTTCATTCACGACCGGCTTGGCGAATCCGGTGTGTCGCCGTCGTTCGAAGAGATGAAGGAGGCGCTGGACCTGCGCTCCAAATCCGGCGTGCATCGGCTGATTTCCGCGCTGGAGGAACGCGCCTTCATCCGCCGCCTGCCCAACCGGGCGCGCGCGCTGGAAGTGCTGAAGATGCCCGAAGGCAAGCGCCCCGCCCGTCCCGCGGCAAAGGCGTCGCCCGCCGAACGGCCGGTGCTCGTGCCTGCCAACGATGTGGTCGAACTGCCACTGCACGGCCGGATCGCCGCGGGCATGCCGATCGAGGCGCTCGAAGGCCAGTCGATGCTGTCCGTGCCCGCCGCCCTGCTCGGCCCCGGCGAACATTATGCACTGGAAGTGGCCGGCGATTCGATGGTCGAGGCCGGCATCCTCGACGGGGACTATGCCCTCATCCGCCGCACCGAACAGGCCCGCGACGGCGAGATCGTCGTCGCGCTGGTCGAAGAGAATGAGGCGACGCTGAAATATTGGCGTCGCGAGGGCACGATGATCCGCCTCGATCCCGCCAATCGCGCCTACGATCCGCAACGCTACGCACCCGCGCAGGTGCGCGTCCAAGGCCGCCTTGCGGGGCTGCTGCGGCGCTACTGAGCAAGGCACGGCGCATCGGCGGCAGGGGATGGGACGGGCTGCGCCTGCAACGGGCGTGCGCTTCGGCCTGACCGCGATGCGCCGGGCGGCTAAGGCCGGAGCAGCGACGGGATACCGCAGCGACGCTGCGTCGGGAACGGGGCACCGGTACAGCATCCGCGCGTGGCGCCCTATTTCACGCATCAAGTGAGGCAGTCCATCGGGTTGTCCGCGCGGGAATCCTGAGCGGGTATAGGCACGCGCTGCCATGATCGCGGGTCGGGGTCGATCGATGGCGCCGGAGGGCCGGCACGGTGAGATCAGCCGATCGGTGTCGCGCCCCGATCGCCCATCCGTCCTGACGCTTTGCTACCGGCCTCCGGCAGGGGGATATCTTTGCCGGCGACTGCCGAGGCCCGCGCCATCTGCCCGACGCTCGACTATGAAGCGCCCCTGAAGGTGGTGCCAGAGGCTTTCGATCGATGTGGCACCGGCCTCCGAAACCGCATTGGATGACGCGCCACCCCAGGGGCTGCGGTCACTACTGCGTCGGTCGCGGAGACGGGACACGCACGGGTCGGACTACAGCCCCACGCCGCGACAAAGACCTTCCAGCTGCCGGAGCTTGGGATTGTCCGGCCCATATTGACGGCGGAAGCGCGGGCGCTGCGCACAGGCAGTGATCTGGTCGGGCGTCGGCTGGCGTCGGCGCGCATCGCGCGCGGCCTGCGCCCTGGCGGTGGCGCCGATGACCTGCCCTTGGGCCATGGTCGGCAGGTCGAAGACCGGCTGGATATCCTGCGCCCGTGTCGGTGCCGCCCCAAGGGCGATCAGGATCGGAACGAGAGTGCGGCGGAACGGCATGGGAAGCTCCTGTCCTGTCGGACAGGGTAGATCCGTCGCGCCGCGTGGTCGACCGAACGGACCGCCGCCCGCCGCGCCGATGGAACGGCCGGCCATGCGAACCGCCGGCAGGACATGGCGAACGAAGCGCCGAACGGGGGAAGAATGGTGCGCGGCGCCCCCCCGGCGCCGCGCACCCCGCCGCTCAGAAGGCGGCGGTCAGCGAGAAGACGAAGCGGCCGTCGGCGATGCTGCCCGTCCCGTCCTGGTTCTTCGAGAAGCTCGGCTCCAGATAGGCGCTCTCGCGGCGGCTGATGTCGGTATCGACATAGGCGACGCCCAGCGTCACCGGTCCGAGAACCGCATCGGCGCCCAGCATCCAGTCCCAATATTCGCCGGTCGGGGCGACGCTGGTGGCGAACGGCCCGAGGCCGGGGTTACCGTTGGAATAGCCGATGTGCGCCTTGGCGGTGATCGGCGTGTTGGGGATGCCGAGGGTGCCGTCACCCGACACGTACAGATTGTCGTTCTTGGCGTTGGGGCGGTTGTAGACGCCCGCCGCCGCGTCGGCGCCGGTGGTATACCAGGGGCCGAGCGCCTGCTGCTTGGGGGCGTAGGCGACAGCCGCCGTCAGCCCGACCGGCCCGGCAGTGCCCGAGACGCGGATATACGGCTCGGCGAAGTCGGTGTTGTCGAAGCCGCCCGGATACATATACCAGGTCAGGCCGACATCGACCGCGCCGCCCTCGAACGCCATCTTGTAGCCGCCGATCAGGTCGAGCTCCATGTTGGCGCCGCCGAACGTGCCCCAGCCGGCCAGGTTCGAACCCCAGGTGCCGACGTAGAAGCCGCTCTCGTGCGCCACGGTGATGCCGGCCTGGACCGCCATCTCCTTGTTGCTCTGCGAGATGCCGCGGAAGCTGTAATCGGACACGATCGCCGCGCTGCCGGACACCGTGATCGGAGCCGCCGGCGCATCCTGCGCGAAGGCCGGGGCCGCACATGCAGCGAGGGCGAGACCGAGAGCCGCCAAACGATAGTTCATGAACATTCCCCTCTTGTTCAGGAATGTTCCGCCTGCGCCGGGATTTCCGATCCTCTCACGTCACCGCGGGGCCGGTTGCCTAGCCTGCCCAGTGTCGCGGTGCAGCATTGCCAATATATTGCTGGTTGATGTCTTTATATTGCTGAGGCGTTGTTGATCGGCCTGTGGCACAGCTACAACGGTGCGTGGCGTTTTTTGCGGCACGGTCGGATCGAAGCGCTGGCAACCGGCGAAGCGGCTGCCGCGCGCGTCATCAATGCTGCCCGGCGACCATCTTCTGCCAGCGCGGCGCGCCGGCCACCTCGATCGCCGAACCGCCGGACCGCTTGCGCGCCACCCACTCGCTCAGCATCTCCGCCGACGTATGGTCGAGCGCGGCGAGGCGGTTGAGGTCCAGCCGCGTCGCCTGCCCGTCGGGCACCGCATCCAGCACCCGGCTGAGCCGCGGCAGGGTGAGGAAGGTCGCCGCCCCGTCGAGCGCGATCTCGTGTCGGCCGCCCGCATCGCGCTCGGCGATCTTCAGCGTCAGGCGGCGGATGTGCGGCACCAGTTCGATCATCGACAGCGCGATGCCCGCCAGCACGCCGGTCAGCAGGTCGGTCAGCACCACCGTCAGGAAGGTGCCTGCCCAGATCGTCGCCGGCAGCAGGCCGTAGCGGTGCAGCAGATGCTTGGCGTGCGACAGGCTCACCAGCCGCCAGCCGGTGATGACGAGGATGCCCGCCAGCGCCGACATCGGGATCGTCCTGAGCAGCCACGGCAGCAGCGCGACGAAGGCGAGGATCCAGATGCCGTGGAGGATGGCGGAGGCCCGCGTCACCGCCCCAGCCTGCACGTTGGCGGAAGATCGGACGATCACCCCGGTCATCGGGATGGCGCCGGCCAACCCGCACAGCATGTTGCCGATGCCCTGCGCCCGCAGTTCCTTGTCGTAATTGGTGCGCACGCCATTGTGCATCCGGTCGACCGCCGCGGCCGACAGCAACGTCTCGGCGCTGGCGATGAAGGCGATGGCGATCGCCGAGACGATCAGCGCGGGGTTGGCGAGCGGCGCGAAGAAGCCGGCCTGCGGCAGCGTCACCGCCGCGGCGATCGATTCGGGCACGACCACGCGCTGCACGTCGAGCGCCAGCACCTGCGAGACGATCGTGCCCGCCAGCACGCCCACCAGCGCGCCCGGCATCAGCCGCAGCTTTGCCGGCCGCCACTTCTCCCACGACAGCATCGAGAGGACGGTGATGCCGCCGATCAGCAGCGCCAGTTCGGTCGATTTGAAGTTCATCGACAGGCCGAACACCCGCGCCGGCGCCGCCACCAGATTCTCGAGGCCGCTCGGCAGCGGCTTGTGATCGAACAGGACGTGGAACTGGCCGATCACGATCAGCGCGCCGATCCCCGCCAGCATGCCGTGCACCACCGCCGGCGAGATCGCGCGGAACCAGCCGCCCAGCCGCAGCACGCCCGCCGCGATCTGGATGAGGCCCGCCAGCACCAGGATCGGGGCGAGCGTGACGAGGCCATATTCGCGCACCATCTCGAACACCACCACCGCCAGGCCGGCGGCGGGGCCGCTCACCTGCAACGGCGATCCGGCGAACAGGCCGACGACGATGCCGCCGATGATGCCGGTCAGCAGGCCCTTCTCGGCCGGCACGCCGGAGGCGATGGCGATGCCCATGCACAGCGGCATGGCGACGAGGAAGACGACGATCGACGCGGTGAAATCGCGCGTGGCGGATGCGGGCAGGGCAAATCGCATCGGATCAGCCCTCCGCCCGTTCGGCAGGACGACAGGCGCCGGGCGCCTCGCCTTGCCAGAAGCCCACCACGCACCCGATCGGTCCGCCCACGGTCTTTCTCCACGCGAGGCACCGGCGCGGCGCCAACATGGACGTTTAATTGCTGCGCGTTACGGTGATGCCGCCGGGACGTTACAAAGCATGTCCGCACCCCTCACCGCGGAAGCAGGATCGACACCCGCAAACCGCCTTCCGAGCGATTGGACAGGGTGAGCCGCCCCCCTTCCCGCTCGACTGCCTGCGCCACGATCGCCAGCCCCAGCCCCAGTCCCTGCGTATTGCGCCGGCGGGCCGCATCCAGCCGCGTGAACGGCTCCAGCACCGCCTCCAGTTCGGCCTCCGGAATGCCGGGGCCGTCGTCCTCGACCGTGATCTCCACCGCGTCGGCCTGCTCGATCAGCCGCACGATCGCCGATCCACCGTAATGCAGCGCATTCTCGATCAGGTTCGATAGCGCCCGCTTCAGGCCGATCGGCCGCACCGCCTTGTCGAGATGTTCCGGCCCTTCGTAGGTCGCATCGCCGCCGCGATCGGCGGCATCGTCCACCACGGTCGCCGCCATCACCGCCAGATCGATGTTGACCGGCCGCTCCGGATCGTCCTCACCGTTGAGGAAGGCGAGCAGCGACGAGACCATACCCTCCATCTCGCCCACGTCCGCCGCGATCGCGTCGCGCACAGCGGTATCGGCGATGCCGTCCAGCCGCAGTTCCAGCCGGGCGAGCGGGGTGCGCAGATCGTGGCCGACCGCCGCCAGCGCCTGCGTGCGCCCGGCGATCAGGCTGTGGATGCGGCGCTGCATCTCGTTGAAGGCGCGCACCACCCGCCGCACCTCCACCGTGCCGGTCTCCTCGACCATCACTTCGCGCCCCAAGCCGATCTGGCGCGCCGCCTGCGCCAGCCGCGCCAGCGGTTTCAGCAGCTTGCGGATGGCGAGCCCGCCGACCAGCAGCAGCGCCAGCGCCGCCGCCAGGGCCAGCACGATCCGCCCGATCGCCGGCCCCCAGCCGATCACCGCCAGCACCGTGCCAAAATGCAGCCGCGATCCGTCCGCCAGCGCCAGCGATCCGGAAACGCTGGGCCGCGGGCCGGCACCGCGCTGGAGGGCCAGGCCGCCGTCCGCCAGCGTCGGCTCCCATGCGAGGATCTCGTCGCGCATCTCGATCAGCGCCGGCTCGGTCGGTGCGCGGCGGCCGTTGGCGGACCAGTGGACGTCGTAGCGGGGGGTGGACAGGCGACTGGCCATCGCCGGCCGGTCGACCGGCGCGCCCTCGGTCAGGAGCTTGCGCGCGATCACCAGATGCTCGGCCAGCCGCCGCGCCTCGTCCTCGCGCACCGCGAACTGGCTGGCGCGTTCGTAGAGGATCGTGCTCGCCCCGAACTCGACGAGCACCGCCAGCAGCAAAACGGCGAGGATGCGGCCGAGGACGCCGATCGACGGCCGCATCAGCCGCTTCAAGCGCGCTCCACCTCGACGTTGAGCATGTAGCCGACGCCCCGCACCGTCACGATCGGCGCCGGCTTGCCGCTGCTGCCGAGCTTGCGGCGCAGGCGGCTGACCAACACGTCGATCGAACGGTCCGAAGCGTCGCCGAGCCGCGTGCGCGACAATTCGATCAGCCGTTCGCGGGCGATCACCCGCTGCGGGTGGCTGAGGAAGCTCGCTAGTAGGTCGAACTCGGCGCCGGTCAGGTCGACCACCGCACCGGTCGGCGACAGCAATTCGCGCCGCGGGAAATTGACCTCCCAGCCGTCGAAGCGGGCGGTGTTCTGCCGTTCCTCGCCCGATCGCTCCATCGTGCCCCGGCGGAGCACCGCGCGGACGCGGGCGATCAGTTCGCGCGTGCCGAACGGCTTGGGCAGATAATCGTCCGCGCCCAGCTCCAGCCCCAGCACGCGATCGGCCTCGCTGCCTTTGGCGCTGATGAAGATGATCGGCACGTCGGATCGCTTGCGGATCTGGCGGCAGATGTCGATGCCGCTGGTGCCGGGCAGCATGATGTCCAGCAACACCAGATCGACCGGGCCGGCATCGAAGGCCAGCCACATCTCCGGCGCGGTGGAGGCGGGGCGGACGAGATAACCGTTCTCCTGCAACGCGCGGGCGGTCAGCGTCCGCAGCGGCGGATCGTCCTCCAGCAGGATTATCACGGGGGCGCTCATCGGCGCGGCTCGGTCAGGCCATTTCGCATCGGTGGTGAGGGGTAAGGCGGGCGGCCGGCCGGGTCAACGTTCGGTCCGGTGCGGACCCGGCGCGGCGCCCGTTCGCGGCCGGCCTTCGGCGCGGTATCGTGGCGGCCATGACCAGCCGATTCGCCCTCGCCATGCTCGGCCTGATCGCGGCCCCCGCCGCCGCCCAGGATGCGCCGCCACCCGCGCCCGCCGTCGCACCCGCCGTGCCCCCTGCGCCGCCCGTGCCCCCCGTGCCCAAGCCCGAACCGGCGACGGTGCGTGTCACCCTCGTCACCGGCGAGGGACCGATCGTCGTCGCGGTGGAGACGGAGCGTGCACCGCTCACCGCCGCCAACTTCCTGAAATATGTCGATGGCAAGCGGCTCGACGGCACCGCTTTCTATCGCGCCGCGAACATCGCGCCGGGCTTCGGCCTCGTCCAGGCGGGAACGCGCAACGACCCGAAGAAGACGCTGCCCGCGATCCGCCACGAACCGACCAGCACGACCGGCCTCCACCATGGCGACGGCACGCTGTCCATGGCGCGCGCCGCGTCCGGCACCGCCTCCGGCGATTTCTTCATCGTCGTGGGCGACATGCCGACGATGGACGCCGATCCCGCCGCCCCCGGCGACAATCTCGGCTTCGCCGCCTTCGGCCATGTGGTGGAGGGCATGGACGTCGTTCGCCGCATCCTCGTCGCCCCCACCTCCCCCACCGACGGCGAGGGCGCGATGAAGGGGCAGATGCTGGCACCCGTCGTCCGCATCGTCTCCGCACGCCGGGGCTGAGCCCGCCGCCCCGCCCGCCGACCTGCGCGTTTGGTCTATACCGGCCTGATGGCCGCTTGTCCGCGTGCGATCGGCCTCGCGCGTTCGATCGCCAGCCTATGCTTCCACGAGCCGCCGCGTGCGCCTAGGAGGTCGGCGCCATGTCGTCCGCAGCACATCTACCCGTCGCCCGGCCCGGCCCCGCCCCCTGGTATCGGGAGGCGCGGGCGCTGATGGCGCTGTCGCTGCCGCTGATCGCGGGGAACGTCGCCTGGGGGGCTATCGCCGCCACCGATCTGCTGCTGATCGGGCGGCTGGGGGCGGATGCGGTCGGGGCCGGGGCGCTCGGCATCAATCTCCATACCGCCTTCCTCATCTTCGGCATGGGGCTGGCCAGCGCCGCCGCCCCGCTGATCGCGCAGGAGCGCGGCGCGCGGCGCCATGCGGTGCGCGAGTTGCGGCGTTCGGTGCGTCAGACGATCTGGGCCTGCGCGATGCTGTGCGTGCCGTGCTGGGCGATCCTGTGGCAGGGGGAGGCGATCCTCGTCCTGCTCGGGCAGGATCGGGCGCTGTCCGCCGCCGCCGGCGGCATGCTGCGCGGGCTGCAATGGGCGCTGCTGCCCTATCTGGTCTTCCTCGTCCTCCGCAACTTCCTCTCCGCGCTCGAACGGCCGCTGTGGGGGGTGGTGGTGATGGCGGCGGCGGTGCCGTTCAACGCGCTGGCCGGCTGGGCGCTGATCTTCGGTCATTTCGGTCTGCCCGCGCTCGGGCTGTTCGGCGCGGGCCTCGCCAGCACGCTGTCCTGCACCTTCATGGCGGTGGCGCTGATGGCCGCACTGCGCGCCGACCGGCACCTGCGCCGCTATCATGTGCTCGGCAATTGGTGGCGGGCGGACCGGCAGCGGCTCGCCGCCGTCTGGCGGATCGGGCTGCCGATCGCGATCACGCTCGGGCTGGAGGTGACGGTGTTCAACGCCGCGGTGCTGCTGATGGGGCTGATCGGGCGGACCGCGCTCGCCGCCCATGCCGTCGCCATCCAGATCACGATGCTCGCCTTCATGGTGCCGACCGGCATCGGCCAGGCGGCGACCGTCCGCGTCGGCCTGTCGGCCGGGCGCGGCGATGCGGCCGGCGTGCGGCTGGCGGGCTGGACCGCGCTCGCCATCGGCACCGGCTTCGCGCTCGCCGCCGCGGCGGTGCTGGTCGGCGCGCCGCGCCCGCTGATCGCCGCCTTCCTCGATCCGGCCGATCCCGCAAATGCGCCCGTCATCGCGCTGGCGGCGGCGCTGCTGGCGGTGGCCGCATTGTTCCAGCTGGTCGATTGCACGCAGGCGATCGCCGCCGGCATGCTGCGCGGCTTGCAGGATACGCGCGTGCCGATGCTGATCGCGGGCTTCGGCTATTGGGTCGTGGGGATCGGCGCGGGCGTCGCGCTGGCCTTTCCGGCGGGCCTGGGCGGCGTCGGCATCTGGCTGGGCCTCGCCAGCGGCCTCGCCACCGTCGCCCTGCTCCTCATCCGCCGCTGGCACCGGCGCGAGGCGCTGGGCCTGATCCCGCCGCCGCCAGCGATCGAGGCCGAGCACGCGAGACCTTCGTAACGTCGAGAAAGGGGGGTTCGCGCAGAGCCGCAGAGGCGTTCCTTGTCCACCGATACGTCAGACGACGACGACCGAATAGCCGACCGACCGGTCCATCGAGCCGACGCTGCCCGCCGCATCGAAGCTCCGCGACTCCGCGTGAACAGAATTCTGTCAATGCCGACCGTGTTCGACACATGCCGCCGTGACGGTTTCGACGCAGCAGACGGGAAGCGGCCGACGCCGCAACCCCGCCGACCGCTCAATCGAACAGCCCAGGCAGAAACGCCTGACCACCCCTGCCCGCCGCCGGAGCCGGAGCCGGAGCCGGAGCCGGAGCCGGAGCCGGAGCCGGAGCCGGAGCCGGAGCCGGAGCCGGAGCCGGAGAGCCGGAGCCGGAGCCGGAGCCGGAGCCGGAGCCGGAGCCGGAGCCGGAGCCGGAGCCGGAGCCGGAGCCGGAGCCGGAGCCGGAGCCGGAGCCGGAGCCGGAGCCGGAGCCGGAGCCGGAGCCGGAGCCGGAGCCGGAGCCGGAGCCGGAGCCGGAGCCGGAGCCGGAGCCGGAGCCGGAGCCGGAGCCGGAGCCGGAGCCGGAGCCGGAGCCGGAGCCGGAGCCGGAGCCGGAGCCGGAGCCGGAGCCGGAGCCGGCAGGGGGTCGATCCCGACTCGACGGGTGGCAAGCACTTTCCGCTCTGGCGGAGTCGATTTCCGCGCGGGCACCCGCGCTTCCGCTTCCCGCTTTGGGATCACCCCGTCAGGATCGGCTGGCGCGGCCGCAACGGAGGCTGCCACTTCCCCCGGACCGGCCCGAGCCGCCCGCAGCGGAGGCGATGCCGGCGGCGGGTCGTCCCGCCGCCGGTGCAGTCATTCGTCGTCTGGTTCCGGCCCCGTCATCAGCGCTTCGGCAACGCCCGCCGAATTGGCGCGGATCGCCTTTTCCAGCCGGTCGCACACCTCGGGATTCTCGCGCAGGTAGGTCTTGGCATTCTCGCGGCCCTGCCCGATCCGGATCGAATCGTAGGAGAACCACGCACCCGATTTCTCGACGATGCCGGCCTTCACCCCCAGGTCGAGGATCTCTCCCACCTTGGAGACGCCCTCGCCATACATGATGTCGAACTCGACCTGCTTGAACGGTGGCGCGACCTTGTTCTTCACCACCTTCACGCGCGTGGCGTTGCCGATGATGTCGTCACGATCCTTGATCTGGCCGGTGCGGCGGATGTCGAGGCGGACCGAAGCGTAGAATTTCAGCGCGTTGCCGCCCGTCGTCGTCTCCGGATTGCCGTACATCACGCCGATCTTCATGCGGATCTGGTTGATGAAGATCACCAGCGTCTTGCTGCGGCTGATCGACCCCGTGATCTTGCGCAGCGCCTGGCTCATCAGCCGCGCCTGCAGGCCGACGTGGCTGTCGCCCATCTCGCCCTCGATCTCGGCGCGCGGCACCAGCGCCGCCACCGAATCGACCACCAGCACGTCGATCGCGTTCGACCGGATCAGCGTATCGGTGATCTCCAGCGCCTGTTCGCCGGTATCGGGCTGCGAGACGATCAGCTCGTCGATGTCGACGCCCAGCTTCTTGGCATAGACCGGATCGAGCGCATGTTCGGCATCGACGAAGGCGGCGGTGCCGCCCGCCTTCTGCGCCTCGGCGATGGCGTGCAGCGCCAGCGTCGTCTTGCCCGAGCTTTCCGGCCCGTAGATCTCCACGATGCGCCCGCGCGGCAGGCCGCCGATGCCGAGCGCGATGTCGAGCCCCAGCGACCCGGTCGAGATCGCCTCGATCTCGATCTTCTCGCGGCTGCCCAGCTTCATCGCCGAGCCCTTGCCGAACGCCCGGTCGATCTGGGCGAGTGCCGCCTCCAGCGCCTTCTGCCGTTCCACGTCCCCGCCGTCCTTCCCAGCCACGATCTTGAGCGATGCTGCCATCTCGCTGTTCCTCCCGGTCGGGGCCGCCTTCCGGCCCGTCATAGCGAGGGCCGATATAGAACGAAACGGGATCGGGAACAAGGGGCGAACATCATGCCGCTGCGGCGACCTCGTCCAGCTTGTCGCGCAGGCCGTCCAGCGTGAAGGGCTTGTTGAGCACGGGCGCCTCGGCATGGCGCGGCGGCGGCGGTTCGACATGGCCGCCCGTCGCCAGCATGTAGCGGATGCCGCGATCGGCCAGCGCGTCGGCGATCGGCCAGCTGGCGCCGTCGCTGATCCGCACGTCCAGGATCGCCACGTCGAACCCGCCCTGTTCGACCAGTTCGAGCGCTGCGGGGATAGTATCGGCGCTACCCGCCACGCGGTGGCCGAGCGCGTCGACGATGTCTTCCATCATCATCGCGATCAGGGGTTCATCCTCGACCAGGAGGATCGACAGGGACTGGGTCATCCCCCAGCGCATACGCGAGGCGGCCCGCGCCGCGCCAGCGCCTTTTTCAGCCGCCTGCCCCCTCCGCCTTGCGCGCCGCCAGCGTATCGCGCGCCGCCGTGCACAATTGCAGTACGGAGAAGGGCTTGGGCAGGAACGCCACTTTCTCGACGTCGATCGAGCGGCGCAGCTGCTCCTCGGCATAGCCCGACATGAACAGCACCGGCAGGTCGGGGTGGCGCGCGCGCGCGTGGCGGACGAGGGTCGGCCCGTCCATCGTCGGCATCACCACGTCGGAGATCAGGAGGTCGATCGGCTCGCTCTGCTCCATCACCTCCAGCGCCTCCTCGCCGTTGGTGGCGGTCAGCACGCGATAGCCCTGCCGGCTGAGCGCGCGCTCGGCGACGGAGCGGACCATCGCCTCGTCCTCCACCAGCAGGATCGTGCCCGTGCCCCACAGGTCGCCGGTCGGTTCGGCCGCGGGCTTGCGCGGTGCCGCCTCCACGCTGCCCGAGGGGCGGTGGACAGGCAGGTAGATCACGAACCGCGTCCCCTCCCCCGGCGCCGATTCGGCGAAGATGAAGCCGTCGGTCTGCTTGACGATGCCGTAGACGGTGGAGAGGCCGAGGCCGGTGCCCTTGCCGACTTCCTTGGTGGTGAAGAAGGGCTCGAAGATCTTGGCCTGTATCTCCACGGGGATGCCGTGGCCGGTATCCTGCACGGTCAGCGTCACATAATCGGCGACGGGCAATATCTCGTTGCCCATCCGCCGTACGTCGGCGGCGGTGGTCATGAAGGTCTGGAGGGTCAGCGTGCCGCCGTCGGGCATCGCATCGCGTGCGTTGACGGCGAGGTTGACGATCACCTGTTCGAGCTGGCCGGGATCGGCGCGGACATAGCCCAGGTTGCGGCCATGCTTGACGGTCAGGCTCACCGTCTCGCCCAGCAGGCGCTTCAGCAGGTGCGACACTTCGGAGATGACGTCGGGCAGTTGCAGCACCTGCGGCCGCAGCGTCTGCTGGCGGGAGAAAGCGAGCAATTGCCGCGTCAGGCTGGCGGCGCGGTTGGAATTGAGCTTGATCTGCTGGATGTCGTCATGGTCGGTATCGCCCGGCCGGTGGCGCATCAGCATCAGGTCGCAATGGCCGATAATCGCGGTCAGCACATTGTTAAAATCATGGGCGACGCCGCCGGCCAGCTGGCCCACCGCCTGCATCTTGGTGGCCTGCGCCACCTGCCGCTTGAGGCGCGATTCCTCGCTATTGTCCTTCAGGCTCAGCAGCACCGCGGCATCGCCGAGGCCGGTCGCCCCGGCGATGGTCAGCGCCACCGGCTCGTCGGGCTTGGCCTTCAGCCGCACCGCCAGATCGCCCGGCAGCGCCCGCCCCGCGGCGAAGCGGCGCACCGCATCGGACACGGTCGCCTTGTCTTCCTCCACCACGAGGTCGCTCGGGTAGAGCGCGCCGTCCGCCATCGCCACGCCGGCGGCGCGCTCGAACGCCACGTTCATGAAGATGAAGCGGCCGTCGCGCTCGGCCAGCGCCAAGCCCAGCGGCAGCATCGCCAGCAGGCCGTGCAGGCTGGCGCTGGCCGCCTGCCGCGTCTCCAGTTCGGGATCCTGATCGACGAGGACGAGCAGCGCCCCGCCCTGCACGCCGCCGTCCTCGGCCGGCACGTAGAGCAGGCGCAGCGGCGGCCCGCCCGCCTCCCCGCCCTCGGCGGAAAGGTGGATGCGGCCCAGTTCGTCGCGCACCAGCAGATCGCCGATCGCGCGGTTGGCGGGCTCGGCCGCGGCATCGCCCAGCGCACGGCGGAGGAACAGGGCGTTGCCCGCCTGCACCCCGCCCTCGCCGTCGATCACCGCCGCCATCAGCCCGGCCGCATCCAGCCGTTGGCCGATCGGCCCTTCCACCAGCGTGATCGTGCTGCCGATCAGGTCGAAGCGCGCCGCATGTGTCAGGCGCCAGATCAGGAAATCCTCGCCCGCCCCGGCGCGGCGCACCTGCACGCGCAGATCGCCGGCGTCGCTGGCGATGTCCTCCGCCTCCGCCTGCCCCTCGCGCCACGCAGCATGGGCGACCGCCGCCAGCCGCTCCCCCGCCTCGGCCCCCACCCCCAGATCGAGCGGGCCGACGATGCCGGGAAAGGCCGCCTGATAGGCGCGGTTGGCGCACACGGGATGGCCGGCGCGATCGGTGACGACCGCCGCCGCATCCCCCTCGTCGAGCGCGGTGGAAAGCAATGTCCAGTCGATCGCCTCGGGCAGGCTCGTCTCCTCGTCGCGCCCGGCGCGGCGGAGGGCGGCAACCAGCACCGGCGCGGTCGCCGCCGCTACCGCCGCCAGCGCTACCGCCAGAATGGTGACGGAGGTCGCCGCGGTATGCAGCACCGCCCAGACGACCGCGATCGACAGCAGCCCCGCCGCCGCCAGCCCCGCGGCGGCGATCAGACCGCGGTCCACGCCGCCCGCACCACCGGATCGCAAGGGGCGGCTCGCCATCTCAGCAGCGCCCCTGCTTGCGATGCGTCCATTTGGTGCCGATCCAGCAGCGCCAGCCGAACGACGCCACGACATAGCCGAGCGCCGCGCCCACGATCGATACGATCAGCAGACCGATGCCCAGCGCCGGCCCCACGTCGTGCAGCGCCCAGTCCAGCCAGCCGACGTCGCCCGTCCGCTCGATCGCCGCCGCCACCCGCGGATCGCCCATCAGCCGCATCACGCCCCGCCCGATCCACCAGGAAAAGGCCCAGATCGGCGGCGTCGTCAGCGGATTGGTGATGAAGGTCGTCACCGCCGCGACGGGCACGTTGGCACGCGCCGGCAGCGAGAGGAGGGCCGCGAACAGCGTCTGCGCCACCGGCACGATCACGCCGACGAACACCCCCAGCGCCACCCCGCGCGCCACCGACCGGCGGTGGAAGCGCCACAGATCGGGGCGGAGCACGCGGTGCGCGATCGGCCGCAGGAAGCGGTTCTGCTCGAAGGTCTCGCGCGTCGGCATGTTGCCGTGCGCCCAGGTCCGCAGCCGATCGAACATCGCCGCCGCTATCCCCGCTCGCGCATCAGGCGGGCCTGGTCGCGCTTCCAGTCGCGCGCCTTCACCGTTTCGCGCTTGTCGTGCAGCTTCTTGCCCTTGGCCAGCGCCAGTTCCACCTTCGCCCGCCCACGGCCGTTGAAGTAGATGGACAGCGGGATCAGCGTCATCCCCTCGCGCGTCACGCCATGCTTCAATTTCTCGATCTCGCGTTCGCGCAGCAGCAGCTTGCGGGGGCGGCGCGGCTCGTGGTTGAAGCGGTTGCCGTGGCTGAACTCGGGCACGTTGGCGTTGACCAGCCACACCTCGTCGCCCTTCACCTCGGCATAGCTTTCCGCGATCGTCCCCTCGCCGAACCGCAGCGACTTCACCTCGGTGCCGGTCAGCGCGATCCCCGCCTCGTAGAAATCCTCGAGGAAATATTCGAAGCGCGCGCGCCGGTTCTCGGCGACGGTCTTCACCTTCTCGAACTCGGGGGGCCGGGGGCGCGCCATCAGGCGTCCGTCAGCCCGGCGTGCGCCAGCGCCTGATCCACCGCCGCCCGTGCAGCGGGGGACGGCGGGGTCATCGGCAGGCGCTGTTCGGCCGGAAAGTCCGGGTAAAGCCGCGTCATCGCATATTTGACCGGGCCGGGGGACGCATCCGCGAAGAGCGCCGCGTGCAGCGGGAACAGCCGGTCCTGCAACGCCAGCGCGTCCGCCCAGCGCCCCTCGGCGCAGGCGCGCTGGAAATCGGCGCAGAGCGCGGGCGCGACATTGGCCGTCACCGAGATACACCCCGCCCCGCCCATCGCCATGAAGCCGAGCGCCATGTCGTCGTTGCCCGAAAGCTGGCAGAAATCGGCCCCGCACGCCAGCCGCTGCGCCGCCACCCGCTCCACCTTGCCGCTCGCATCCTTGATGCCGACGATCGTGGGCAGCGTCGCCAGTTCGGCCAGTGTCTCGACGGCGATGTCGGTCACGGTGCGGGCGGGCACGTTGTAGACGATGATCGGCAGGTCGCACCGCTCGGTCAGGAAGCGATAATGCGCCAGGATGCCGGCCTGATTGGGGCGGTTGTAATAGGGCAGCACCACCAGCGCCGCCGCGGCGCCTGCCGCCTGGGCATGGCGCATGTGATTAAGCGCGACGCGGCTGTCGTTGGAACCGCAGCCGGCGATCACCGGCACGCGCCCCGCCGCCTGCTCGACGCAGAGCGCAACGACGCGGTTATGCTCCTCGATCGACATCGTGGCGCTCTCGCCGGTCGTGCCGCAGGGCACCAGCGCGGTCGAGCCGCCGTCGATCTGCCGATCGACCAGCGCGCGGAAGGCCTGCTCGTCCACCGCATCGTCGCGGAAGGGGGTGACCAGGGCAGGGATCGACCCCGTGAACATCTTTCTCTCCTTCAATTCGCGGGCGCCACGGGCCATAACGCGTGGCATGACCAAGGTTCGCGAAGCATCGCCGCCAGATAGGGATGCGCGACGCTCCCTGTCCAGCACCGTGAGGAAGGCCACGCTGCCGCTGCTGCTGGCGGCCTCCGCCGCGGCCGCCGCCGGCCTCGGCGGACAGATGGTGACGAGCGTGCCGCCCGAGGAAGCGTCGGACCTGATCGCGCGCAGCCCCGCGGCCCTGCCGCCGATCCCCGCCGCCGATCCGCTGCGCGGCACGATCGCCACCTGGTATCGCCTCCAGCAGACCGACTCGGCGCCTTTCCCGGATTATGCCGCCTTCCTCGTCGCCCACCCCGGCTGGCCGGGCGAGGCGGCGATGCGCCGCGCCGCCGAACGGCAGATCGATCCGGTCGGCACGCCGCCCGCCCAGATTATCGCCTTCTTCGCCGGCAAGCCGCCGCAGACCGGCGCCGGCCGTGGCCGGCTGGCCGAGGCGCTGGCGATCGAGGGCCGCACCGCCGAGGCGCGCACCGCCGCCGTCGCCGCCTGGGCGGGCGGCGCACTCGCCGCCGCCGACGAGAGCCGCCTGCTCGCCGCCTTCCCCGGCGCCTTTTCGCCGCTCGACCAGGACCGGCGGATGGAACGGCTGCTGTGGGATGGCGCCACCACCGCCGCCGCCCGCCAGCTTCCGCTCGTCTCGTCCGCACGCCGGCCGCTCTATGCCGCGCGCCTCGCCTTCCAGACGCGCAGCGCCGATGCCGCTTCGGCCGAGACGGCCGCCGGGCCGGGGGCGGATCGCGATCCCGGCTTCGTCGCCGATCGCGCGGCGTGGCTGCGCGATACCGCGCAGGGCGTCGCCTCGCGCCAATATCTCGCCCGGCCCCGCCAGTTGGACGGCGCCCCGCTCGATCCCGCCAAATATCTGAACGTCCTGCTCACCGCCGCGACCGGCGCGGCGAAGGACGGGCAAGCCGACACCGCGCTGGCCATCGCCCGCAATGCCGACGGCGCGTGGCCGCAGGGCACCGACCTGCGCGCCCGCTCCTTTCCGGAGCGCGACGCCTATACCAGCCTCGTCTGGCTGGGCGGCACGCAGGCGCTGAAGCCGCTCGCCCGCCCGCGCGATGCGGTGCCGCTGTTCCTCGCTTACTCCCGCGCCTCGCAAAGCCCGTCGAGCCAGGCCAAGGGCCTCTACTGGGCGGGCCGGGCGGCGCAGGCGGCGGGCGACACCGCCAACGCCAACGGCTATTATGCGCTCGCCGCCAACCACGTCGATCAATTCTACGGCCAGCTCGCCGCCGAACGGATCGCCCGGCCCCTGAGCCTGCCGCCCGAGACGAACGTGCCGATCGCGCCCGCCGCGCGCGCCGCCTTCTACAACAGCGAGATCGTCCGCGCCGCCCGTCTGCTGGGGCAGGACGGGCGCTGGCAGGACCAGACCGCCTTCATCCGCACCATCGCCGCCGCCGCCAAAACGGATGCCGATCACGCGCTGGCCGGCGAGCTGGCCACCGCCATCGCGCGGCCCGATCTGGGCGTGATCGTCAGCCGCTCCGCCCGCGCCTCGGGCACGCCCGATCCGGCGCGGATCGGCTTCCCGACGATGGTGGTGCCGCCGACGATGCAGTCGCACTGGACGATCGTCCACGCCATCACCCGGCAGGAAAGCCAGTTCGACCGGCAGGCCACCAGCCGCGTCGGCGCCAAGGGCATGATGCAGCTGATGCCCGCCACCGCGCGCGAGCAGGCCGGCAAGCTCGGCCTGCCGTTCGAGCAGGAGCGGCTGATCGAACCCAGCTACAACGTCATGCTCGGCTCGGTCTATTTCGACTGGCTGATGAACCGCTTCGCCAACAATTACGTCCTGTCGGTCGCCGCCTACAACGCCGGCCCCGGCAACGTGAACAAGTTCCTGCGCGCCAACGGCGATCCGCGGACGCCGGGGGTGGACGTGATCGACTGGATCGAGGCGATCCCGCTGACCGAGACGCGCGGCTACGTCCAGCGCGTGCTGGAGAATGCGGTCATGTATGACCTCATGAACCCGCAGCGGGCCCGTGCGCCCACCGCCAACCGCCTGTCCTGGTATCTCGGCAAGACGACCGCGGGGTGAGCCGCCCCAACGTCATCTCCCCCGCCGGGCTCGCCGCGCTGCGCGCCCGCTATCAGGCGCTGCTGGGGGAGGAACGGCCGAAGCTGGTCGAGGTCGTCAGCTGGGCGGCCGGCAATGGCGACCGGTCCGAGAACGGCGACTACATCTACGGCCGCAAGCGCCTGCGCGAGATCGACCGCGAACTGGCGCATCTCGCCCGGCGGATGAAGGCGGCGCAGGTGGTGGACCCCGCCGCCCAGCGCGATCGCGGCCGGGTGTGGTTCGGCGCCACCGTCACGCTCGCCGACGAGGAGGATGCCGAACGCACCGTCACGCTGGTCGGCGAGGACGAGGCGGACGCCGGCGCCGGCCGCATCAGCTGGCACGCCCCCCTCGCCCGCGCGCTGCGCGGCGCCGCGGTGGGCGACCTCCGCCGGGTGGCGCTGCCGGCGGGCGAGAAGGACTATGAGGTGATGGCGATCGCCTATCCGTGAGGGATGGACGCATCCGTCTCGATCGGCAACGGTCATCACCATGGATTTCAGGCGGCGCAACCTTGAAGATGCGGGCTTTGTCGGCTGGGTCCCTTTCGATCTGGTCATGACGGCTAATCCATGCCCGGAAAGGCCTGGCGTCTATCTCGTCGGATATATCGAAAGAGGGCCTGAGCGGTTCGCTGCTGTTAGCTGCGGCGGCTGGTTCAAAGGCAAAGACCCGAGCGTTCCTGCCCATGTTCTGGAGGCGAACTGGGTTGAAGGTGCCGAAGTGGTCTATATTGGGAAAGCGTTGAACCTCCGGCGTCGCCTTCGGGAATTTGCGATATTTGGTAGCGGCAAGCCGATAGGGCATTGGGGAGGGCGCCTGATCTGGCAGCTCGGCAGTTTATCGGAATTGACGATTGCTTGGATGGAGACGCCTCATGATGATCCGCGCACCATCGAAGTTCGATTGATCGCTGAATTCCGATATCGCTACGGTAAACCGCCCTTCGCAAACGACCCTCATCGTATGGGCTTCTGACCAAGCGGGCATCTTCTGGCAGGTTTGTGACGCCGACGACAGCTGCCAGAGGCGGCGCGCGGGTCATTCGTTACGGCCGGTTCGCGCATCCGACTAGATCGCGATCCGTGAACGGCCGTTGCATCGGCGGGCCTTTACCGCTTCACCTTCAGCCCCAGCTCCTCCCGCGCCAGCCGCCGCAGTTCGTTGCTCAGCGGCGGCGGGTCCATCGGCACCGCGGCTTGCAGGCGGTCCGCCACCGCCTCCAGCGCCGCCAGCCGCGCCGCTTTCTTGTCGTTGCCGTCGATCACCACCCACGGCGCGGCGGCGGTGTCGGTGCGGGCGAACATGTCCGCCATCGCCGCCAGATAATCCGCGCGGCGGGCGCGGTTGCGGAAGTCCTCGGGTCCGGTCTTCCAGCGCTTCCACGGGTTGCGGATGCGCTTGGCGATGCGCTTGTCCTGCACCTTCTGCGTGATGTGGACGAACAGCTTCACCAACGTCGTCCCGCCCGCCGCCAGCCCCGCCTCGAAGGCGTTGATCGCGTCATAGGCGGCGCCCCACTCCTCGGCAGAGGCGAAGCCCTCGACCCGTTCGACCAAGACGCGCCCGTACCAGCTCCGGTCGAAGATCGCGATCGTGCCGGGCAGCGGCAGCCGCCGCTCGAACCGGGTCAGGAAGTCCTCCGCTTTCTCGGCCGGGGTCGGCGCACCGATCGGCCAGACGATGGTGTGGCGCGCGTCCCACCCCTCGGTCAGCCGTTCGATGATGCCGCCCTTGCCGGCCGCATCCCACCCTTCCAGCATCACCACCGCCCGCCGGCCGTGGACGATGTGGGCGACGTGGATATGCTCCAGCCGCGCCTGTAGGGCGGCGAGGGTTGCGGCATAGGGGCGGCTCGGCGGGTCGCCCGCCTCGAAATCGGTCAGATCGATCATGACGCGGCGAACGCACGGCCGCGCGCGGTGGCCGCATGGAAATCGGGCGGCTTGTCGGCGATCCAGCGCAAGAAGGCAGCCAGCTCGGGCCGCGCCCGCAGCGCCGCCGCGTCGTGCGTCTCGCGCGCCAGCGTGCGGTTGGGGATCGCGGCGTGGATGGCGCGGTGGCAGATCGGGTGGAGCGGCACCGTCTCGCGCCCGCCCTCGCTCTTGGGCACCAGATGATGCCATTCGGTGCGCCGCCCCAGCGGCCGCCCGCAGAGCGCGCAGGGGGCAGGCCCCGCCGGCGGCGGCGGGTCGTCCCCGCCTCGCCACCGGCTGGCCCGCCGCCCGACCATCAGGCCTTCGGGCCGTCCGCCACCACCCGCAGCGAAAGTTCGCGGAGCTGCTTGGGCGTCGCCGGGGCGGGTGCGCCCATCATCAGATCCTCGGCCTTCTGCGTCATCGGGAAGAGCACCACCTCGCGGATGTTGGGCTCGTCGGCCAGCAGCATCACGATCCGGTCGACGCCGGGCGCCGATCCGCCGTGCGGCGGCGCACCGCATTTGAAGGCGTTGATCATGCCGGCGAAATTCGTATCGACGTCGGCCTGGGTATAGCCGGCGATCTCGAACGCCTTGTACATGATGTCCGGCCGATGGTTGCGGATCGCGCCCGAGGACAGCTCCACCCCGTTGCAGACGATGTCGTACTGATAGGCCAGGATGTCGAGCGGGTCGGTGCCCTCCAGCGCCTCCATCCCGCCCTGCGGCATCGAGAAGGGATTGTGGCTGAAATCGACCTTCTTCGCTTCCTCGTCATATTCGTACATCGGGAAGTCGACGATCCAGCAGAATTTGAACACGCCCTGCTCGATCAGCCCCAGCTCCTCGCCGATGCGCGTGCGGGCGAGGCCGGCGAGGCGGGCGGCATCCTTCTCCTTACCGGCGGCGAAGAACACGCCGTCGTCCGGCCCCAGGCCTAGCGCCTTCACCAGCGCCGCAGTCGCCTCCGCCCCGTGGTTCTTGGCGATCGGCCCGGCCGGCTCGCCATCCTTGATGTTGATATAGCCGAGGCCGGTGAACCCCTGCCCGCGCGCCCAGTCGTTCATGTCGTCGAAGAACTTGCGGCTGCGCGCACCCGCGCCCGGCGCGGGGATGGCGCGGACGACCGAGCCGCCCTCCACCAGCCGCGCGAACAGGCCGAAGCCCGAGCCGCGGAACTGCTCCGTCACGTCGACGATCTCGATCGGGTTGCGCAGGTCGGGCTTGTCGTTGCCGTAGCGCAGCATCGAATCGCGATAGGCGATGCGCGGGAAGGGCGCAGGCGTCACGGTCTTCCCATTGGCGAACTCCTCGAACACGCCGTGCAGCACCGGCTCGATCGCGGCGAACACATCCTCCTGCGTGACGAAGCTCATCTCGAAATCGAGCTGGTAGAATTCGCCCGGCGATCGGTCGGCGCGCGCATCCTCGTCGCGGAAGCAGGGCGCGATCTGGAAATAGCGGTCGAAGCCCGCCACCATCAGCAGCTGCTTGAACATCTGCGGCGCCTGCGGCAGCGCATAGAACTTGCCGGGGTGGACGCGGCTGGGCACCAGATAGTCGCGCGCGCCTTCGGGGCTGGAGGCGGTGAGGATCGGCGTCTGGAACTCGGTGAAGCCCTGATCGATCATCCGCCGGCGCAACGAGGCGATCACGCCCGAGCGGAGCATGATGTTCTTGTGGATGCGCTCGCGCCGCAGATCGAGGAAGCGGTAACGGAGGCGGATGTCCTCGGGATAATCGGCCTCGCCCGCCACCGGCATCGGCAGCTCCTGCGCGGCGGACTGAACCACCACTTCAGCGGCCCTCACCTCGATCTCGCCGGTCGCGAGGTTGGGGTTCACCGCCGCCGCGTCGCGCGCCACCACCGCACCGGTGATCGTCACCACCGATTCGGTGCGCGCCGTCTCCAGCGCGGCATGGGCTTCCGAGCCGATGTTGGTGACGATCTGGGTCAGGCCGTAATGATCGCGGAGGTCCACGAACAGCAGCCCGCCATGATCGCGCTTGCGGTGGATCCAGCCCGACAGGCGGACCTGGCCGCCGACATCGGCGACGGTCAGCTGGGCGCAGGTGTGCGTGCGGTAGGCGTGCATTTCAGATTTCCGTCAGATTTGTCGCCCCGGCGCTTCCCCGCCGGCCCCCGCTTTGTCAACCCGCGCGCGCCCCGCTATGGGCAGCCCCATGAAGATCCACCCCCTCGTCACCGACAGCCGGACGCTCGCCGAACTCTGCGCCCGCTGGGCGAAAGCGCCGTTCATCGCGGTCGATACAGAGTTCATGCGCGAAAGCACTTACTGGCCCGAGCTCTGCCTGATCCAGGTGGGTGACGAGGCGGAGGCCGCCGCGATCGATCCGATGGCGCGGGGCATCGACCTGACGCCGCTGCTCGACTTGCTGACCGACAACGAGGACGTGCTGAAGGTCGTCCACGCCGGCGGGCAGGATATCGAGATTATCTACAACCTCACCGGCACCACGCCGCACCCGCTGTTCGATACGCAGGTAGCGGCGATGGCGCTGGGGATGGGCGACCAGGTCGGCTATTCGAACCTCGTTGAGAGCATGACCGGCGCCAAGCTGGACAAGGGCGCCCGCTTCACCGATTGGAGCCGCCGCCCGCTCGACGCCCGCCAGATCGATTATGCGATCGGCGACGTGACGCATCTGGCGAAGATCTTCCCCAAGATGCTGGCCAAGCTGCGCAAGACCGGCCGCGGCGAATGGCTGGACGGGGAGATGGAGCGGCTGGCCGATCCCGCCAATTACGTGAACGACCCCGACCTCGCCTGGCAGCGCGTCAAGGCGCCCAGCCGCAAGCCCGAGGTGATGGGCCGGCTGAAGGCGATCGCCGCGTGGCGCGAGCAGGAGGCGCGCTTCAAGAACCTGCCGCGCGGCCGGCTGATGAAGGACGAGACGCTGACCGATCTCGCCGCCCATCCGCCGCGCGCGCAGGGCGATCTCGCCAAGGTGCGCGGGCTTGCGCCGAGCTGGGCGGGCAACGACATCGGCAGCCGGCTGATGGGCGTGATCCAGAACGCCCCGCCGATGCCGGAGGAGGAGATGCCCCCGCGCGAGGCTCGCCGCCCCGGCCTCGGCAAGGATGGTGCCTTGGTCGCCGATCTCCTCAAGCTGCTCCTCAAGGTCCGCGCCAAGGAGGCGGACGTGGCGCCGCGGTTGCTCGCCCGGTCGGACGAGCTGGAGCTGCTCGCCGCCGGCGTCCGCCGCGGCCTGCCGATGCTGGAGGGCTGGCGTCACGACATCTTCGGCAAGGATGCGCTGGCGCTGGTGGAGGGTCGCACCGCCTTCCGCGTAGTCGATGGCAAGATGCGGATGACGAGCGTGGAGGCGGGGGAATGAGGCATGTGGCGATCGTGGCGGCGGCGCTCGCCGTCTCCGCCTGTGCCACCACCCCCGTCGCCGGCGGCGGCGGGCGGTGCGATGCCAAGCCCGCGCAGCGCCTGCTCGGCCGCGCCGGCACGTCCGAACTGGCGGCCGAGGCGCTGAAACTGTCGCGCGCCGATACGCTGCGCTGGCTGCTGCCCGACCAGATCGTGACGATGGAATATGTCGCCGGCCGGCTGAATATCGAGGTCGACAGCCGCCGCGTCGTCCTCGCCATCCGCTGCGGCTGATCGCCGTCTTCGATCGGCAACGCCCCGCCCCTATATGGCGGGGCCGCCGCCAGCCTTGGGACTGAGAATGACCGAAATCACCGTCGCCGCGCTCCAGCTCGCCTTCACCGACGACATCGATGCGAACATCGCCGCCGTCTCCGATCTGGTGCGCGAGGCCGCCGGCCGTGGCGCGCAGGTGATCCTGCCGCCCGAATTGTTCGAAGGCCCCTATTTCTGCCGGGTCGAGGACGAGGGCCTGTTCGCCACCGCCAAGCCGCTCGAGTCGCACCCGGCGGTGCTGGCGATGCGGACGCTCGCCGCCGAGCTTTCGGTCCACATCCCCACCTCCTTCTTCGAGGCGGATGGCCCGCACCATTACAACAGCCTGGCGATGATCGGGCCGGACGGCGCGGTGCAGGGCGTCTACCGCAAGAGCCACATCCCCGACGGTCCGGGCTATGAAGAGAAATTCTATTTCCGCCCCGGCAACACCGGCTTCAAGGTGTGGCCCGGCCCGGCGGCGGAGACGATCGGCGTCGGCGTGTGCTGGGATCAATGGTATCCCGAGACGGCCCGCGCGATGATGCTGATGGGCGCGCAGCTGCTGTTCTATCCGACCGCGATCGGCAGCGAGCCGCACGACCCCTCGCTCGATACCTCGCGCCTGTGGCGGCGGGCGATGGTGGGCCATGCCGTCTCCAACGTCGTGCCGGTGGTGGCGGCCAACCGCATCGGCACCGAGGAGGGCCAGCATTTCTACGGCCACAGCTTCATCTGCGACGAGCGCGGCGACATGCTGGCCGAGTTCGGTGCGGAGGAGACGGGCGTGCTGACGGCGACGCTGGACCTCGCCCGCGTCCGCCGCCACCGCGCAGCCTTCGGCTTCTTCCGCGATCGCCGGCCGGAGCTGTACGGCCGGTTGGCGCAGGATATCTGAGCCAAAAAGGCCCTCCCCTGAAAGGGGAGGGTTGGGTGGGGTTCGCCGGAGGCAGTCGCTGCATCCGAACCGAGACGAACCCCTCCCCCAGCCCCTCCCCTTTCAGGGGCGGGGAGCGGGAAGACAGAATCAACAGTGGCATCGGCCCGCCCGCCGCGCTAACCTTTCCCCCGCGAAACGGAGAGGAACCGGATGGCCGACGTCACACTCTATCATTGGGAGCCGAACGCCAATTCGGGCAAGCCCATGCTGACCCTGGCCGAGAAGGGCGTCGCCTACGACAGCCATTATCTCGACCTGCTGAACTTCGATCAGCACAAGCCCGAATATCTGGCGATCAACCCGCTCGGCACCATCCCGGCGATGACCCACGGCACCAGGGTTCTGACCGAATCCACCGCGATGATGGAATATGTCGACGAAGCGTTCGACGGGCCGAAGCTGATGCCCGAGAATCCCGTCGATGCCTGGCGCGTGCGCTGGTGGATGAAGTTCATGGACCAGTGGCTGGCGCCGTCCTTCTCGATGATCGGGTGGAGCATCTTCGTCGGCCCCTCGGTCCGCGCGCGCGACCCCGAGGAGCTGGAAGCCGCGATCGACCGTATCCCGATGGAGGAGCGGCGCGTGGCGTGGCGCAAGGCGATCTACAACCGCTTCTCGGAAGAGGAGATGAAGGAATCGCAGCGGCGCGTGGCGATCGGCATCGGCATGCTGGAACAGGCGCTGAGCGAGCGCGAATGGCTCGGCTCCGACCGCTATTCGCTGGCCGACATCAACGGCTTCAACCTCGCCTATGCGCTGCCGCTGTCGCAGCCGCACCTCTCCAGCGACGAGAAGACGCCGCACATCATGGAATGGCTGCGCAAGATCTACGAGCGGCCCGCCACGAAGGAGACGTGGGCCAAGGGCAAGACCGACATGGTCAAGCGCGTGACGATCCTCGAGCGAAAGGCGGCCTGACGATGGCGCTCACCCTCTATCACGGCCAGCCCAACGGCCCGTCCTTCACCGTCCTCGCCGCCGTCGCCGAAAAGGGCGTCGAGGCCGAGCATCGCCTGATCGACCTCGCCGCCGGCGGCCGCCACGCGGCGGACGTGCCGCGCAACCGGGAAGTCGACATGAGCATCGAGGGCGAAGGCCCGGTGCTGGTAGCGGACGGCGAGGCGATGGCCGACAGCGTGTTCATCGCCTGCTATCTCGATGACGCCTTCGCCGGCCCGGCGCTGCGCCCCGCCGATCCCTACACGCGCTGGGAGATGATGAGCTGGTGCCGCTACGTGATCGAGCGGATCGCGCCGGCGGCCGCCTATCTCGGCGTGCATGCCGCGGGCGTGCCGGCGATCGACGGCACGACCGTCGCCTCCGACGACCTGCGCGAACGCTGGGCGGCTGCCGCGCAGGGGCAGGCCGACGAGGCGCGCCTGGCCGACAGCCGCAGCAAGATCGAGGCGGGCGTCGCCCGCGTCGAGGCGAAGCTGGAGGACGGGCGCCAATGGCTGATCGGCGATTTCTCGATCGCCGACCTCGAAACCTATGCGTGGCTGGCGGGCATGCGGGCGATCGTGCCGCAGGCGTTCGCCGGGCAGGAACTGACCAAGCAGTGGATCGAGCGGCTGGAGGCGCGCCCCGCCGTGCAGGCCGCGCTCGCCAGGGCGACGGTCGCCGATCCGGCGGCGGTGTGGGCGCCCGGCCCCGAGATCAATCGCTGGGGCTGACGATATCGCCGGCCCGCTCGGGCGAGCGGGCTGGCGCCGCCGCGGGGGCGGTGGCATGATGCAGGATAAGACGATCCGCACCTTGCCCTGACGGGCGGCGAAGCGGGCGATCGATCGATACGGAGGGGGTGGATAGATGACGATGCGGCGGACGGTGCTGCTGGGCGCGGCGGCGCTGGCGGCGATGGGCGTGGGGATGCAGCAGGCCGGCTGGCCGCCCGCCGCCTTCTCGGCAGCGCCCGGCGGGGTGACGGGCGCGCGCATCGCCGGCGCCGATGCCGAACCCGGCCAGTGGCTGTCGATCGGCCGCACCTACGACGAGCAGCGCTTCTCGCCCCTCACCCAGATCAACGCCGGCAACGTCTCGGGCCTGGGCATCGCCTGGTCGGCCGATCTCGATACGCAGCGCGGGCAGGAAGCGACGCCGCTGATGATCGACGGCAAGCTGATCGTCTCGACCGCATGGAGCCTGGTCAAGGCCTATGACGCCGCCACCGGCAAGCCGCTCTGGTCGTTCGATCCGGAGGTGCCGCGCGAGACGCTCGTCAAGGCGTGCTGCGACGCGGTCAATCGCGGCGTCGCGGCATGGGGCGGCAAGGTGTTCGTCGGCACGCTCGACGGCCGCCTGATCGCGATCGACACCGCCACCGGCAAGCCGGCGTGGAGCCAGGTGACGGTCGACCAGTCCAAAAGCTATACGATCACCGGCGCGCCGCGCGTCATCAGCGGCAAGGTCATCATCGGCAACGGCGGCGCCGAATATGGCGTGCGGGGCTATGTCACCGCTTATAACGCCGACACGGGCAAGCAGTTGTGGCGCTTCTACACCGTGCCCGGCGATCCGGCGAAGGGCTTCGAGGGGCCGCACCTGAAGGCCGCCGCGGCGACGTGGAAGGGCGAATATTGGAAGATCGGCGGCGGCGGCACCGTGTGGGACGCGATGGCCTATGATCCCGAACTCGACCTGCTCTACATCGGCGTCGGCAACGGATCGCCCTGGAACCAGGCCTATCGCTCGCCCGGCGGCGGCGACAACCTCTATCTCTCCTCGATCGTCGCGCTGAAGCCTTCGACCGGCGAATATGTCTGGCACTATCAGACGACGCCGGGCGAGACGTGGGATTTCACCGCCACCCAGCACATCATGCTGGCCGATCTCAAGATCGACGGGCAGGTGCGCAAGGTGCTGATGCAGGCGCCCAAGAACGGCTTCTTCTACGTGCTCGATCGCAAGACGGGCAAATTGCTGTCTGCGAACAACTTCGTGCCGCAGAGCTGGACGACCGGCATCGACATGAAGACCGGCCGGCCGATCGAGACGGCCGAAGCGCGGTTCGACAGGACGGGCAAGCCCGCCATCGTCACCCCCGGCGCGATGGGCGCGCACAGCTGGCAGCCGATGGCGTTCGATGCCAAGCGCAGCCTCGTCTTCCTGCCCGCCAACGAGGCCGCCTTCCCCTATTTCCCGCAGAAGGACTGGAAGCCCGCCCCGCTCGGCTTCAACGTCGGCATCGACATGGCGGCAGGCGCGATGCCGGCCGATCCGGCGGCGCGCAAGGCAGCGGCGGCGGCCACGACCGGCAAGCTGATCGCCTGGGATCCGATCGCGCAGAAGGCCCGCTGGTCGGTGCAATATCCCGGCCCCAGCAACGGCGGCGTGCTGGCGACGGCGGGCGACCTCGTCTTCCAGGGCGATGCCGGCGGCCATTTCAACGCCTACGCCGCCGAGGACGGCGCCAAGCTCTGGTCGATGCCGGTGCAGACCGGGGTGATCGCCGCCCCCATGAGCTACAGCATCGGCGGCCAGCAATATGTGGCGGTGCTGGCGGGGTGGGGCGGCGTCTATTCGCTGGCGCCCGGCACCCTGTCGGTCAAGTCGGGGCGGGTGCCCAACATCAGCCGGCTGATCGTGTTCAAGCTGGGCGGCGCCAGGGCGCTGCCCCCCGCCCCGCCGCCCGAGAAGCGCCCGCTCGATCCACCGCCCGTCGCCGGCACGCCGCAGCAGATCGCCGAGGGCGACCACAATTTCGGGCGCTTCTGCGGCGCCTGCCACGGTGATGCCGCGGTCGCCGGCACGCTCGTGCCCGACCTGCGCCATTCCGCCCTGCTGGGCGAACCGGAAGCGTGGCAGGCGGTGTTGCAGGGCGGCGCGCTGAAGGACCAGGGCATGGTCTCCTTCGCCAGCGCGCTGACGCCGGCACAGACCGACGCGATCCGCCTCTACGTCATCAAGCGCGCCAACGAGGACCGCGCGCTGATCGCCAAGGGTCAGGGGGCGTTCGTGCAGTGAGGGGGTAGGCGCTCAACTGCGGAGGCGATGCTGCGTTGCGGCTGCCGCGCCGGTCCGCGCGGTGTCTCGACTTCGCTCGACACGAACGGCGGGGGAAGATTTGATACCCCTCCCCCTAGAAACCTCCGTTCATTCCGAGCGAAGTCGAGGGACACGCGCTACGTCAGCCGCGTGTCCTACCGCCCCGCCTATTCGGGCGGGGCCGCTTGAAACTCGATTTACCGCCCCCGCCGCCGCCAAAGCGCGCGCCCGCCGAGCGCGGCACCCCCCAGCGCCCCCGCACCGATCGCCGCGACGCCTGCCAGTTGCGCCGCGCCCCACAGCGCGCTGGTCATCAGGATCAGCAGGAAATCCCCGATCGCGACGGTCGCCTGGATCATGTCCCCCGCCCCAGCTCCACGATGCGGGCGAAGACGGCGTCGAACATCTCCGGCGTCAGCACCCGCGTGTTCTGATTGTAGCGCGAGCAATGATAGCTGTCGATCAGCAGCAGGCCGGACGGCAGGCGATGTTCGGCACCGTGACCGAATTTGCACTTGGGCAGCTTGCCCCCCAGCGCCTTAACCGCGGACTGGTGGGCGATCTGCCCCAGCGCCACGACGACGCGCAGATTGGGCAGCCCGGCCAGTGCGGGCACGAGGAATTCCCGGCAGGTACGGATTTCCTCGGGCGTCGGCTTGTTCTGCGGCGGCAGGCAGCGAACTGCGTTGACGATCGCAGCGCCGGTAAGCGTCAGGCCGTCGTTCGGATCGGCGGCGTAGGTGCCGGTGGCGAGGCCGTGCTTCAGTAGCGTCTCGTAGAGCAGCACGCCCGCGAAATCGCCGGTGAAGGGCCGGCCGGTGCGGTTCGCGCCCTGCATGCCGGGGGCGAGGCCGACGATCGCCAGCCACGCATCGGGATCGCCGAACACCAGCACCGGCGCATTGTGCCAATCGGGGTGCGCGGCGCGCATCTGGTGGCGGAAGTCGGCCAGGCGCGGGCAGAGCGGGCAATCGGCGGGGGGCGGCACGGGATCGACCGGGCGGGGGCTGGCAAGCGTCATCCCGCGGCGATAGGCGGTCGGGCGTGACCACCGCAAGCTATGCCCTCGGGATCGGCTCCAACCGCCGTCATCCGCGCCACGGCGCGCCGGAGGGCGTCGTCGCGGCGGCGCTGGCGGCGCTGGCGGCGGAGGGGATCGCGGTGCGCGCCGCCAGCACGGTCCACCGCACCGCCCCGCTCGGGCCGGGCGGGCGGCGCTATGCCAATGCGGCGGCGGTGGTGGAGACGGCGCTGGCGCCCCCCGCCCTGCTCGCTGCGCTCAAGGCGATCGAGCGCCGCTTCGGCCGTCGCCGCGGGCGGCGCTGGGGGGCGCGGGTGATCGATCTCGACATCATGCTCTGGTCGGGCGGAGCGTGGCGATCCCGGCCGCTCGTCATTCCGCATGCCGGCCTGGCCCACCGCCGCTTCGTCCTCGATCCGCTCGTCGAGGTGGCGCCGGAATGGCGCATTCCCGGCGGCGGGACCGTCCGCCAGGCCCACGCGCGGCTGCGCGCGGCGCGATAGGCGGATCAGGCCCCCGCCTCCGTCGCGCCCTCCCCCGCCGCCAGCGTGACGCGGCGGTGGAGGATCGCCTCGGGCATCTCGGCACACAGGAAAGCGAGGATCGCCTCGCGGATCTCGCAGCGCAGGTCGAAGGCGGTCGAGGCGTCGCGCGCGGTCATCAGCCCGCGCAGCTCGATCGACCCGTCGGGTTTGGTATCAGTGACCTGGAGGTTGTAGAAGCGGCCGTCCCAGCGGCTGCTCGCCTCCACCACCTCGCCCAGCTTCGCGCGGATGCGCGGCACGTCGGCGGCGGGATCGACATACCAGAAGACCGAGCCAAGCAGCTGGCTCGTCTCGCGCGTCCAGTTCTGGAAACTCTGTTCCAGGAAGCGCGAGACGGGGACGACCAGTCGCCGCTCGTCCCAGATACGCACGACGACGAAGGTGAGGCGGATGTCCTCGATCCGCCCCCATTCGCCATCGATGATGACGACGTCGTCGAGGCGAATCGGTTCGGTGAACACCATCTGGAGGCCGGCGATGAGGTTCTTGAGCGCGGGCTGGGCGGCGGCACCCACGGCAAGCGCCGCGAGGCCGGCCGAGGCGATCAGCGTAACGCCGATGCTGCGCACCGTCGGGATGCTCATCAGCATCAGGCAGAAGGTGATGAGGAGGACGGCGAACAAGGCGATCCGGTAGAGGATGCTCGCGCGCGTGCGGCGGCGGCGGGCGCGCAGATTGTCCGCCACGCTGATGTCGGCACGGTCGAGCGTGATATCCAGCCCGACGCCGAGCAGGCCGATCACCGTCCAGCCGAGCAGCGCCGGCATCACCAGCCCCGCCACCCGCCGCCACGCCTCCAGCGCCTCGCCCCGCAGGCCGAGCGCGGGCTGCACCGCCAGCAGGGCGATGCCGATCAGCAGATAGCGGGAGGGGCGGCGCAGGCGATGGATCAGCGCATCGTCGGCCTTGGTCGTCGTGCGGGCCGCCGCGCGGGTCAGCACGGCGATGATCGCGCGATGCACCAGCAGCGTCGCGAGCGTGACGAGCAGGATGATGACGAGATCGGAGACGGGCCGGGGCAGTTCGCCAAGCAGCCGGCCGGCGGAGCGCACGGTCTGGTCCATGCGGGGTCGAACGGACCGGCCGGCGCTTGGTTGCAATGCAGCATGGCTTGCCTTTCGGGGCCGCCCGCCTGTAGGCGGCGCCCCCCAAGGCACGATCCGCGTCATCCCTCGTTGAGGACGCGAGACGGACGGAGCAGGCGATGAGCGACGAGATCGAATGGTGGGAATATGACACGGCGGCGGAGATGGCCGAGGCCGTGGCCGGCGACGTCGGCTTCGTGGTGGAAAGCGCCCTCGGTGCGCGCGGGCAGGCGCTGCTGGCGCTGCCCGGCGGCAAATCCCCGATCGCGGCGATGGAGCGGCTGGCCAAGGCCAAGATCGACTGGAAGCGGGTGACGATCATCCCCGGCGACGATCGCCTCGTGCCCGTCAACGATCCGCTGTCGAACGTCGCGGCGCTTGCCCGCATCTTCCTGCCAAAGGGCGCGCGCGTGCTGCCGATCGGATCGGAGAATGTGGATTACCAGATGGCGGGCAAGGCCGCCGACGCGCGGCTGCAGGATCTGCACTGGCCGCCCGATCTGGTGTGGCTCGGGATCGGCACGGACGGGCATACCGCCTCGATCCTGCCGGGGCCGGACATGGCAGCGGCGCTGGATGCGCCCAAGGCGCGGCGCGCGGTGGGGGTGATGCCCGATCCGCTGCCGCCCGAGGCCCCCGTCGCGCGCGTCACGCTGACCAAGGCGGCGATCCTGTCCGCCCGCGTGCTGATGGTGACGCTGTCCGGCACCGAGAAGCGCCGGGTGCTGGAGGAGGCGATCCGCGCCGGCGCGAGCGGCAAGACCGCGATCGGCCGCGTCCTCGCCGATGCCGAGCAGGCGATCGACATCCACTGGAGCGCCAGCTGACCGACACCGCCGCCTTCAAGCGCGCCGCGGCGGAAGCGGCGGTGGCGGAGGTGGCGGACGGAATGGTCGTGGGCCTCGGCACCGGCAGCACCGCCGCCTTCGCCATCGCCGCCATCGGCCGGCGGGTGCGGCAGGGCCTGCGGGTGACGGGGGTGCCGACCTCGCTGGCCACGGCGGCGGCCGCGCAGGCGGCGGGCATCCCGCTGATCGATCCGCCGGGGGAGATCGACCTCGCGATCGACGGGGTGGACGAGATCGATCCGCAATGCCGCGCGATCAAGGGCGGCGGCGGCGCGATGCTGCGCGAGAAGGTGGTCGCCGCAGCGGCCCGGCGGATGATCGCCATCGCCGACACGAGCAAGCAGGTCTCCCGTCTCGGCGCACACGCCGTGCCGATCGAGGTGCTGCCCTTTGCCGCGATCCCCGTCGCCGCGGCCATCGCAAGGCTGGGCGGCGACGGGCGCTGGCGGATGCGCGACGGGAAACCGGTGACGAGCGACCAGGGCAATCCGCTGCTCGACGCGCAATTCGGGCCGATCGCCGATCCGGCGGCACTGGCGGCGGCGCTGTCCGCCATTCCCGGCCTCCTCGGCCACGGCCTGTTCCCGACCGAGATCGATCTGCTGGTCGCCGCCGGGCCGGAGGGAATCGTGCGCATCGGGCGGACAGGCTGAGCGACCGGCCGGCCGCATCGCCGCATCCTTCCGCCCCCTCGTCCGTTTCAACGGCCAAGGCCGCCCCGGTGAAGGACTTCCATGACAGACCCTGCCCCCGCCGTGCATGAAGACGGCACGCCCGATCGCCTTGCAATCGATACCATCCGCACGCTGGCGATGGACGCGGTGCAGAAGGCCAATTCGGGCCACCCCGGCACGCCGATGGCCCTCGCCCCGATCGGCCATACGCTGTGGCAGCAATTCCTGCGCTTCGATCCCGACGCACCCGACTGGCCCAACCGCGACCGGTTCGTGCTGTCGGTGGGTCATGCCTCGATGCTGCTCTATGCGCTGCTGCACTTGTCCGGCACGCGCGAGATCGATGCCGATGGCAAGCCGACAGGCGCGCCCGCCGTCAGCCTCGACGACATCCGCCAGTTCCGCCAGCTTTCGTCGAAGACGCCGGGCCATCCCGAATATCGGATGACGACCGGGGTGGAGACGACGACCGGTCCGCTCGGCCAAGGTTGCGGCAATTCGGTGGGCATGGCTATTGCCGAACGAGCGCTGGCGGCGCGCTTTAACCGCGATGGCTTCCCGCTGATCGATCACGACGTCTACGTGCTGTGCGGCGACGGCGACATGATGGAAGGCGTCTCGGCCGAGGCGGCGTCGCTGGCCGGGCACCTGAAGCTCTCCAACCTCTGCTGGATCTACGACAGCAACCAGATCAGCATCGAGGGATCGACCGACCTCGCCTTTTCCGAGGATGTCGGCCTGCGCTTCATGGCCTATGGCTGGAACGTCATCCACCTCGACGACGCCAACGACACCGCCGCCTTCGCCGAAGCGATCGAGACGTTCCGCGCGACCGGCGACAAGCCGACCTTCATCGTCGTGCGGTCGGTGATCGGCTACGGCAGCCCGCGCGCGGGCAGCGAAAAGGCGCATGGCGAGCCGCTGGGCGCGGACAATATCCGCGAGACCAAGCGCGCCTACGGCTGGCCCGAGGATGCTGACTTCTTGGTGCCCGATGGCGTCGCCGAGCGGTTCGGCGGGGCTATGCGGGCGCGATCGGCGCCGCTGCGCGAGGAATGGGAAGCGCTGCTTGGCCGCTATGCCGAAGCCTATCCGGCCGAAGCGGAGGAATTCCAGCGCCTCCGCCGGGGCAAATTGCCCGACGGCTGGGATACCGACGTGCCGACCTTCGAGGCGGACGCCAAGGGCGTCGCCAGCCGAGAGAGCGGCGGCAAGGTGCTGAACGCCATCGCCGCCCGGGTGCCGATGCTGATCGGCGGCGCCGCCGATCTCGCCCCCAGCACCAAGACCGACATCAAGGGCGCTGGATCGATCGAGCCGGGATCGTTCGACGGGCGCAACATGCATTTCGGCGTGCGCGAACATGCGATGGGATCGATCGCCAACGGCATGGCGCTGTCCTACCTGCGCGCCTACACGGGCACCTTCCTCGTCTTTGCAGACTATATGCGCGCGCCGATCCGGCTGGCGGCGATCATGGAACTGCCGGTGGTCTTCGTCTTCACCCACGACAGTATCGGCGTGGGCGAGGACGGGCCGACCCACCAGCCGATCGAGCATCTGGCGACGCTGCGCGCCATCCCCGGCCTCGACACGATCCGCCCCGGCGACGCCAACGAGACGGCCGAGGCGTGGCGCGTCGCGCTGTCGCACAGCGACCAGCCGAGCGCGCTGATCCTCTCCCGCCAGGCGATCCCGACGATCGACCGGGCGAAATACGCCCCCGCCGCCGGGCTGGCGCGCGGCGCCTATGTGCTGGGCGATGCCGAGGGCGGCGATCCGCAGGTGATCCTGATCGGCACGGGCAGCGAGCTGCCGCTGGTCGTGCAGGCGCATGAGGAACTGACGCGGCGCGGCATCCGATCGCGTGTCGTATCGATGCCGAGCTGGCATCTGTTCGAGAAGCAGGACGACGAATATCGGGAAAGCGTCCTTCCCGATGCGGTGCGCGCACGCCTCGCCGTGGAGCAGGCCGGATCTATGGGGTGGGACCGCTACGTCGGCCACGACGGCGGCACGATCACCATGTCCACCTTCGGCGCGTCCGCCCCGCTCTCGAAACTGCAGGAGAAATACGGCTATACGGTGGACAATATCTGCGACGTCGCGATCCGCCTGATGGAGAAGAACGCCAAATGAGCCGCCTTGCCGAACTCAACGCCGCCGGAACCGCCCCCTGGCTCGACTTCGTCGACCGGACCTTCCTGAAGGAAGGCGGCCTCAGGAAGCTGGTGGCGGAAGACGGTGTGACCGGCGTCACCTCCAACCCCTCGATCTTCGAAAAGGCGATGGGGCATGGCGACGCCTATGACGCGGGCTTCACCGATTTCCTGGGCAAGGCCGACGCCAGCGTCGCCGACACCTATGAATCGCAGGCCATCGCCGACATCCAGGCGGCGGCCGAGGATCTGCGCCCCGTCTACGATCGGCTGGAGGGCCGCGACGGCTACGTCAGCCTCGAAGTGTCGCCCTATCTGGCCAACGGCACGCAGGAGACGATCGAGGAAGCGCGGCGGCTGTGGCGCCAAGTCGATCGCCCGAACCTGATGGTCAAAGTGCCGGGCACCGAGGCGGGTGCCCCCGCGATCCGCACGCTGATCGAGGACGGGCTGAACATCAACGTCACCCTGCTCTTCTCGCTGTCCGCCTATCAGGCGGTGGCCGAGGCCTATCTGGCGGGGCTGGAAGCGCGGGTGAAGAAGGGCGAGGCGATCGATCGCATCGCCAGCGTCGCCAGCTTCTTCGTCAGCCGCATCGATGCGCTGATCGACAAGGCGATCGACAAGCGTGTCGAAGCCGGAGACCCGGAAAGCGACGCGCTGAAGGCGCTGCGCGGCAAGGTGGCGATCGCCAATGCCAAGATGGCCTACGACTGGTATCGCGACATGATCGCCGGCGAACGCTGGCAGGCGCTTGCCGCCAAGGGCGCGATGCCGCAGCGGCTGCTGTGGGCATCGACCGGCGTCAAGGATCCGGCCTACCCCGATACGCTCTACGTCGATACGCTGATCGGGGCCGACACCGTCAACACCATGCCGCCCAAGACGATGGACGCCTTCCGCGACCATGGCACCGTAGCCGAGACGCTGACGGAGGGGCTGGACGAAGCCCGCCACGTCCTGGCCGAAGCGGAACGGCTGGGCCTCGATCTCGGCGGCGTGACGGAAGGGCTGGTGACGGACGGCGTGAGGCTGTTCGCCGATGCCGCCGATGCGCTGCTCGGCGCCGTCGCCGCCAAGCGCACCGCCTGGATCGGCGAACGGCAGAACGGCATGTCGGCGACGCTGCCCGAAGGGTTGCAGGCAGCGGTCGACGAACGGCTGGAGACCGCGCGCGCCGAAGGTTGGGCGCGGCGGCTGTGGCAGGCGGACGCCTCGCTGTGGACCGGCGGGCCGGAAGCGAGGTGGCTTGGCTGGCTGGCGGCGGCGCGCGGCCAGCAGGTCGATCCCGATCAGCTGAAGCGCATCGCCGCGAAGGCGCGCGGCCACAGGCACGCGGTGTTGCTCGGCATGGGCGGATCGAGCCTCGGGCCGGAAGTGCTGTCGCTGATCCTCGGATCGGCGGCGGGCGCGCCGAAGCTGCATGTCCTCGACACGACCGATCCCGACCAGATCGCGACGGTGGCGCAGGCGATCGATCCGAAGGAGGCGCTGTTCATCGTCTCCTCCAAGAGCGGATCGACGATGGAGCCGGAGCTGCTCCGCGCCTATTTCTGGGAGCTGGCGGGCAAGGACGGCGGCCGCTTCGTCGCCGTGACCGATCCCGGCTCCAAGCTGGAGGCGGCGGCGAAGGCGGACGGCTATTTCGAGATCGTCGCCGGCGATCCGGAGATCGGCGGGCGCTATTCTGTCCTGTCCGCCTTCGGCATGGTGCCGGCGGCGGCGATGGGTGTCGACACCCATGCCTTCTACGAGGCGACCGCGCCGATGGTGTTCGCCTGCGGTGCGGACGCGCCGCCGGCGGAGAACCCCGGCGTGAAGCTGGGCGCGATCCTCGGCGAAGCGGCGCTGGCGGGGCGCGACAAGCTCACCATCCTCCCCTCCCCCGGCCTCGCGCCGTTCGGGGCGTGGCTGGAACAGCTCGTCGCCGAATCGACCGGCAAGGAGGGCAAGGGCATCGTTCCCGTCGATCTGGAGCCGCTGGGCGACATCGGCGATTACGGCACCGATCGGCTATTCGTGCATCTGCACCTGGAAGGGGACAGC
Organism: Edaphosphingomonas fennica; assembly: GCA_036946415.1. Classification (GTDB taxonomy): domain Bacteria; phylum Pseudomonadota; class Alphaproteobacteria; order Sphingomonadales; family Sphingomonadaceae; genus Sphingomonas_Q; species Sphingomonas_Q fennica_A. The sequence continues at coordinate 531,922 of JAQIJD010000001.1, read as the reverse complement.
GACGCCGGGCTGGAGACGGTGCTGAACGCGCTGGCCGAAGCGGGTCAGCCGCTGGTGACGATCAGCGTCGCGAAGCCCGATCTGATCGGGCAGGAATTCTTCCGTTGGGAGATCGCGACCGCCGTCGCCGGGGCGGTGATCGGCATCGACCCGTTCGACCAGCCCGATGTGGAAGCCGCCAAGGTGGCGACGCGCAAGCTGGTCGATGCCTATGAGGCGTCGGGCACGCTGGCGGCGGAAACGCCGATCGCCGACACGCCCGACTTCGCGCTGTTCGCCGCCGGCGACAACGGGTTGACCGCGGGCGATCCGGCCGAGGTGCTGCGGTTGTTCCTCGCCAGCCTCGCCCCCGGCGACTATTTCGGGCTGCTCGCCTATCTGGAGCGGGATGCCGCGAACGAGGCGATCGTGGCCGACATCCGCGCCAACGTGCTGGCGACGCGCGGCGTGGCGACGGTGGCGGGCTTCGGGCCGCGCTTCCTCCATTCGACGGGGCAGGCCTATAAGGGCGGCCCGGCGAGCGGCGTGTTCCTGACGGTGACGCGCGAGCCGGAACCCGACCTGTCCGTGCCCGGCCATCGCGCCAGCTTCGGCACGGTCCAGATCGCGCAGGCGCGCGGCGACATGGACGTGCTGGCCGAACGCGGCCGGCGCGTGCTGCGCGCGCATCTGAAGGCGGGCGGCGGTGGCCTGCCGGCGCTGGCGGCGGCGATCGGCGCGGCGTTGGCGGACTGATCCGCCGTCTGACGGGTAAGCTTATCGGAGAGAGTGGCATGCGGATTGCGGTGATCGGCCTCGGCCGGATGGGATCGAACATCGCCCGCAGGCTGATGCGCGGCGGGCACGAGGCGTTCGTGTGGGACCGCGACGAAAAGGCCGTCGCGACCCTCGCCGATGAGGGGGCGACCGGCGCCGCCTCGCTGGACGAACTGGTCGCCACGGTGGCCGACGGCCAGCCCGCCCGCATCTTCTGGGTGATGCTGCCCGCCGGCGACCCGACCGAGCAGACGGTGCAGGCGCTGATCGCCGCCGCCTCCCCCGGCGACATCGTGATCGACGGCGGCAACAGCTTCTACAAGGACGACATCCGCCGCGCCAAGGATGCCGCCGCGCGCCAGATCCATTATGTCGACGTCGGCACGTCGGGCGGCGTGTGGGGGCTGGAACGCGGCTTCTGCATGATGATCGGCGGCGAGACGGAGACGGTGCGCCTGCTCGACCCGATCTTCGATACGCTTGCCCCCGGCTATGGCGACATCACCCGCACCAAGGGCCGCGACGCGCCCGACGACCGGGCCGAACGCGGCTATATCCATGCCGGGCCGGCTGGTGCGGGCCATTTCGTCAAGATGGTCCACAACGGCATCGAATATGGGCTGATGCAGGCCTATGCCGAGGGCTTCGACATCCTGAAGGGCAAGGCTTCCGACAAATTGCCCGAGGACGAACGGTTCGAGATCGATCTGCCCGACGTGGCCGAGGTGTGGCGGCGCGGCAGCGTCATCTCCTCCTGGCTGCTCGACCTGTCCGCCGCCGCGCTGGCGCAGGACCATCACCTCGACAGGTTCGAGGGCAAGGTGGCGGACAGCGGCGAGGGACGCTGGACGATCGATGCGGCGATGGAGGAAGCGGTGCCGGCCTACGTCCTCTCCGCCGCGCTGTTCGCGCGCTATCGCAGCCGCGTCGATACGACCTTCGGCGACAAATTGCTCTCCGCCATGCGCTTCGGCTTCGGCGGTCACGTCGAGCTGCCCCAGTGACGGCGCCGGCCAAGGCGGACCGCGCGCCGCCCGCCACGATCGTCATCTTCGGGGCGATGGGCGATCTGGCGCGGCGGCTGCTGGCGCCGGCGATCGTCAATCTCTGCCGCGACGGGTTGGTCGACCGGGCGACGACGATCCTCGGCATCGGCCATGGCGACGGCGACGACGCGGCGCTGCGTGAAGCGTTGTCCGAACATGTCGAGGACGATGCCTGCTGGCGCGAGGTGCGCGAGCGGATCAGCTACCTGAAGGGCGACTTCACCGATCCCGCCGTGTTCGAGGCGCTGAAGGCGCGGATCGAGGGCGCCGCCGTCTTCTACCTCGCAACCGCCCCAAATTTCTTCGGCACGATCGCCGAACGGCTCGGCGCGACCGGGCTGCTGGACGAGGGCGACGGCTTCCGCCGGATCGTCGTCGAGAAGCCGTTCGGCACCGATCTCCCCTCCGCCGAGCAACTCGACGCGACGTTGCTGGCGCAGGCCGCCGAGAGTCAGATCTTCCGCATCGACCATTTCCTCGGCAAGGAAACGGTGCAGAACATCATTGTCGCGCGGTTCGGCAATGCGCTGGTCGAGGCGACGTGGAACTGCCGCTACGTCGATCACGTCCAGATCACCGCCGCCGAGACGGTGACGGTGGGCACCCGCGGCAAATTCTACGACGCGACCGGCGCATTGCGCGACATGGTGCCCAACCATCTGTTCCAGTTGCTGGCGATGATCGGGATGGAGCCGCCCCACACCTTCGAGGCGGAAGCGATCCGCAACGAGAAGGCGCGGCTGATCGCTGCGATCTGCCCGCCCGCGCCCGAGGATGTGGTGCGCGGACGCTATGCGGCGGGGCGCATCGGCGAGGAGGACGTCCACGCCTATCGCGACGAGGCGGATGTCGATGCCGATGGCGATACCGAGACCTATGTAGCGATGAAGCTGACGGTGGCGACCAGGCGCTGGGCGGGCGTGCCCTTCTATCTGCGCACCGGCAAGGCGATGCGCGCGCGGGATACCGAGATCGTCGTCCAGTTCAAGGATCCGCCGATGGAGGTGTTCCGCGGCAGCGCGATCGACCGGCTGCCCCCCAACCGCCTCGTCATCCAGATCCAGCCAGACGAGGGGATCAGCTTCTCGATGGCGGCCAAGGTGCCGGGCCCGGTGGTGGCGGTGCAGCCGGTGACGCTGGACTTCCACTATCGCGATCATTTCGAGCTTGGCAAGCGGACCGGCTACGAGACGTTGCTCTACGACGTGCTGATCGGCGACCAGACGCTCTACCAGCGCGCGGACCAGATCGAGGCGGCGTGGGCGGCGGTGCAGCCGGTGCTGGAGGCATGGGGTCGGGGCGAAGGCGTGGTCGAGGACTATCCCGCCGGCAGCGACGGGCCCGCCGCCGCCGATGCGCTGCTGGCGCGCGACGGGCGCAAATGGCACCGCATCGGATGAGCGGCATCCGGCTGATCGTGTCCGACGTGGACGGGACATTGGTGCGCGACGACAAGAGCCTGTCGGACGCGGTGATCGCCGCGGTCGGCCGGGCGCAGGCGGCCGGGATCGCCGTCTCGCTGATCAGCGCGCGGCCGCCGTCCGGCCTTGCCGCGATACGGGGGAAGCTTGGGCTGACGGGGCCGATCGGCGCGTTCAACGGCGGGACGATCGTCGGGCCGGACGGAGCGATCGTCTCCGCGCATCGCCTGTCCCCGGCGGTGGCGGCGCAGGCCTTCGCCCTGATCGACCGGCCGGGGGTGACGCCGTGGCTGTTCCGCCGCGGGCTGTGGCACGCGCTGACCACCGACAATGCCTATGTCCCGCGCGAGCGGCGGGCGGCGGCGATCGAACCCGCGATCACGCCGGATCTCGCGACGCTGACCGACGATGTCGACAAGATCGTCGGCGGTCAGCGACGATCATGCAGCGCTCGCCGAACTGGAGGGGGTGTTGAAGGCGGCGCTGGGGGATGCGGCGACGGTCGCGCGGTCGCAGCCTTATTATCTCGACATCACCGCCCCCGCCGCCAACAAAGGCGACGGCATCGCCGCGCTGGCCGGGGCGATCGGCGTGCCGCTGGCGGCGACGGCGGTGTTCGGCGATCAGTATAACGACCTGCCGATGTTCGCCCGCGCCGGCCTGTCGGTGGCGATGGGGCAGGCGCCCGAGGCGGTGCGCGCGAAGGCGACGCGGGTGGCGCCGAGCAATCAGGAGGACGGGGTGGCGGCGGCGATCGACGGGATATTGGCGGGGTAGGATCTGGCAGGCGTCGCGCGTGTGCCTCGACTGCGCTCGGCATGAACGGATGGGGTGGTCGTAAAGCCCATTGTCCGTTCGCCCCGAGCGAAGTCGAGCATCTGTCTTTGACGTCAAGCTGGGATGGGGGTCCAGGTACGGTTTTCGGCCACGAGGCGGTTGGCGAGGATGGCGAGTTTGCGGGCGATGGCGACGAGGGCGACTTTTGGGGGTTTGCCGGCGTCGCGCAGGCGCCGGTAGGTTTCCGCGAGGTTCGGGTTGTATCGGCTGGCGACGAGGGCGCTCATGTAGAGAGCCTGTCGGAGGGCGGCGCGGCCGCCGCGGATGCGTCTTTGGCCGCTACTGGTGCCGCTGTCGCGGGCGATGGGGGCGAGGCCGGCCATGGCTGCGACCTGCTTGGCGGTGAGCTGTCCGAGTTCGCGCAGGTATGCGAGGAAGGCGAGGGCGGTGACGGGGCCGACGCCGGGAATGGACCTGAGGACAGCCGCACGCCGGGCGATGGCGGGGGCCTGGGCGATGGCGGTTTCGATCTGCCGGTCGAGGCGGGCGATGTGGCGGACGATGCCTCGGCTGCGGCACCCGAGCGTCCGGCGCAGCCATGGGTCGGTGGTGGCGGCGCGGCGATTGTCGAGGGCGACCTGTTCGGCGATGGCGGCGGTTCTGGCGGTGGCGAGTTAGGCGAGGTGTTCCTGGGCGGGATCGGGCGGTGCCGTGGGTGCCGGTGACAGCCGCTCGGCCATGAGCGCGAGCATCGCCGCATCGATCCTGTCATTCTTCGCCAGCTGCCCGATCGCCTGAGCGAAGCGACGGGCACGCAGCGGATCGACGAGGGCCGTAGCGAGGCCGGCGGCATGGAGATGGCGGTGCAGCGCACGGTGGAAAGTGCCGGTCGGCTCGATCGCCACCAACGCGATGCCCAGCTGCCGCAGCCGCCGGACAAGCTGCCGTCGCCCGGCCGCATCGTTGCCGACTGCGAACCGCTCGTCCGAGGGGTGGAGGTGGACATCGAGCCGTGCCCGGGACACGTCGATACCAACGTAGATCGTCTGTTCCTTGCCTTGCATGCGGGACTTGCTCCCCATCATCTGTTCAGGCCAGACAAAGGGACCGGGCGGACCTGTCTCGACTACGGTTCCAGCCAAGGGACAAACGGTCCCGCCCGGCCGAGCGGCGGGGGTGGCCACCCCCGCCGCTCACCCCATCCGACGCATCGAATCGGGCCAACCGCAAGATGCAAGGGACACGCGAAACGGCATGAACGGATGGGGTGGTCGTAAAACGCATCCTCCGTTAATCCCGAGCGAAGCCTGGCCTAAGCGAAGTCGAAGGGTCGAGGGACATGCGGAACGTAACCGGCCGTTGACCCCCACCCCCCGCCGTGGTTCCGCAGGCCGATGGCCAAGCTCTATTTCTACTACGCCTCGATGAATGCGGGGAAGTCGACCACCCTTCTCCAGGCCGCGTTCAATTATGCGGAACGGGGGATGCGGACGATGCTGTTCACCGCCGCGATCGACGATCGCCAGCCTCATGGGGTGATCGGTTCGCGGATCGGCCTGACGGCGCCGGCCATGCCCTTCGATGCCGGCACCGATCTGCGCGCCGCCGTCGAGGCGGAAGGTGCCGCCGGCCCCCTCGCCTGCGTGCTGGTGGACGAGGCGCAGTTCCTGAGCGGCGCCCAGGTCTTCCAGCTCGCCGCAGTGGCGGACGAATTGCGCATCCCCGTCCTCGCCTATGGGCTGCGCACCGATTTCCGCGCCGAATTGTTCGAGGGCAGCCGCCACCTGCTTGCCATCGCCGACGTGCTGGTGGAATTGAAGGCGGTCTGCTGGTGCGGCGCGAAAGCGACGATGAACCTGCGGGTCGATGCCGGGGGCGGCGCGATCCGCGCGGGGGGTGCAGACCGAGATCGGCGGCAACGACCGCTACGTCGCGGTCTGCCGGCGGCATTTCATGGCCGGGCGGGCGCACGGCCGAACGGGGGGGAGACGAGCCATGCGGATGATCGATCTGTCGCACCGGATCGAGGCAGGGATGACGACCTACAAGGGTCTGCCGCCGCCGGTGATGTGCGATTTCCTGACGCGCGAGGCGTCGCGCACACTCTACGACGGCGGGGCGGAATTCTCGATCCAGACGATCGAGATGGTCGGCAACACCGGCACCTATCTCGACAGCCCGCTGCACCGTTATGCCGACGGCGCCGATCTGGCCGACCTGCCGCTGGAAGGGCTGGCGCATCTGCCGGCGCTAATGGTGGACGCGGCGGACGGGCGGCTGGCGGTGGACGTCGACGCCTTCCGCGGGCTGGACGTCGCCGGCCATGCGGTGCTGGTGCGGACGGGGTGGGACCGCCACTGGCGGACCGACGCCTATCTGACGAACCACCCGTTCCTCACCGCCGAGGCGGCGACCTGGCTGGCGGATGCGGGGGGCGGCGCTGGTCGGCATCGACAGCCACAATATCGACGATACGCGCGGGCGCGAACGGCCCGTCCACACCATCCTGCTCGGCCGCGACATTCCTATCTGCGAGCATATGACCGGGCTCGACCGGCTGCCGGCCGAAGGCGCGCGCTTCTATGCGGTGCCGCCCAAGCTGGTGGCATTCGGCACCTTCCCGGTGCGCGCCTTCGCGATGATCGCCTGATCGCCGCCCCGGCGGATGCGCCGGGGCTGCCGAACCTTATCGCTTGAACGGATCGAAGAAGCCGCTCGGTTCGGGCACGGGATCGCCGGCGTGGGCGGCGGCCTCGCGCTGCTGGCGGAGCTGTTCGATCAGCGCCTCGCGGTCGCCCTCGAAGCGCGTGTCCTGCGGCGCCTCGATCCCCGCCGCCTTGGCGGCCTTGGCGACGATCGCGTCCAGTTCGCGCTGCGAACAGAGGCCGAGCGTCACCGGATCCTTGGGCGTGATGTTGGCGATGTTCCAGTGGCTGCGATCGCGGATCGCGGCGATGGTGGTGCGGGTGGTGCCGATCAGCTTGCCGATCGCGCCGTCCGACACTTCCGGGTGGTTGCGGATGATCCAGGCGATGCCGTCCGGCTTGTCCTGCCGCTTGGAAACGGGCGTGTAGCGCGGCCCCTTGGTGCGGCGGACCTGTTCCGGCCCCTTCTCGATCACGAGGCGATATTTGGGATCGGCCTGGCCCTTGTCGATCTCGGCCTGGGTCAGTTCGCCGGCGTGGACGGGATCGCGCCCGGTGAGCTTGGTGGCGGCGGTATCGTCGGCGATGGCCTGCACTTCCAGGATGTGGAGGCCGCAGAATTCGGCGATCTGCTCGAACGACAGCGCGGTTTGATCGACCAGCCAGGAAGCGGTCGCATGGGGCATGAGCGGCTGGGCCACGGCGGGTCTCCGATAAAGAAAGGGCCGCCCCCCACATGGGGAGCGGCCGGTCGTTGCACCCGACTTAATCCGCGTGTGCGCATGGCGCAAGGACGGCGTTACGTCCCCGTCGTCAGCACGATCTTGCCGACATGGCCGCCGCTCTCGAGCCGGGCATGGGCGGCGGCCGCGTCCGCGAGGGGGAAGCTGCGATCCATCACCGGGCGCAGCCGGCCGGCGGCGACGTGGGGCCAGACGCGGGCGGCGATCTCCGCGGCGGCGCGCGCCTTGAAGGCGGCATCGCGGCCGCGGAGCGTGGAGCCGGTCATCACGATCCGCTTCATCATCAGCGGCCACAGCGGGACTTCCGCACTGCCGCCGCGCTGGCCGGCGATCGAGACGTGGCGGCCTTCCTCGGCCAGGCACTTGAGGTTGCGGGGGATATAATCCCCGCCGACCATGTCGAGGACGATGTCGACGCCGCGCCTGTCGGTCAGCCGCGCCACTTCCTCGACGAAATCGGTGGCGTTGTAGTCGATGGCGTGCGCCGCGCCCGCGGCCAGCGCCGCCGCGCATTTCGTGGCGCTGCCGGCGGTGACGATGACGGTGAGGCCGAACAGCCGGCCGAGGCGGCTGGCCATCGTGCCGATGCCGCTGGTGCCGCCGTGGACGAGGATCGTCTCCCCCTGCTGCGCGGCCGCGCGCTGGAACAGGTTGGTCCAGACGGTGAAGAGCGTCTCGGGCAGCGCCCCCGCTTCCGCCATCGGCAGCGCGTCCGGCACGGGCAGGCATTGCGCCGCCGGTGCCACCGCATAATCCGCATAGGCCCCGCCCGAGACGAGCGCGCAGACCCGATCGCCGACGCGGCGGAGCGTGCCCGTCCCCTCCCCCAGCGCCACGATCTCGCCGGCGAGTTCGAGGCCCAGGATCGAGGGCGCGCCCGGCGGGGGCGGGTATTTGCCCTGCCGCTGCATCGCATCGGGGCGGTTGACCCCGGCGGCGGCGACGCGGACCAGCACCTCGCCCGGCCCCGGCCGCGGCACCGGCCGATCGACGGCGCCGAGCACCTCCGGCCCGCCGGCCTCCTCCGGGTCGATGGCGCGCATCGTCTGCGGCAGGTCGGTCATCGCATATCTCCTTGCGTGGCATCGGTGCATTGACAGGCGGGGCCGCGCGGTCAACCATGCACGCCATGGATGAGGATCTCTCCCTCCCCAAGAACCGGCAGGACGCCCTGGCGATCCTCGGCGCGCAAGACCTCGACCGGCTTTCGGTGGCGGAACTGGAACAGCGCATCGCCGCGCTGGAAGCCGAGATCTCGCGGACCAGAGCGCGAATCCAAAAGGCCGTTAACCATATCGCAAGCGCCGAAGGGCTATTCCGGAAATGACCGGATGGCCCGCCCCGCACGCCGCCGGACAGGTGGCGGAAAGGGCAGGCGCAGGGTGCCGCTTGATCCGGGAGGATCGGCACCCGACATGGACGATACGGCCGGTGCGAACAGCGCCCGCCGTCCAGGAGTAGCCACATGCCGTCATTCGCCCGCGCGCTTGAACAGACCCTCCACAATGCGCTGACCGCGGCCAGCAGCCGTCGTCACGAATATGCCACGCTCGAACATCTGCTGCTGGCGCTCATCTCGGATGAGCATGCCTCCAAGGTGATGACGGCATGCGGCGTGGACCTGGGGGAGCTCAAGGAAGCGGTCACCACCTATCTCGATACCGAACTGGATGCGCTGAAGGTGGAGGGCGATACCGATCCCTCGCCCACCAGCGGCTTCCAGCGCGTGGTGCAGCGCGCGATCTTGCACGTCCAGTCCTCCGGGCGGGAGGAGGTGACGGGCGGCAACGTCCTCGTCGCCCTCTTCTCCGAACGGGAGAGCTATGCCGTCTTCTTCTTGCAGCAGCAGGACATGAGCCGCCTCGATGCGGTCAGCTTCATCAGCCACGGCGTCGGCAAGGCCGGAAGCCCTACGGAGACGCGCGACGTGAAGGGGGCCGAGGAAGAGAAAGCGCAGAAAGCACCCGACCAGAAGAAGGGCGAGAGCGCGCTGAAGCAGTTCACCGTCAACCTCAACGAGAAGGCGACGGCCGGCAAGGTCGATCCGCTGATCGGGCGCGGGGCCGAGGTTGACCGCACGGTGCAGATCCTCTGCCGCCGGTCGAAGAACAACCCGCTCTACGTGGGCGATCCCGGCGTCGGCAAGACCGCCATCGCCGAAGGGTTGGCGCGCAAGATCGTTGAGGGCCAGGTGCCCGAGGTACTGAAGGAAGCGGTGATCTATTCGCTCGACATGGGCGCGCTGCTCGCCGGCACCCGCTATCGCGGCGATTTCGAGGAGCGGTTGAAGGCGGTCGTCAACGAGCTGGAGAAGCTGCCGCACGCGGTGCTGTTCATCGACGAGATCCACACCGTGATCGGGGCCGGCGCAACCAGCGGCGGGGCGATGGACGCGTCCAACCTGCTGAAGCCCGCGCTGTCGGGCGGCACGATCCGCTGCATCGGCTCCACCACCTACAAGGAGTTCCGCAACCACTTCGAGAAGGATCGTGCGCTGCTGCGCCGCTTCCAGAAGATCGACGTAAACGAGCCGACCGTGGAGGATACGATCAAGATCCTCGCCGGCCTGCGCTCGGCGTTCGAGGAGCATCACGCCGTCAAATACACGCCCGACGCGATCAAGTCGGCCGTGGAACTCAGCGCGCGCTACATCAACGACCGCAAGCTGCCCGACAAGGCGATCGACGTGATCGACGAGGTGGGCGCGATGCAGATGCTGGTGCCGGCGCCCAAGCGCAAGAAGGTCATCACCCCGCGCGAGATCGAGCAAGTGATCGCGACGATGGCGCGCATCCCGCCGAAATCGGTGTCGTCGGACGACAAGAAGTCGCTGGCGACGCTGGAGACGGACCTGAAGCGCGTCGTGTTCGGGCAGGACAAGGCGGTGGAGATGCTGTCCTCGGCGATCAAGCTCAGCCGGGCGGGCCTGCGCGATCCCGACAAGCCGATCGGCAACTACCTCTTCACCGGCCCGACCGGCGTCGGCAAGACGGAGGTGGCGCGCCAGTTGGCCACGATCATGGGCATCCCGCTCCAGCGGTTCGACATGTCCGAATATATGGAGCGTCACTCGGTCAGCCGGCTGATCGGCGCCCCGCCGGGCTATGTCGGCTACGATCAGGGCGGGCTGCTGACCGACGCGGTCGACCAGCATCCGCATTGCGTGCTGCTGCTGGACGAGATCGAGAAGGCGCACCCGGACCTGTTCAACATCCTCTTGCAGGTGATGGACAACGGCAAGCTCACCGATCACCACGGCAAGACCGTCGATTTCCGCAACGTCATCCTCATCATGACGACCAATGCGGGGGCCGCGGACATGGCGCGCGAGACGCTGGGCTTCGGCGTGCTCACCCGCGAGGGCGAGGACGAGCAGGCGGTGCAGAAGATGTTCACGCCCGAGTTCCGCAACCGGCTCGATGCGATCGTTCCCTTCGGCTATCTGCCGACCGAGGTGGTGGCGCGCGTGGTGGAGAAGTTCATCCTCCAGCTCGAACTGCAACTGGCCGATCGCGACGTCCACATCTCGCTGGACGAGGCGGCACGCGGCTGGCTGACCGAGAAGGGCTATGACAAGCTCTATGGCGCGCGGCCGATGGGCCGTCTGATCCAGGAGAAGGTCAAGCAGCCGCTGGCCGAGGAACTGCTGTTCGGCAAGCTCGTCCACGGCGGCGAGGTGAAGGTGCATTTGAAGGACGGCGCGCTCACGTTCGAGATCACGCCCGCCGCCCCCAAGCGCCCCAAGAAGGGTGGGCGCAACAAGGCGGAGGTCGGGGCCTGAAGCCTGACGGCGGCGCCACCGCGCCGCCGTTACGGCACCGATCCTGCGGTGCGCGGGTTATGCGGCGATGGACCACAGCACGCCGCGCCCCTTCACCATCCACATCCCCGACGCGAAACTAGCGGCGATCCGGCAACGGGTCGCCGCTTTCGATTGGGGGGCGATGCCCGATGCGGGCGGCTGGGGATCGGGCGTCGGGCTGGCCGATCTGCGCCGGCTGGCGGATCGCTGGACGGACGGGTTCGACTGGCGGGCGCAGGAAGCACGGCTCAACCGTCTGCCGCACTTCACCGCCGAGGTGGACGGCCAGTCGCTCCATTTCGTCCATGCGCGGGGCGACGGATCGAAGCCGCCGCTGCTGCTGATCCACGGCTGGCCGGGATCGTTCATCGAATTCGAGGGGCTGATCGCGCCGCTGGTGGCCGACGGACATGACGTGATCGTCCCCTCGCTGCCGGGCTATGCCTTTTCGGGGCGCCCCGCCGCACCGATCGGCCCGCGCCGCGTGGGGGCGCTATTCCATGGCCTGATGGCGATGCTCCATGGCCCGGCGCGCTATCTGGTGCAGGGCGGCGACTGGGGATCGGCGATCGGCGCGTGGATGGCGCACGACCGGCCCGAGGCGGTGGCGGGCCTCCACCTCAACATGGTCATCGTCCAGGCCGAGGACGCCAGGCCCGAGACGCCGGAGGAGATCGCCTGGGCCAGGGCGCGGGCCGCGACGTTCGAGCAGGAAGCGGGCTATTCGCACGAGCAGGGCACGCGACCGCAGACGCTGGGCGTAGCGATGGCGGACAGCCCGATCGGCGCGGCGGCGTGGATATTGGAGAAGTTCGGCGCCTGGGCGGACGTGCCGCGCGACGGCGACGGACGCCCCGATCTGTGGCAGGCGTTCGACATCGACGTCCTGCTGACCAACATCCTCCTCTACGTCGCCACCGACCGCTTCGTGACCGCGACGTGGATCTACCGCGGACGGATGCTTGAGGGATCGGGCGTCTTCCCGGCAGGCGGGCGCGTGACCGTGCCGACCGCGATCGCCGCCTTTCCCGATCCGGTGTTCGCGCCGCCGCCCGAAAGCCTCGTCGCCAAAAGCTATCGCGTGACGCGCTACACGCCGATGCCGGCGGGCGGCCATTTCGCGGCGCTGGAGCGGCCGGACCTGCTGCTGGCGGACATGCGGGCGTATTTCGCCAGCCTCGGCTAACGGGGCGGCGCGATCGCCACCGCGGCCTCGTCAGAAACTGCCGAGCGGCACCCGCCATTTCAACATGCGGCCGCGGACGCGCAGGCGCGGCTTTTCGGGCGGTTCGGGATCATCGACATCGGGCAGGAGGTAGGCCGCCGTGCGGCGCGCGGCTCGGGCATTCCTCGGCGCGACGAGTCGCGCCAGATCGAACCGCTCGACACCCTCGATCGGCGTCACCGTCGCCATCGCCAGCATCGCCAGTCCGCCGATCATCGCACGCTCCGCATCGTTTCGATCCGGTGCGCAGAATGCGGAAGTCAATCTGACCGTTCCGCGCCGCAACATTAAATCACATCAATAGCCCATCAGCGCCAGCACCTCGCGCCGGGAGCGTTCGTCGGTGCGGAACACACCCATCATCCGGCTGGTCGTCATGCCGACGCCGGTGGTGCGCACGCCGCGCGCCGTCATGCAGCCGTGCGTCGCCTCGATCACCACCGCCACGCCATGGGGGTGGAGTTCCTGCCAGATGCAGTCCGCCACCTCCGCGGTCAGCCGTTCCTGCACCTGGAGGCGGCGCGCAAAACCGTGGAGGACGCGGGCGAGCTTGGAGATGCCGACCACCCGGTCGCGCGGCAGATAGGCGATCGCCGCCTTGCCGACGATCGGCGCCATATGATGTTCGCAATGCGACTGGAACGGAATGTCGCGCAGCAGGACGATCTCGTCATAGCCGCCCACTTCCTCGAACGTGCGGCTGAGGTGGTGGCCGGGGTCTTCCGCATAGCCGCCGCAATATTCCTTCCAGGCGCGGGCGACGCGGGCGGGCGTGTCGAGCAGCCCCTCGCGCGCAGGATCGTCGCCCGCCCAGCGGATCAGGGTGCGGATCGCATCGGCCACGTCCGGCGGCACGGGCAGCTTGGGCGGGGACGCCACGAGATCGCCGTCCTCCGGTGCCGCGCCGTCGCTCATCCCGCATCTCCCGTTCCGTTACGGGGCTTTGGATAGCGGCGGGGTGCGGCGCTGACCAGCGGGGGCCGCACCCAGGGGTGCGTATCGCCGGGGCGGAGCGCGGTGCGGACGGTGCCGGCGCGCATGCGGATGGCAAGGCCGCCGGCTTCGCCCAGCAGCGACCGATCGACCTTCAGCCAGCGCGGCCGGCAGGTACGTGGCAGGCGCCGCTCGCTGACGACGAGGTCGGCGCGCGCGCAGGCGGCGGCGATCGCGCGGATGTCGACCAGATAGGCGCTGCGCGTGGCGAGCAGCCGGCGGCCCTCGATCTCGATCGCGCAAAGATCGGCGGTGCAGCGGGCGGCGGGCCAGTCGTCCAGCGCCGCCGCCTCCCCCTCGATCCCCGCCGCCTGGCCGACCGCGGAGCGGACGTAATCGCCCGCCCGCGGCCGTAGCAGGGCGAGGCCGCCGGCGGGGGTGCGCACCGCCAGATGGCGGCCGTCCGCCGTCACCAGCAGGTCGGGCGGGGGCGTGGCGAGCGCGAGGATGGCGCCGGCCGCAAAGGGGGCGAGGCCGAGCAGGCGCAGGCGCGTCCGCCACAGCAGCAGCCACAGCCCGCCCGCTACCATCGCCAGAAAGGCGGCGAGCGGCATCGTCGGCAGCGCCGCAGTCGCCCCCGGCAGCGCCGCCACGCCATGCGCCAGCGCCAGCAGCAGGCGGAGCGCCAGCCCCGCCGCCCACCACAGAGGCCCGCCGAGACCGGCGACGTCCAGCAGCAGCGCCGCCGCCTCCAGCGGCATGATGACGAAGGTGGTGAGCGGGATGGCGGCGATATTGGCGAGTGCGCCGTAGAGCCCGGCGCGCTGGAAGTGGAACAGGGCGATCGGCGCCAGCACCGCCTCCACCGCGATGCCGGTCAGCAGCAGCAGGGCGAGGCCGCGCAGCAGCCGCGCCCACCCCGGTTCGGCCCGGCGGGCGAAGGCGGCGCGCAGGCGGGGGTGATCGTGCAGTGCCACGATCGCGGTGACGGCGGCGAAGCTCAGTTGGAAAGATGCGCCGACCAGCGCCTCGGGCCAGAGCAGCAGCACGACGACCGCGCCGGCCGCCACCAGCCGCAGCGTCACCGCCTCCCGCCCCATCGCGAGGCCGGCGAGGACGAGGAGGGCGGCGATGCACGACCGGATCGTCGGCACCTCGGCGCCGGACAGCAGGGTATAGCCGATCCCCGCCAGCGCCCCCGCCCCCGCCGCCACCACCGGCAGCGGCCAGCGGAGCGCCAGCGCCGGCGACAGAGCGAGCAGCCTGAGCGCCAGCGCCATCGTCGCCGCGACGACCGCGGTGACGTGCAGCCCGCTGATCGAGAGGAGGTGGGCGAGGCCCGAACGGCGCATCGCCTCCGCATCGGCATCCGGGATCGCGCCGACGTCCCCCGTCACCAGCGCGGCGGCGATGCCGCCCTCCGCCCCCGGCAGGGCGGTGAGGATGTGCTGCGTGAGGCGGGCGCGGAGGCCGGCCAGCCGCCCGCGCCAGCCGGGGTCGGCCGGCGGCGCCAGCACCTCCGGCGGATCGAGCGCCCGCCCCGTCGCCCCCAACCGCTGGAACCAGGCGATGCGGCGGAAGTCATAGGCGCCGGGCAGCAATGCCGGCGGCGGCGGGACGAGCCGGGCACGGACGCGGATGCGGGCGCCGGTGACGAGCCCGGCGGGCACGTCCGCCGCCGCGACGTTCAGCCGAAGCCGCGGCGGCAGCGCTTCGCCCTCCCCCGCCACGACCAGCCGGACGATCGCCTGCGCCGGCCGCGGCTCGACCCGTTCGATCCGTCCGGTGACGATCGCGACGCGCGGCCGATCGAGCACCGGGGCGGCGACGCGCACGCTCCGCCACCAGATCGTGCCGCCGCCGATCGCCACCGCCAGCGCGAACAGCGCGATGGCGCGCGGCAGCCGCCCGCCGCCGGGCAGCGCCACGGAACCCGAGGCGATCGCCAGCGCCACCACGATCAGGAGCGCCCAGTCCGCCGGCCGCGGCAGGAGGAACCACAGGCCGATGCCGGTGGCGAGGCCGACCGGAAGCCAGAGGGCGAGCTGGTCGCGCTCCGCCTCCAGCCAGCGTTCGGCGGCGGCGCTTGGCCATCGCGGAAACGCTATGCTAGGGCCGCTCGCATCCGTGGGCATGTCCCGCGCAGTCTGGGAGTCATCGGCCGTGGGTGCAAGCAGCGACGTTCGTGGGGAGGCCCCCGCGGGCGAGGTGGTCACCCGTTTCGCCCCCTCGCCCACCGGCTTCCTGCACATCGGCGGAGCGCGCACGGCGCTGTTCAACTGGCTCTACGCGCGCCATCACGGCGGCCGCTTCCTGCTGCGCATCGAGGATACCGATCGCGCCCGCTCCACCCAGCCGGCGATCGACGCGATCCTCGACGGGATGCGCTGGCTGGGCCTCGACTGGGACGGCGAGGCGGTGTTCCAGTTCGCCCGCGCGGCGCGCCATGCCGAAGTGGCGCACGCGCTGCTGGCGGGTGGCCATGCCTATCGCTGCTATGCGACGCCCGACGAGCTGGCGGCGATGCGCGAGGAGCAGAAGGCCAACCGCCGGCCGCTCCGCTACGACGGGCGCTGGCGCGACCGGCAGCCCGGCCCGGCCGAGGATGGCAAGCCCTTCGTGATCCGCCTGCGCGCCGAACAGGCGGGATCGACCACGATCGAGGACCGGGTGCAGGGCACCGTCACCGTGCAGAACGAGGAGCTGGACGACATGATCCTGCTCAGGTCGGACGGCACGCCCACCTATATGCTGGCGGTGGTGGTGGACGATCACGACATGGGCGTGACCCACGTCATCCGCGGCGACGACCACCTCAACAACGCCTTCCGCCAGCTGGGCATCGTCCGCGCGATGGATGCGGCGGAGGGGGGCTGGCCGGCGCCGGTCTATGCGCACATCCCGCTGATCCACGGGGCGGACGGGGCGAAACTGTCCAAGCGCCACGGCGCGCTTGGCGTCGAGGCCTATCGCGACGACCTCGGCATGCTGCCCGAGGCACTGGGCAATTACCTCCTCCGCCTCGGCTGGGGCCATGGCGATGCCGAGATCATCGCGCGCGACGATGCGGTGCGCTGGTTCGATCTGGGCGCAGTCGGCCGGGCGCCGTCCCGCTTCGACCTGAAGAAGCTCGAGAATCTGAACGGCCATTATCTTCGCGAGGCCGACGATGCGCGGCTGGCGGCGCTCGCTCTGCCCTTCGTCGCGGCCACCGCCGAGCGCCCGGCCGATGCGGACCTGTTGCGCCGCAGCATCCCCGTGCTGAAGGTGCGCGCCAAGGATATCCGCGATCTTGCCGACGGCGCGGCCTTCCTGTTTCGCAACCGCCCACTGGCGATGGACGAGCGCGCGGCATTGCTGCTAGACCCGGCCGGCATCGCCCTGCTGCGCGAAGCGGCGGCGGCGCTGGCGCCTGTCGCCGACTGGACGGCCCCCGCCTTGGAGGCGGCGATCCGGCCCGTGGCGGAGGCGGCGGGGCTCGGCCTCGGCAAGGTGGCGCAGCCGCTCCGCGCGGCGCTCACCGGCCGGACGACCTCGCCGGGCATATTCGACGTCCTGGCGCTCCTCGGCCGCGAGGAGAGCCTGGGCCGGCTGGCCGACGCGATCGGCGAGCCCCAAGACACGCTGATTGAACGATAGGGAGTTCGGCCGGATGAACGACAAGGCGACGCTGCAGGTCGAGGGCAAGGACCACGATTATCCGGTGCTGTCCGGCACGACCGGGCCGGACGTGATCGATATCCGCAAGCTCTATGCGCAGACGGGTGCCTTCACCTACGATCCGGGCTTCACCTCCACCGCATCCTGCTGGTCCAAGATCACCTATATCGACGGCGATGCCGGCGT
Organism: Edaphosphingomonas fennica; assembly: GCA_036946415.1. GTDB lineage: Bacteria > Pseudomonadota > Alphaproteobacteria > Sphingomonadales > Sphingomonadaceae > Sphingomonas_Q > Sphingomonas_Q fennica_A. The sequence goes on along the minus strand of JAQIJD010000001.1, from coordinate 514,728 downwards.
GCTCCTCCACCGCGGCTATCCGATCGACCAGCTGGCCGAACAGTCGAGCTTCATGGAGGTCGCGTATCTCCTCCTGAACGGCGAGCTGCCCGACGGCACCACGCTGGAGAAGTTCAAGACCACGATCACGCGCCACACGATGGTGCACGAACAGCTCGCCACCTTCTTCCGCGGCTTCCGCCGCGATGCGCATCCGATGGCCATCCTGTGCGGCGTGATGGGCGCGCTGTCCGCCTTCTACCACGATTCCACGGACATCACCGATCCGCAGCAGCGGCTGATCGCCAGCCACCGCCTGATCGCCAAGATCCCGACGATCGCGGCGATGGCCTATAAATATTCGGTTGGGCAGCCCTTCGTCTATCCAGACAACAGCCTGTCCTATACCGCCAATTTCCTGCGCATGACCTTCTCCGTGCCGGCGGAGGAATATGTCGTCGATCCGGTGGTCGAATCGGCGATGGACAAGATCTTCATCCTCCACGCCGATCACGAACAGAATGCCTCGACCTCGACGGTGCGGCTGGCGGGCTCTTCCGGCGCCAACCCCTTCGCGTGCATCGCGGCGGGCATCGCGTGCCTGTGGGGCCCGGCGCACGGCGGCGCGAACGAGGCGGCGCTCAACATGCTGCGCGAGATCGGCACGCCCGATCGCATCCCGGAATATATCGCCCGCGCCAAGAACAAGGACGATCCGTTCCGGCTGATGGGCTTCGGCCACCGCGTCTACAAAAATTTCGATCCGCGCGCGAAGGTGCTGTCCAAGGCGGCGAGCGAGGTGCTCGACAAGCTGGGCATCAGCGATCCGGTGCTGGACACCGCGCGTGAACTGGAGCGGATCGCGCTGGAAGACCCCTATTTCATCGACAAGAAGCTCTACCCGAACGTGGATTTCTATTCGGGCGTGATCCTGTCGGCGATCGGCTTCCCGACGACGATGTTCACCGTGCTGTTCGCGCTCGCCCGCACCGTCGGCTGGGTGGCGCAATGGAACGAGATGATCGCCGATCCGGAGCAGAAGATCGGCCGCCCGCGCCAGCTCTACACCGGCGAGACCGAGCGGGACTACGTGCCGGTCGGCCAGCGCTGACCGTGATCCGGTCCGCCGCCCCGCCGGCCGGGGCGGCGGACCGGTCGTCCGCTACCGCCGGACCGCCTGGCCCAGCCGGCGCTGAACCCAGCCGAACGAGACGAACGCATAGGCCGCCGCCACCGTCAGCCCCGCGCCCCAGAAGCCGGTGAGGCCGAACGGCAGCACCACCCATAGCAGCCCATCGGCCGAAGCGAGCCAGGGCGCGCGATCCGCCGCCCCGGCATCGACCGCGGCGAGGCTACGCCGCTCGACCACCAGCGCCGCCATCGCCGCCAGCGTCAGGCCGGCGACCAGCCACCAGCCCCACTGCCCGCCCGCGGCGACCGCCCGCCCCAGGCCGATCAGCGCCACCGCCGCCCCGGCGATGCGGATGCGGGCGAACAGCCGGCCGCGGCGGATCTCGGCCGCGCGGATGCGGGCCAGGCGCGCGGCGATCGATTCCACAGGGCCGGACAGCAACAGCAGGATCAGCGCGCCGATCAGCAGATAGCCGGTCAGCGCCGCCGCCAGCACGCCCAGCGCCGCCGCCCCCGCCGCCAGCCACCACGGATCGATCTGGCGGCGGAACAGCGGCGGCAGCACCGCATCCTCGATCGGCGGATAGACCAGCCGCGCCGGCCAGTCGCTGCCGGCGATGCGCGTGCCAGCCACCAGCCGCCGCTCCATGCCCGCCAGCCCCTGCGCCGCGAAGGCGACGATCGGCAGCGCGTCGTCGCCATGTTCGGGGGCGGGAATGCGGCGGGCGTCCGCCTGGACCGCTCGGCGCAGCAGCACCGACAGCGCATCCCATTCGCCCAGCATCTCGGCCGTCTCGCGCACCATCGTTCCGTCGAGCAGCGCGACCCCGGCCCAGCGCGCGGATGCGTCGATCCGTTCGAACAGGTCGCGCCCCGGCAGGTCCGCCACGGTCAGCAGCACGGGCGGGGGGGCGTGGGCGACGCGAGCCATCTCCTGCTCGGGAACGAGGCACGCATCGGCGATCACCAGCACCGGCTCGCTGGGGTGGAGCCGATCGGCGGCGTCGCTCATGCCCACCGCCAGCTCGACCGGCAGCGCATCGCGCCGCAGCCGCTGGACGATGGCGGTGAGCGCGGGGTGGGCGGCATCGCTCAGCACGATCAGCCGCGTGGCGCCCGCCCGCACCGCACGGCGCGCCTGATGCTCCAGCACGGTGGCGCCGGCGAAGGCGCGCGCCGCGGCGGGCGTCGCATCCTCGGGCGAGGTGGGTTCGAAGGCGGCGATGAGGGCGACGATGCCGATTGACATAATGCCACCGATACGCACGAACCGCCGCCCTGCCTAGCGATGGGTTCCGTCTCCCCGCAAAGATGCTAAGGCTGGCCCATGAACCAGGGGGCACAGCGGGCCGGGGCGGATCGCATCGTGCCCGTGGGCGACGACGCGGATCGGGGCGGGGACCAGAACGAGATGGAAGCTGCCGCGAGCCAGCCGGGCGCGGATACCGCGGCCGAACCCCTCGCCTTCCGGCCCGAGGTGGCGTGGGACGGGACAGGCGAACCCGCCGCCGGCGGCGCATCCGCCGTCGAGGTGGTGGTGGCGGCGCTGTTCGCGCTGCTCGCCATCGGCTGGATCGGCACGGTGGCGGTGGCGGTGCTGCGCGACCCGGCCGGCGCCGGCGATCTCGTCCGCACCTTGCTGCTCATCGGGGTCGCCGCGGCGCCGGTGGCGCTGATCGCGCTCGTCTGGCTGATCGTGGCGCAGGGCGGGCGCAGCCGCGAACGGCGCTACGGCCGCGCGGCGCGCACGCTGCGCGGCGAGGCGGCACGGCTGACCGACCTGCTCGACACGCTGACCGTGCGGCTGGCGGACGGGCGGCAGGAGATCGAGGCGCAGCGTGCCGCGCTGGAGGCTCTGGGCGAACGGACGCTGGCGCAGGTCGGCGAGGCCAATGGCGCGCTGGCGCGCGAGACGGCGGGCCTGCGCGACACCGCCGAACGGCTGCGCCACGCCTCGGCCGGCGCGCGCGAGGATGTCGCGGCGATCGCGCAGGAACTGCCGCAGGCCGACGAGCGCAGCCGCCGCATCGCGCAGGAATTGCGGGGCGCCGGCGCCACCGTGCAGGACCAGCTCAGCGAATTGGAGCGGCTGCTGGCGGCGGTCGGCGAGGCGGGCCATGGCGCCGACGTGCAGGTGCGCGTGGCGGCCGATCGGCTGGCGGCGCAACTCGCCCGGATCGCCGCCGGCGGGGCGGAGACGGCACGGGGGCTGGACGAGACCGCCGCCCGGCTCGACCGGACGATCGCCGTCGCGCTGGCCGATGCCGAGCGCGCGATCGACGCGACCCGCCGCGGCGTGGCCGAACAGGCGGCGGCGCTGGTGGCGCTGGCCGAGGAAGGGCGCGCCGCGGTCGATCGCGCGGGGATGGACCATAGCGAGCATCTCGTCCGCCGTCTGGCCGACAGCGGCGAGCGGATCGACGGCCTGTTCCAGCGCATCGCCGCGCAGGATCAGGCGACGGTGCGGATGGCCGATGCGCTGGACGGCGCGCTCGCCCGCATCGAGGAACGGTTCGGCAATCTGGGCGAGGTCGGGGCCGAACAGACCGCCGATCTGGCCGAGGCGCTGGCGGCGCTGGCCGACCATGCCGAGCATGTCTCGCGCGGGGTCGCCAGCGGCACCACCGCCGCCGTCACCTTATTCGAGCGCGTCACCGCCGTGCGCCGGGTGCTCGACACCAACGCCCGCGATCTGGAGGACACGCTGCCGGCCGCGCTCTCGCGGCTGCGGCTCCATGCCGAGCGCAGTCTGGAAGCGGTCAGCGCCTCGACCGGCGAGGCGCAGGCGCTGGCGCGGCTGGCGGAGGATACGGAAGGCAAGCTGACGGGCTTCAGCGGCGCGATCGAAGGGCAGCAGCGCGCGCTGGAAACGCTGGGTGGCGATGCCGACCGGCGGCTGGCGGCGCTGCGTGGGCAGGCGATGGGCCTCAGCCGGCTCATCGCCGAAACGGGCGAGAATGCCGAGGCGCTGGCCGCCGGCACCGCCGACCGGCTGGTCGAGGCGATGAACCGCGTGCGCGACAGCGCCACACGCGCCTCCGACCAGGCGCGTGCCGCGATCACCGCGATCGTCCCCTCGATCGCGGGCGATCTGGCGCGCGAGGTCGAACATACCGTCGATCGCGTGCTGGCCGAGCGGCTGCGCGCGCATCTGGCGGAAACGGCGCAGGCGGCGCGCGAGGCGGCGGGGCAGGTCGATCAGGCGGGCGACGTGCTGGGCGGGCGGATCGCGGCGATCACCCGCGCCGCCGGCAATGCCGAGACGGGCATGGCCGATGCCGCCGAGCGCGCCGACCGCCACCTCCAGACGCTGGTGACCGCGCTGGCCGATGCGGCGCAGGCGATGGAGGCGCAGGTCGCCGCCGCCGCCGCCGCCTCGGTCCGCCGGCTGGCGGGGCAGCTCGGCAGCGTCGCCGAAGCGGCCGAGACGATGGAGACGCAGCTCGATCGCGCCGCGACGGGCAGCGCCGAACGGCTGGCGGCGCAGCTTGCCACGATCCGCGCCGCCGCCGAGCAGGTCGAGCAGCAGCTGAACGCCGCCGGCGCCAAGGCCGACGATCGCCTGGCGAGCAGCATGGTAGTGATCGCGCGCACGGCGCAGGCGATGGAAGAACAGGTCGCCGCCGCCGCCGATCAGGCCGAGGCGCGGCTGGCGGGGCAATTGTCCGCGATCGGCCGGGCGACGGCGGCGGTGAAGGACCAGTTGAGCGACGTGCGCGAGACGGCCGACCGTGCCGAACAGCAGAATTTCGCGCGGCAGGTGGCGCTGCTGGTCGAATCGCTGAATTCGGCGTCGATCGACGTCGCCAAGATCCTGTCGTCGGACGTGAGCGACACCGCCTGGGCGGCCTATCTGCGCGGCGACCGCGGCGTCTTCACCCGTCGCGCCGTGCGCCTGCTGGATGCCGCGCAATCGCGCGAGCTGCTGCGCCGATATTCGGGCGAGGCGGAGTTCCGCGAGCAGATCAACCGCTACGTCCATGATTTCGAGGCGATGCTGCGCCGCGTGCTTTCCAGCCGCGACGGCGGGCCGCTGAGCGTGACCCTCCTCTCGTCCGACATGGGCAAGCTCTACGTGGCGCTGGCCCAGGCGATCGAGCGGCTGCGGACGTAAAGGCTGATCCAGCATAGCTGGATCAAGTGGCGGCACCGGCCCGCTCCCCCACCCGGCCGCCCACAGCGTATCCTGATTGGGCGGCCGGGTGGGGGAGCGGGCCGGTGCCGCATCCACGTCAGTGGATCAAATTGAAGCCCCGCCCGATCAGGCGGGGATGCCGGCCAGTTCGGACGTCGCCACCAGCCGGCGGAAGGCGGGGCGGGCGAAATGATAGCCCTGCATCAGGCAGATGCCGAGGCTGCACAGCGCTTCCGCCTCGTCCGCCGTCTCCACCCCTTCGGCGATCAGCTGCGTGCCGAAGCCGTCGGCCATGGTCTTCACGGCGTGGAGGATCGGACGCTGGCGGCTGCCCTTCGCCAGATCGCGGATCAGCGCCATATCGAGCTTGATGATGTCGGTATGGAAGCGCGCGAGCAGCGCGAGCCCGGCATGGCCCGCGCCGAAATCGTCGAGCGCGGTGCCGAAGCCCATTTCGCGATAGGTGGCGATGATCGCGGCGACATGCGCCGGATCGGCCATCTGCTCATTCTCGGTGAATTCGAAAATCAGCCGATCGGGTGGCAGGCCCACCTCCCGCGCCGTCTTCAACGTCAATTGGATGCAGGCGCGCGGGCTGTAGACGGCGTTGGGGAGGAAGTTGATCGAGAGGCCGGCGCCGCCGTCCAGCAACCCCGCCTCGACCGCGGTGCGAATCGCGGTGACGCGGCATTGCTGGTCGAAGGCATAGCGATTGTCGTCGTTGACCTGCGAGAGCACGCTCGCCGCGCCTTCCCCCTCCGGCCCGCGCACAAGTGCTTCATAAGCAAAGATATTGCCGTTGCGATAATCGACGATCGGCTGGAAGGCCATCGCCAGCGGGATCGCCAGTTCACCCGTCTCGCGGCAGGCGCCGCATCCCCCCTGTGCGTGAAGATCACGTCCTGGCTTCACATCGATTCCCCATCAGCCGGACCATGCTAGGCTGCGCGTAGCAGCTTTTGTTAACATACATCTGTCAAATGTCCGTTCCGACATTCGTATAACGCGCACATCCTAGCAAAGACTTACCGCGCGAGCGCGGCGGCAGCCCGTTCGCTCAGGCGCTCGATGGCGGCGGAATGGATAGCGGGGGCGGCAGCGAGGATGCCGAACGCGCTGGCCGACGCGCTGTTGTAACGGATCGCGGCGCCCAGCGCGTCGGTCACCGTCGCGCCGGCTTCCTCGGCAATGAGGGCGGCGGCGGCGATGTCCCACTCGTTGCCCCAGCGCAGCGTGGCGAGCAGATCGACCTCGTCCGCGGCCACCATAGCCGCGCGCAGCGCGATCGAATTGGGGCGGGGCACGGCGACGAGATCCTTGTCCGTCCGCGGCAGCGTATCGGCGGGGACGCGCGCGCCTTCCAGCGTCATGCGGGTCGAGGCGGCGAGCCGGCGGCCGTTGCAGGTCGCACCGCCACCCGCCACCGCCGCCCAGCGTTCGCCACGGCCGGGGGCGTCCAGCACGCCCAGCACCGGGCGCCCGCCCGAAACGAGCGCGATCGAGACGCACCAGCCCGTCCGCCCGCGCAGATAGTCGCGCGTGCCGTCGATCGGATCGACCACCCACACCCGTTCGCAGGCAAGGCGCGCGGGGGAATCGAGCGTCTCTTCCGAAAGCCAGCCCGCGTCCGGATCGATCGCCGCCAGCCGTGCGGCGATCAGCGCATCGACCTCGAGATCGACCTCGCACACCGGCTGGCCCGGCCCCTTTTCCCAGCGGCGGAAGCCCTCCCCCTGCCGCCGCAGCGCCAGCGCCCCCGCTTCGGCGGCGACGGCGGCGACGGCGGCGAGCAGCGCGTCAGGCGCCGGCAACCGTCATCCCGTCGATGCGGATCGTCGGCACGTCGACGGCGCGGCGGAAGCGCAGATCGGATGCGGGAACGAGGGCGCGGAACATCTCCCGGAGATTGCCGGCGATGGTGATGCCGGCGACCGGCTCCGCCACCTGCCCGTCGCGGACCGCGAAGCCGGAGGCGCCGCGGCTGTAATCGCCGGTGACGCCGTTGACGCCCTGGCCGATCAGCTCGGTGACGAGCACGCCCTCGCCCACGTCGGCCATCAGCGCTTCGGGGCTGTCCGGGCCGGCGAGCATGTAGAGGTTGCTGGCGGAAATGCCGGGCGGGCCGCCCGAGCCGCGCACCGCGTGGCCGGTGGGGGCGGCGCCGAGCTGGCGGGCGGCGGCCGAATCCATCAGCCAGCCGGTCAGCACCCCGCCCGCCACGATGTCCGTAGGCGCGGTGGGCAGCCCCTCCCCGTCGAACGGGCGCGAGCGGAGCCCGCGCGGACGGTGCGGATCGTCCCGCACGGTGATGCCGGGGCCGAAGACGGCGGTGCCGGCGGCATCGAGCAGGAAGCTCGTCCGCCGGGCGATGGCGCTGCCGCCGATCGCGGCGATCAGATGGCCGAGCAGGCTGGCGCCGACGCGCGGATCGAAGAAGACGGGCATCGCCCCGCTCGCCAGCCGGCCGGGCGAGAGGCGGGCGACGGCGCGTTCGGCCGCACGCCGGCCGATGTCGGCGGCGGCGTCGAGATCGGTGAGGTGGCGCGCCGAATGATAGGCGTGGTCGCGCTGCATCCCCGCCCCTTCGCCCGCGATCACGCTGGCCGACGCGCCATAGCCGCTGGTGCGATAGGCGCCGGCGAAGCCGTGCGAGGTGGCGAGCGCCATCGTCGATCGGCCGGCGCTGGCCCCCGCCCCCTCGCTGTTGGTGACGCCAGCGACGGCGCGGGCGGCATCCTCCGCCTCCTCGGCCAGCGCGCGCAGCGCGGCCGGGGCGGGATCGGCGCCGTCGTCGCCATCGACGTCCGGGCCGGAGCCGCGCAGCAGCCGGTCTTCGGGGGCGAGGCCGGCAAAGGCATCCTCGGGCGCCTCGCGCGCCATCGCGACGGCGCGATCGACCAGCGCCGCCATCGCCTCGCCCGACAGGTCGGAGGAGGAGACGCTGGCCGAGCGGCGCCCGACGAAGACGCGCAGCGACATGTCCTCGCCATCGGAGCGCTCGACGTCCTCTAGCTTGCCGAGCCGCACCTGCACCTGTGTGGATTGCGAGCGGACGTAGAGCGCATCGGCGGCATCGGCCCCGGCGCGGGCGGCGGCGGCGACGAGATCGGCGACACGAGATTGAGCTTCGGCAAGATCGGGCATGTGCCGCCTGTAGGCGTTTCCCCCGCCTGTTGCCTAGCGGGAACCAACCGGCCCGTGCCGCGCTTCCACAGCCCGTAACGAACAGGGAGACAGACGATGTTCGGCAAGATCGTGGGTGCGCTGATCGGACGCGAGATCGACCGGCGCGACGGCAGCGGCGGCACCAAGGGCGCGATCATGGGCATGGCGGCCGTGGGCGCGATGCGCCGGCTGGGGCCGCTCGGCCTGCTGCTGGGCGGCGGCTATGTCGCCAAGAAGGCCTATGACCGGCGCCGCGCCGGCAAGGCGGCGGTGCGCACCGATTATTGATCGCCAGACCGGCAACGAGGAGGCCCGCGCCGCCCGAAGGGTGGCGCGGGCCTTGTTCATGCACCGCTTTGCCAGGCGCGGATCGCCTCGACAGGGTGGAGTAGCATCAGCACGTTGAGCGTCAGATTGTCGCGGATCGCGGCGAGCGCCGCCAGCTCCAGCGCCAACGCCAGCAGGATCGTCACCGTCACCGGCAGGCGGCGGGCGAGGAGGAAGCCCGCGGCCATCCAGCCGATGTCCGCCAGCGAATTGACGACGCTGTCCCCGCTATAGCCGAGCGCGATCGTGGCGGTGCGGTAGCGATCGATCACGGCGGGCGAATTCTCGATCGCTTCCCACGCCGCCTCGATCGCCACCGCCGCGACCAGCCAGCGCCCACCGACCCGGCCCGGCCGGGCGATCAGCCATGCGACCGCGTAGAACAGGATTCCGTGGAGGATGTGGCTGGGGGTATACCAGTCCGCGAGATGCTGGCTGTTGCCGGCATCGAGCGCGCCATGCCACAGCGCGACGTATCCGCAGTCGCAGATCGGGGGACGGCCCGACGCCCACAGCCACGCGCCCGCCAGCGCCGCGATCGCCAACGCCGCCGCCGCATGCCGCCACCGGATCGCCCCGTTCCCGCCCCCTGCCCGCATGCGCGCCACGTTGACGCCGCGGCCCGGCGGCGGCAAGAGCCGCGGCCATGGTCCAAGCCCCGCTCGCCCGCCGCGGCGTCCTCTTCGTGCTGTCGTCGCCCTCCGGCGCCGGCAAATCCACGATCGCGCGCAAGCTGCTGGCGGCCGACGGACAATTGGCGATGTCCGTCTCCGCCACCACCCGCCCGATGCGCCCCGGCGAGGTGGACGGGCGCGACTATCATTTCGTCGACCTCGAACGCTTCCGGCAGATGGTGGCGGAGGAGCAGTTCCTCGAATGGGCGCACGTCTTCGACCATCGCTACGGCAGCCCGGCCAAGCCGATCTACGACATGCTCGATGCGGGCCAGGACGTATTGTTCGACATCGACTGGCAGGGCGCGCAGCAATTATTCCAGCAGGCCGGCGGCGACGTCGTCCGCGTCTTCATCCTGCCGCCGTCGATGGAGGAGCTGGGCCGGCGGCTGGCGGGGCGCGGCACGGACGATCCGGCGGTGATCGCCGGCCGCATGGCCCGCGCAGCCAGCGAGATAAGCCATTGGGACGGCTATGATTACGTGCTGGTCAACGACGATGTCGAGCGCTGCTTCGGGCAGGTCCGCCACATCCTCGAGGCCGAGCGGCTGAAGCGCAGCCGCCAGACCGGGCTGATCGGCTTCGCCCGCAAGCTGATGACAGCGGGCGCGCCGCCGGCCACGGGGGCCGGGATCGCCTGACCGATCCGGACGTTTGCTTGCCCGACCGAACGACAGGGGAGGCAGCGATGATCCGGATCTTGGCGGGCAGCGTGGCATCGGCGATCGCGATGACGATCGCGATGATGCTGTTCTGGGCGACGCCGCTCGACCGGCTGGCCTATGCCGGCGCGCCCGATGCGAACGCCGCCGCGGTGCAGACGACGCTGGCGCAGCAGCTCAGCCCCTCGGGCACGGGCACCTATCAGATCCCGGCGCCCTATGGATCGGCGCAGAACACCATCCTCTATGCGCGCGGGCCGATCGCCACCGTCCATTTCAACAGCGTCGGTCAGCCCGTCTCGTCGAGCGGGGGGTTCGTCGGCGGGTTCGTGCTGTTCTTCACCGTCTCGCTGCTGGTGGGGGCGGCGCTGTCCGGCATCGCCCCCTACGTCAGTGATTTCGGCGCGCGGGCGCGGCTGTCGGCGATCTTCGCGGTGGCGGCGAGTGCGCTGGTGCATGGCGCCGAGCCGATCTTCGATCATTACGACCTCGGCTGGTCGATCTACAATCTCGTCACGGACGGGATCCTGCTGGCGCTGCCCGGTCTGATCCTGTCCCGCTGGTTCCTCCCCGCCCGCATCGGAGCATCGCAATGACCGCACAGGCCCTGACCGCCGCCGATTTCGCACAGCCCGCCATCCTGCTGTCCGGCCCGGTCGACTATCCGATGTACGAAGCGTTCCGGAACCAGCTCGCCACCGCGCCGGCCGAGGGGCTGGTGGTGATCGAACTGTCGACGCTCGGCGGCGATCCGGAAGTGGCGCGGATGATGGGCGAGGACGTGCGCTTCAACAGCGACCTCAATCCGGCGCGCCGTTTCGTCTTCCTGGGCAAGGCGGCGATCTATTCGGCGGGCACGACCTTCATGTCCTTCTTCGCGCGCGAGAACCGCTATCTGACGCGCGGCACGCGGCTGATGATCCACGAGCGCAAGCTGGCCAAGCAACTGGCGATCGATGGCCCCCTCACGACCTGCATCGCCACGCTGGAGGCGACCCTGAACGAGATCCGCGCGTCGATCGCAATCCAGAACGAGGGGTTCGAGAATCTGATCGTCGGATCGGACGTGACGATGGACGAGCTGCTGGGGAAGGCGACCAGCAACTGGTATCTGGAGGCGAACGAGGCACAGGCGCGCGGGCTGATCGAAGCGGTGCTTTGAACCGCGATCACAGCCCGGCGCGGAAGGGCGTGAAGTCGGTGCCGCGGTCGTAGACGTCGATCCCTTCGTGGCGCTTCAGGAAGGCGACGACGCGATAGGTGACGGGCGTCAGCGCCGCTTCCCACGCCACCTTCAGCGCCCATTGGGTGGCGATGACGATGAGGACGAGGCGCGGCGTCCACCCTTCCGCCCCCAGGAAGGCGAGCGGATAGAAGATCAGGCTGTCGATCCCCTGCCCGACCACGGTCGATCCGATCGTGCGCATCCACAGGTGCCGGCCGCCCGACCAGATCTTCATCCGCGCCATGACCAGGCTATTGGCGAACTCCCCCGCCCAGAAGGCGAGGATCGAGGCGAAGACGATGCGCGGCACCTGCCCGAACACCTGTTCGTAGGCCGCCTGCCCCGTCCAGCCCGGCGCGGGCGGCAGGACGACGACGACGAAGCTCATCCCCGCCATGAACAGCAAGGCGGCGAACCCCACCCAGATGCAGCGGCGCGCGCGGGCATAGCCGTAGACCTCGGTCAGCACGTCGCCGATGACGTAGCCGAGCGGGAAGAACAGGATGCCAGCGCCGAACGGCCAGTCCCCGATCAGCGGCAGGCGCAGCTGCGCGACCTTGCCGGCGCCGAGGACGTTGGACAGGAGGAGGATGGCGACGAACGCCGCCATCACCAGATCGTAGGCGCGTAACGGGCGGTTCCCCAGATCGGGGGCGGCCACCGCGACGGGGGTCGGATCGCTGCTCATCCCCGGTGATTAGCCGCTTCCCGCCCCCGCGCAATCCGCGCTATGCGGTCCGCGCGCGCGCCCGTAGCTCAGCTGGATAGAGCACTTGCCTTCTAAGCATGTGGTCGCTGGTTCGAACCCAGCCGGGCGCGCCAATCCGCCCCGTCACTTGAACTTGGCATCGCCACCCGACGTGCCGCGATGGGCGCTGCGGCGCTTGACGCCCTTCAGCAGGGCGAGCTGTTCGGCGCTGCCCGAGCCGCTGGCCTCGATCTCGTCGATGAAATCGGACCAGAGCATCGTCTTGCCATGCTTGAGTGCATAATCGCGGACGTCGCACGGCGTCCAGATCTGGTGATGATCGGTGGCGTACCAGGGGGTCGCGGCCTGCATGACGCTGGCGACCACCGACGAGCAATTCTTGCGGAGGAACTTGTAGCTGGCGCCCTTCTTCGAGCGGATCGACTGCCACTTGGCGCGCATCTTGTTCTCGTTGAGGCCCTTGATGCGGATGACGTGATCGGGCGCATAGCGTTCGAGCGCCACGTCCGCGAAGATCGACGGTTTCGACTTGGCGCCATATTTGACGCCCATCTTCCATCCGTCGTTGAAGGTGCGCACGTCCTTCTTGCCGGATTCGGTGAGCGTGCCGGGCCAGAAGCTCACATAATCGGGCGTGCCGGCGATCAGGTCCGTGCTCGAATCGTCGACGACCATCTTCTTCGATCCGTCGTCCGCCTCCACCAGGCCGCGCGTATCGACGAACCTGTCGCTGATGCTCATGCTGGCGTGGCCCGTCCAGGTATGCTTGCCGCTCAGATCGATGAAATGGTTCTGCCAGACCAAGACCGTCGCCATCCGCCCCTCCCCGCCGTGATCGGCTGCCGGATCGACCGGCGCCGCAGTCGGCCGCGATGTTAACCACGATCAGGCTGGCGGCGGAAGCGCCGTTCGGCACCATTTCGGTGCGGACGCGCCCGTCGCTACCGCACCACCCCGCCCGACCAGCGGACGCGGCCGATGACGGCGAGATCGGCGACGGCCGTGCCCGGCCAGCTAGGGAAGGCGGGATTGTCGCTGACGATATCGACCCGGCCGCGGACGGGGCCGAGGACGACGCGCTTCACCACCAGCCGATCGTCCAGCCGGAGCACGTAGACGCCGTCGCGCAGGCGATCGGCGCCATCGCGGCGATCGACGAGGATATGGTCGCCGTCGCGAATCTGCGGTTCCATCGACGCGCCTTCGACGCGGATCAGCGACAGGCCATCGGTGCCGCCCGAGGCGAGATCGCGCAGCATCGGCCGCGGGAAGGCGAGGCGGCCGGCCTGCCGCTCACGATCCGTCTCGCGCCCCTGCCCCGCCGCGGCACCGACATCGAACAGGGGAACGTGGACGAGATCGTCGGCGGGGGGCGGCGCGGGCGGCCCGCCCAATTTTTCCTCGGACACGCCGAAATATTCGGCGAGCCGGCGGCGATCCTCCTCGGCCAGTCGGCGCGGGCTGCCGCGGTTCAGATATTGCTGAACATACGAGGGGTTGCGCCCGATTACCGCCGACAGATTGGCATAATCCTCGCGCCGTTCGGCGATGAGGGCGGCAAGCGCGGCACGGGCATCGTCGATCATATCGCCGCCATAATGAAAGGAATTATCCTAGACAAGTAGGATTTCGGATGAGAACGGCGGAACAGAACAGGAACGCCGGAGTCGCCCCATGCATCTGCTGTCGATCATCGAACGCCACCTGCGCCGGACCGGCATGACGCCTTCCCGGTTCGGACGCGAGGCGATGTCCGATCCGCGCTTCGTGCCCAGCCTGCGCGCCGGCCGCGAACCGCGCACGCGCACCGAACAGCGGGTGCTGGCCTACCTCGCCGCGCAGCGGGAGGCCAAGCGATGACGCAGGCGACCCGCGCCCTCCTCCGCGCGATTACCGCCGGTGCCGGGGCGGAACCGCAGCTGCTGGCCGATCGCGGGCGCGACTGGCGGAGCGCCACCTTCGCCGGCCGCCGCCACGCGCTGACGCTGCGGCTACCCTACGCCGCCGCCGAACGGCTGGCGGCGGCGATGGCGGACGGGACGATCGCCCCGCGCGGCCACCTGATCGTGGAAGCCGGCGTCACGCGCGCCGCCGGCGATCCGACGCTGCTGACGATCGCGGCGATGACGGTGGAGCTTGCCTGACGGTTACGGCCGATCCGGAACGGGTGCCGGACCGTCACGTTGATCCCGTCATGTCCGACGATGCGCCCCCCCTGCCCCCCTCCCTCTGCTACGTCGACGACAGCCTGCCGGGCATCAGCCGGCGCCGCGCCGGGCGCGGCTGGGCCTATCGCGATGCCGGGGGGCGTCGCATCACCGAACGCGCCGAGATCGACCGCCTCAACGCCATCGCGCTGCCGCCGGCCTATCGCGACTGCTGGTTCTGCCCGTCGCCCGACGGGCATATCCTGGCGACCGGCTATGACGAGAAGGGCCGCAAGCAATATCGCTACCATCCCGACTTCCGCGCCGCGCAGGACGAGGAGAAATACGGGCGCTGCGCCGCCTTCGGCCGGGCGCTGCCGCTGATCCGGGCGCGCGTCGAGGCCGATCTGGCGGGGCGCACGCTGGGGCGGGATACGGTGCTGGCGGCGATCGTCCGCCTGCTCGACCTCGGCCGGGTGCGGATCGGCAACGACACTTATGCCAAGACCAACAAGAGCTTCGGCGCGACGACGTTGCAGGATCGCCACGCCCGCATCCGCGGCGGCACGCTCAAGCTGGAATATCGCGGCAAGTCCGGCAAGATGCAGCGGCTGACGATCGCCGACCGGCGCCTCGCCCGCGTCGTCCGCCGCTGCCAGGATCTGCCGGGGCAGCAACTCTTCCAATATGTCGAGGCGGACGGGACGCAGCGGAGCGTCGGTTCGGCCGACGTCAACGCCTATCTGCGCGAGGCGAGCGGCGGCAGCTTCTCTGCCAAGGACTTCCGGACCTGGGGAGCGAGCGTGCTGTCGTTCCGCCACATCGTCGAGGCGGCCGGGGAGGCGAAGCCGACGCTGAAGGCGATGCTGGAACAGGTGGCCGAGGCGCTGGGCAACACGCCGGCGATCAGCCGCAAATCCTATGTGCACCCCGCGCTGATCGACATCTGCAAATCGGGCGACATCGCCGGCCTGTGCGGGGCGAAGCTGCCGCGGGCGACGCGCTGGCTTTCCCCGCACGAACGCGCGCTGATCGCCTTTCTCGACGAACTGACGGAACTTGCGGCCGACGAGAAGAAGGCGGCCTGAGGATGACCGCCCCGGCCGCCGCCGCCGTGCGCCCGCGCGCGCTCGCCTCGATCCGCGAAGTGCAGCGCTTCTGGCTTGATGCGCTCGACTGGCTGGTCGATCACTGGTTCCAGATCGCCATCGCCGCCGCGATCGGCACGGCGATGGTGCTGGCGATGCTGTTCGTCCGGCGGATGGCCACGAAGCTGTGCGCCCGGCACGACCGGCTGGACTGGCGGACGGTGCTGGGCCGCGCCGCCGCGCATACCGGCCTGTGGTTCATGGTGCTGCTGGCGGCGCGGCTGCTGAGCGGCAGCGCCGAGCCGCCGCAGGTGGTGGCGCGGCTGATCGGCCTGGCCTGGACGATCGCGGCGACGGTGCAGGTGGCGATCTGGGTGCGCGAGCTGGTGATCGGCTTCGTCGAGCAGCGCGCCGTCGACCACGATCACGGCACGCTCGGCAGCGCGATCGGCCTGATCCGCCTGATGGTGAGCCTCGTCCTGTTCGCGATCGCGACGGTGGTGGTGCTCGACAATCTCGGCGTCAACGTGACGGGCCTCGTCGCCGGTCTCGGCATCGGCGGCATCGCCATCGGCCTGGCCGCCAAGGGCATCTTCGACGATCTGTTCTCGGCCCTGTCGATCATCTTCGACAAGCCGTTCCGCCGCGGCGATTCGATCCGCTGGGATTCGACCAGCGGCACCGTCGAGGCGATCGGACTGAAGACGACGCGGGTGCGCGCGACGACCGGCGAGGAGGTGGTGATCTCCAACACCAACATCCTGAACAAGCAGCTCCACAACCTCGCCCGCCTCGCCCGGCGGCGCAATATCGTGACGGTGGGCCTGACCTACGAGACGCCGGTCGGGAAACTCGAGGCCTTCCCCGATCTGGTGCGCGCGCTGGTGGAGCGCGAGGAGAAGTGCAAGCTCGTCCGCTGCGGCATGGCCGCGATGGGCGCTTCCAGCCTGGACTATGAAGTGCAGTTCGACGTGATGTCGGACAATTACGACGAGGTCTTCAATGCCCGACACAAGGTGCTGATCGGCATCGTGAAAATGTGCGCCGAGGAGGGCATCGGCATCGCCTATCCGACGCAGGTGACATACACCGCCGCGCCCGACGGCACGCTGGTGATGCCCTATGCGGACGGCCATTCGATCGAGCCGCCGCGGCTCACCTGAGTTGGAACCCACCGGCCCTGCGGCCGGTTCACCGCGCGACCCCCGAACGCCAAGGAGGAGAGACGACATGGCCAGCGACACCGAGATCGAAGCCCGCTTCTGGAAGGAATTGAAGGGTTCGCCCTTCGTGATGCTGGGGCTGGACGGCGCCCGCGACGGCCATTCGCAGCCGATGACCGCGCAGTTCGAAGGCGACCACGGCCCGATCTGGTTCTTCACCACGAAGGACAACGGGCTCGTCCAGGCGCTCGGCCAGTCGCATCGTGCCATCGCCAGCTACACCGCCAAGGGGCACGATCTGTTCGCCGCCATCCACGGCGATCTGGTGGTCGATACCGACCGTGCGAACGTCGACCGGTTGTGGAACGCGCATGTCGAAGCGTGGTACGAGAATGGCAAGGACGATCCCAAGCTCGCCTTGCTGCGGCTGGATACGGAAAAGGCCGAAATCTGGCTCGGCGGCTCCAGCATCGGCGCCGCGATCACGCGCCTGTTCGGCAAGGATCCCAAGGACAGCTACAAGGACAAGGTAGCGACCGTTACACTGTGATCCACGTATATGCCGCCCGGTGCCATGCCGGGCGGTCGGCCAACCTCCCAAACGTTTGCATGATCCATTTTGGATTGGTATAAAGCAAGCAGAGCAGGGGGGGGGTAAACTGCTTGGCGTATCGGGATGACCCCCTCGGTGCGCCGGCGTCTGGTTAGCCCCAGGCGCCGCCCTTTGCGGCGGCCGACATGCCCGCGGGCGCGCGCCGACCGCGACGCGCCGCAAGGGCATGCGCAGCCGAGGCGGACACGCCCGCGACGAACGATCGACATTCATGGACCCTTCGACCGCTTCCTTCTCCTGACGGAAGGGGTTCGTCTCGCCGTCGCCTAGCTGCCTGTCGATCCGTCCCGGCGGGAAAAGGAAGGATGGTGGGCGCTGACGGGCTCGAACCGCCGACCCTCTCGGTGTAAACGAGATGCTCTACCAACTGAGCTAAGCGCCCGCCGCCCGTCCCTGCCACCGCCGGGCGCGCGGTGCAACGTCAGATACGGGCCAGATAGGCCTGCATCCCCGCCGCGGCCGGCTCCGTCAGATGGACGAAGCTGCGGCGGCCATCCGCCGGATCGTCGGCGCGGACGAACAGCCCTTCCTCGACCAAAGTGCGGATCCAGCGGATCGCGGTCGTCGTCGGCACGGCGGCGGCGATGCAGAGGCTGGACACGGCGATCCGCGCCCCCGTTTCGCGGGCGATGGCCAGATCGAGCAGCATGTCCCACGCCGGCTCCCCGAAGAGGTTCGCCGGGAAGAAGCTGCGGCGGACCATGCGTTCGCGCACCAGCCGGCGCAGCTGGGCGAGGCGGGTGCCGGGCTCGGCGGTCTCGGCCGGTGGCGGCGGTGCGGGCTCGCTGCGCGCGGCCTGCCAGCCGCTGCCGCCGGTCGCGTCGTTCAACGTCCGGGCGAGGCGGGCCGCCTCCTCGGCCAGGCGGCGGCGCTCGGCCTCGTCCTCGGCCGGATCCTCGCGCACCATGTTGCGGCGGCGGCGCGCCAGCATGAGCGCGACGGCGGCCGCCCGTTCGGCCGGATCGGCGCCGACGACGATATCGACCGGCCCGTCCAGCAGCGCGCGCGCCACCCGATCGACGGCAGGCAGCGGGCAGCAGACGACCGTCTCGAACCGTGCCGCGACGACCCCTGCCGAAAGGGTGGCGAGCAGCGCCGCCTCGGCGGGATGCTCAGCATCGGCCAGTTCGACCAGCACCGCCGCCGCCGGTTCCGGCCATGCGCCGTCGAGCTGCAAGGTGGCGAGCGGCGCGGCGCCAGCCGCCGCGATGGCCGCCAGGCCACGCGCTTCGCCGAGCGGGTCGGCCGCGAGAAGGAGTATGGTTTCGGCAGGGCTGGCCGTCCAGGGATCGGGCTTGGTCATGGCCGATATCTGGCCGGCGGGCCGGGCGCTGGCAATCTGCGGAACAGCCGGATCGGACCATTTCGGAACCAGTGCCCCCCGCGCCCCGTTCCGGCGGCTGGCATCCCTTCCCCCCAGGAGCTTCCCATGGCCGGCAAATATGGTTCGCGCAACGAGCAGGGCGATCACCGCGTGCTGGACGACGATCCGCGCGCGATCGCCGTGCTGAAGGAGGAGCATCACGTCTTCCGCACGCTGTTCGACGAAGCCGAAGAGGCCGAGGGCGCGGAACTGAAGCGGATCGCCGACGAGATCTGCCTGCGGCTCGGCGTGCACATGGCGATCGAGGAGGAGATCCTCTACCCCGCCCTGAAGCCCGTGATCGGGCGGGACGAGGTGGACGAGGGCATCGTCGAACATGCGTCGGGCAAGCGGCTGGCGATGGAGATCGAGCAGCTGACCGGAACCGAGGAGCTCTACAAGAGCAAGGTCCACGTCCTCGGCGAGGAGACCGTCCACCATATCGACGAGGAGGACGAGGATCTGTTCGCGGACGCCAAGGCGGCGCACGCCGCGGGTAAGCTCGATCTGGACGAGATCGGCGAACGGCTGCGTGCGCGGCAGGCCGAACTGTATCGCCGCATCGAGGAGACCGGCGAGATGGGCGAGACGGACGAAGCCGACGCCGAGGAGATCGAACGGGTCTGACGGGCGCGGGGCGGGCGCGCGGCCGCGCCCGCCCCGCCCACGGTTCAGCGCGAGATCAGCAGAACCACGATCGCGGCAAGGATGCAGGACGCGATCGTGCCCCACTTCATCAGCCCGAGAAAGCTGCCGTAGGTGCCCGAGTGGGCCTTCATCTCGACGTTCGCGTTGCGATCGGCCATGTGGCATTCCCCTGATACAGTCGTTCGGACCGCGATGTAGCGGTGCCGCCGCCTGCCCTCAAGCCCGGCGACCGCCCGATGACCAACCCGACCGCCCTCGTGACCGGCGCCGCGTCCGGCATCGGCCTCGCCACCGCCCGGCGGCTGCGTGCCGCGGGCGCGGGGCGCCTGCTGCTGTGCGACCGGAATGCGGCCGGGCTCGACGCCGCCGCCGCGACGATCGGCGGCGATTGCCTGACGCTGGCAGGCGACGTGGCGGATGAGGGCTATTGGGCCGGCGTCGCGCCGCGATGCGCGGGGCTGGCGTGGGCGGTGATCAATGCCGGCATCTCGACCGCGGCGCCGATCGCCGACCTCACCTTCGCCGAATGGCGGCGGACCCTGGCCACCAACCTCGACGGCACCTTCCTGACGCTGCGCACCGCGCTGGGGGCGATGGCGGCGGGCGGAGCGATCGTGCTGGTCGCGTCCGCCTCCGGCCTGAAGGCCGAGGCGGGGATCGCGGCCTATGCCGCCTCCAAGGCGGGGGCGATCCAGCTGATGCGCGTGGCGGCGAAGGAGGCGGCGCCGCGCGGCATCCGCATCAACGCGGTGGCGCCCGGCGGGGTGGAGACGCCGATGTGGGATGCGATGCCCGCCTTCCGCGCGCTGGCGGCGGCGGAGGGGCGCGAGGCCGCCTTCCGGGCGATGGCCGCCGCCACCCCGCTCGGCCGCTTCGCCACGGCGGACGAGATCGCCGGCCACATCGCCTATCTGCTGTCCGACGCGGCGGCGGGGATGACGGGCAGCGTGATGACGATCGACGGAGGCTATACGGGCTGAGTCTTCCGGGCCACACCACCACCGATTGAGTCCGCGACCCGCCACGGACTCAACCGCTTGTGGCTTCCCGCCGAGACACCGCCGTTCCCCGCGCGACCATGGCCGACTCGCCGGAAATCCGTGGCTTGACCTCCGACTCCGGGGGACTCACAAGGTCCGCGAGACGGAGGCGGCATGGGCATACATCAGGATATCGCGGTCGCGCTGCGCCGCCGCCCGCGTGCCGCCCCACCGGCGGCCTTGCCGCTCGACACGATCATCGTCGACGATTGCATCCGGGCGATGGCGGCGCTGCCCGACAAGTCGATCGACATGATCTTCGCCGATCCGCCCTACAATTTGCAATTGGGCGGCGACCTGTTCCGGCCCGAGGGCGGCCGCGTCGATGCCGTGACCGACGCATGGGACCGGTTCGACACGTTCGAGGCCTACGACCGCTTCACCGCCGCCTGGCTGGCGCAGGCGCGCCGCATCCTGAAGGACGACGGGACGTTGTGGGTCATCGGCAGCTATCACAACATCTTCCGCGTCGGCGCGCGGCTGCAGGACGAGGGCTTCTGGATCCTCAACGACATCGTCTGGCGCAAGGCCAATCCGATGCCCAACTTCAAGGGCACGCGCTTCACCAACGCGCATGAGACCCTGATCTGGGCGGCCAAGTCGGAAAAGGCGCGCTACACGTTCAACTACCGCCAGATGAAGGGGTTGAACGACGATCTTCAGATGCGGTCCGACTGGTCGCTGCCGATCTGTTCGGGGGGCGAGCGGCTGAAGGACGCGGACGGGCACAAGGCGCATCCGACGCAGAAACCCGAAAGCCTGCTCTATCGCGTGCTGCTGGCGGCGACGAAGCCCGGCGACGTGGTGCTCGACCCCTTCTTCGGCACCGGCACGACCGGCGCCGTCGCCCGGCGGCTGGGGCGGCGCTGGATCGGCATCGAGCGCGAGCGCGTCTACGTCGCCCATGCCGAGGCGCGGATCGCGGCGACGCTGCCCCTGGACGAGAGCGCGCTCGTCGCCATGCCCGAGAAGAAGGCGGAGCCGCGCGTCGCCTTCGGCCTGCTGGTCGAGACGGGCGCGATCGAGCCGGGCACGACGCTGACCGACGCGCGCCGCCGCTTTTCGGCGACGGTGCAGGCGGACGGGACGCTCGCCTCCGCCTGCGGGGCGCGCGGCACGATCCACAAGCTGGGGGCGGCGCTGCAATCCGCGCCGTCGTGCAACGGCTGGACCTTCTGGCATATCGAGGAAGCGGGCGCGCTCGCCCCGATCGACGCGTGGCGGCAGCGCCATCTCGCCACGACGATCTGACGGCATGGCGGGCCTCTACCTCCGTCCGACCGGCTTCATCGACGCGCCCTTCGGCTTCGACGGGCAGGCGGCGCGGCTGGCGGGCGGGCTGACCTGGTTCTCCGCGGTCGAGGTGATCGTCGCGGAGGGCGGCGACCGCCGGTCGACCGCGCTGGTGCCGGTGGAGCGGCTGGAGGCGTGGCTGGCGGCCCTCCCCGCGCCGCTGGCCGAGGACGGCCGCGCGACCTACGCCCGGCTGACGGCGCCGCGCCCGCCGCTGATGCTTGGGGCGCGGCGTATACCGCTCGACCAGCCGCAGGCGATGGCGATCCTGAACGTGACGCCGGACAGCTTCTCGGACGGCGGCACCCATTCGGCCGATCCGGTCGGCGACGGGATCGACATGGCGGCGGCGGGCGCGGCGATCCTCGACGTGGGCGGCGAATCGACGCGGCCGGGCGCGCCGACGGTGTGGGAGGGCGACGAGATCGCCCGCGTGCTGCCGGTGGTCGAAGGGCTGGTGCGCGGTGGTGCTGCCGTCTCGATCGACACGCGCAAGGCGGCGGTGATGGAGGCGGCGCTGGCGGCGGGCGCGCACCTCGTCAACGACGTGTCCGCGCTCGGCTGGGACGATCGCGCGGCGGCGGTGGTGGCCGAGGCGGGCTGCCCGGTGGTGCTGATGCATAGCGGCGCACCCGCGGCGAAGGGCGGCGATCCCGTCATCGGCGTCTACGACTGGCTGGCGGCGCGGATCGCCTTTGCGGAAGCGGCGGGGATCGCGCGAGCGCGGATCATCGTCGATCCGGGGCTCGGCGGCGGCAGCTTCGGCAAGAGCGTCGCCGACAATCTGGCGCTGCTGAACGGCCTGTCGCTGCTCCACGGCCTGGGCTGCCCGATCCTGCTGGGGGCGAGCCGCAAGACCTTTCTCGGCGCGCTGGCCGGCGAGGCGCCGCCCGCCGAACGGCTGGGCGGATCGATCGCGGCGGCGCTGGCGGGGGCGGCGCAGGGCGTGCAGCTGTTCCGCGTCCACGACGTGCGCGATACGGTGCAGGCGCTGCGCATATGGCGCGGCGCGCGCGATCGCGCGCTAACGCCGGGGTGAGCGCCCGTCAGTCCGCCGGCGCCACCGTCCGCGTGGTGCAGGGCACGTCGGCGGCGGTCCAGTCGATCTCATAGGTGGCGGGGACGCGACCGCCGTCGCCGACGAAGGTGCGGGTGCGCGCCGGATCGTAGAAGATCCAGCCCATGCTGTTGTCGAACGCCGCGATCCGGCGATTGTCGCGCAGCGCCGCGGCGACATCCACCTCCCGATCGACGATGCGCGATCCGCGGATCATGCGGATCGCGCCGTCGCGAAGCTCGAACGCGCGGTGATAGGTGCGGCCGAACATCGCCATGTCATAGGCCGGCTTGGACGACCAGTTCACCGCCTTGGTGTCCGCGGGCAGGCGCACGGTGGTGACGTGGCACACATATTCGGGCTTGTTGTAGAAGGGCAGTTGCCCGTCCTGCCCCGCCGGACGGACGTGCCGGTCGGGCGGGGAGAAACCGCCGCCCGGCAGCGCCAGCGATCGGGCGCCATTGCCGTCCCGATCCCAGTCGGTGAGGCCGGTGCCGCTGATCGTCAGGATGCTGGCGGCGGCCTTCTCGTCGTAGCGCCACTGGACGTCATCGATCGCCTGCCAGGTCGAACCGGCCAGCTCGCGCCGGAACGCCTCCAGCATCTGGGCGCGCGTTACCGCCGCGAACCGGACCTGTTGCTGGAGCGCCTTCACGCCGCGCAGGATGGCGGTGGTGGTGATCCGGCCCGGCTGGTCGAAGCCGGCGCGGGCGTCGATCTCGAACAGATGCAGCTCGTCCGGCACGGCAGCCGGCGCCCAGGCGATGCGTTCGAGCGCGGCCCCGCCGGCGGTGACGGGCAGCACCCAGCCGGCCGGATAGACGAGATCGGCGCGCGGCGGCACGACCGGCGGCAACGTCGCGTCCAGCCAATAAGCGGCACCGTCGATCCTCGCGCGGACGAGGACGTGATCGAACAGCTGCGGGCTGGGCAGGCGCTCGTCCAGCCCGTCGTCCTCGCCGCCGGCATTGATCAGCACCGGCTCCGCCGCGATTCCGAGTTCGCTCAGCAGCGCGAGCAGCAGCGCGGATTTGCCCTTGCAATCGCCGAAGCGACGCTGCCACGTTTCCTCCGCCGTCGCCGGCTGGAGATTGCCGCCGTCGAGGCCGACATAGATGTAGCGGACGTTCTGCTGGACGAGCTTCAGCGCGGCGGCGGCGCGCGCCATCGGTGTGTCATGCGCTGCGGCGATCCGCGCCGCCTCTCGCCGGATCGGCGAATCGGCGGCGCGGACGGCGGCTGCGGCATAGAGCGGCGCGAAGTGGCGCGAGATCGACGGCCAATCAGAGAAGCTGCTGTATTGGAGGACGCGCCGCCAGCCATAGCGGGGCGGCGCATCTTTGGGCGGAGACAGGAAGGCGGGATTGTCGAGGCGGATGTCGACGCCGTCGGGGCGCTCGACCATCGCGCCCGCCATATCCGCACTGGCGCGCAGCGCCGGCCCGGCGCCGGCCGGCCACGACATCCCCAGCCGATAGCGGCCGGGTGCCGGCGCGGGCGCCATCGCCAGCAGACCGGCATGTTGGGTGCCGAGCGTGGGATCGGCCTCCGACACGGTCAGCGCCACTTCCAGCTCGTCCCCGACGCGCAGATCGGGCACACGCAGGACGGCGGTGAGAAGGCCGGTCAATTGCGCGGATTCAAGGCGGTCCTCGCGGCGCAACACCTCGAACCGCACATCCTTCAGCACGTCGATCCGTGAACCGTCGCGATGGACGATCAGATCGTGGACGACCGGTGCCCCCCGCCGCCGGGTTCCAGACGACCGACACATTGCCCAGTTCGAGTGCCGCCGGCTGCAATATCCGCGCCCGATAGCCCTGATATTGGAGCTGGGTGTGCCCATCGAGACGGACGAGTACGTCCTGGCGGCGCATGAACAGCGCACCGTCCGCCCCCTCGGGCACGGGCATCGGCGGCGATGGCTGCGCCCAGGCGGGGGCCGGGCCGCGCCGCACCTGATCGTTCGCGCCGGCAGCCGATACCGCCGTCGATACCATCGCCGCCAGAAGCGCCGCACCCCGCCCGATCATGTCGCCCCCCAGAAATTCCCCGCCCCTGCTTCCCCCGAAAGCGGGGCGGGTTCAAGTTGGGATGCGCCGCTTATTCCGCCGCCTCGGCCAGCAGCGCCCCGAACGAGCGGCGGTGGTGGCGGGTGGGGCCGGCGGTGAGGATGGCGGCGCGGTGGTGGGCGGTGCCGTAGCCGGCGTTGGCGCACCATCCGTAAGCGGCGTGGCGCGCGGCCAGACGCGCCATCAGCCGGTCGCGCAGCACCTTGGCGAGGATCGAGGCGGCGGCGATCTGCGGCACCTGCCCGTCGCCGCGCACCACCGCCGCCACGTCGACGAAGCGGCCGGGCAGGCGGAGGCCGGGGGGCACGTCCACCCCGTCGATCCGCACCGGCGCGTCGAGATCGAGCCGCACGACCGCCTCGTGCATCGCCGACAGAGTGGCGGTGCGGATGCCGAAGCGATCGATCGCGCGTGCCGAGCGCGCGGCGAAGGCGACGCGCATGCAGCCCGCCAGCCGGGGATAGAGCGCCTCCCGCTCGGCCCGCGCCAGCTTCTTCGAATCGTCCAGCATCGCCAGCAGGCCGCGCGGCAGGCAGTCGGGCGCGAACCACACGGCAGCGACCACCACGGGGCCGCAGAGCGCGCCGCGCCCCACCTCGTCGCAGCCGATCACCGCGGGCAGCGCGCGTGCGCCGCGCCCCGCGAACGGCCGCCGTCTTGCCTCTGCCCGTCCCGCCATCGCCCCGGCTGATAGCGTTCCGTGCCCCGGCCCGGCAAGCGCCGCCGCCGAGCCTTTCGCCGACGACAGACTTTCTGTAAGGAATTGTCTTTAAGGGCGGCGGCCGGGGTCAACGATTTGAAGCAGGCCGATGTGATGAATGAGGCGAGCCACCGCTACGAACCGGCGGCCGAAGTAGCGGAGCGGCGGCCCGCCGCGCAGCCGAAATCGTGGGTGCGTGCCCAGATCTACCTGACGATGATCGCCAGCGACCTGGCGTCGATCGCGGTCAGTTTCTTCGTGGCGGCGCTGGTGTGGGACAAGGGCGCCCTGTCGCACCAGACGATTCCGCTCCTCGTCCTCACGCTGCCGCTCTACATCGCCACCGCGATCGGCGGGCGTGCCTATGGCGTGGAATGTCTCGACGGGGCCAGCCGCGGCATCGCCCGCGCGCTGACGGCGTTCGGCTGGACGATGCTGATCGTGATCGGCGTCGGCTTCACGCTCAAGGTCGGTTCCAGCTATTCGCGCGCGATCATGGCGATCGGCGCGATCGGATCGTCGGTATTGATGGTCTGCGGTCGGCTGCTGATCGGCTGGGCCGGCGCGCACATGCTGCGCGACGGGCCGATCGCCAAGGTGATCCTGTGCGACGGCACGATGGTGCTGCCCGCGCGCGGCGAGACGGTGGTGAACACGGTGGCGATGGGCCTTGCCCCCACGCTCCACGATCCGATGATGCTCGACCGGCTGGGCCATGCGGTGCGCAACGCCGATCGCGTCATCGTCGCCTGCCCGCCCGAGCGGCGCGGCGCCTGGGCGATGGCGCTGAAGGGCTGCGGCATCGACACCGAATTGCTGATCCCCGAATTCGACGAGCTGGGCGTGATCGCCACCAACAGCTTCGAGGGATCGGTGACGGCGGTGGTGGCGCGCGGCCCCCTCTCCTTCCGCAACCGCATCCTGAAGCGGGCCTTCGACCTGGCCGTCATCCTGTGGCTGCTGCCGGTGCTCGTGGTGGTGACGGTGATCGTGGCGATCGCGATCAAGCTGGACGACCGCGGCCCCGTCTTCTTCGTCCAGAAACGGATCGGCGAGGGCAACCGCCTGTTCCCGATGTTCAAGTTCCGATCGATGAAGGTCGACCGGCTGGACGGTTCGGGTTCCAAATCCACCGCGCGCGACGACGATCGCATCACCCGCGTCGGCCGCATCCTCAGATCGACCAGCGTCGACGAGCTGCCGCAGCTCTTCAACGTGCTGCGCGGCGACATGAGCATCGTCGGCCCGCGCCCGCACGCGCTGGCCTCGACCGCCGGCGACGCCTTGTTCTGGGAGGTGGATCATCGCTACTGGGGCCGCCACGCCGCCAAGCCAGGGCTGACCGGTCTGGCGCAGGTGCGCGGCTTCCGCGGGGCGACCGAGACCGAGACCGATCTCACCAACCGCGTGCAGGCCGATCTGGAATATCTGTCGGGCTGGACGCTGCTGCGCGACATCCGCATCGTCGCCGCGACGTTCACGGTCATCCTGCACCACAACGCTTATTGAGGGGGCGGCCCCTGCGGCGCGGTCGGCCGGTCGGCATCCGCCGGCGGGGGCGCCTGCTCGACGGCCATATCTGTCGAGAGCGGGGCGATCGGCACCGGGGGAGGTAGCGGTTCCGCATCGGCCGGGGCGGGCACGGTGCCGGTGGCGATCGCCGCCGCCTTCGCCGCCTCCAGCGTGGTGCGGGGCGCCTGCGCCGCTACCGCGGTTGTGGCAAATGCGATCAACGGCGGCACGAGACGGATGGCGGTGCGCATGGCGGGCGCGGCTCCCTGATCGGCATTGCGGCAGGTTAACGTTTTGAAGGGCGATCCGCTCCCGCAACCGAAGCCGCCGCCGCCGGTTGAGTTTCCATGACCCCGCCCCCACCCGTCGCCGATGCCACGCCGATCGAGCAGGCGGATGCCGCCGCGGTCGAAGTCGCGGCGGATGCGCGGCGGACGCTGCCGGTGCGGGTGGCGGGCGCTCTCAGCGAACTGGCCGACCAGCCGCCGCTGTTCACCTTTGCCGGCGTGGTGCTGGCGGGCGGGCTGCTGGCGGGCGAGGCGCGGCTGGCGAAGGCTGGCGCACGGATGATCGCCGCCGC
The DNA here is from genome assembly GCA_036946415.1 of Edaphosphingomonas fennica. Taxonomy (GTDB): domain Bacteria; phylum Pseudomonadota; class Alphaproteobacteria; order Sphingomonadales; family Sphingomonadaceae; genus Sphingomonas_Q; species Sphingomonas_Q fennica_A. The sequence goes on along the minus strand of JAQIJD010000001.1, from coordinate 487,445 downwards.
CGGCCTCGCCACGCTCGCCAAGACGGCGGTCAAGCGCCGCGTCGATCGCACGCGCCCCTATCGGCTTGTGGACGATAACGAATATCGCATGGAACCGGGCGAGACGCCCACCCATGCGCTCAATTCCTTTCCCTCGGGCCATACCGCGGGCGCGGTGGCGGCGGCGCGGGCCTATGCGCGCGCCTTTCCCGGCCATGCGGTGCCGGCCGCCGCGGCGGCGGCGCTGGTCGCGATCGTCCAGATTCCGCGCTGCCGCCATTATCCCAGCGACGTGGCGGCGGGTGCGCTGATCGGTCTCGCCGCCGAGGCGCTGGTCGATGCCGCGATCCGGGCGGCGGTCGACCGCGCCCCGTAACGAATCGCCGCGGGCCGCTTGCGCCGGCCCGCGCCATCCCCCATCACCGCCACCGATGGATGATCCCGCCCCCCTGCCGGACGATGCGCGCTGGCGCTGCGAACGCGCCGCCCGCCTGTCCGTCATCATCGACGCGGACGATTATTTCGCCGCCGCCCGCCAGGCGATGCTGACCGCCACGCGCAGCATCCTGCTGATCGGCTGGGATTTCGACGCGCGCGTCGACCTCGGCTCCAGCGCCGAGGCGCCGGACGCGCCGCGGCAGGTGGGCGAGTTCATCCTGTGGCTGGCGGACCGGACGCCGACGCTGACCGTCAACCTGCTGCGGTGGGATATCGGCGCGATCAAGAGCCTGTTCCGCGGCAATACGATGCTCACGGTGCTGCGCTGGATGCGCCACAAGCGCATCACCACCAAGCTCGACGGGCATCACCCGGCCAGCGCCTCGCACCACCAGAAGATCGTGATCGTGGACGATCGCATCGCCTTCTGCGGCGGCATCGACATGACCGGCGACCGCTGGGACACGCGCGCCCATGCCGATCACGAGCCGCGCCGCAAGCGGCCGGGCGGCCAGCCCTACAAGCCGTGGCACGATGCGATCTGCGCGCTGGAAGGCCCGGCGGCGGTGGCGCTGGGCGAGCTCTTCCGCGAACGGTGGCAGGCGGCGGGCGGCGGGCCGATCGCCCCGCGCGCGACCGACGGCACCGCGCAATGGCCGGCGCTGCTGGGCGAACCGCATTTCACCGACGTGCCGGTCTGCATCTCGCGCACCCGCCCGCGCCTGCCCGATCAGGAGGAGGTGCGCGAGATCGAGCGGATGACGGTGGCGCTGATCGCCGCCGCCCGCCGCACGCTCTATATCGAGAGCCAGTATTTCGCCTCGCGCCGCGTCGCCGAGGCGCTGGCGCGGCGGCTGGCCGAGGCGGACCCGCCCGAGATCGTCATCATCAACCCGCTGACCGCGCAGGGCTGGCTGGAGCCGATCGCGATGGATACGGCGCGCGCGCGGCTGATGGAGGCGCTGCGCCGGATCGACACGCACGGGCGCCTGCGCCTCTACCACCCCTATACGGCGGGCGGCGAGCCGATCTACTGCCACGCCAAGATCCTGATCGCGGACGATCGCGTGATCCGCGTCGGCTCGTCCAACCTCAACAACCGATCGATGGGCCTCGATACCGAGTGCGACCTCACCCTCGACAGCGCCGCCTGCGACGACCCGGCGGTGGCCGCACGCATCCTCGCCATCCGCGACGACCTGCTGGCGGAGCATCTCGGCACCAGCCCGGAGACGGTGACGGCGCGGATCGCGGCGGAAGGATCGATGATCGGCGCGATCGAGGCGCTGCGCGGCCCCGGCCGCTCGCTGCGCCCCTATGAACTGGAAGACGTGTCGGCGGTGACGGCGTGGCTGGCCGACAACGAGGTGCTCGACCCCGAAGGCCCCGACGAGATGTTCGAGGCGCTGGACGAACGGCGGCTGACGCGGCGGCTCCGGCGACTGGCGGGGCGGGTGCGGGGGCGGTAGCGGCGCGGCGCGGCGGGGGTGCTGCGGCGTCCGGCGGCGGTCCCGCTCGTGCCCGCCCCTGACGTCCCTTCCTGCCGGGCGCAGGCATAGGCGCGTCAGGCGTGCCGCTTGCCCCTCGACTGCGCTCGGGGCGAACGGAGAGGGGTGACGTGCAGGCGGGCTATCGGGCTGCGGGGCCGGCCGACCGGCAGTTCGTCGACCAGCCCCTACCCCCGTTCATGCCAAGCGAAGTCGAGGCACATGCGCAACGGGCGCACCGCGTGCCCCTCGACTGCGCTCGGGGTGAACGGAGAGGGGTGACGTGCAGGCGGGCTATCAGGCTGCGGGGCCGGCCGACCGGCAGTTCGTCGACCAGCCCCTACCCCCGTTCATGCCGAGCGAAGTCGAGGCACATGCGCAACGGGCGCACCGCGTGCCCCTCGACTGCGCTCGGGGTGAACGGAAGGTGGCGTATCTGTTGGGCGGGCTGTCAGGGCTTCGGCGTCGGGTCGGCCGGCCAGTTCGGTCGGCCAACCTCCGTTCATGCCGAGCGAAGTCGAGGCACATGCGCCGCGGCCCCACCACGTACCCCTCGGCTTCGTTCGCGCCGGACGAAATAGGAAACCGCCCTCAGATCATCAGCTCGTCGGCATCGTCGCGGGCGACGAGGCGGCCGATGGCGGCGAAGAGGGCGGTCATGGCGACGGGTTTCAGCAGCACCTCGTCGGCCCCCTGGGCCAGGCAATCCTCGCGCAGGTCGAGCGCGGTATCGGCGGTGACGACGATCACCGGCAGCTTCGCCTTCTCGTCCGATCGGGCCCTGAGCGCGCGGATCGCGGCGAGGCCGTCCATGCCCGGCATGCGCAGGTCCATCAATATGATGTCGTAGCGCAGGTCCTGGATCTTGCGCAGGCCCGCCTCGGCGTCGACCGCCTCGTCCATCTCGGCACCGACCACCGCCAGCATGTCGCGGACGACGCGGCGGTTCATCGCATCGTCCTCGATGAATAGAACGAGCATTACCGAATCTCCCACCCGCAGGCGGGTTTAGCGGCAGGGGCGGAGAAAGCGAAGGCCATCACGCCGCCGCCGCCGGGGTGATCGCAAGATCGGGCGCAAGCGCATCGAGCAGCATGCGGGCCGACAGGGGGCGGGCGAGCAGCCGCGCCGCGCCGGCGGCATGCAGGCGCGGCGCCTCCTCCGGCGGCAGGTCGGTGACGATCAGCGACAGGATCGCATCGCCCGCCGCCCCGGCGATCGCCCCCACCGCGAACGCCGCCTCTCCGCCGGCCGCGACGGTCGCATGGTCGATCAGGATCGCGCGATAGGGATAAGCGGCGGCGGCCTGCACCGCGCCCTGCCAGTCGGCGCGGACGTCGACGCGCCCCGCGATCCGGCCCAGCACGCCCGTCAGCACGCCCGCCGTCAGCGGATTGGCCTCCACCACCAGCACCGCCGGCACGTCGGCCACGGCCTCGACCGATGGCGCGGCGACATTAGCCTCGGCCGGCAGCACGAGCGGGACGGTGACGATCAGGCGCGTGCCCTGCCCCTCAATACTCTCGACGTCGATCGCACCGCCCATCGCGACGGCGATGTTGCGGCAGATCGACAGGCCGAGGCCGGTGCCGCCGAAGCGGCGGGTGGTGCCGCCATCGACCTGGCGGAACGGCTCGAAGATGTCGGCGAGGCGATCGGCGGGGATGCCGATGCCGGTGTCGGCGACGGTCAGCGTCAGGCACGGCGCGCCGTCCGCCCCGGTGGCGACGGCGGTCGACAGGCGCACGCTGCCCGCCTCGGTGAACTTCACCGCATTGGACATGAGGTTGAAGACGAGCTGGCGGAGCCGCGTCTCGTCCGCCTCGATCCGTTCGGGCGCGTCGCCCGGATCGTAGAGGACGGAGACGCCCTTGGCCTCGGCCTGCGCGCGCCAAAGCGTGACGGCGTCGGCCAGCAGGCGGTGCAGCGCGACCGGGCCGGGGGCGAGGACGAGGTTGCCCGTCTCCATCTTGGCCACGTCGAGGATGTCGTCGACGAGGGCGCGCATCGTCTCCCCCGCGCCGTGCACGAGGCCGATCTTCTCGCGCAAGTCGCCCGCGACGCGGCCGTCCGCCAGCATAACCTGGGTCATGCCGAGGATGCCGTTCAGCGGCGTGCGGATCTCGTGGCTGGTGGTCGCCAGGAATTCGGTCTTGGCGCGCGACGCTTTTTCCAGCGCGATGTTGGCGGCGCTGAGGCCGGCGTTGGCGGCGCGCACCTCGTTGCGGCTGCGGCGCAGCGAGAACAGCCACAGCAGCAGCAGCGACAGGACGAGCGCGGCGCCGACCGCGACGCCCACCGTCACCTGCCGCTGGACGCGCGCCTCGGCCGCGGCGAACGACGCCTCGCGCGCCGACCGTTCGGCCTGGAGGCGGGCGATCTTCAGATCCTGGTTGGAGAAGTCGAACCGCGCCGCCATCAGCTGCGCGGCGGTGGAGGCGGCGAGCGCACGGGCCTTGTCGTCGAGCCGCTTATAGGCCTCGAAATGGGTGAGCGCGGTCGCCTCGTCGCCCTGCGCCTTCGCGATGCGATAGCCGGCGAGGTGGAAATCGCGGTAGTTGATCTCCTCGCCGTCGGCCGGCGCTTCGGCGAAGGTGCGCCGGATGAGTTCGGCGGCGCGGTCGAGCCGGCCGCGCTTGAAGGCGCTTTGCGCGGCGACGCCATAGAGGAACGCCCGCGCGCCCTCATTGCCCGAACGGCGGTTGAGCGCCCATGCGCGGGCCAGGCTGGCATCCCCCGCATCGAGCCGCCCCGCCGCGACCTGCGCGGAGGCGAGATTCTCGAGGATCGCCTCCTCCAGCACATCGCTGCCGATGCGGCGGGCCAGCGCCAGCGCGCGCTGATATTCGCGTTCGGCCTCGTCGTAGCGACCGAGATCGCGATAGGCGCGGCCGAGATTGTTGTGCGCGGTCAGCGTCAGCGCCGGATCGCCTTCATAGACCTCGGCGGATTCGCGATAATAGCGCAGCACGCGATCGTAATCGCCGGCATCGGTGTAGATGCCGCCGATATTCTGCAACGCCATCGCCTGCCCGCGCGGCTCGCCGGCGGTGCGGTAGATGTCGTAGGCCTGCTGGAAGTGGCGGAGGGCGGCCTGCGGCCGGCCGGTCAGCGCATCGAGCGTGCCCTGCGACCGCATGAGATCGCCATGCAGCTTGGTGCCGGGCGCGAAGCGGGCGGCGCTCGCGAGTGCGGCGGCGATGCGCGGGCGCGCTTCCGCCAGCCGGTTGAGCCGGGTGAGCGCCTCGCCTTCCAGCCACTGGGCCTCGGCCGTGGCGAGCGCCCCTTGGGCGACGCCCGCCGCCTGGCCCGCCGCAGCCAGAGCGGCGGCCGGATCGGCCATCATCGCCGCCTTGGCGGCAGCGATGCGATCCGCGAAATCGCCGGGCGCGGCGGGGGCCGCGACGGGCGCCAGCGCCAGTGCCAGCGCGATCAGCCCCCGTTCCCGATACCCCATGCCGCCTCACGCCCCGCGCCGTCTCTCCATACCGGGTATAACGCGAAGCTTAAGAAGCGGTTAGGCTTCCGTTACAGCACCAGCCGCAGGCGGGCACCACCGATCAGCGTCGGCAGGCCATCGGGGTTGACGCCCGGCGTCAGCCGCGCGCGGCCGAACAGGCTCGCCTCCGCCGCGCCGCCGATCAGCGGCCGCGCGTAGAGCGCCTCGGCCACGAACGGCCGGCTGCGGCCGGACACGTCGAGGCGGTGGGTGACGGCGCCCAGCTCGCCCGTCTGACGGTCGATCACCTCCATCCCGGTGAATTCGATCGCGCCGCGTTCGAGATACATCGGCTGGCTGAGCGTCAGCCGCGCGCGATCCCGGCCGCCGAACAGCGCCGTCTTGGTCAGCGCCACCTCGTAGGACGAGGTGAGGATGCCCCCGCGGCCGGCGGTGATCGCCTGCACGTTCGCCGTGCGGGTGCGGGCGAGGGTGCCCGCCGCGGCGAAACCGAAGCCGCCCGGCAGCGCCACCTCGGTGCCGATCGTGGCGCCGTCGGTCTGCGCGCCGCCGGCAAGATCGGCCCGGTCGAGCGACTGGGTGCCGAGCAGCGCCGACCGCTCGTCGAGATGCGTGTAGCCGGCGCTGACCGACACCGCGGGATCGATCGCCCAGGCGACCGACATTGTCTGCGCGGCGGTGGTGTTGTCGCGCAGGCGGCCCAGGCGCATCACCTGATCGAGCGGCAGATCGCGCAGATCGCGGCGCGGATTGCGGCGGGTCGCGCCGAAGGAGAGGGTGACGCCCTTCGCCAGCAGCGTCCGCGCGCCGGCATAGGCGCCGCCGGAGGCGAAGCCGAGCAGCGGGTTGGCGCCGCCGCCGCCCTCGTAATCGGAGGCGAGGCCGAAGCCGCCCGCCCCGCCCAGCGCCACCGCGCCGTCGCCCGAGCCCATGCTGAAGGCGGTCGTGCCCTCGGCGCTGGCGAAGGTGAGCGCGGTCTGGAACGGCACGCCGTCCTGCCGGTAGCCGAAGCGGCGGACGCGGGGCGCCACCGACATCGTCATGTTCAGGCCATAGGGATTGTAGACCGGGGCGGTGCTGGTGAAGGCGGTGAAGCCCTTGCCGGTCTTGCCCGCGGCCACCCAGTCGATGAAGCGGCTCGTCAGGAATTCCTGGAAGCGCTGCTGCTTGCCGGCCTGCGTCGCCGTCATCTGGCCGACGAGGCGGGTGGACAGCGGGATCGCGAAATCGCGATAGGTCTCGCCATAATCCTCGAAGGCGTAGAAGGCGACGCCGTCCGCCTCCCACTTGCCCATCGTCTTGCTGTCGGCGACGAACGCGCCGGTGCTCTGGGGCTTGAGGTTGCCGGCCTTGTCGCGCGTATACCATTTCAGCGCGCTGAAATTGAGCGGGCTCTGCGAGGCGGCGATATCGAGCAGGCCGACGCCGTAGACCGGATCGACGCCGGGCGCGCCCAGATCCTTGGCCGATTTCAGCACGATGTCGGTCGAGGTCTTGGGATAGCGGGCGAGCCACGGCCAGCGATCGTGCAGCAGCGCGATCGTGGCGGAGACCATCGGTGCGGCGAAGGACGTGCCCGACATGCGGACGGTGCTGCCCTTGTCGTCCTGCACCAGGATCAGCTCGCCCGGCGCGACGATGAAGCGGTTCTTCAGCTCGCTGCCGGACGCGCAGAGGCCGAGCAGGCCGGTCAGGCACGCCTCGCCGGGGCGGTTGGAGAAGCTGGAGATCTGCTCATTGGGATCGACCGAGCCGACGACGATGATCTGCGGGTTGGCTGCGCTCCACGGCACGTTGACGGTCTGGGTGATGCCGTCGTTGCCGGCGGCGATCACGAAGATGGTCGGGTTGGTCTGGAGGAGCTTGCCAAGCGTGCCGAACGTCTTGTTCCAGTCCGGATGCAGCGTGTAGCCGGCGACGCCGAGCGAGGCGTTGACGACGCTGGCCTTGCTTTCCATCAGCTTGCGGACGCCGCGGCCGACATCGTCCCAGCTCGCGGTGCCGCTGCTGTCGAACGGATTGTACGCGAGCACGGCGGCGCGCGGGGCGATGCCCATCACCCCTTCCCCGTCCTGCGGCGCGATCATCAGGCTGGCGACGGCGCTGCCGTGGCCGTTGGCGAAGCTGGAGGTGCCCTTGTAGGCGGTGACGCTGTCCTGCAGGCCGGCATCCGCCACGGTGAAGTCGAGCAGGCCGATCACGCTGTCCGAGCCGGCGCCCTGGATCTGCGTCAGCGCCGGGTTCCAGTTGGCGGTCTTCATCCAATGGTCGACGCGATCGGTGCCCGACAGGTTCATCAGCCCGTCGTACCATTCCAGGAAAAACTGGGCGCGGCGGCCGGGATCGAGCGCGGCGAGCGAGGCGCCGTCCTTGGGGTCGATGCCGTAGCGCGCCAGGATCGGCCGGGCGAAGCCCTCCTCGAAGCTCTTGCCGGTCTTCTCGCGCACGGCGCCCGCCCAGAAGGCGGCCGAACCGTCCACGATCTGCTGCATCTGGCCAGCGATGGGATCGAGATCGGCGCGCGTCGGCCGGTCGCCCAGGCCGTTGAGCTGGCCCGAGAGCGCCGCCCACTGGTTGCCCGTGTCCTGCCAGAAGGCGCTGATATTGCCCCACTGGGGGGAGATCATGCCGGCCGGCGGCTGGGGCGTACCGAACGGGCTTATATTGCCCCAGAAGGCGCTGATGTTCCCCCAGAACGGGCTGATGTTGCCCCAGAAGGGGGAGATGTTCCCCCAGAACGGGCTGATGTTGCCGTAGAACGGGCTGATGTTGCCGTAGAAGGGGCTGATGTTGCCGTAGAAGGCCGAGATGTTGCCGTAGAGCGGCGTGACCCGCGGCGCTTCCGCGCGCGCCGCCGCACCGCCCAGCGTGGTCCCCGCCATCACCGCCAGCAGCGCGCCCTTCGCAAAGCTCTTCATCTTCGTCTCCCCGCGGCGGGGTGCCCGCCGTTCGCCCGAACCGGATGCCTTTCCAGGTCTTTACGCGGCTTGAGGGAACGTCCTTACCGACCGGTTAAGATCGAAGGCGGCGGGCTCAGGGCCGGCCGATCAGTTCCGGCTTGGGGCGACCGGGCTCGGCGAATGGACCGGCCGACGACAGGAAGACGCGCAGCGCCTCCAGCGCCATCGGCCGGGCGATCGCCCAGCCCTGCACCTGATCGCACCCCATCACCCGCAGCAGCGCGAGCGTGACCGGCGTCTCCACCCCCTCCGCCGTCACCTCCATGCCGAGCGCATGCGCCAGATCGATCGTCGAGCGGACCAGCAGCGGATCGCGATGACTGTCGGCGAGGCCGGAGATGAACATCCGGTCGATCTTCAGTTCGGAGGCGGGAAGCTGCTTCAGATAGGCCAGCGAGGACAGGCCGGCGCCATAATCGTCGATGGCGATGTGGACGCCGGCATCGGCGAAGGCGTGCATGTTGGCGAGCGCGGCTTCCGGATCGTCGATCGCGGCCGTCTCGGTCAGTTCGAGGCCGATCGTGCCGACCGCGCGGGCGACGGCGGCCAGCGCCCAGCGGGTGAAGGCCGCATCCCCGGCCAGCCGTGCGGACAGATTGACGTTCAGCGTCAGCACGTGGCCCGCGGCGGCGAGCGTCGCCTGATCGGCGATGGCGCGCTCGATCACCCAGCAGGTGAGCGCGCGGATCGAACCGGTCCGCTCCGCCACGGGGATGAAATCGGCGGGCGAGATGCTGCCACGCACGGGATGCTGCCAGCGCAACAGCCCCTCGGCCGAGTTGATGCGGCCAGTGCGGCAATCGAGCTTCGGCTGGTAGACCAGGAACAGTTCGTCGCGGGCCACGGCGCGCGCCAGATCGGCGGCAAGCACCGGATCGTCCGCGCGCGGCGCTCCGGCCATCCCGTTCCCCATGCGCTGGAACCAGCCGCCGAGCAGGGCCTTGAGGGAAGATGCCGACGGGCGACGCATGGACGATGCCTTAGGCGGTCGGACTAAACAGGTCGTTAATCGCGCGCTAGCTGCGCCGCAGCATCGATCAGATATCCCATCGAAAACGGAGCTGATCGGGCAGGACGCCGCGAAGATCGGCGTCGCCGTGGATCACCACCCGGTCGCGCCCGCCATGCTTGGCATCGTAGAGCGCGCGATCGGCGAGACCGTAGAGCTTCTGGAAACTGGCCGAGGCGGTGCCGGCGGCGGCGCCGATGCTGACGGTGATGCGGCGGTGGCGCGTCACCTCGCCATGGTCGACCGCGCCGAGATCGCGGCGCACCTCGTCGGCGAAGACGGCGAGTGCCGATGCATCGAGCCCGCCGACGCCGAGCAGGAATTCCTCGCCGCCCAGCCGGCCGGCGATACAGTTCCGCCCCTCCCACCCGGTGAGGCGCGTGGCGATCCGGCACAGCACGACATCCCCGGTTTCATGGCCGAAGCGATCGTTGATCGTCTTGAAATGATCGACGTCGATCAGGAGCAGCGCGAAGCTGCTGCCGCCGCCGCCCGCCCCGCCGAAGGCATCGCGGGCGCGCTCGATGAAACCACGGCGGTTGAGGAGGCCGGTCAGCGGATCGCGTCGCGCCAGCTCGCCCTGTTCCAGCTCGGCGGCGCGCGCCGCATCGCGATCGAACCGCAGGTCCGACAGGCGCTTGGTGGCGGCAAGGGACAGCCACACCGTCTGGAGCGCCGAGGCGAGCAGCACCGCCACCTGCGCGCCCCCGCCGAACAGCGCCTCGCGATAATCGAACACCATCGTCGAGGCGAGCACCGCCATCGGCAGGGCCCAGGCAAGCGCACTGTCGCGCGCATCGCGATGGCCGCGCCAGCAGCCCCAGGCGAGCGCGATCGTGACCAGCCCCAGATCGGACAGGATCGCGACGCTCATCCACAGCGCCACCGTCTCCACCGGCACCGGCGCACCCGGCCCCGCCGCCAGCCCGAGCGCGAGCACCGCACCGGCGAGCGTGACGATCGCCAGCCTGAGCGGTCGGGGCAATTGCTGGCCGGGGCCGCTGACGTAGCAGATCGTCGCCGCCGATACCGCGGCCGAGGCCAGCACCGAGGCGATCTGGCTGTTGAGCGTGCCCGCCAGCCGCGGCCATGCGAGCAGCGTCACCTGCGACCAGACGAGCCCCCAGACGAGCACGCAGCCCGACCAGGCGGCGTGCCAGACGAGGTAGACCCGGCGCGCCGCCATCGCGAGCGCGACATTGTAGGGCACGCCGAGCAGCAACAGGGTGAGCGCACCGCCGACGATCAGCGCCGCCAGCCCCGCCTCCTGCCCCGCCTGCGTGGCGGGCAGGATGCGCAGGCGGAGGAGCTGCACCGCGCCGAGATTGTCGAGCCGCACGACGATGCGGGTAAGCGCGGCATCGCGCGTCGGCGCCATGAACGACAATTGCCCGCCGACCCGCCAGCGCGGGCCGAAATCGCCCGCGTGCACCATCGTCCGCACGATCCGCCCGTCGCCATAGAGGAAGAAGACGGCGATGCGATCGACTCGGGTGACGTTCATCAGCACCACCGGGCTGCTGCCCACGGCCATATCGGCATCGATGTCCGTGCCCACCCACAGCGAGCGGTCGCGATAGCCCGAAGGTTCGCCGCCGCAGGCGAGCGGGATGCGGGCGACGACGCTGTCGGGCACCGAGCGGGCGGTCATCGCCTGGCAGAGCGGGTCGTTGATGCGCAGCGGCACCGCGCCGAGCGGGGCGAGCCCGGCCAGCGCCAGCAGCAGGAACGCCAGACGCAGCAAGGCCCCGGCCATGCCGGTGCCCCCCGTTTCCAGCCCTGATCCGCCAACGCCGCCCGCCAAACCGATGTCCTCGTCGCAAACGCCATACAGATAACGATCGAACCTTGCGATTGTCGTAACCACCATCGCTGGGCATCGCGCACGGCCGCGGCTAGGCTGGTCCTGCGAAACGGCAGAAGGGGCGGCGGATGACGGCTACGGCGACACGGATCGGATGGGGCCTGCTGGCGGCGGCGGGGGCCGTGGCGCTGGCGGTGGTCGCCGTAGCGCGTGGCGAGGGCGTCAACGCGCTCTGGATCGTCACCGCGGCGATCGCCACCTATCTGATCGCCTATCGCTTCTACGCGCTCTACATCGCCCGCACCGTGCTCGGCATCGATCCCGCCCGGCCGACGCCGGCAGTGCGCCGCGCCGACGGCCTCGATTATGTCGCGACCGGGCGGACGGTGCTGTTCGGCCACCATTTCGCCGCCATCGCCGGCGCCGGGCCGCTGGTGGGGCCGGTGCTGGCCGCGCAGATGGGCTATCTGCCGGGCACGCTTTGGATTCTTGCCGGCGTGGTGCTGGCAGGGGCGGTGCAAGACTTCCTCGTCCTCTTCATCTCGATGCGGCGCGACGGGCGGTCGCTGGGCGAGCTGATCCGCATGGAATTGGGCGCCACCGCCGGCACGATCGCGCTGGCCGGCGCCTTCGCGATCATGGTCATCATCCTCGCCGTCCTGTCGCTGATCGTGGTGCGGGCGCTGGCGGACAGCCCGTGGGGGCTGTTCACGGTCGCCGCCACGATCCCGCTCGCGCTCGGGATGGGGGCCTATACGCGCTGGATCCGGCCGGGGCGGGTGGGCGAGGTTTCGCTGCTGGGCTTCGTCGGCCTGATCCTCGCGATCGTCTACGGCCGCGACGTCGCCGCCTCGGAGACGCTCGGGCCGCTGTTCACCTGGGGGCCGGTGCCGCTCGCCTTCCTGCTGATCGGCTATGGCGCGGTCGCCTCGGTCCTGCCCGTCTGGCTGCTGCTGGCGCCGCGCGACTATCTGTCCACCTTCCTCAAGATCGGGGCGATCGCCGCGCTCGCCGTCGGCCTCGTCATCATGGCGCCGCCGCTCCGGATGCCGGCGGTGACGCGGTTCGTGGACGGCAGCGGGCCGGTGTGGTCGGGCGGGCTGTTCCCGTTCCTGTTCATCACCATCGCCTGCGGCGCCGTATCCGGCTTCCACGCGCTGATCGCCAGCGGCACCACCCCCAAGCTGATCGCCACCGAGGCGGATGCGCCCTTCATCGGCTATGGCGCGATGCTGATGGAGAGCGCGGTCGCGATCATGGCGCTGGTCGCCGCCTCGATCCTCGATCCCGGCATCTATTTCGCGATGAATAGCCCGGCCGCCGTCGTCGGCAGCGATCCGGCGAGTGCCGCGGCGGCGGTGAGCGCGATGGGCTTCCCGATCGCGCCCGAGGTGCTGGCGGCGACCGCGCGCGACGTGGGCGAGGCGACGATCATCAGCCGCACCGGCGGCGCGCCGACGCTGGCGGTGGCGATGGCGCAGATCTTCAGCCACATCGCCGGCGGGCCGGGGATGATGGCCTTCTGGTATCATTTCGCGATCCTGTTCGAGGCGCTGTTCATCCTGACCGCGGTGGACGCCGGCACGCGCGCCGGCCGTTTCATGCTGCAAGACCTGATCGGCCTCGTCCTCCCCTCCTTCCGCAAGACATCGGCACTGGTGCCGGGGCTGGTGGCGACGGGCCTCTGCGTCTCGGCCTGGGGCTTCTTCCTCTATCAGGGGGTGACGGACCCGCTGGGCGGCGTGAACACCTTGTGGCCGCTGTTCGGCATCTCCAACCAGATGCTGGCGGCGGTGGCGCTGATCCTCGCCACGGTCGTCCTGTTCCGGATGAAGAAGGACCGCTTCGCCTGGGTGACGGCGGTGCCGGCGGCGTGGCTGATCCTGTGCACGGTGACGGCGGGGCTGCTGAAGCTGGCCTCGCCCGATCCGCGGATCGGCTTCCTGTCGCACGCAGCGCGCTTCTCAGGCGCGGCAGCGCGGGGCGAAGTGCTGGCGCCGGCGAAATCGATGGCGGAGATGCAGCGGATCGTCCTCAACGACCGGATCGATGCGGGGCTGTGCGTGCTGTTCCTGGGGGTGGTCGCCGCGATCCTCGTCCTCGGCATCCGCGCCTGCCTGGAGGCGCGGCAGATAGACCGGCCGAGCGTGCGCGAAGTGCCGCCGCGGCTGGCGCAGGTATGAGGGCGCTGTTCGCCACGCTGCGGGAGATGGGGCGGGCGATGGTCGGCGTCCCCTCCTACGCCGCCTATCGCGCGCATATGGCAGAGGCGCATCCCGACGTTCCGCCGATGAGCGAGCGCGACTTCTTCCGCAACCGGCAGGAGGCGCGCTACGGCGCCGGCGGCGGGGGCAAATGCTGCTAGGAGCTTTCGGCGCGCTCGTTCGCTGACTATGGCCAGACAGGAGAGCAAGCGATGGCCAAGCCCCCCGAAACCCCGCCCCATTCGGACGAGAAGGGCGTCGACATGGACGGCGCCCGCGCCGGCACGCCCGACCGCAATCACCCCGATCCGGGTGGCGCGATCGACCGCGCGAAGGAGGAATCGACCGCGCGGCCGCGCGAGGGGCGGACGCCCGATAGCGGCGCGACCGAGGGGCATTGAGGATAGGTGGTCTCCCCTCACCCCGGCCCTCTCCCCGTTGGGGAGAGGGGGAAGAAGAAGCCCTCTCCCCCTTGGGGGAGAGGGTTGGGTGAGGGGGTGCCGCGTTAAAGGCCGAAGATGCGTTCGGCGTTCTTATAGGCCACCTTGCGGCGCGCCTCTTCGGATATGGCCGCACCCCTGATCCAGTCCGCCGCCTCGTGCGTCTCCTGATAGGGGTAATCGACCGCGAACATCACCGCATCCTCGCCCAGCACCTCGAGGTTGAACTTCAGCGGCGGATCCCAATTCACCCCGCTCGTCGTGATCGCGAAGTTGCGGCGGAACGTCTCGGATGGCGTGAGGCTGATCTTGCCGCGCGCCGTCTCGGGCCACTGGCCGGTCATGTGGTGCATGTAATCGATGCGGTAGAGCCAATAGGGAATGCCCTCCCCCATGTGGCCCAGCACGACCTTCAGCTTCGGGAATTGATCGAACACGCCGCCGGTGATCATGCGCAGCGCGTGCAGCCCGGTCTCCGCCGCATAGCCCCAGATCGCATATTCCAGATTGTCCGGCCGGAAGGCGGCGGCCATCAATTTGTTGGGTGCGCGCGGGTGGATGTAGAGCGGTTTGCCCGACGCCTCGATCGCCTCGAGGATCGGCCAGTAATGCCGTTCCGACAGATATTCGTCGTTGGTGTGGCTGTTGATCATCACGCCGTTGAGGCCGAGACCGTTCACGGCGCGGTCCATCTCCTTCACCGCTTCGGCCGGGGCCTGCGGCGGGACGGTGGCGAGGCCGGCGAAGCGCGTCGGGTGGCGATCGATCGCCGCCTTCAGCAGATCGTTGCCTTCGCGCGCGACCGAGACGGCGGTGTCGGCATCGAACATCTGGACGCCGGTGGAGGTGAGCGCCAGCAGGTGCATGTCGATGCCGGCCGCGTCCATGATCGCGATCCGCTCGCCCTCCAGATCGAGCAGCCGGTCGGTCAGCGGGCCGCCGCCGGCCATGCGCCGCCAGAGGTGGATGTCGGGATCGTACCCGGTGGTGCGATCGACCACCTCCTGGATCGCCCTGAGCTGCGCGGGCGTGGCGAACGCCTCCTCGGTGGCGATGATGCGCAGCCGCTCGCTCCTGTCTTCGGCCATCGGTGCCTCCTCTCCGGTGATAACGTCTGATCCGGCAAGCCGGATCGGGGCTGCACCGGCCCGCTCCCCCACCCGGCCGCCCAGTCAGACTATCTTATGGGCGGCCGGGTGGGGGAGCGGGCCGGTGCCGTAACCTCAAAAAGCCCGGGCCACCGTATTCGGTGTGCCCGGCCTTCAAATCAGAACTTCTTCTTCACCGACACCGCCCATTCGCGCGGGCGGCCGGGCTGGGCGCTCGCCACGCCGCCGTTGGCGATGGTAAGGTCGAACAGGGTCAGGTAATAATATTTGTCGAACAGGTTGGTCACTTCCGCCGACACTTCCAGATCCTTGTCGGCATTGGCCCACGTCAGCCGCGCGTTGGCGACGGTATAGGCGCCGATGCGGTTGGTGGCGCGGTTGGTGGCGTTGGTGAACAGCTCGCTCTGATAGGCGGCGTCGAGGCGCGGGGTGAGCGAGCCGGAATTGCCCATCTCGAACGTATATTGCGCGCCCGCGCTCCACTTCCAGTTGGGCACATAGGGCGGGCGATCGCCATATTGCGGGCCGTTGGGCCGGTTGGGGCCGCCCGCCAGCGGATTGATCGATCCGTTCTTATATTTGAAGTCGAGGTAGCTGAGCGCCGCATCGATCAGGAAGCCCGGCACCGGCCGGTAATTGGCCTCCACCTCGAAGCCCTTGATCGTCGCGTCGCCGGCATTGGCGATGAGCGCGCACGGTACGGCGGGATCGGTGCCGGCCGGATCGGGGCAGTTGGAGAGCGACAGCTGGATGTCGCTGTAATCCGAATAGAAGCCGGCGAGGTTGAGGCGCAGCTTGCGATCGAACAGGTCGCTCTTGATGCCCAGTTCGTAGCTTTCGATCGTCTCCGGTCCGAACGAGCGGACCTGGCTGGGGAAGAACGGCCGCGGGTTGATGCCGCCGCCCTTGAAGCCGGTCGAGAATTGCGCGTAGGTCATCACCTGCGGCGTCCATTCATACTGGACGTTGGCGCGGTAATCGACGCGCTTCTTGTTGTAGACGCCGGTGCGCCCGTCGACCGCGCTGTTGGGCGTGCCGTCCGCATTCTTGCGGCTGAAGGTGTAATCCTTGTGCTCGTCGGTCCAGCGGACGCCGCCGGTCAGCGCCAGCTTCTCGGTGGCGTGCCACGTCGCATGGGCGAAGGCGGCGACCGTATCGGCATTGACCGGATCGTTGCCGATGAAGGCCGTGCCGGGGGGCGAGGCGTAGCGCAGGTTCTGCACCGTCGCGTAGATTGAGCGCTGATCCATGTAGAAGCCGCCGACCGTATACTCGATCTGGCGGTTGGCGCCGAACGAGCCGTTCAGCCGCACTTCCTGGCTGAACGACCAGAAGGTGAGGTTGTTGGGGCCGCCCAGGCTGTGCGACAGCGGCGACACGTCGTCGTCGTTGGTGAAGATCGAGCGATAGTCGCGATAGGCGGAGATCGAGGTCAGCGCCAGATCGTCGGTCATCTTCCAATTGGCCTGCGCCGAGAAGCCGTAGCCCTGATAGTCGGTGCGGCCGTTGGTGGCGGCGTTGACCTGCCGCCCCGCGCTCGCCGGCGAGGGCGAGGCATCGGGGAGTGCGGTGAAGGTGGCGTAATTGCAGTAGCGGCCGCAGATGAAGCGGCTGTCGTAGGGGATCGCCGCGGCATAGGGGTTGATGTCCCCGCCGCCGGTATAATTGGCGAAGGTCAGCACCGAACCCGCCACGTTGCGCGCGTCCTTGGTGTAGTCGCCGATCAGATTGACCTCGAACCGGTCGCTCGGCTCCCAGCGGACCATGCCGCGCAGCGCCTGATAATCGACCTCGCCGTCACGCGCGACGACGCAATCCTTGCCGGCGAGGCCCGACAGCGGCACGCCGCCGACCGGGTTGAGCGCGCTGCCCTGCGGATTGACGCAGGCGAAGTCGAGCCGCTTGACGTAGCCGTCCTGCTTGCGCGCCACGCCGGAGATGCGGGCGTAGACGTTCTTGGCGAGCGTGAAATCGGCCGAGCCGCGCAGATCGACACGATCGCGGATGCCGTAGGTGGCCTGGATGTAGCCGCCGCCGGTGCCATTGGGCTTCTTGGAATAGAGCTTGATCGCGCCGCCGATCGAGTTGCGGCCGGCGAGCGTCCCCTGCGGGCCGCGCAGCACCTCGACCCGTTCCAGATCGAGCAGGTCGAAGATCGAGCCGGTGAGCGTGGCATAATAGACGTCGTCGACATAGACGCCGACGCCGGGTTCCAGCGCCGGGTTGAAATCGAACTGGCCGATGCCGCGGATCGACGCGCCGAGCGACGGGCCGAAGGCGGCGCCCTGTGGCTTCAGCGTCACGGACGGCGCCTGATCGGCGACGGCGGCGATGTTCACCTGGCTGCGCGCCTCCATCATCGCGCCCGAGACGGCGGTGATGGCGAGCGGCGTGCGCTGGAGGTTCTGTTCGCGGAACTGGGCGGTGACGACGATCTCCTCGACGCCGCCGGCATTGGCGGCGGCGGCCGGTGCTGCGGCAGCGGGATCGGGCGCGGCGGCGGCGTTGGCGGCGGGCTGGTTGACCGCGCCCGACTGGTTGTTGGCGTCGGTCTGCGCGTCCACCGCATCCTGCGCCGGCGCCGGGTTGGTCTGCGTCTGGTTCTCGGCCGCCTGGGCGAAGGCCACGGCGGGCGCGCCGGCCCCGATCGCCAGCGCCATCAGGCTGCCGCCCACGCGCGACATCGCTCTACGCATCACTCAACTCCCTGCCACTTATACCGATTGGCGGCGCCTGTTGCACAATCAACGACCTACCGCAACGCATTGCTCTCTATGCAATTGCGCAGGGGAAGCGGCGGCTCGGCGAACCAGTGGCGGGCGTTTTCGGCGATCACGGGTGCCACCTGATCGACGAAGGCCGGGCTGCGCCCGCCGACGTGCGGCGTCAGGATCGCGCGGGGTTCGTGCCAGAGCGGGCTGTCGGCGGGCAGCGGCTCGACCGCGAACACGTCCAGCCCGGCGCCGGCGATGCGGCCCTGTGCCAGCAGTTCGGCCAGTGCCGCCTCGTCCACCACCGTGCCGCGTCCCATGCTGACGAGGATCGCGTGCGGACGCAGCCGTGCCAGCACCGCGCGCGAGACGAGGCCGCGGTTGGCGGGCGTATCGGGGCTGAGGACCACGATCTGATCCGCCTCGGCCGCCGCGTCGGCCAGTTCCTCGCGCGGGCGGACGGCATCGAAGCCGGGCAGGTCGCGCGGCGCGGCGCTGATCCCGGTCACGCGCATGCCGAACGCCTGCGCGCGGATCGCCAGTTCCCCGGCGATGCGGCCGACGCCGACGATGACGAGGTGCGATCCGGCCAGCAGCCGCGGCGGGGCGGGCGCCCAGCGCTTCTCATCCTGCGCCGCCAGCGTGCCACGGATGTCGCGGGCGAGGGCGAGCAGCAGGAAGAAGGCATGTTCGGACATCTGCGGCGCCTGCACGCCCGACATGCTGGTGACGGTGACGCCGCCGAGATCGAGGCCGATCAGCGGATCGACGCCCGCCGTCAGCGTCTGCAACCAGCCGAGGCGCGGCATCGCATCGACCAGCGCCTGATCGAGCATGTGGGGGAAGCAGACCAGCGCTTCCACCTCCGCCGCCACGCCGGCCAGCGCCGCCTTGTCGGACAGCGGCACGATCGCGACGCCCTCCGGCAGCGGCCCCACCGCGCGGACGATCGCCGCCGGATCGGGGGCGACGAGATGCAAATGCCTCATGCGGCTTTCTCCAGACGGCCGATCGCGAACAGGCAGGCGGCGACGGCGAGCGGCAGCAGCCCGATAAGGAAAAAGGCCTGCGCGATCGACATCGAACCCACCAGCAGCAGGCCGCCCGCGGCGGGCAGCACCACGCCGCCCAACCGGCCGACGCCGAACGCCCAGCCGACCCCGGTCGAGCGCACCGTCGTCGGATAGACCTGCGCGCAGAGCGCATTGATGCCCCCCTGCCCGCCCGCCTGCGCATAGCCCCAGATCAGCATCAGGATCGTGAACGGCCAGCTGCCGAAGGGGAACAGGCCGAGGCCCATCAGCGCCAGCGCATCGACGGTGAAGAGGGCGACCAGCACCTTCGTCCGCCCCAGCCGGTCCATCAGCGCGCCGACCGTGGTCGTGCCGCAGACGCCGCCGAGGAAGGACAGCAAGGCATAGGCCGCCGAACGCGACAGCGGCACGCCTTCCAGTTGCAGGAACAGCGCCGACATCCATGCCGCCAGCAGCGCGATGAGGCCGAGCGCGATGAAATAGGCCGCCCACAGCAGCAGCGTCAGCTTCAGCCGCCCCTCGCCGAACACCTGCCCGACAGACGGCCCCTGCCGCCGCGGCGCCGTCCCTTCCCCGACGACGAAGACCTCCTCGCCGGACAGCGACAGGCCCGGCTCGATCTTCATGAGGCCGCGGGCGATGCGCGGGTCGGCGGGGTTGCGCGCGGCGCGGAACTGGAGCGATTCGCGGATGCCGAAGAAGAACAGGGGCAGCAGCGCCAGCGGCACCAGCCCGCCGATCCAGAAGGCGCTTTCCCAGCCGTAATCGTCGAGCAGCAGGATCGCGACGCCCGCCGCCGCCATGCCGCCGCCGGTGTAGCCGGTAAAGGCGATCGAGACGAACGAGGCGCGGCGCGACGGCGGGGCATGTTCGGTAAGCAGCGCGGTGGCGTTGGGGATGACGCCTGCCAGGAACAGGCCGGCGATGCCACGCAGGATCGCGACTTCGGTGAGGCTCCGCGCCCAGAGCGTCGCCAGCGTCAGCACGCCGAAGGCGGCGACCGAGGCGAGCAGCATCGTCTTGCGGCCGTAGCGATCGGACAGCGGCCCGATCGCGAAGGAGCCGACGGCGAGGCCGATCTGCTGGAACACGACGACGAGCGTCAGCGCGGTGATCGGCTCGCCGAAATCGGCGGCGATGGCGGGCCCCACGCGGCCGAGCATGAAGACGTCATAGCCGTCGATCAGCATCACGATCGTCATCAGCACCAGCAGCGGCAGCTGCGGGCCCAGCGCCTTCTGGCGATCGATCACGGCCTGGATGTCGAAGCGGGTCGCCATGGTCATTGCCGCCAGTCGGTCACGTCGCGCGCCAGCAGCGCCTGGCAGGCATCGAGGAAGAAGGCGTAATGCGCCTGCGGGATGGCGCGCATCCGCGCCGCCGTCGTCTCCGCGACGCCCGGATGCGGCCAGTTGAGCTGCGCGCCGCCCGCCGCCGCCAGCAATTGCGCCTGCATCGCCCGTTCGAGGTGATAGGCGCTGTGGAACGCCTCCCCGATCGACCGGCCGCAGACGAGCGTGCCGTGGTTGCGCAGGATCATCACGTCCTTGTCGCCCAGATCGGCGGCGATGCGGCGGCGCTCGTCCAGCTCGGTCGCGAAGCTCTCGTAGTCGTGGAAGGCGATGCCGCCGTGGAACATCATCGCATGCTGGGTGATCGGGAGCAGCCCGCCCGCCTGCGCGGCGATCGCCATGCCCGCCGTGCTGTGCGCGTGGATCACGCAGGCGATGTCGGGCCGCGCCTCGTGCACCGCCGAATGGATGACGAAGCCGGCGGCGTTGACGCGCACCTGCCCGCGCCGTGCGGGATCGACGACCTGCCCCGCGCGATCGACGCGGACGAGGGCCGAGGCGGTCATATCCCCGAACAGCACGCCCATCGGATTGACGAGGAAATCCTCCGTCCCCGGCACGCGCGCGCTGATGTGGGTGTAGATGAGGTCCGACATGCCGTAGCGATCGGCCAGCCGGTAGAGCGCCGCCAGATCGCAGCGCACGGCATATTCCCTGTCGCCCTCCGGCCCCGTCATCGCGGCATCCCCTCAGTGTTCCTTGAAATCGCAATGACCCATTTACAGGACACAGTCAACAAAGTAGCTAGAGACCTAACGATACGTGAGGGGAAGCAACACTATGGCCGCGCGCCGACCGCAACCGCCCGCCGCCGGCGCGCCCAGCCCGGCCGACGACAGTGCGGCGGAGCGCGCGGCGCTGAACGCGTATTTCCCGGCCAACACCGTCGAGGAACTGGCGATCGGCATGACGCGCCGGCTGCTGCTGGTCGCCCGCCGCTACCGCAAGGCGCTGGACCATGCGCTGCACGAGGCGGGCCATAGCCAGGCGCGGTGGGAAATCCTGTTCGCGCTAACGCTGAAGGGCGGCGAATCGACGCTGATGGCGGTGGCGGACCGGCTGGGGCTGGAAGGCCCCTCGCTGGTCGGGCCGATGGAGCGGCTGGAGGCGGACGGCTTCGTCTCGCGCACCGTCGATCCGCGCGACCGCCGGTCGCGCCGGATCAGCCTGACCGACAAGGGCCGCGCCGCCGTCGCCCGGATGCGCGACGTCTCCACCGCCGAGCGCGACCGCTTCGTCGAGGGGATCGCCCCCGATGACATGGCGACGATGTTCCGCGTCCTCACCCAACTTCGCGACAATCTGCAACGCCGCGGCCTCTACCGCGGCTGACCTTCAGGAGAGCGACATGCCCGTCGAATTCATCAATCCGCCCGGCCGCGCGATCGATCGCAACGCCCCCTACCAGCGCATCGCCACCGAGGAGGCGTGGACCTTCCCCGAACTGGTCGAGGCGCAGCTCGCCTACCTACACAGCGCCTGCGCGCCGGACGACACGTCGCTGCGGATGGCGGGCATGTTCGCGGGCATGAAGGACATCCAGGCCGGCTTGCAGGATATCGGCGCGGGCCGCATCGCGCGGATGGACGAACTGGGCATCGATCGCCAGTTGCTGCTCCTCACCGCACCCGGCGTGCAGGTGCTGGACTGGCGGACGGGCACCGAAATGGCGATCAAGGCCAACGACCTCGCCGCGGAGGCCTGCGCCAAATATCCTGACCGCTTCTCCGCCTGCCTCGCCTTCGCGCCGCAGAACGTGGACGGCGCGGTGAAGGAGATCGAGCGCGGGATGGGGCAACTGAAGATGGCCGGCGCGGTCCTCAACAGCCACACGCAGGGCCGTTATCTGGACGAGCCGCAGTTCGATCCGATCCTGGCGGCGCTGGAGGCGAACGACGCCGCGCTCTACATCCATCCGACGATGCCGCCGACGGCGTGGAACGCCCCCTATCAATATCGCTCCTTCGGCGGCGCGCTGGCCGGCTTCACCCACGAGGTGTGGATGCACACGATGGGGCTGATCTTCTCGGGCGCGTTCGATCGCTACCCCAAGCTCCGCCTCGTCATCGGCCATATGGGCGAGGCGCTGCCGCTTCTCCTCTACCGGTTCGACTGGATGCAGGACAATGCGGACGGCAAGCCCGGCCTGCGCGGCGGCCAGCCTGCGGTGAAGCTGAAGCACAAGGTGAGCCACTATTTCCGCAACAACATCTGGATCACCACCAGCGGCGTGGCGTGGGAGCCGGCGGTAAAGTTCTCGATGGACGTGCTGGGGCCGGAGCGCGTGCTCTACGCGATGGACTATCCCTATCAGGTCTCGGCCGACGAGGTCGCCGCCTACGACCATATGGACCTGTCCCCCGAGCATAAGAAGCTGCTGATGCAGACCAACGCCGAAACGGTGTTCCGCATCGGCCGATAAGGGAGAGAGACAAGTGAAGGACTTCACGGGCAAGATCGCCTTCATCACCGGCGGCGCATCGGGCGCGGGGTTCGGGCAGGCGCAGCTGTTCGGCCGCGCCGGCTGCCGGATCATGATCGCCGACATCCGCCAGGAGGCGATCGACCGCGCGCTGGACGCGCTGCGCGCCGAGGGGATCGAGGCGGAAGGCATCCGGCTCGACATCACCGATCGCGCCGCCTACGCCGCCGCCGCCGATGCCGTCGAGGCGCGCTTCGGCCGGCCGCCGCACCTGCTGTTCAACACCGCGGGCGTCAACAGCTTCGGCCCCGTCGAACTGTCCACCTTCGGCGATTTCGACTGGCTGGTTGGCGTCAATTTCGGCGGCGTCGTCAACGGCATGGTGATCTTCGTGCCGCGGATGATCGCCGCCGGCGGCGAGGCGCATATCGTCACCGTCTCGTCGGTCGGCGGCTTCCACGGCAGTGCCGCGGCCGCCCCTTATTGCGCGGCCAAGGCGGCGGTCATCAACCTGATGGAGAGCTATCACCAGTCGCTGGCCAAGCACGGCATCGGCGTGACGGTGGTGTGCCCGGCCAACATCAAGTCGAACATCGCCGAGGCCACCGCCGTCCGCCCCGCGCACCATGGCGAGACGGGCTATCTGGTCAACGAGGAGACGGTCGCCTCGCTCCATTCGATCCACATCCACGGCATGGACCCGCTGGACCTCGCCCGCCACGCTAAGCAAGCGGTCGAGGAGAACCGCCTCTACGTGATACCCTATCCGGAGGTGGCCGAAGGCGTGCGGAAGGGCTTCGACGCGATCGTCGCCGCGATCCCGCCGATGGAGAGCGATGCGGAAGGCGCGCGCAGCCGGCAGGAGGCGCTGGCCAATTGGGCGGCCAGCCGCACGAAGATGTTCAGCCAGGGGCGGGAAACGCCCGCATGATCTCCTTGCACACCGCCGCCACGCCCAACGGCTACAAGGTCTCGATCATGCTGGAGGAGACCGGCCTGCCCTATCGGGTGGAGCCAGTCGTGCTGGCGGAACAGCAGCAGAAAGCCCCGGCGTTCCTCGCGATCAACCCCAACGGGCGCATCCCCGCAATCGTCGATCACGCGGCCGGCAACCTGCCCGTGTTCGAGAGCGGGGCGATCCTGATCTATCTAGCGCGCAAGGCAAAGCGGTTCCTGCCGACCGACCTGGCGGGCGAGACGGCGGTGATGCAGTGGCTGATGTTCCAGATGTCGGGCGTGGGGCCGATGATGGGGCAGCTGAACGTCTTCCGCCGCTACATGCCCGAGGCGATCCCCCTCGCCATCGATCGCTACGACCGCGAGGTGCGCCGTCTGTTCGCCGTGCTCGACGGGCGGCTGGCGGCGGTGGAGCATGTGGCCGGCGCGGATTATTCGATCGCCGACATCGCGCTGTGGCCGTGGATCCACAACCACCGATGGGCGGGCGTGCCGCTGGACGACTATCAGCATCTGGGCCGCTGGTATGCGGCGGTGGGCGGACGGCCGGCGGTGATCGCGGGCATGCAGGTGCCCCATGCGCGCGATCCGATCGCCCAGCAGGATCAGGTCGTGGCCAGTGGGCGGGCGATGCTGGCGTAAGCTGGGCGGCCTTACGGGACCAGCGCCTCGCCGCGCATCGCGCCGGCGCCATGATCGCGCACGGGGCGGACCAGCAGCAGCGCGATCAGGCTGACGACGCCGGCACCGGCCAGATAGAGGCCGACCGGGGCGAGGCCCTGCCCGCCCCCCGCCATCGCCTGCGCGATCACCGGGGTCAGCGCGCCGCCGAGGATGCCGCCGATATTGAAGGTGAGCGACGCGCCCGTGTAGCGCACCCGGGCTGGGAAAAGACCCGGCAGGAAGGCGCCGAGCGGCCCGTAGACGAAGCCCATGCAGGCGAGGCCGAGCGACAGGAAGGCGAACACGCCGATCAGCGACCCGCTCTCCATCAGCGGCGCGAGCAGCAGCGCCACCGGCACGCTCGCCACGCAGCCGCCGATCAGCACCGCGCGCGGTGAGGACCGGTCCGACGCCCAGCCCGACAGCGCGATCGCCGCGGCCATGAACAGGATGGCGAGCAATTGCACCGCCAGCATCGATTCGCGGTCGAAGCCAAGGGTCGTGACGCTGTAGCCGAGCGCGAAGGCGGTGGAGATGTAGTAGATGGCGAAGCACGCCACCGCCCCGAAGGTGCCGGCGATCGTGGCCGGCAGATGATCGCGCAGCAGGGTGCCGAGCGGCACCGCCGGCGGCGGCCCTTCCTCCAGGCAGGCGGCGAAGGCGGGCGTCTCGGTCAGCTTCAGCCGCACCCAGAGGCCGAGGCCGACCAGCGCGGCGCTGACGAGGAACGGCAGCCGCCAGCCCCAATCGCGGAACTGGTCGGGCGTCAGCAGCACGCCGAGGATCAGGAACAGGCCGTTGGCGGCGATGAAGCCCAGAGGCGCGCCCATCTGCGGCACCGATCCGTAGCGCCCCTCGCAGCCCGGCGGCGCATTCTCCACCGCCAGCAGCGCGGCCCCGCCCCATTCCCCGCCGAGGCCGAAGCCCTGGCCGAAGCGGAGGATGCACAGCAGCAGCGGCGCCACCCAGCCCGCCGTCGCATAGGTAGGCAGGAAGGCGATGAGGAAGGTGGAGGCGCCCATCAGGAGAAGCGAGGCGACGAGGGTGGACTTGCGGCCGATCCGGTCCCCGAAATGGCCGAAGAAGGCGGCGCCGACCGGCCGCGCGACGAAGGCGAGGCCGATCGAGGCGAAGGCCGACAGCAATTGCGCGGAGGCCGAGGAAGCGGGGAAGAACAACGGCCCGAAGACGAGGCTCGCCGCCGTCGCGTAGATGTAGAAATCGTAGAATTCGACGGTGGTGCCGACGAGGCTCGCTAGCAGCACCCGGCGCTGCATCGATCCCCGATCCTTGCCCGTCGTCCCCATGCGCATTCCTCCCCAAGCGGCGTCACCTGCCGCCCGGGATCGCATGTCCGCTTTTGGGGGAAGGTGCTGGTCGGGGCGACAGGATTCGAACCTGCGACCCCCAGACCCCCAGTCTGATGCGCTACCAGGCTGCGCTACGCCCCGACCAAGGCGGCGGCCTCTAGGGCGGATCGCGGGCCGATGCAAGCATGTCGTTGGCAGGGGCGCCGCGCGTCCCCTATAGCCCCGCAATTCCAATGCGAAGGACGAGGATATGACCCACGCTGCCCACGCCGCCATCTGCCGCGGCCCCGATACGCCCTTCGCGATCGAGCCGGTGGCGCTGGATACGCTCAGGCCGGACGAGCTGCTGGTCCGCATCGTCGCCTGCGGCATCTGCCACACCGATCTGGCGGTGCGCGATCAGCAGATCCCGGTGCCGCTGCCGGTGGTGCTGGGCCATGAGGGCGCCGGCATCGTCGAGGCGGTGGGCGATGCGGTGACGGTGGCGAAGCCCGGCGACCGCGTGGTGATGAGCTTCAACAGCTGCGGCCATTGCCCCAATTGCGATGCGCAGGCCCCCACCTATTGCTACAATTTCTTCCCCGAGAACTGGTCCGGCACCCGCGCCGACGGCACGCCGACGATGACCGCGGCCGGCGGGACGATGAACGCCAATTTCTTCGGCCAGTCGAGCTTCGCCACCCACGCCATCGCGCATGAGCGCAACACGGTGCGCGTGCCCGACGACCTCGCCCACCTGCCGATCGAGCGGCTGGGGCCGATCGGCTGCGGGCTGATGACCGGGGCGGGCGCCGTGCTCCGCAGCATGAAGGCGCGCGCCGGCCTGCCGATCGTGGTGGCGGGCGCCGGCACCGTCGGCATGGCGGCGATCATGGCCGCGAAGATCGCCGGCGCGAACCCGATCGTCGCCATCGACATCAACGACAAAAGGCTGGAACTGGCGAGGGAACTGGGCGCGACGCACGCGTTCAACGCCCGCGCCGATGCGATCGGCCAGGTCCGCACGCTGTGCCCCGCGGGCGTCGATGCCGCGTTCGACACGACGGGCCGCAAGGAGGTTATCCAGGATCTGTTCGGCCTGCTCGCCCCGCGCGGCAAGCTGGGCATCGTCGGCGCGTCCGAACCGGGCGACCAGCTGACCTTCGACGAGGCGCAGTGCATGGGCGGCGGCCGCACCGTGATGGGCATATTGGGCGGCGACAGCGATGTCGCCGGCTTCCTGATCGAGCTGCTTCGCCACCATGCCGAGGGCCGCTTCCCCTACGATCGCCTCGTCCGCTATTTCGACTTCGCCGACATCGACGCCGCCGTCCACGCCAGCGAGAGCGGCGAGGTGGTGAAGCCGATCCTCGTCATGGATCGCGCCGCCACCAGCGAGGCGTGACGCGTGGCCGCCGGGGGGCGGGCGGATTGCCCCCCTCCGGCCTATCTGATAGGCGCGCGCCAACCGGGCGACGGCCCTCCCCGCCCCCTTGATCGGAAGTAGCTCTCCCAGATGTTCGCCACCCCCGCTTTTGCCCAGGCCGCCGGCGGTTCCGCCGCGGGTGCCGGTGCCGCCGCCTTCGTGCAGTTCCTGCCGCTCGTCCTGATCTTCGTGATCTTCTATTTCCTGCTCATCCGCCCCCAGCAGAAGCGCATGAAGGAGCATCGCACGCTGATCGAGGCGGTGAAGAAGGGCGATACCGTCGTCACCGGCGGCGGGCTGATCGGCAAGGTCGTCCGCGTCGAGGAAAGCGAGGTCGAGATCGAACTGGCGCAGAACGTGCGCGTCCGCGCGGTGAAGTCGACCTTGACGGACGTGCGCCCGCTCGGCGGTGCCGCCAAGCCCGCCAACGACTGACCGGCGGCGGACGAACCTCATGGCGTTGCTCGATTTCCCGCGCTGGAAGATCTGGTCGATCGTGCTGCTGCTGGGGGCGGGCGTGCTGCTCGCCATTCCCAGCCTGATCCCCGAAACCACCGCCGCCCGGCTGGGCCTTGGCGGTGCGCCGCGGATCAACCTCGGCCTCGATCTGTCGGGCGGCAGCCACCTGCTGCTGGAGGCCGATACGGCGGACGTCGCCCGCCAGCGCCTCGGCCAGATGGAAGAGCAGATCCGCACCGAGATGCGCCGCGCCGAGCCGCGCGTCGACATCGGCGACATCTCGACCGCGGGCGGCCGCCTGTCCTTCTTCGTCCGTGATTCGCGCCAGCTCGATACCGCGGTGGAGCGCATCCGCACGCTGACCAACGGCGTCGGCATCTCCGGCCAGCGCGACTGGAACGTGGCGGTGGTCGATTCGACGCGGATCGTGATGACCCCCACCGAAAGCGGCATCAAGGCGGCGGTGAACAGCGCGATGGAAGTGGCGACCGAGGTCGTCCGCAAGCGCATCGACGAACTGGGCACGCGCGAGCCGACGATCATCCGCCAGGGCGCGGACCGGATCGTCGTGCAAGTGCCCGGCCTCCAGAACCCGGAGGCGCTGAAGGCGCTGCTCGGCAAGACCGCCAAGCTGGAATTCAAGCTGGTCGACCAGACCGCCGACCCGGCCGAAGCCGCGCGCGGCCGCGCGCCCGCCGGATCGCAGGTGCTGCCCTATCCGAACAATCCGAGCGGTCAGCCCTTCCTCGTCGTCCAGCGCCGCGCGATCATCACCGGCGACCAGCTGATCGACGCGCGGCAGGGCTTCGGCCAACAGGGCAACGAGCCGATCGTCTCGATCACGTTCGACGGGCAGGGCGGCCGCCGCTTCGCCCGCGTGACGCAGGACAATGTCGGCAAGCCCTTCGCCATCATCCTCGACAACAGCGTGATCTCCGCGCCCAACATCAACGAGCCGATCCTGGGCGGCTCCGCGCAGATTTCAGGCAGCTTCACGGTGGAGAGCGCCAACCAGCTCGCCATCGCGCTGCGATCGGGCAAGCTGCCGGTGGCGCTGAAGGTGATCGAGGAGCGCACCGTCGGCCCGCAGCTCGGCGCCGATTCGATCCGCGCGGGCGCGATCGCCTCGATCATCGCCGCGGTGGCGGTGATCGTGTTCATGCTCGTCACCTACGGCCGGTTCGGTTTCTATGCGGACCTCGCGGTCGTCATCAACATCTTCGTCATCCTCGGCGTGATGGCGCTCCTCAACGCCACGCTGACGCTGCCCGGCATCGCCGGCTTCGTGCTGACGATCGGCACCGCCGTCGACGCCAACGTCCTCATCAACGAGCGCGTGCGCGAGGAGCGGCGGCGCGGGCGCAGCGTGCCGCAGTCGGTGGAACTGGGCTATAAGGAAGCCAGCCGCACGATCTTCGAGGCGAACGTCACCCACGCCATCGCCGGCGGGATCATGCTGGTGCTGGGCTCCGGCCCGGTGAAGGGCTTCGCGGTGGTGCTGCTGATCGGCATCGCAACCTCGGTGTTCACCGCGGTCGTCTTCACGCGGATGATGGTGTCGCTGTGGCTGCGCCGCCGTCGCCCGTCCGAAATCCATATCTGAGGCGAGGACTTAAAGACATGCGCCTCCTGAAACTGGTTCCCGACGACACCAACCTTCCCTTCGTCTCGCTGCGCCGCTGGGCGTTCGGGCTGACCGCGCTGCTGACGGTGATCGCGGTGGCGCTGGTGGCGGTGCGTGGCCTCAACCTCGGCGTCGATTTCGTCGGCGGGCTGATGATCGAGGCGCGGTTCGAACAGCCGCCCGAGCTGGACCGCGTCCGCACCTCGGTCGACCGGCTGGGGGTGGGCGAAGGCTCGCTCCAGCAGTTCGGCGATCCCAACACCGTCTCGATCCGCCTGCCGCTGCCCGCCTCGACCGACGAGGGCGCGACCAACGCCGTCGTCAACAAAGTGAAGGCGGCGCTGGGCCGCGAATATGCCGGCGTCACCTTCCCCCGCTACGATACCGTATCGGGCAAGGTATCGGGCGAGCTGATCCGCAACGGCATCCTCGCGGTGCTGATCGCGGTGGTCGGCATCGCGATCTTCTCCTGGCTGCGCTACGAATGGCAGTTCGGCGTCTCCACCTTTGTCGCGATCATGCACGACGTGCTGATGACGCTCGGCTTCTTCGCGCTGACCCGGCTGGAATTCGATCTCAACATCGTGGCGGCGGTGCTGACGATCGTCGGCTATTCGATCAACGACAAGATGGTGATCGACGATCGCATCCGCGAGAATATGCGCAAATACCGCCAGATGGACATGCGCGCGCTGATCGACCTGTCCGTCAACGAGACGCTGCCGCGGACCGTGATGACCTCGGTCACGATCATGCTGGCGCTGGGCGCGCTGCTCGCCTTCGGCGGCCACGTGCTGCGCGGTTTCACCGCCGCGATGATGCTGGGCATCGTCGTCGGCACCTATTCGTCGATCTACGTCTCCTCCTCGCTGCTGATCTCGCTGGGGCTCAGGCCGCAGGCGCTGGACCGCAAGCCCGTCACCGCCAAGGCCGCCGCCGGGGCCGAGCGGGTGACGCGCAAGTGACCGAGGGTGCGCCGCCGCCCCAGCGGCGCAACCGCAACGCCGGCATGGGCATCGATTCGGTCGCCCCGCCCGCCGGCCCGGTGGTGGCGGCGATCGCCGGCCACGGTTTCCGCGTCGGCCAGATCGTCCACGACGGCGGGCTGAAGCTGACGCCGGAGGCGGCGATCGGCTGGCAGGCCCCCAGGCTCGACGCGCTGACGATCGACGATCTGACGCCGCTGCTCGACGGCGATCCCGCGCCCGAATTCCTGCTGCTCGGCACGGGCCTGACGCTCCGCCGCCCCGCCAACGACCTCGTGCGCGTGATCGAGGCGAAGGGCATCGGCATCGAATTCATGGACAGCCGCGCCGCCGCCCGCGCCTGGGGGCTGCTGCGGTCGGA
This sequence comes from Edaphosphingomonas fennica, assembly GCA_036946415.1. Classification (GTDB taxonomy): domain Bacteria; phylum Pseudomonadota; class Alphaproteobacteria; order Sphingomonadales; family Sphingomonadaceae; genus Sphingomonas_Q; species Sphingomonas_Q fennica_A. The sequence goes on along the minus strand of JAQIJD010000001.1, from coordinate 457,271 downwards.
AGGCCGCGCGATCGTGGCGGCGCTGCTGCCGCTCGGCTGACGCGCCGCTCTTCCCGCCGCCCCGGCCCTCCGCTAAGGAGCATCCCATGCGTCCCGTGCTCCGCTCCGCCGCCCTCCTCGCCGCCGTCGCCGGCCTCGCCCTGCTGCCCGGCTGTGCCGGTGGCGCGGGCAAGAAGAAGGGGGATACGCGCTACGTCGCGCGCGATGTCGATACGCTCTACAATGCGGCGCGCGGGATGCTCGATCGCGGGCGCTACAAGGATGCCGGCGCGATGTTCGACGAGGTCGAGCGCCAGCATCCCTATTCGGAATGGGCGCGGCGCGCGCAGCTGATGAGCGCCTACAGTTACTATCTGGCGCGCGAATATCCGGATTCGATCCAGTCGGCGCAGCGCTTCATCTCGATCCACCCGGGTAACCGCGATGCGCCCTACGCGCTCTACATCATCGCGGTCGACTATTACGAACAGATCGTCGACGTGACGCGCGACCAGAAGACGACCGGCCAGGCGCTGGACGCGATGGGCGAACTGATCCGCCGCTATCCCGACAGCCGCTACGCCGCCGACGCGCGGGTCAAGATCGACCTCATCAACGATCACCTCGCCGGCAAGGAGATGGAGATCGGCCGCTTCTACGAGCGCCGCTCCGACTGGCTGGCCGCCGTGATCCGCTTCCGCAAGGTGACGACCGACTATCAGACGACCAGCCATGTGCCCGAGGCGCTGATGCGGCTGACCGAAAGCTATCTCGCGCTGGGCGTGCCGGAAGAGGCGCGCAAGGCGGCGGCGGTGCTGGGCGCCAATTACCCCGGCTCCGAATGGTATCAGAAGGCCTATGCCCTGATGCAGCGCAAGGCGCCCGCCAAGGCCTGATCAGCGGGTGCGGGTGCCGGCCCGTTCGCCCTTTTCTCGAGCCTGATCCAGCGAGCTGGATCAGGGGCGGCACCGCCCTCCACCACCATTCCACCGGCACTTCGTGCCGCTGGAACCTTGGGTGGTTCCGCCCGCTCCCCCACCCGACCTCCCACAGCGTATCCTGATTGGGAGGTCGGGTGGGGGAGCGGGCCGGCGCCGCATCCACGCAAGTGGATCGAACTCCGAACGAGGAAACCCCCGGCGCCGCTGTCGCGACGCCGGGGGCCGTTCGCCCAGTCGGGAAGGGCCTCTTTGGTCGGCGTTAGCCGAGCAGCTTCAGCACGCCCTGCGCGCTCTGGTTCGCCTGGGCCAGCATCGCCGTCGCGGCCTGCGACAGGATCTGGGACTTGGCGAGGTTGGTCGTTTCCATCGAGAAGTCCGCATCCTCGATCCGCGAACGCGCATCGGTGAGGTTGGTGGACGTGGTCGACAGGTTGTTGACGGTCGTTTCGAGGCGGTTCTGGATCGCACCGAGCTTGCCGCGGGTGGCCGAGATCGTGTCGAGCGCCTTGTCGATCGCGGACATCGCCGAGCCGGCCGAGGCCTGGGTGGAGATATCCAGCGTGCTGGACATCTTGTCGTTGCCGCCCTGCGAGGTGAGACCGGTCGCGGTCTTGCCCGCCGTCGACACTTCGATCCGCACCTTCGAGCCATCGTCGGACACGAGGTCCAGACCGCCGTTGGCGTTCGCCGTCGCCTTCACGCCCGTCGTGTCCGACGAGTTGTTGATCAGCGTGGCGAGCGTGCCGGCGCTGGTGAAGGTGCCGGTGATCTTGGTGCCGTTGATCTTCAGGTCGCCATCGGCCAGCGTCGTCGAGGACGAAGCGGTGTCGGTGCCGGTGAAGGTCACGCCGTCCTTCGAATAGTTCAGGCCCATCGCCTGCGCATTCTGCAGTTCGGTATCCGTCGGCGAACCGGCGGTGGCGGCCTTCACGTCGACCTTGATGTCCTTGCCGTCGGCGCTCTGCAACGAGACGTAGCCCTTGAAGGTCTGCGTCGCAGCCGAGCTGTTGAAGGTGATCTGGTCGGTCGTGCCGGTCAGCTTGATGTCGGCGCCGTTTGAGTTCGAGAAAGTGATCGTGTTGTCGGAATTCTTGACCGCCTTCACGCCATAATCGTTGCGGTTGATGTTGCTGACCAGTTCGTCGATGCTGCCGGCGCCGCCGATGCTCATCGTCGTCGCGGTGCCCGCCTTGTCGACCACCTCGATCTTAAGGTCGCCGGTGGCGAAGCTGGTGGCGGTGATCTTGTCGGACGTCACGCTGTTGGACGCCGTCGCCTTCACGCCGGTCTTGTCGGAGTTGAGGTTGATCGCCTCGGCCAGGCCCTTGGCGGAGTTCGCCGTCGAGGGCACGGTGGCGCCCAGCGCGTTGACGCCGTTGAAGGTCACCGAGTCGACCGCGAGGCCGGTCACCGAGCCGATGCGGCCCGAGGTCAGCTGGCCGGCCTGGCCGCCCGCGGTGAGGCCCAGGTCGTTGGTGCTGACGCTCGCCATCGCGATCGAGATCTGGTCGCCGGCGTTGACGCCCGTCTGAAGCTTCAGATCCTTGGTGGAGCCGTCGAGCAGCTTCAGGCCGTTGAAGTTGGTGTTCTTCGAGATGTCGTTGATCTGCGAGAGCAGCTGGTCCGTCTCGCTCTGCAGCGCGGCGCGCTCGGACGTGCCCAGCGAACCGTTGGCGGACTGGACAGCCAGTTCCTTCATGCGCTGCAGCATGTTGGTGACTTCGCCCAGCGCGCCTTCCGCGGTCTGCGCCATCGAGATGCCGTCGTTGGCGTTGCGGATGGCGACGGCGAGGCCCTTGACCTGGCTGGTCATGCGGCTGGCGATGGCGAGGCCGGCGGCGTCGTCCTTGGCGGAGTTGATGCGCTTGCCGGTCGACAGACGCTCCATCGCGGTCTGCAGGCTGGCGGTGGCGAGGCGCGAGCCGCTCTGGGCGCGCAGGGCCGACGTGTTGGTGTTGATGACGGTCATGAGGTTGTCCTTTCCCGATCGAACTAGGCAGGCCGTCCCTCGGGGTCGGATCCGCCACGGTTTGGGTAACGGCGGGGGGATCGGGGGCTTTAACCAGAATTTTCGGGACAGGCGGGCGGCGCCCCCGCCCCACCTCTCGCGGGTGCGATCCCGCGTAACACGCGGGTGGTGCGCGCGAATCCTTTTAAGACTTTCGTAGTTAATCGGGGGGTAATTGGCTGCTCAGGACGGAGCGGCTCGGGGTCGTTCCATAAACCATCGGAGCGACGGTATGGACGGTATCGGGATCAGCGAGAAGGCGGCCGCGGCCTGCCCCACCCTCGCTTCCTGGCTGGCGGGCGCCGGCCTCGTCACCGAAAGCTGCGATCCCGCCGCCGATTCGGCCACGAAGGGTGCGGCGCGCATCCTCCATGCCGACGAGATCGGCGCCGCCCGCCACAGCGACGTGCTGATCGCGGTTGCGGACGGCGCCCCCGCCTTCACCCCCGCCGCCCGCGGCCTGCCGGCGCGCGTCTCCTTCGGCCTCGCCGATCTCGCCTTCGGCCATGCGCTGGTGGCCGAACTGGTCCGCCCGCGCCATCGCCCGGCCTGCGGCGAGCCGGCCTCCGCCAAGCTGCTGACGCTCGCCGCCCGAGTCGCGCAGAGCGGCGCCACGATCCTCCTCCAGGGCGAGACGGGCACCGGCAAGGAAGGGCTCGCCCGCTACATCCACGCCGCCTCGCCGCGCGCCGCCGGGCCGTTCGTGGCCGTAAACTGCGCCGCGCTGCCCGAAACGATGCTGGAAGCGATGCTGTTCGGGCACCAGAAGGGCAGCTTCACCGGCGCCGGCGCCGCCAGCGAGGGCCTGTTCCGCGCCGCCGAGGGCGGCACGCTGTTCCTCGACGAGGTGGCCGAGCTGCCGCTGGCGCTCCAGGCCAAGCTGCTCCGCGCCATTCAGGAGCGGGAAGTGCTGCCGGTGGGCGCGACCCGCCCGATCGCGATCGACGTGCGGATCGTGGCGGCGGGCAACCGCGATCTGCCGGCCGAGGTCGAGGCCGGGCGCTTCCGCGCCGACCTCTACTGGCGCCTCGCGGTGGTGCCGCTCCAGCTCGCCCCCGCTCGCCGATCGCCGGCAGGACGTGCGTGCCATCGCCGCCGCCCTCCTCCTCCGCCACCTCGACCCCCGCCGACCGCTTTCCCTGGCCGACGCCCCGCCGCCCTCGACGCGCTGATGGCGCACGACTGGCCCGGCAACGTTCGCGAGCTGGACAATGTCCTCCAGCGCGCGCTTGCTGCTGCGCGCCGGGGACCGGATCGAGGCGGGCGACCTCGCCATCGCCCCGGTCGCGGCGCCCGCCCCCGTCGCCCGTCCGGTCGAGACCAACGACAACGTCCGCCCCGCTGCGCCTGGCCGACGCCGCCCGCACCTCCGAGGCGGCGGCGATCGAGGAAGCGCTGGCGGCGACCGGCGGCCACCGCCTCCAGGCGGCCCGCCGCCTCGGCATTTCCGAACGCACGCTGCGCTACCGGCTCGCCGGCATGCGCGCGGCGGCCTGAGCGGAGACTGAGCGATGCGTCCGGTCGATGCCAGCAGCCTCCTGCAAATGCGGGCGGCGATCCTCCAGCAGAACAGCGCGCTCCAGAAGGCGTCCGTCTCCACGCCGGTCGGCGGGGTGGGCGGCGCCGGCGGGGTCGGCGGTGCTGCCGACGCCAAGCCCGGCGGCTTCACCGCGGCGCTGGGCGATGCGCTCTCCAAGGTCAACGACGCGCAGTCGAAGGCCACCGCCGCCAGCAATTCCTACGAACGGGGCGAGACGACCGACGTCGCTTCCGTGATGCTAGCGCGCGAAACAGGCGTCGGTCGGTTTCCAGGCAACCCTCCAGGTCCGCAACAAACTCCTGTCTGCGTACAAGGACATCATGAGCATGCCGGTCTGACATGAGCGAACTGACCCTCGCCGGCCCCGCCGGCACGCCCCCCCGCCCTCCGCACGATCCCCGGCCCCGCCGGCGGCGCGCTCCAGAAGATCCGCAGCTTCGCCGGCCAGCCGGCCGTCGCCAAGAGCCTGCCGGCGCTGATCGTCGGCGGCGTCGTGGCGCTCGCCGCGCTCGCCTACATGATGCTGGCGCAGGCGCCGCAGCGCAGCCTGTTCCAGGGCCTGGCCGATGCCGACAAGGCGGCGGTGGCCGATGCGCTGGGTTCGGCCGGGATCAAGTATAAGATCGACCAGTCGACCGGATCGCTGACCGTTGCCGAGGGCGATTATTATCGCGCCAAGATGCTGATGGCCCAGCAGGATCTGCCCAAGAGCGCACCCGACGGCGATTCGATGATCTCCAGCCTGCCGATGGGCGCCAGCCGCGCCGTGGAAGGCGAGCGGCTGCGCGGCGCGCATGAGAACGACCTCGCCCGCACGATCGAGCAGATCGACGCGGTGGCGCAGGCCAAGGTCCACCTCGCGGTCGAGCAGCCGAGCGTGTTCCTGCGCGATCGCTCGCCCGCCGCCGCCTCCGTCATGCTGCGGCTGCGCGCCGGGCGGACGCTGGGCGACGGGCAGGTGCAGGCGATCGTCAACCTCGTCGCCTCCTCGGTCCCCGGCCTCTCCCCCGATCAGGTGTCGATCGTCGATCAGGCCGGCCGGCTCCTGTCGCGCCCCGGCAAGAACGACGCCGCCTCGGCCGCCTCGGCGCAGGTCGAGTTGCAGGGCCAGATCGAGCAGCGCTATCTGGAACAGCTCAACAAGCTCCTCACCCCGCTGGTCGGCCCCGACGGCTTCACCGCCGAGGTCCACGCCGATCTCGACTTCGCCGAGGTGCAGGCGACGCGCGAAATCTATCCGAACCGCCCCGGCGTGATCGCGCAGGAACAGGGCGGCTGGGCGAACGACGGCGGCAAGCAGGGCGAGGCGGGCGGCATCCCCGGCGCGCTCTCCAACACCCCGCCCCCGCCGGCGCAGGCGCAGACCACCCCGCCCGCGGCCGGCGCCCCCGCCGCCCCGGCGCCCGCCCCCCGCGACGGCGCAGGGCGAGGCCGGCAAGACGAGCGAGAATTACAACCGCCAGTTCCAGCTCGATCGCGAGGTTTCCGTCACGCGCAATCCGGTCGGCACCGTGCGCCGCCTGTCGGTGGCGGTCGCCCTCCGCCAGACCGCCAAGCCGCGCGGCGTGGCCGAGACGCAGGCGCTGGAGAACCTCATCAAGGGTGCGGTCGGCTTCGACGACAAGCGCGGCGACACGATCGCCGTCACCAGCCGCGCCTTTGCCGCGGCGGCACCGGAAGAGGCGGGCAAATGGTATGAGGCGGACTGGGTCGGCACCGCCGGCCGCAACGGTTCGGCGCTGCTGGTCGCCCTCGTCCTCGTCCTCGGCGTCGCCCGGCCGATGCTGAAGCGCAACGCTGCCGCCCGCGCCGCCGCCGCCGAAGCCGCCGCCACGGCCACCGCCGCCGCGTCCTCGCCCGCCGTCAAGCAGGCGCTGGGCAGCGAGATCGCCGCCGCCATCGCCCAGGAGGTCGAGGCCGATCCCACCCGACCGGTGACGCTGGAGATGATCGAGGCGACCCCCGGCTACAGCGACCGTGCCACGCTGATCCGCAACTTCGTCCGCCAGGATCCCGAGCGCGCGGCGCTGGTGGTGAAGGATCTGATCCGGTCCGACCTGCCCGTGGCGGAGAAAGCGTGATGGACATGAGCGACAGCCCCGTGCCGACCGGCTCCTCCGCCGCGGCGATCCTGATGATGCTGCTCGACGAGGCCGAGGCGGCCGAGGTGCTGAGCCGGCTCGATCCGGCCGAGGTGCAGCATCTGGGCGGCAAGATGTATGACGTGGCCGACGTGTCCGAAGATCAGGTTTCGGGCGTGCTCGACCTGTTCGTCGACAAGGCGCGCTCGCGCTCTTCGCTCGGCTTCAAGCCGGAACAGCAGATCCGCGGCATGATGCATCGCGCGCTCGGCCCCGATCGCGCCGATACCGTGCTGCAACGCATCGCCCCGCCCGAGGACAAGGCGAGCGGCCTCGAAGCGCTCAAGTGGATGGACGCCAAGGCCATCGCCGGGCTGCTCGAGGCGGAACACCCTCAGCTGATCGCGCTGTGCCTGACGCACCTGGAGGCGCCCGTCGCCGCCGACGTGCTGAGCCAGCTGGACGAGGCGGTGCAGGCCGATGTCGTTTACCGTGTCGCCACGATGGGGCCGGTGACGAAGGAGGCGATCGAGGATCTGAAGCGCGTGCTGCTCCGCCCCGTGAAGCGCACCGCCACGGTGACGCAGACCCGCCGCGGCGGCACCAGCGAGGCCGCGCAGATCATGAACAATTCGCGGAAGGCCGCCGAGACCCGAATTATTAAAGCGCTTCAGAAACTAGATCGTAACCTTGCCCGGTCCATCGAGGACGAGATGTTCGTGTTCGAGAACCTGCTGGCACTGGACGACAAGGCGCTGGGCGCCGTGCTGCGCGGGGTCGAGAGCGACATCCTGGTCGTGGCGCTGAAGGGCGCGGACGAGTCGATGCGCGGCCGCTTCTACGGCTGCATGTCGGCCCGCGCCGCGCAGAGCGTGCAGGACGAGATCGCCGATCGCGGCCCGATGCGCCTGGCCGAGGTGCAGGAGGCGCAGCGCGCGATGCTGAACGTGGCGCGCAAGCTGGCGGCCGAAGGGACGATCAGCCTGGGCAAGGAAGAGGACGATTATGTCTGAGATGCCGGGCAGTTTCTGGAGCGCCGCCGCCGCGGTGCCCGCCTGGACGCGTCCCCCCGCCCCCACCGGGGCGGGCTTCCGCGCGATGGACGTTTCGCGCGCCTCCGCCTTCTCGCCGTGGAGCGATGGCGAGCCGGTGGCGGACATGGCCGCCGCCGACGCGATCGAGCCGGCCTTCACCGCCGACCAGATCGAGATGCTGCGCGCCGACGCCTTCGCCGAAGGGTTCGAGGAAGGCACCCGCACCGCCGCGATGGAGATCGCCGCCGAGCGCGAGGGCATCGTCCGCCTCGCCCAGAGCCTCGAATCGCTGAGGCCCGAGGCGCCGGAGGCGCTCGCCCTCCTCCTCTCCACCACCGTCTCCCGCCTCGTGAAGGCGATCGTCGGCGAAGTGCAGATGGATGCGAAGCTGCTGGCCGAGCGCTGCACCGCCGCGGCATCGCTGATCGCCGAGGATTGCGCCCCCGCCCGCCTCCGCCTCGCGCCGGAAGATGCCGAGCGGCTGGCGGGTGCGGCGCTGCCGGTCGAGCTGGTCGCCGATCCCGCGGTCCGCCCCGGCGCGATCGTGATGGAAACCGCCGCCGGCTGGATCGAGGACGGCCCCGAGGTGCGGCTGGAACGGCTGCGCCGCACGCTCGATCGGATGGGCGCCTGATGAGCGGTCTCGCCGATCGCGCCGCCGCCATGCTCGGCCGCATCGATCCGGAGGCGTTCGCGCCGCGCCGGATCGGGCGGCTGGCGTCGTTCGACGGGCAGATGCTGGAGGCGACCGGCCTCGCGCTGCCGGTCGGCGCCAATGCGCGCGTGATCGATGCCGACGGCCATGGCGCGCTGGCCGAGGTCGTCGGCTTCCGTGGCGACCGCACGCTGATGATGGCGCTGGACGCCGATGCCCCGCACAGCTGCGGCGCGCGCGTCGAGCCCGACCAGCGCGGCGGCGGCGTCGACGTCGGCGAGGGGCTGCTGGGCCGCGTCGTCGATGCGCTGGGCAATCCGCTCGACGGGCTCGGCCCGATCTCGACCAGCGAGCGCTGGCCGCTCGCCGGCCGCCGCGGCAATCCGCTCGACCGCGCGCGCGTGATCGAACCGTTCGACATGGGCGTGCGCGCGATCAACGCGCTGCTCACCGCCGGCGTCGGCCAGCGCATCGCCATCGCCGCCGGCTCGGGCGTCGGCAAGTCGGTGCTGATGGGGCAGATGATCAAGGGCGCGGACGCCGACGTGATCGTCGTGGGGCTCATCGGCGAGCGCAGCCGCGAAGTGTCCGACTTCCTCGCCACCAAGCTCAGCGGCGACGTGCGCAAGAAGGCTGCGGTCGTCGCGGTGCCGGCCGATCACCCGCCGATCCTGCGCCTGCGCGCGGCGATGCGCGCCACCGCCATCGCCGAATATTTCCGCGACAAGGGCCTCAAGGTGCTGCTGCTGATCGACAGCCTGACGCGCGTGGCGCACGCCCAGCGCGAGATCGGCCTGTCGCTGGGCGAGCCGCCGACGATGAAGGGCTATCCGCCCTCGGCCCTCGGCCTGATCCCGCGGCTGTGCGAGCGCGCCGGCGCCGACGTGCGCACCGGCGGATCGATCACCGCGCTCTACACCGTCCTCGCGGACGGCGACGACACCAGCGATCCGATCGTCGATACCGCGCGCGCCATCGTCGACGGGCACATCATCCTGTCGCGCGCGCTGGCCGAACAGGGCGTCTTCCCCGCCATCGACGTGGGCAAGTCGCTGAGCCGCGTGATGAGCGACATCGTGACCCCCGAACATGCCGCCGCCGCGCGCACGCTGCGCCGGCTGTGGTCGGTCTACGAGGAGAATCGCGACCTCATCCTGATGGGCGCCTACAAGGAGGGCAGCGACCCCGTGATCGACGCCGCCATCGCCCACATGCCGATGATCCTCGATTTCATCCGCCAGCCGCAGGACAGCACCATCCGCATCGACCGTTCCGTCGCCGTCCTCGTCGAAGGGTTCGGTTCGTGAAGCAGATCGCCGATCGCCGCGCGCGGGTGGCGCGCGTCCGCAACGTCCAGCACCTCCAGGCGACGATCGTCGCCGAGGCGGCGAACGCGCGTGTCGTCGACCTGGAGACCAACGCCGGCCGGCTCGCCGAGATGCGCGGCGCCCTGGCGCCGGGGGCGGGCCTCACCAGCGGTGCCGCGCTCGGCGGCGCGCGCGAGCTGATGGCGCGGCTGGAAGCAGCCGAACAGAGCCTCGCCGGCACGATCGCCACCGCCCGCATCGCGGCGCAGGCCCGCCAGCAGGAACGGCTGGAGGCACGCATCGCGCAGGAGGGCGCCGAGAAGCTGGAGGCGCGCGCGGTGCATGCGATGCAGGAGATGCTGGAAGCGCGCCTCGCCGCCATCCACCGCACCCGGCCGAAGGGTAACGGCCAGTGATCGCCGCCCTCGCCCCCACGCCCACGCCGATCGGCGGCATGGCGACCGCCCCCGCCCCGACGGCGGCGGCCGATTTCGCGCAGCTGCTGAACCCCGCAAATCCGGCGGCGATACCGGCCGCCCCGGCGGCGACCCCGGTCGCCGGGCCGTCGGCTGCCCCCACGCCGGCGCCGTTACGCGCAGTCCCCGTTGAGGGGAGCGCGATGGCGCTGCTCGCCCTTGTCGATGGGACGCCTACGGCGCTTACCGCCGCCCGACCGGTGGCTGCGATGCTGCGGTCCGCCGCCGTTGTCTCGCCGCTCCCGCAGGCGGTGCTCGCGACTGCGACGCCCGCCGCCACCGACGGCGGAGAGATGCCCGGATCGCCGACGGCGACGACGGCCGGCCCGGCAGCGCCCGATGCCGGCGCCCGGCCACTGTCGCGCATGGGAGTGATCGCGCCCTCCGGCCCCGCCGCCGACGCCATGCCATCGCCCGCGTCGGTCGAATCGCCGATGCTTCTTGCCGATGCCGCGCCGGGCGGACCGTCCGTAGCGCAGGCCGCACCGCCTGCTTCTGGCGCCGGCCATGCCGCGCCGGACCCAGCCCGTGGAGTGGCCGGCGATGACGTGGCGCCGATCGTGCGGTCCGCCGCCCCGACGACGTCTGCACCGCCGGCCCCGCAGGACCAGCCCGACCCAATATCGGCCCCGGCCCCGGCCCCGGCCGTGCCCGCCACGCCGGCAAAGGTTGGTCCGCATCCCACGCCGACGCCCGCCGAGGGTCGGCCGGACGGCTCGGTGACGCCCTCCCTCGCAGAGCCTGCGCCTGACGCGGCGCCCGCCGGCCGACCGCCCGCCCCCGCAATCGTGGACGGGACGACGCATGCCTTCTCGCCCGCTACGGATGCGTCCGAAAGTGCGGTGGATGGACAGCGCGCCCCGGAAACCGCCGACGAGACGGCGGCCGGAGCGTCATCGGCCGCGGCCCCGACAGCGCTTGCCGGTCTGCCGTTCCGGCCGACGCCGGTTGCCGACGACGCACCTGAAGCGCAGGCCGATAGCATGCGGGAAGCGACGGCGGCGCTCGTCGCGCCGCAACAGGCCCGCCCGGCAGCCCCGGCGCCCGCCGAGCCGCCCGCAGCTTCCGCCGCCCCGGCGCTGCCGGACGAGAGCGCGGGCACCGAGGCCGACGCCGTCGCACCCGATGCCGAGGAGGAGGATGCCGCCCCGGCCGCCGGGGACGGGGCCGTGGCGACGGCCGTGCCGGCCAACCCGCAGCCCGCGATGGCCGCGGCCCCGGTCGCGCAACCCGATCGTGCCGGCCGCCCCGCCGTCGCCGATGGCCGCCCGGCCCCGCGCGCGGTGACCGCGGCGGGCGCGCGTCCCGCGCCGTCCGATACGCCCGCCACCGATCCGGCACCCACCGATCCGCTCGCCGCGCCGGCACCCGAGGCGATGGCCTTCGCGCTGCCCGGCACGCCTGCGCCTGCCCCCGCGACGGCCCCGGCCGATCCCGCCGTCGCGACGCTGCCGATGGCGGACGTCGGCATCACCGCCCAGCTCGACCTGGCGCGTGACGGCCAGTGGCTCGATCAGCTCGCGCGGGACATCACGCGCGCCGCCGGCAACGGCCATGAGGCGCGCTTCCAGCTTGCCCCCGAGCATCTCGGCCGGCTGCATGTCGCGATCAGCGCCGGCGAGGACGGCACCGCCATCCGCCTGACGACCGAGCAGGAAGATGCGCGCCGCATCATCGAGGAGGCGCAGCCCCGCCTCGTCGCGGAGGCGCGCGCGCAGGGGCTTCGGATCAGCGAGGCGCGGGTCGAACTGGCCCGCCCGCAGGAGGCGCCCGCCCAGCAGCAGCAGGCGCAGGCCGGGCCGCAACAGCAGCAGCCCCAGGCCCAGCAGAATCAGCAGCAGCCGAACCCGCAAGCCCGGACGCCGGCTGCCGTTAACCGTGACGAGGCCACGGCCGAACCCGACCAGCCCCGCGATGCGCCGTCCGCCGGCCGCTACGCCTGATCTTTAGGAGCCACCGATGTCCGACGCGCCCGCCGCCGATGCCGCCCCGCCCAAGAAGGGCGGCAAGATGAAGAAGATGATCGTCATGGCGGTGGCTGTGCTGGGCCTGCTGGGCGGCGGCGTGGCGGGCGGCGTCTATGCGGCCGGCTCGGGCATGGTCGGCGGCGGCCATGCCGCGGAGAAGGAGGATCCCGATCGGCCCAAGCTTGTCCCCAAGGGCGAGCATGGCGAACATGAGGGCAGCGGCCCGCCCCCCAAGGGCGATGCCAGCCCGGAGGACACGGGCGACTATAAGGCGACCTATTACGCCATGGAGACGCCGTTCACCGCGAACCTTTCCGATGCGGACGGGTTTCTCCAGATCGGCCTCGGCGTCTCGACCTATTATGACGAGAAGGTGATCGAGAATCTGAAGGAGAACGACATGCCCGTCCGCTCCGCCGTGCTGCTGGTGCTGGCCGAGCAGAGCGCGGAGGCGCTGGCCGAACCGGAGGGCAAGAAGCATCTGCAAAAGGTGCTGACGCAGACCGTCAATCAGGTGCTGCGCGAAAAGGCGGGTTTCGGCGGGATCGACGATGTGTATTTCACCAGTTTCGTGATGCAGTAAGGCTTCCGATGGCGCTCGGCATAAGTTTCGACGGAGACGAGGACGACACGCCGGCGGCGCCGAAGCGCTTCGTGCTGGGCGAGGACAACCGACCCGAGCCGCGCCTCGCCGGGCTCGAACGGATGAACGACCGGCTCGCCAAGCTGCTGCGGGCCGCTCTGGAGCCGCTGTCCAACCAGCGCGTCTCGGTGGCGCCCGCGCCGCTCGCCACGCTCCGCTTCGGCGCGTGGCGCGATGCGCAGCCCGGCTTCACCGGCCTCGCCCTCTACCGGCTCCGGCCGCTCAAGGGGATGATGCTGGTCGCGCTGGAGCCGGCGTTCGTGGCGGCGATGGTCGATGCCTTCTACGGTGGCAGCGGCATCGTGCCCGCGCCGAAGGGGCCGGAATTCTCGGCCAGCGAGGAACGGCTGGTCGATCGGCTGGGCGAACTCGTCATCCGCACGCTCACCGAGGCGTTCGACGAGGTGTTGCCGCTGACGCCCGAGCCGGCGGGGCGCGAGGCGCAGACCGCTTATTGCACGATCGTCCGCGCCGAGGATCAGGTGGTGGTGCAGGCGTTCGAGGTGCAATGCGGCCAGATCCGCCCGACCACGATCCAGATCGTCTATCCGATGGCGATGCTGCGGCCGATCGAGGCCGATCTCGCCCACAAGGTCCACACCGACGTCGCCGAGGCGGAAGACGGCAGCTGGCGCCGCCGGCTGGCCGAGGCGCTGGAGGACGTGCGCCTGCCCGTCCGATCAGTGCTGGCGCGGCCGGAGATTTCGGTGGCGCAACTGCTGGCGCTCAAGGTGGGCGACGTCATTCCGATCGCGATCAGCCCGACGGTGCCGCTCATCGCCGGCACGAAGCAGCTTGCCGTCGGCATGATCGGCGAGCAGGAAGGGCGGGCGGCGCTCCAGATCCAGACGGTGGGCGTGCCCGAAGGGAAGGTGAAATGAGCGACATGACCGAAGCCCCGCTGGCGGCGGCCGAGTCCGCGTTCGGCGGCCGCAACTATCGCCTGCTGGCCGATATTCCCCTCCGCCTGACGGTGGAGGTCGGCTCCACCACGCTCAAGCTGTCCGAACTGATGGACCTGGCCGAAGGCAGCGTGGTCGAGCTGGACCGGCAGGCGAACGAGCTGCTCGACATCCTCGTCAACGGCACGCTGGTGGCGCGCGGCGAAGTGGTGCAGGTAGGCGGCCGCTTCGGGATCCGCGTGGTGGACGTGGTGGCGCCAGACCAGCGTCTGTCCGGGGTCGAACGGCGGCTCTGACGATGATCGATTACCTCCTGCGATTGCTGCTGCTGGTGCCGCTGGTGGGGGGGCTGGCGGTACTGACGCTGTGGGTGATGCGGCGGTTGCAGCCGGGCCTTGCGGTGGGCGGCAAGCGCATCCGCCGGGTGACGGTGGTCGATGCGGTGCCGCTGGGGGCGATGAACCGGCTGGCGGTGGTGGAATTCGGTGGCAAGCACCTGTTGGTGGCGGTCTCGCGCGGGCGGATCGACCTGATCGCGGAGACGCCGGCGCCGGCCGAATTCTCGCTGCCGGATGCATAACGGGCCGGATCGCGTGGCGACAGACCCCACCCCAACCCAGCGCCGGGTAGACAGCGCCCCGCGCTGTCCAGGTCATGCCGGGGGCATGACCGACCCGGCGCTGGGTTGGGGTGGGGTCTGTCGGCACGCGAAGCGCCTCGCCCTATTCGCCCTGCTCGCCCTCCCCGCCCCCGCCCTCGCCGCCGCCGCATCGGGCGCGGCGGCGCAGGCGGGCGCGCTGAACCGGGCGCTGGCGACGGTTTCCGGCAACGGCCAGCCGCTGTCGCTGTCGCTCCAGATCCTGCTCCTCATGAGCCTGCTGACGGTGCTGCCGTCGCTGGTGCTGATGATGACGAGCTTCACCCGCATCATCATCGTCCTCTCCCTCCTCCGGCAGGCGCTCGGCCTCCAGCAGACGCCGCCCAATCAGGTGCTGGTGGGCCTGGCCTTGTTCCTCTCGCTGTTCGTGATGCGGCCCTATCTCGACCAGATCAACCGCACCGCCTACGCCCCCTATGGCGCGGGGCAGATACCGATCGAGGAGGCGATCAGCCGTTCGGGCAACGTGTTCCACGGCTTCATGGTCCGCCAGACCCGCCAGACCGACCTCAAGCTGTTCGCCGACATGGCCAGGATGCCGCCCGTGGCGCGGGCCGAGGACATTCCCTTCTCGATCCTGCTGCCCGCCTTCGTCACCTCCGAACTGAAGACCGCCTTCCAGATCGGCTTCCTGATCTTCCTGCCGTTCCTCATCATCGATCTGGTCGTCGCCTCCACGCTGATGGCGCTCGGCATGATGATGCTCAGCCCCACGATCATCTCCATGCCGTTCAAATTGCTGCTGTTCGTGCTGGTGGACGGGTGGGCGCTGACGATGGGCAGCCTTGCCGGCAGCTTCCAGACCTGACGCCATGGACAGCGCCGCCTCCACCGACTATTTCATCGGCGTGGCGCAACAGGCGCTGTGGGTGCTGGCGCTCGCCACCTCGCCGATCCTGATCCCCGCGCTCGCCGCCGGACTGATCCTCGGCATGATTCAGGCAGCCACCTCGATCAACGAACAGACGTTGAGCTTCGTCCCCAAATTGCTCGTCGTCGGCGGCTGCCTCGCCCTGTTCGGCGGCGCGATCCTGACGCTGATCGCCGATTTCACGCGCGAGATCTTCGCCCGGATCCCGGATCTCGTGCGGTGATCCCGACCAGCCTTGCCGGGCTGGAGGCGCAATTGTGGCTGTTCTTCCTCGCTGCGATCCGGCCGGGGGCGGCCTTCCTCGTCGCCCCGGTGTTCGGCAGCCCGCAGGTGCCGATCCAGCTGCGCTTCGTGGTGGCGCTGGCGGTGGCGATCCCCGCGCTCCAGATCCAGCCGTTCGTGGCGCCCGACGACGGCCTCGCCTCGGTCGCCGGCGTCGTGCTGGTGATGGGCGAGGTGCTGGCCGGCCTCGCCATCGGCTTCGCGGTGCAGCTCGGCTTCTCGGCGGCGCTGCTGGCGGGCGAGACGATCAGCAGCACGATGGGCCTCGGCTTCGCCAACATGGTCGATCCGGGATCGGGAGCGACGACGCCCGCGCTCGGCACCTTCCTGTCGGTGCTTGCCACCTTCTTCTTCCTGGCGCTCGGCGGGCATCTGATGCTCGTCACCATCATCCTCGAAAGCTACCGCGCCCTCCCCCCCGGATCGGCGTGGCTGGGGGCGGAAAGCGTGCGCGGCCTCGTGCTGTTCGGGGGCGAATTGTTCGCCGCCGGCCTCGCCATCGCCTTGCCCGTCGCCTTCGCGCTCGTTCTCGTCCAGCTCGTCATGGCGATGCTGTCGCGCTCGGCGCCGTCGATGAACCTGTTCTCGGTCGGCCTGCCCGCGACGCTGCTGGCAGGCCTGGTCCTCCTCGCCATCGCCGCCCCCCGCGATCGGCGACGGCATCGCCGCCTCGATCCAGCGCGGTCTTGCCGAAGCCCGCCAGATCGCGCTTGGGAGGGTCTGATCCGCTCACGCGGATAAGCGGCACCGGCCCGCTCCCCCACCCGGCCACCCGACGCCAGTATCCTATGGGTGGCCGGGTGGGGGAGCGGGCCGGTGCCGCCTCGGAACGCGCACTTCCGCGCGTTCCGCAAATTAGCCCCTCGTTAACCACGCCTGCGGCAAACAAGCGCCATGTCAGACGCACCCGATCGTGACGAGAAGACAGAAGGCCCGACGCCGAAGCGCAAGCAGGACGCGATCGAGAAGGGCGATGTCCTCCAGTCCAAGGAACTCGCCACCGCGCTGGTGATGATGGCGGGCGCGTCGTGGATATGGCTGGCGGGCGGCTGGATGGTCTCCGCCTCGGCCGAGATGCTGGAGACGGGCCTGACCCTGCCCGCCGACGTCGCCGAACATTTCGATCCGTGGGCGGCGATCCTGCGCCTGGGCGCCGGCGTGGCGATGCCGGTGGTGGCGCTGTTCGCGATGACGTTGCTGGCGGCGGTCGCGGCGCCCGCCGCGCTCGGCTCGCTCGGCTTCCGCTGGAACGCCATTCAGCCCAAGGGCAGCCGCATCGATCCGATGAGCGGGATCAAGCGCATCTTCGGGATGCAGGGGCTGATCGAACTCGGCAAATCCTTCGTCAAGATCGCGTTGATGGCGGCCGTCGCCTGGTGGCTGCTCGCCGGGCGGATGCGCCAGCTGACCGTGCTGGGCAGCCAGGATCTGCCCGCCGCGATCGGCGAGATCGGCCATGTCTTCGCGCTCGCCATCCTCGTCCTGTCCTTCGGCCTCGTCGGGGTCGCGGGGATCGACGTGCCGATGCAGCTCTTCCAGCGCGCCGGCCGGCTGCGCATGACCAAGCAGGAAGTGAAGGACGAGCATAAGCAGTCCGAGGGCAGCCCCGAGCTGAAGGGCCATATCCGCCGCAAGCAGATGGAGCTGAAATCCTCCACCCGCGCCGCGCTGAAGGACGCGAGCGTCGTCCTCGTCAACCCGACCAGCTTCGCCGTCGCGCTGCGCTACCGCCCCGGCTTCGATGCCGCGCCGGTGGTGCTGGCGCGCGGCCGCGGGGTGATGGCGCAGGCGATCCGCGACTATGCCGACGAGCAGGCGGTGCCAGTGCTGCGCTATCCGCCGCTCACCCGCGCGCTTTATTACACCAGCAAGGACGGCCACCCGATCCGCGAAGACCTCTACATCGCGGTGGCGACGGTGCTGGCCTTCGTCTTCAACCTGGAACGCGCCATGGCCGAGGGCGTCCGCCAGCCGGACGTGACGCTGCCCGACGAGATGCGCTTCGATGCAGACGGCAATCGCGAGCAATGAGGCTTAAGTCTCCGGCGCCGCTGCCGTTAACGGACATGGGAAGGCAGGCCGCATGACGAGCATCTCAAGCACGCTGGGCGTCGGTTCGGGGATCGATACGTCGAGCCTGATCGAGAAGCTCGCCACGGCCGCGAAGGAGCCGAAGGAAGCCGCGATCAAGGCGCGGGAGACGGCCAACAGTGCGCGCATCTCCTCGCTCGCCACCGTCAGCAACGCGCTGTCCGGCTTTTCCACCGCACTCACCGGCCTGGTCGAGGGTGGCTCGCTGTCGACGCAGCCGACCACGTCCGACGCGGCGGTGCTGACCGCCAAGGCGCAGCCGGGCGCGCGCATCGCCAACCTGTCGGCGCGTGTCGAGGTGACGCAGCTCGCCACCGCCCAGTCGCTCGTCTCGGGCTATGCGGCCAGTGCGGGGACGGCGATCGGCCAGGGCACGATCACCCTCGGCGTCGGCAGCCGCACCATGGATCTGACGGTCGGGCCGGACAACGACAGCCTGTCGGGCCTCGCCCGATCGATCAATGCCGCGGGCCTCGGCATCACCGCCAGCGTCGTCACCGATTCGGCCGGCGCGCGCCTGACGCTGAAGGGCGAGACGGGCGCGGCCGCCGCCTTCACCCTCACCCCCGCCGCCGGCACCGCCACCGGCCTCGCCGACTTCGCCTACCCGCCCGCCGGCGATCCGGCTAAGGGCATGACGCTGGCGCAGGGCGCGCAGGATGCGCTGCTGAAGATGGACGGCGTCTCCGTCTCGCGCGCGACCAACACGATCGACGATCTCGTCTCGGGCGTGACGCTGGAACTGAAGGACGCCAGGCCCGGCACCGCCGTCTCGATCGGCGCGACCCGGCCGACGGCGGCGCTCGGCCAGGCGGTCAACGATTTCGTCGGCGCCTATAACGAGCTGATGGGCATATTGAAGGCGCAGACGACGGCCGGCACGACGACCGATGCAGACGGCAAGACGGTGGCGACCGGCGTGCTCAGCGGCGAATCGGCGTTGCGCGACATGAAGCGGCAGCTCGCCGGCCTCACCTCGATGAAGCTGAACTCGGGCGGCGGCGTCGCCACCCTCGCCGAGATCGGCGTCGTCACCAATCGCGACGGGACGCTCACCGTCAACAAGACCCGGCTGGAGGCGACGATCGCCGCCGATCCGGCCGGGATCGAGGCGATGTTCAACCCCGGCCAGTATAGCAGCAACCCGCTCGTCCAGATCACCTCGCCGATGGGCCGGGCCAAGCCCGGCACCTATGAGGTGACGGACGTGACGCCACAGGCCGGCGGCACTTCCGCGCAGGGCAAGATCGCGGGCGAGGCGGCGCTGACGACCGGCGAGGGCCTCGTCGCCTCGGTCAAGTCGCCGGCCAGCGGCCTCGTGCTGAAGCCGCTGGGCGCCGTCGCCCGCGCGACGATCACCGTCGACATCGGCATCGCCGGCGCGCTGAAATCGATCCGCGATGCGCTGCTGGCCGATCAGGGCGGGCTGAGCACCACGACCGCGCGCTACACGGCGGAGAGCAAGACGATCGCCGCCGACCGCACCAAGATGACCGATGCCGACACCACGCTGCGCAGCCGCCTGACCAGATCGTTCAGCGGCATGGACAAGCGCGTCGCCGCCTACAAGGCGACGCAGAGCTTCCTGGAGCAGCAGGTGAACATGTGGACCAAAAGCGACAGCTGATAGCCGGGAAACGCCGAGATGTTTGGACTTCACAGGGGATATGGGCGCGCCGGCGGCAGCTACCGCTCGATCGACGTCGCCAGCCGGATCGAGGGGGCGACGCCGCACGGCCTCGTCCAGATCCTGTTCGACGAATTGCAGCGCGCGCTAGAGACGCTGGCGGCGCTGGGGCCGACAGGCGATCCCGCGCGCCGCAACGAGCGGCACGCGCGCGCCGTCTCGATCCTGCACGGCCTCGAAAGCTCGCTCGACATGGAGAAGGGCGGCGAGATCGCCCACAGCCTGGACCTGATCTACCGCGAATCGCGCCGGCTGCTCGATCTGTTCCAGCGCAACGGAGACATGGCGGCGCTGGCGCAGACGCGCAGCATGATCGCGGACATCTCGACCGCGTGGAACGCCATTTCCTGATCGGGCGCGGTCAGCCGAAGGCGTCGCGCGCGGCCGAGGCGGCCGGCTCCAGCGTGCGGACCAGCTGCCGCCGGGCCTTGGGGGTCAGCCGCACGACGGTGCTGCGCCCTTCGGAACCGGTCTGCACGCGCACCAGCAGCCCCGATTCGACGAGGTAGTTCAGCCAGCGCAGCGCCGTCGTCTGCGGCACCGCGGCGGCGAGGCAGGTGCTGGACACGGACAGGCGCCGGTTCTCCGCCTCGGCGATCAGCAGGTCGAGCAGCATGTCCCACGCGGGCTCGGCGAACAGGCCGGGGGCGAAGACCCGGTCGCGCCGGCGCCGGGTGGCGAGCGCGCTGCGGGCCATGGCGATCACCGTTTCGTCGATCGGCTCCCCATCGCCATATTGCGCGGGGACCAGCCGTTCCTCCTTCATTCGCCGCGCCCTCCGCCGACCGTGCGGATGCGGCCGGCGACGCCTTCGGCAAGGCCGCGCACGCCCGACCGGTCGAGCGGACCGGGCCGGTCCCACGCGCCTTCGGGGCGGATGATCTTCAGGGGATCGCAGCCGATCGCGATCGGATCGGCCGCCGCCGGGATCGCCCCTTCCATCTCGACATATTCGAGGCCGGAGAAGGTGAAGGTGGGGCGCCCCGGGATCGGGCGGAAGCCGAAGGTGCTCCAGAAGCGGACGAGATCGGCGCGCGAATGGCCGTAGACGTGGGTGAAGCCCTTGGCGGCGACCAGCTTCATCCCCTCGCGCACCATGCGGAAGGCGAGCTTGCTGGTCCGCCAGTCGCCCCGCACCGCCAGCCGCTCCATCTTCACGAATCCGTTGAAGAAGCGGATGCGCAGGCACCCCGCCGGCTCGCCGTCGACCTCGCCGATCAGGTGCATGGCGCAGAAGTCGTTGCCGTCGAACTCCTCGTCATAGGGGCAGGATTGCTCGCTCATGTAGGTGGCGGCGCGGATCGCGAAGACGCGCATCATGTCCTCCATCGTCCGCGCGACGCGCACGGTGATGGTGGGGCTGGGGGCGGCGGGCGCCTCCTGTGCGGGTGCCATCGGCCAGGGCGCCCGGCGGGCGAGGCGCTTCTCGTCGATCGGCGCGGGCGCCGCTTCCGCTTCGGGCAGCACCACCAGCAGATCGGCGGGCGCATCCGGATAGAGCGTGTCCGCCCGCAGGAAGCCCATCGCCGGGAAGAGTTGCGCGGTATGATCCGTCACGGGCCGGCCGAACAGCGGGCCGCCCGCGGGCGCCATTTGCCCCAGCGACAGGGTGAGCGCCTTCATCGCCGGGCCGAATGCGGCGGGCGTGAAGATCAGCGGGCAATAGACCGCGACGGGCACCTCGCCGGGGCGGCAGATGTCGTCCAGTTCGGGCGCTGCGCCGTGCAGCCGGCCGGCGACGAGGCCGGCCGCACCCTTTTCGGTGAGCGGCATCAGCCCATAGAAGACGGTCCTGCCCGCGGGGATGCCGTCACCCGACAGGATGTGGAACATCTCGGGATTGTGATCGAGCAGCCGCGCGAGCGTCTCGTCGGTCATCAGGCCGGGCAGCGACTGCCGCGCCACCGCCATCGCCGCCTGCGCCTGCGGGATGGTGGCGTGCGTCACGGTTGGGACCGATCGCACGTTCTCCATCAACCGGCGCAGGCGCGGACTGAACGCCAGCTTCTTGAAGCCATCCACAGGCACCGCTAGTGTATCGAGATGTTTCACGAGTCAGCCTCATACGATGACGCATCCGGCTCGTGGCGGACCGGACGGATCCGCTTGTAATGCGGGGCTCCGGCAAGTCTGCGGTGCAGAAAACGAACAGGGGTGTGCAGCACACCGAACACGGGTCCGCCGCCGGCCCCCGCTACCGGTGGGACGATCTGCGCCTGTTCATGATCGCCGCCGAAACGGGCAGCCTGCGCTCCGCCGCCGCGGCCGCGGGCTGCGCGGTCAACACCATCCGTTCGCGAATCGAACAGCTGGAGCATGATCTTGGCCTCGTCCTCGCCAAGCGCACCATAGACGGGCTGACGCTGACCGCGGAAGGCCGCGAGATGCTGTCCATCGCGCGGGAGATGTCGTCGGGCGCTTCCGCGCTCGATCGGCTGCGGCAGAGCCGCGGCACGCGCGCCGCCAGCCGCGTCTCGATCCAGGTGACCGAGGGGCTCGGCACCTTCTGGCTGATGCCCCGGATCGTCGATTTCCAGGCCGAGCATCCGCACCTGACGGTGGACCTGCGCTGCGACATGCGGCCGGTGGACGTGCTGTTCCGCGATGTCGACATCGCCGTCCAGCTCGACCGGCCGGTCCATCCCGACCTGATCGTCACCAAGATCGGCACGCTCCACATCATGCCCTTCGCCGCCCCCGGCTATCTGGCGGCGCACGGCACGCCCGGCTCGATCGAGGAACTGCTGCGCCACAAGCTGGTCCTCCAGACGTCCGATCAGGTACCGACCGACGCCGAGACGCTGCTGCTGGGCAGCGATCTGCCGCCGGGCACGGTCGCGATCCGCGCCAACACCAGTTCGGCGCATTATTGGGCGATCGCGCGCGGCGCTGGCATCGGCGTGCTGCCCACCTACGCGCGGGCTATGACGCGGCGGGTGGTGCCGGTGGACGCCGAACTGAAGCTCCGGCGCGACATCCTGCTCGTCTACCATCCCGACGCGCGCCGATCGAAGGCGACCGAACTGGCGATCGACTGGATCCGCCGCTCGTTCGATCCCGATCTCTACCCGTGGTTCTCGGATACGTTCATCCACCCGACCGAACTGGAAGGGCGGCTGCGCGGCGACAGCGCCAATATCGTCAACCTGTTCGCCGACATGGAAGACATCGATTTCCCCCCGCACGGCCCGGTGCAATAACTGAACCACCCCCCGCCCCCGACGCTCTGCTAAGTCGCGGGCAAACAGGGGGAACAGGATGCATCCGAACGACGCCGCCGGCACTGCGGACGAACGCTATCGTGCCCTGCTGGCGGAAGCCGGCGCCGCGGACACCGCCGCCCGCTTCGCCGCCGAAACCGAGCGGCGCGGCCTCTATTACGGGGGCAAGCCGGTCTGTGCGACGATCCAGCCCGGCTTCGTCGAGGCGGGCGACCATGCCGCCTTCGCCGACGCCTGCGGCCGGGCGATGGTGCTGATCGAGCGGGCCGACGCCGCCTTCCGCACCGACCTGGCGCTTCGGGACCGGTGGCTGGGCGCGCATCCGCTGCGCCCGCTGATCGAGGCGCATCGCGGCGGCCTGCCCGAGCCTGCCGGCCGGTTCGACGCGCTGGTGGACGCGGCCGGCACGCCGCACTTCATCGAATATAACGCCGGCCTGTGCGGCGGCGTGTTCTTCGACGAGGCGCTGTCGGACGCGTTCGATACGCTGCCGCCGATGCAGGCGCTGGCCGCCGAACGGCCGATCGCCTTCGAGCGCGCGGGCGAGGCGTTCCTCGACGCGCTGGTCGCGCTCCACGACGCGCGCGGCCCCGGCACGCCCCTGAAGCGCGTCGCCTTCGTCATTCCCGACGGGCCGGCGGGGGACATGTGGCCCGACCATGCCGAATTGCGGATGATGACGGCGATGCTCGGCGAACGCGGCATCGGGACGCGCGTGTTGCGCATCGGCACCTGCGACATGACGGGCGGCGCCATCGCCACCGCGGACGGCTGGGTCGCCGACTGCGCCTGCATCTTCGACTGGATCGCGCTTCTTTCGGAACCGCCCGCAGCGCCGCTGCTGGCCGGCGCGCCGCTGCCGGGGACATGGCTGGTCAACAGCCTGGGCGCAGCCATCTTCCGCGGCGGCAAGCATGTCTTCGCGATGATCTCCGATCCCGCGCTGGGCATCGCCGCCGATGCGGCCGAGCGCGCCTTCGTCGACCGACACATCCCCTGGACGCGGATGGTGGTGCCCGGCGACACGACCGGACCCGACGGCGATACCGCCCCCCTCCTCGATCACATCCGCCGCCATCGCGACCGGCTGGTGCTGAAGCCCTGTTTCGCGATGGGCGGGCGCGGCGTGCTGCTCGGCTGGCAGGCGGACGATGCGACATGGGAGCGCGCCATCGCCGCGGCGCTGGCCGAACCATCGGTAGTGCAGGAAAAGGTCGCGACCCCCTTCCTGCCCTACGCCTGCCCAACCGGGGACGGCGCGGTGGAGGACCGGATGCTGCAAAGCGACCTGTGCACCTTCTACTGGTTCGACGGGCGCGCCCACGGGCTGCACCGCCGCGTCTCGGCCAGCGGCCTGCTCAACATCAGCGGCGCCGCCGGCGGCACGGTGGTGCCGCTCTACATCGCCGGATAGAGTATGATCCACTAGCGTGGATACGGCACCGGCCCGCTCCCCCACTCGGCCTCCCAATCAGGGCATGCTGTGGGAGGTCGGGTGGAGGAGCGGGCGGAACCACCCAAGGTTCCAGCGGCACGAAGTGCCGGTGGAATGGTGGTGGAGGGCGGTGCCGCCGCCTGATCCAGCTATTCTAGATCAGCCTCTAGCCGCCCAATATCTCCACCCGATCGTCCTCGATGATCGCGCAGGTCAGCCGGCCGCTGGCATAGGCGCCGGTATCGAGGCCGATCCGGCCCGGCAGGATTTCGGGTTCCTCGGCGATCGTATGGCCGTGGACGACGCGGCACGGCAGCGTGCCGGCGAAATGCAGGAACGGCTCGCGGATGCCAAGCAGATCGCCGCGCATCTGATCGGCGATCGGCCGGCCGGGGCGGATGCCGGCGTGGACGAACAGGAAGCCGCCGATGCGGATCGACAGCTCCAGCGCCGCCAGGAAGGCGCGATGGCTGTTGGGCAAAGCCTCGATCAGGCCGTGGCGGAGGCGGTTCATCCGGTCGTCGTCGTCCGGTCCGTCGGTGCGCACCCCATAACTGCGCAGCGTCGCCAGCCCGCCGTGCTTCAGCCACGCAGGGCCGATCCCCGGATCGTCGAGGAAGGCGAGCATCGCATCCTCGTGATTGCCCATCACGTGCCGGGCCGGCAGCCCGGCGAAGCGGCCCGACAGCAGATGGCCGATCACGCCCGCCGAATAGGGCCCGCGATCGACGTAATCGCCAAGGAAGATCGCCAGCGCCTCCTCTACCGGCGGGGCGGCGGCGGCATGGGCGGCGACCGCCCGCTCGACGGCGAGCAACAGGTCCAGCCGGCCGTGGACATCGCCGATCGCATAGACGCGCCGGCCGGGCGGGAGCCGATAGGGTTCCGCCGGTTCACTGCGATCGAACAGGGATTTCAGCAGATTGCGCACGTCCACCCCGATAGGCCGGCGCCCGCGCGATGGCCATGGCGGCGCACCGCCGATCGCCGATACGCTTCGTTAACCGTCTGCTGCGATAGACGATCCCGCGCCCGCTGGGGCGGTGGGAGACGATCGATGCGCCGGCTTGCGACCAGGAACGACCATCCCGGACATTGGGCCGCACCGCGCGTGATCGAGCCGGCCGAAGGCGCCTTCTTCACCCGCGTCGCCGCCCCGGCGATCGTCGACCGCGCCTTTCCGGCAAGTCACCGCCGTGCGATCATCCGCCTGCTGCGCGTCGGGCTGGGGCTGAACGTCGCGTTGTGGACCGGCCTGATGGTGCAGTTCGCGCGCATCTTCTGAGGATCAACGAAGGATATCGGCCGCCAGCGCGACGATTCCCCAGAAGCCGGCGCTGACCGCGATCAGCACGCCCAAAGGTCCGCCGCGGGAGGGGCCGAACAGCCGACGCTTGACCGGCGCGCCTTCGATCGAAGGGACTCGGATAAGCTGTTCCACGGCGCCTCTCCTCTCGCTTTTACTATCTCCATTAACAATCGGCGATCAGGCGGAATGTTCCCTGTCTGACCCGTCCCACGCCCGGCCGAGCCCGTGGCCCATCGGGCCGTGCCCCCGGCCCAGCCCCGGTGCCGCCGTCAGCGTCGCCCGCACGTAGCGCCGCGCCCGCGCCACCGCCGCCGCGGCCGTCAGCCCGCCACCGAGGCCGGTGGCGACGGCACTCGCCAGCGTGCAGCCGGTGCCGTGGCTGTGCCGCGTCACGATCCGCGCCGCTTCCCACCGCGTCTCGCCCTCCGGCGTGATCAGCAGGTCGATCACCGTGTCGCCCGGCAGGTGCCCGCCCTTGGCGAGTACCGCCCGGCCGGTGCGTGCGGCGAGCCGGCCGGCGGCGGCGCGCAAGGCGCCCTCGTCCGCGATCGGGCCGCCGGTCAGCACCGCCAGTTCGGGTGCGTTGGGGGTGACGATCGTGGCGGTGGCGATCAGCGCTTCCAGTGCCGCGACCGTCCCGTCATCGGCCAGCGTCGCCCCGCTCGTCGCGACCATCACCGGATCGACCACCACCGGCACCGGCGGGCGCGCGGCGAGCGCCGCCGCCACCGCCCGCGCCGCCGCGGCCGTGCCGATCATCCCGATCTTCACCGCATCGACGCCGATGTCGTCCCACACCGCGTCGATCTGGGCGACGATCGTCTCGGGCGGCACCGGCAGCACGCCCGTCACCCCCAGCGTATTCTGCACGGTGATGGCGGTGACGGCGGTCATCGCATGGCCGCCCAGCATCGTCACCGTCTTGATATCGGCCTGGATGCCCGCGCCGCCGCCACTGTCCGATCCGGCGACGATCAGGATGCGCGGGATCGTCATGCGGCGCGCGCCACCGCCTGCGCCACCTCGTCCACCGTCCGGCGGACGAGCGCCTCATCCTCGCCCTCGGCCATCACCCGGATCAGCGGTTCGGTGCCCGACTTGCGGATGACGAGGCGGCCGGTGCCGGCCAGCGCCGCCTCGGCCGCCGCGATCGCCGCCTTCACGGCGTCCGTCTCCAGCGGCGCGCCGCCGGCATGGCGGACGTTCTTCAATATCTGCGGCAGCGGATCGAAGCGGTGGAGCAATTCGCTCGCCCGCGCGCCGCCCGTCACCAGCGCCGCCAGCACCTGCAACGCCGCCACCAGTCCGTCGCCGGTGGTGGCGTGATCGGCGAGGATGATATGCCCGCTCTGTTCCCCGCCGACATTGTAGCCGCCGCCGCGCATCGCCTCCACGACATGGCGGTCGCCCACCGCCGTCCGCACCAGCGACAGGCCATGGCCCTGCAAATGCCGTTCGAGGCCGAGGTTGGACATCACCGTCGCCACCACCCCGCCGCCGCGCAGGCGCCCGGCCTCGGCCTGGCCGACGCCGATCAGCGCCATCAGCTGGTCGCCGTCGACCATCTGCCCCTTCTCGTCGACGATGATGAGGCGGTCGGCATCGCCGTCCAGCGCGATGCCGATGTCGGCCCGCGTCTCGACCACCTTGGTCTGGAGCGCGCGGGGGTCGGTCGATCCGCACTGGTCGTTGATGTTCATGCCGTCCGGGCTGACGCCGAGCGCGATGATCTCCGCCCCCAGCTCCCACAGCGCCTCGGGAGCCACCTTGTAGGCGGCGCCGTTCGCGCAATCGATCACGATCCTGAGGCCATCGAGCCGCAGATGTTCGGGGAAGCTCGACTTGGCGGCGTGGATGTAGCGGCCCTGCGCATCGTCCACCCGGCGGGCGCGGCCGATCTCGTGCGGTTGCGCCAGCACCGGGGCCGTTTCCAGCGCCGCCTCGATCGCGGCTTCGTCCTCGTCGGACAATTTGTAGCCGTCCGGCCCGAACAGCTTGATGCCGTTGTCGACATAAGGGTTGTGGCTGGCGGAAATCATCACGCCCAGATCGGCGCGCATCGAGCGGGCGAGCAGCGCCACCGCCGGCGTCGGCATCGGCCCCACCAGCACCACGTCCATGCCGACGCTGGTGAAGCCCGCGACCAGCGCCGATTCCATCATATAGCCGGACAGGCGCGTGTCCTTGCCGATCACCACGCGATGCTTGTGCCGCCCGCGCAGGAAGCGCGCGCCCGCCGCCTGGCCGACGCGCATCGCGATCTCGGCCGTCATCGGGTGGCTGTTGGTCCGCCCGC
Source organism: Edaphosphingomonas fennica (assembly GCA_036946415.1). GTDB lineage: Bacteria > Pseudomonadota > Alphaproteobacteria > Sphingomonadales > Sphingomonadaceae > Sphingomonas_Q > Sphingomonas_Q fennica_A. Next base: position 429,888 of record JAQIJD010000001.1, on the reverse strand, counting down.
GGATGCCGTCGGTTCCGAAATAGCGCTTCGCCATGCTGCCCTCCGATCTTGGAATGGCGGGCCTACCGCCCGGCCCCGGCCGCTATCAAGCGCGGCGTTCGGGCGTCACGTCGATCCCGGCCGCCGCCGCCTCGCCGATCGCGCCCTGCCCCGCCAGCGCATGATCCGCCGCCCCCAGCGTATCGAGGTGCATCAGCCGCCCGAACGGCCGCGCGATCAGGATCATCGCCACGCCCGCGCCGATCGCGATCAGGCTGACGTTGGTGTAGACGGTGGTGATCGTCTCCGGCCCGGCATTCTCGCCGCCCGTCGCCGCCGCGATCACGCCGGCGGCGAAATTGCCGGTGGCGGTGGCGAGGAACCAGGTGCCCATCAGCAGGCCGGCCATCTGCGGCAGCGCCATCTTGGTCATCGCCGACAGGCCGACCGGCGAGAGGCACAATTCGCCCGAGGAATGGAACAGGTAGAGGAGGAAGATGAACACCGCCGGCGTCAGCCCCGCCCCCGCCGCGGCGGCGCCCCCCACCAGCACGAGGAAGCCGATGCCGACCTGGATCAGCGCCAGCCCGAATTTGGCGGGCGCGGACGGCTCGATCCCGCGCCGGCCGAGCACCGTCCAGATCCACGCCACCACGGGCGCCAGCGTGATGATCCAGAAGCTGTTGATCGACTGGAAGACCGAGGCCGGCACCTCCCAGCCGAAGAAGCGCCGGTCGACGCGTTCGTCGGTGAACAGGTTGAGCGAGGAGCCGGCCTGTTCGAACAGCGCCCAGAACAGGATCGATCCCACCATCAGCGCCAAGGCAGCGAAGATGCGGTCGCGCTCCACCGGGGGCAGGTGGCGCACCGCCGTCCACAGGATATAGGCGACGAGGCCCGCCCCGAACGCGCCCAGCAAGGTGCCGACGAGGGCGACGTTCTGGATCAGCTGCCACGCCGCGATCACACCGACGATGGCGGCGACGTAGATCCACGCCTCCCGGCTGAGGCCGGCGACGCGCGCCGCCAGATGCGCGGGGGCGGGCGGCTCGGCCCGGCCCATCAGTTCGGCGCGGAACACGACGAAGACGATCAGCCCGGCGACCATGCCCACCCCGGCGGCGCCGAAGCCCCAGCCCCAGCCCACCGCCTCGCCCAGCAGGCCGCACAGGATCGCGCCCGAAAAGGCGCCCAGATTGATGCCCATGTAGAAGATCGTATAGGCCGGGTCGCGCCGCCGGTCGTCGCGCGCGTAGAGGTGGCCGACGATCGCCGAGATGTTGGCCTTCAGGAAGCCGGTGCCGGTGATGACGAAGGCGAGGCCGAGGTAGAAGAGCTGGATCGCCCGCGGGTCCGCCCCGCCCGGCCCCTCGAACGCCAGCAGGAAGTGGCCGACGGTGATGAGGATGCCGCCGAACAGCACCGCCTTGCGCCCGCCCAGATAGCGGTCTGCCAGCCAGCCACCCAGGACCGGCGTGATGTAGACCATCGACAGATAGGCGCCGTAGAGGAGCTGCGCTTCCTGCCGGCCGAACAGGAAATGCTTGGTGAGATAGAGGACGAGCAGCCCGCGCATCCCGTAGAAGGAGAAGCGCTCCCACATCTCGGTGAAGAACAGCACGAACAGCCCGCGCGGATGGCCCAGCAGGGTTCGCTCGCCACCCGCGACCGGTTGATATGCCATGCTTCTTCCCGCTTCCGCCGATGAAGCGCACGATCCTACCGCCCGGCTTCGGACACGGGAAGGAGATTGTTGCCGCCCCTGCCGGCTGGTAGCGGAGGGCGCCATGCTCAACGATCTCTCCTCGCCCGCCGCCCTCCTCGCCACGCGTCGTTCGGGCAAGCCGCGCGACATGGTGGCGCCGGGGCCGGACGAGGCGGCGCTGGCCCGCATCCTGGCCGCCGCCGCGCGCGTGCCCGATCACGGCAAGCTCGCGCCGTGGCGCTTCCTGGTGGTGCCGGGCGACGCGCGCGCCGCCTTCGCCGACATGCTGTGCGCCGCCTATCTGGAAACGAAGCCCGGCGCCGGCACGGGCGAGCTGGAGAATGTCGCCCAGTTCGCGCACCAGGCGCCGACGCTGATCGTCGTCCTGTCCGCGCCCAAGCTGGAAAGCCCGATCCCGCTATGGGAACAGCATCTCTCGGCGGGGGCCGCCTGCATGGCGCTGCTGGCGGCGGCACATGCCGAAGGGTTCGTCGGCGGCTGGCTGACGGGCTGGGCGGCCGGCTCCCCCGCGGTCCTCGCCGGGCTGGGTGCCGCCCCGCCGGAGCGGATCGCCGGCTTCATGTTCATCGGCACGCCCGCGCGCGCGCTGGACGAGCGGCCGCGACCCGATCCCGCCGCCGTCATCTCCGTGTGGCGGCCCGCCTGATCGACGGGGCCAGATTGACGTGGCTTGCCGTCTTACTACAGTGCAGCGCATGAGCGGCGAACGCCCCGTCTACCTCCGGTTGAGGGACATGATCGTGGAGGCGATCCTCGACCGCCGCATCCGCGAGGGCGAGGCGCTGCCCTCGGTGCGCAGCTTCGCAGCCGATCAGGGCGCCAATCCGCTGACCGTCGCCAAGGCCTATCAGACCTTTCAGGAAGACGGGATCGTCACCGTCCGCCGCGGCATCGGCCTGTTCGTGGCGGCGGGCGCTGTGGAGCGGCTGCGCGCGGGCGAGCGGCGCCGCTTCCTCGACGAGGAATGGCCACGCGTCGCCGCGACGATGCGGCGGCTCGAACTCGATCCGGCCGACCTGATCGGCCATGACTGACGGCGGCGTGCCGGCCGCCCCGCCCCGCATCCTCGCCGCCGATCCCGCCGGCATCGCCGCGGCGGCGGCGGCGATCCTCGGCGGCGGCATCGCAGCGCTGCCGACCGAGACGGTCTACGGCCTCGCCGCCGACGCGCGCGATGCGGCGGCGGTGGCGCGTATCTACGCCGCCAAGGGCCGGCCCGCCTTCAACCCGCTGATCGTGCATGTCACAGACGTCGCCGCCGCGCGCGCCATCGCCCGGCTGGACGCGGTGGCCGAGGCGCTCGCCGCCGCCTTCTGGCCGGGCCCGCTGACGCTGGTGCTGCCGAAGGCGGCGGGCTGCCCCGTGGCCGCGATCGTCACCGCCGGGCTGGAGACGGTGGCGGTGCGCGTGCCCGCGCATCCGGCGATGCGCGCGGTGATCGCCGCGGCCGGTGCCCCCCTCGCCGCCCCGTCCGCCAACCGGTCGGGCGCGATCAGCCCGACGCGGGCGGCGCATGTCGCCCACTCGCTGGGGGCGGCGGTGCCGCTGATCCTGGACGGCGGCGCGGCGCGCGACGGCCTCGAATCGACGATCGTCGCGCCCGTCGGCGGCGCGATCCGCCTGCTCCGCCCCGGCCCGGTGACGGCGGAGGCGATCGTGGCGGCCACCGGCCTGCCGGTGATCGCCGCCGGCGCGGGCGATCCGGTCGTCGCGCCCGGCCAGCTCGCCGCGCATTACGCCCCGTCCAAGCCGCTCCGCCTCGATGCGACCACCGCCGCGCCGCACGAATATCTGATCGGCTTCGGCCCCGTCGCGGGCGACGCCACGCTGTCCGCCGCCGGCGATCCGATCGAGGCGGCGGCGCGCCTGTTCGACCTGCTCCACGAAGCCGACCGATCGCCCCGCCCCGCCATCGCCGTCGCCCCCATCCCGGCCATCGGCCTCGGCCACGCCATCCGCGACCGCCTCGCCCGCGCCGCCGTGGGGGCTGCGGCAGGATAGGATTTCGCGCAGAGACGCGGAGGCGCAGAGAGGTACGGCTGGCCGCAAGGCCGATCTTTCCAGACGAGCGATCGAAGGGCGCAGATGGCTGTCGCGGGCAAGACCTTCCCGCGTCTCTGCGCCTCTGCGCGAAATCCTATCCTGCCCTCGCCCGCCGTCCCCCGCCCGAATTGCGTTCGCGCATGAAACGATCGGGCGCGCCGCGTGTTCTCGATCCATCCCGGAAACCTCGCAGTGCGAACCGGGTGACCAGTGAGAGGCGTACATGATCCACGATGGCTCGCTCGGGAATTGGATGCAGACGCTGGTGGGCTATGTCCGCTCTGGCCAGCCCGATCTCACCAACCGCCAGATGGCATTGCTGCTGCTCGTCTACATGACGCCGGGGCCGCATACCGTCCGCGGTCTGGCGCAGAATCTGGGCGTATCGAAACCGGTCGTCACGCGCGCCTTGAATACGCTGGGTGCGCTCGGCTATCTGCGCCGCGAACGCGACGAGGCCGACCGGCGCAACATCTTCGTCGCCGCAACCGATACGGGGGAACATTTTCTTGAGGGTTTCGGAGGCCTCATCGATGGCGAGAGCGCCGAGCCTGCCCCTGCCCGCGGCCAGCGCGCCCGCGGTTGACCGGTTCCGGCTTGACGGGCCGACCCGCCATCTCGATCCGCGCACCCATGCGGTGCGGGCCGACATCGCCGATGCTGCGCTCGCCGGGCTGATCTTCGCGCCCCATTATGCCGCACCGCTGCCGCGCGCCGTCGCCGCCGCCGCCGCCACCGTGCGCGCGTCGGCATCGGCCACCGCCCCGGCCGTCACCCAGCTCGCGCACGGCGAGGGGTTCGCGGTGCTGGACGTGGCGGGCGGCTGGGCGTGGGGCTATTGCCTGCACGATCGCTATGTCGGCTATGTGGCGGAGGCCGATCTGGACCTGCCGCCGCCGCCCGCCACCCACCGCATCGTCTCCGCGACGGCGCCCGTCTTCGACCGGGCCGACATCAAGTCCGCGGTCGCCCGCCACCTGCCGTTCGGTTCGCGGCTGGCAGGCGTCGCGACCGGCGATTTCGTCGCCTGCGAAGCCGGCTTCGTCCACGCGCGGCACGTGCTGGCGATCGACGTACGCGAGGATGTGGTGACGGCGGCGCGGCGGCTGATCGGCCTGCCCTATCTGTGGGGCGGGCGCGGCGCCGGCGGCATCGACTGTTCGGGCCTCGTCCAGGTGGCGCTCGCCGCCGCGGGCGTGGAGGCACCGCGCGACAGCGACCAGCAGAGGAGCCTCGGCACCGCGCTGGCGGGGGATGCGGCGCTGGCGGCGGGCGATCTCGTCTTCCTGCCCGGCCATGTCGGCATCATGGCCGATGCGGAAACGCTGGTTCACGCCAATGCGTGGTGGATGGCGGTGGTGGCCGAACCGCTCGCCGCAGTCGTCGCACGGGCCGGCGGCGGCGCCGATCCGATCATCGCCCGGCGGAGGATCGCGGCATGAGCGTGCAGGTGTTCATCGACGGCGGCGCCGGCACCACCGGCCTGGAAATCCGCGAGCGGCTGGCCGGCCGCGCCGACATCGCGCTCGTCACCCTGCCCGAAGAGCGGCGCAAGGACGCCGCCGCCCGCGCCGGGGCGCTGAACGCCGCCGATGCCGTGATCCTCTGCCTGCCCGACGATGCCGCGCGCGAGGCGGTGGCGCTGATCGACAACGACCGCACCCGCGTGATCGACGCCTCGACCGCGCACCGCACCGCCCCCGGCTGGGTCTATGGCTTTCCGGAAGTCAGCGGCCGCGCGGCGGTGGCGGGGGCGCGGCGGATCAGCAACCCCGGCTGCTACTCCACGGGCTTCATCGCGCTCGTCGCGCCGCTGGTCGCCGCCGGGCTGATCCCGGCGGAGGCGGCGCTCGCCTGCAACGCCGTCTCGGGCTATTCGGGCGGCGGCAAGGCGATGATCGCCGACTATGAGGCGCCGGGCACCACCCCGCCCGCCTTTTCCACCTACGCGCTCGGGCTGGCCCACAAGCATGTGCCCGAGATGCAGCGCCATTGCGGCCTCGCCCGCCCGCCGCTGTTCGCGCCGGCGGTGGTGCCGCTGCGCTCCGGCATGATCGTGGACGTGCCGCTGACCGCGGACCAGATCGCCCCGCACGCCACCGGCGACGCGATGCGCGATGCCCTGCGCGCCGCCTATGCCGGATCGCCGATCGTCTCGGTGGTGGAGCCGGACGGGGCGACGCTGGCGGTCGAGCGGCTGTCGGGCACGGACCGGCTTGAGATCGCGCTGTTCGCCAACGAGGACCGCCGCCAGTATCGGCTGGTCGCGATGCTCGACAATCTGGGCAAAGGTGCCGCGGGCGCGGCGGTGCAGACGCTCAACCTGCTGTTCGGCTTCGACGAGACGACGGGGCTGCGGGTGTAGATCCCGAACTTGATCACATGTGCGAATCACTCCCCTCCCTGAAAGGGAGGGGTCGGGGGTGGGTTCGCTCGTTGACGGGCGGAACCGAGCCTCTCGACGAACCCACCCCCAGCCCCTCCCTTTCAGGGAGGGGAGGCGTTTCCCCAATACACCGGGTGAATATCGATCTGTCGAGATAGTGTATCGGAGTGTCGATACCAGTGTCGCCCCGGGCAGGACCGGGGCGACACGTCTCACTTACTTGCCCGACGCCCTTGCATAAAGCTCGCCAGCCTTCTGCCAGTTCACCACGTTCCACCACGCCTTCAGATAATCGGGGCGGCGGTTGTTGTAGGTGAGGTAATAGGCATGTTCCCACACGTCGTTGCCCAGGATCGGCGTGCCCTTCACCTTGGCGTCGTCCATCAGCGGATTGTCCTGATTGGGCGTCGAGGCGATGGTCAGCTCGCCCGAGGGCGACGCGATCAGCCACGCCCAGCCGGACCCGAACTGGTTGGCTCCGGCGGTATTGAACTTCTCCTGCATCGCCTCGACCGAGCCGAAGGCGCTGTCGATCGCCGCCTTCAGCGCACCGTCGGGCTGGCTGCTGCCGGCCGGGGCCATGATTTCCCAGAAGAAGCTGTGGTTCCAGTGGCCGCCGCCATTGTTGCGGACGACGGGCGGCAGCGAGGAGATCGTGGCCATGATGTCCTCCAGCGACTTGCCCTCGAGGCCATTCTCGCCGAGCGCGCCGTTCAGCTTGTCGACATAGGCTTGGTGGTGCTTGTCGTGGTGGAGCTTCATCGTCTCCTCGTCGATCGTGGGGGCCAGCGCGCCATAATCGTAGGGCAGCGGCGGAACGGTGAAGGCCATGATGCTCTCCTTGTGAGGTGGAAACGGATCGTTTCGGCTGAACGTCCCTATCGGCGAATGGTTACGCGCGGAAGCGGCGGCATCAGGCAGGCGGACGTTCCAGCAGGTCGTGCCGCCGCAGCGCGTGGCGCAACTGATCGTAGGTGAGCGACAGCGCCGCCGCGGTCTGGCGCTGGTTGAAGCGGCAGCGGGCGAGCGCCTGTTGCAGCAACCGCCGTTCGTAGGCGTCGCAGGCGGCGCGAAGGTCGTCGCACGGCGGCTCCGGCGCGGCGGCGGCGGCAGGCGGCGCGGGCGCCGCCGGCGCGGAGGGTGCGGCCGCCGGCCGCCACGGCGAGGCGAAGGGATCGAAATCGAGCGCCTCGACGGGCCGTTCGGCATCGCCCCAGCGATAGACGGCGCGCTCGACGACGTTGCGCAGTTCGCGCACGTTGCCGGGCCAGTCGTGGTCCGCCAGCACCGCCTCCGCCGCCGGAGCGAACCCCGGCCAGCGCGGCCAGCCAAGTTCGGACGCCATCCGCCGCCCGAAATGATCCGCCAGCACGGCCACGTCCCCGGTGCGGGCGCGCAGCGGCGGCAGGGTCACGACCTCGAACGACAGCCGGTCGAGCAGATCGGCGCGAAAGCGGCCCTTGTCGACCAGATCGGGCAGATGCTCGTTGGTGGCGGCGACGATCCGCACGTCCACCTTCAGCGGGCGCGAGGCGCCGATCCGCGTCACCTCGCCATATTCGACCGCGCGCAGCAGCCGTTCCTGCGCCGCCATGCTGAGCGTCGCCAGCTCGTCCAGAAAGAGCGTGCCGCCGTCCGCCTCCTCGAACCGGCCGGCGCGCGCCTTCATCGCGCCGGTGAAGGCGCCCGCCTCGTGCCCGAACAATTCGGCTTCGATCAGCGTCTCGGGCAGCGCCGCGCAGTTGAGCGTGACGAGCGGTGCCGACCAGCGCTGCGACAGGTGGTGCAGCCGTTCGGCGACCAGCTCCTTGCCCGTGCCGCGCTCCCCGATCACCAGCACCGGCCGGTCGAGCGCGGCCGCGCGGCTGGCGCGATCGAGCGCATCGAGGAAATGGGAGGATTGGCCGACTACGGCCGCTTCGCGTGCCATGCCGATATATGGCGCGATTTCCCAACCTCTGGCAAGATCGCCTGCCGTCGCAATTTATCGAATTTGCGAAACTGGCGGAAATCCGGCCTTTCCGCGAATTGGCACGGGCCCTGCAGGGTATCGATCATCGCTAATCACGGCGATCACAGATACCAAGGGAGACCACGCCATGATCCGCCTCGCCACCGCCGCCGCCGCCCTCCTCCTCGCCGGCGCCACCGCCGCCGGGGCCGCCGCCCCCACCCCCGCCGATCCGGCGATGGCCGGCTGGCAGCACTCGGTCGAGACGCAGCTCGACGCCAATCTGCGCGCCGTCGGCGCGCGGCGCATCGCCCGGTCCGAAGCGGGCACCGTCCTCGTCCGCCTGTCCGCCGACGGTCAGGTGACCGACGTGGCGATGGGCAAGGGCACCGGCGTTCCCGCGCTCGACCGGGAGGCGGTCGCCGCCGCACGCGCCGTCCGCTTCCCCGCGCTGCCGGACGGCTATGCCAAGCGGCCGATGACGGTGGCGATGAACGTCTTCTTCGGCACCAGCGACGAATCGATCGCCCAGCGCGTCAAGGCGTCGGACACCGCCGCCGCCCGGACCAACGCCCGCTTCGCCGCAGCCCGTGGCGCCGGCAACACGCAGGTCGCCACGCGCTGACGACTGGCAGGCCGCGCCGGGGCGGCCTAGCATGATGAACCCCGGCCCGAATTTTCGCCCCAAGGAGCATGAGATGGGTATCTTTTCCCGCACGCGGGACATCATCGCCGCCAATGTGTCGGACATGCTCGACAAGGCGGACGATCCCGCCAAGACGATCCGCATGATCATCCTCGAGATGGAGGAGACGCTGATCGAGGTGCGCGCCGCCGCCGCCCGCACCATCGCCGATCAGAAGGAGATGCGCCGCCAGATCGCCCGCCTCGGCCAGGTCCAGTCCGGCTGGATGGAGAAGGCCGAACTGGCGATGTCCAAGGGCCGCGAGGATCTGGCACGCGCCGCCCTCGCCGAACGGCAGAAGGCGGCGACGCTGGCCGATCAGCTGGGCGAGGAAGCGGCGACGCTGGACGAGGCGCTCTCCGCCTCCGAGGCGGACATCGCCAAGTTGCAGGCCAAGCTGCGCGAGGCGCGCGCCCGCCAGAACAGCCTCGCCACCCGTCTGGAAAGCGCGCGCAACCGCGAACGGATGCGCGAGATGGTGTCGGGCACGCGCGTGGACGATGCCTTCGCCCGCTTCGAGCAGCTCGAACGGCGCGTCGATCTGGCCGAGGGCCGCGCCGATGCGCTGAACCTCGGCGGCGGCGGCCAGCCGAGCTTGGAGGAGGAAATTGCCGCGCTGCGCGACGGCGACGCCGTCGACGAGGAACTTGCGGCCCTCCGCGCCCGGATGAAGAAGGACGGGTGAGGTGCTGGAGAATATCCTCGTCCCCATCGCCGTCGTCGGCATGCTGTTCATCGGGCTGCCGTGGCTGATCTTCCATTACGTCACGCAATGGCGCCGCGCCGCCGGGCTGACGCTGGAGGATGAGCGGCTGCTCGACGAACTCCACGATCTCGCCCGCCGGCTCGACGACCGGCTCTCGACGATCGAGCGGATCGTCGCCGCCGACGATCCGTCCTTCCGCCCCACCCCGCCCAGGAGCCAGTGACATGTCCGCAAGGCAGACCCGTTTCTATCTCGACAAGCGCGCGGGCAAGGCGATGGGCGTCTGCGCCGGCATCGCCGACTATACCGGCGTGGACGTGACCCTGGTGCGCGTCGCCACCGTCCTCTTCATCGTCTTCGCGACCGGCGGCGTCGGCTTCCTCGCCTATCTGCTGGTCGGGCTGCTGGCCGAGGACCGGCCGCGCGAGCTGGACTATCAGGACAAGGACGATCGCCGCTTCTGGCAGGGCGTCCGTGCCCGGCCCGGCAATTCGATCCGCGACGTGCGCGCCCGCTTCCGCGACATCGACCGCCGGCTGGCGGACGTGGAGGCCAGCGTCACCTCGCGCAACCGCCGCCTGGCCGACGAGATCGAGGCGCTGCGCTGATCCGCGCAAGAAGGGAGGAAAGCGATGAGCTGGAACCAGATTTTCGTGCTCGCGATCATCGCCATGGTGTTCGGCGGCAAGGCGATCACGACGTGGATACGGGCGCGCCACGGCTATCCGATCGAGAATGAGGGCGGGGACGACGGCTCGGTCGCATCCGACGGCGACCGGCCCGACAGGCGCCGCCAGATCGAGCTGCTGTCGACCGAGAACGGCCGGCTGAAGGACCAGATCGTGCGGCTGGAGGAACGGGTGGCGGTGCTGGAGCGGATCGCGACCGACCGGGCCCGGCGCCTGTCCGACGAGATCGAAGGCCTTCGCTGAACGATCGGGGCCGGCGCTTCGTCGAACCGGCCATGCCGGACGGGCCGGTGCGGCCCTAAGAAGACCAGGGGAGTTTACGACATGAATCCGTTCGAGATGGTGGTGCTGATCGTGGCGATCGTCGCGGTGGCGGGGGTGATGCGCGCCCGCGCCACCCACCGCCACGAGGCACCGGGCGCCGCCGATCCGGCCGAGGCGGATCGCCTGCGCGCCGAAGTCCGCAAGCTGAAGGAGCGGATGCATGTGCTGGAGCGGATCGTGATCGAGGGCGAGCGCAACGGCAGCCGCGCGCTCGACCGCGAGATCGAGGCGCTGCGCGAACGGGAGGACGGACGATGACCGCGATCGATCACGACCTGATCGCCGCCGGCCTGCTGCTGCTGACGGTGGCGATGGTGGTGGCGGGCACGCTTGCCGGCTGGAACAACTGGCTGGCGCTCCGCCGCTTCCAGATCGACGTGGGCCGCGTGCCGGCCGACGATACCGGCCACCCCGCCACCCGCATAGAATTGGCCGACCTGAAGGAACGCGTCCGCCGGCTGGAGGCGATCGCGGCGGGCGTCGACCTCTAAGGGTCGGGGCGCTCAGCCCGCCTGCGCCGCAGCCTGCCGACGACCCGCCCGTCGATCGCCGCCAGTCCGCACCCGATCAGCGCCATGCCGCACACATGCTGCGGCATCAGGCGTTCGCCGAGGAAGGCGATGCCGAACAGGATCGCGCAGATCGGGATCAGGAAGGTCACCAGCAGCAGATTGGTCGCCCCCGCCGTCGCCAGGATGCGGAAGTACAAGACGTAGGCGAAAGCGGTCGAGACGATTGCCAGACCGGCGAGCGCGGATGCCGCCGCAGGCCCGGGGGGCGCGAGCGTCCAGGGCCGATCGATCGCCAGCGCCAGCGGCAGGAGGCTCAAGGCGGAAGCCGTCACCTGCCCCGTGGCGACGGCCAGCGGCGACAGGCCCATCGGGCCGAAGCGACGGCCATAAAGCCCCGCCACGGCATAGGACAGGGCGCCGCCGAGACACAGCAGCGATCCGACTCCACCGGATGACGCCGGGTGCGGCCCGCCTGCCCCGATCATGACCGCCACGCCACCAAAGCCGATGACGACCCCGGCCGCCTTGCCCGCGGTCATCCGCCCCTCGTCCGTCAGCAGACTGCCAACGAGGACGGTGAACAGCGGTGTCGCGGCATTCAGGATGGACGCGGCGCCGGCGCCGACGTCCCGCTGTCCCGCCACGATCAATACGAACGGCAGGACGTTGTTCAGCAGCCCCATCGCGACCAGGGACGTCCAGGCCACCCGGCCGCGTGGAAAGGGCTGTCCGCACGCTTTCGATATCATTGCGAGGACGATCGCCGCCAGTCCCACGCGTGCCGTCACCACGGTCAGAACCGGCAGATCCCGCATGGCGACGCCGTTGAAGAGGAACGACCCGCCCCACATCGCGGCGAGGGCGATCAGCATGATCCATTCGGCGGACGTCATGGGTCGCGGGGCGGCGGGACGGGGGATCGGCACAGGGCGGCTCCATCGGAGTGGGAGCGGCGGGGGATAGCGGCGGGCGCCAGCGGCGGCGTCTCGGAACCTGCGCCTGTATCGGCGGATGCGGGACATGCCGGCGCCGACCGGCACGCCGCACCGCTGGATCGGACGCCCCGCCCCTGCTACCGCCCCGCCATGACCGACCTTTCAGACGTGCTCGACGAATATCAGTTCGTGGAAGGCGACGATCGCTATCGGCTGCTGATCGATCTCGGCCGCGCCCTCGAACCGATGCCCGAGGCGCTGAAGACCGATGCGACGCTGGTGCGCGGCTGTTCGGCCTCGGTGTGGGTCTACCCCACCGCGACCGGCGACGGCCGGCTGCACTTCCTGGCGGACAGCAATGCCGCGATCACCAAGGGCATCATCGCCCTCGTCCTGCTGACGGTGCAGGATCGCCCCGCCGCCGAGATCGCCGCCGCCGACATCGAAGGCGCGCTCGCCCCGTTCGACCTGAAGGCGCAGCTCAGCTCCAACCGCACGCAGGGCATCCCCAACATGATCGCGCTGATCCGCGAAACGGCCAACCGCCTGGCCTGACGCGCTTTCCTCAGGCAGCGCCGGGATCGATCCCGGCGCGGGCCAGCACCGCCGCCGCAGGCTCGCCGGCGTGCACGATCAGCCATTCGTCGGGGCGCGCCCCGCCTACCACCGTCACCGCGCCCTTGGGGCAAAGCTTCAGGCATTTGACGGTGCAGACGCCGAACCGCGCCTTGCGCCCCTTGCCGGCCGCCAGCGCCTGCAATTCGCGCGACAGCGTCTCGCGGCCGCCCTTGCCGAAGCCGCGGCCCTTCAACTTCTTCTCGCACTTGGCGCAGACCGCCAGCAGCCCCGTCCAGTGGGCGGTGACGCGGTCCCTCACGCCGCGCCGCCGCGCCGTTCCTCGGCGGCGCGCAGCACGTCCCACGCCGCCTGGACGGCGCGGAAGCGATCGGCGGCGGCGGGGTCGTTGGGGTTCACGTCCGGGTGATTGGCCTTGGCGAGGCGGCGCCATGCGGCGCGCACCGCATCGAACCCCGCATCCGGCTCCAGTTCGAGCACGGACAGCGCCCGCATCTCCTCGCGGCTGCGGGTGCCGTCGCCGGGGCCGCCCCAGCCGTGATGGCTCGATTGGCGATAGCCGGAGGTTTCGGTGCGCGCCCCGGCCTCGCGTGCGGCGGCCTCCTCGGCGGACAGGCCCTCGAAATAATTCCAGTTGCGATTGTATTCCGCGGCGTGATCCTCGCAGAAATACCAGCGCTCGGGGCTGTTGGGGCGCTTGGGGGCGGGGCGATCGCCGGGGCGGTCGCAGCCGTCGCGATCGCACAGCCTGACCTGCGTCGCGCCCCGCTCCCCGCCATAGCCGCGCCAGCGGGGAAAGCCCCAGTCGTTGGATCGGGTGGAACGCGCCATCGTGCCGCTAGATAGGACGGCGGGCGCCCTCGCGTCACCCCCTTCGGCTGCGATACATGATCCGCTCGTCCTGAGCAGCCGGCCGCAGGGCGGCGTATCGAAGGGCGGCCCCGTGCGGAACCGTGCTTCGATACGCGCCTTCGCCTGCGCTCAGTCGCTACTCAGCACGAACGATCAGAACGTATCGCCAGAGGGCCTGTAAGCCGGGTTCTGTCCATCCCGCGGTGCGGGACTGGGCGACCATTCCTCTAGGACCGCGGTTGCCCGCGGCCTCAAGCGACCAACCCGGACGACCGGGCCGAGCCGACCCCTATGCCGTCCCTATTCGGTCTTGCTCCCGGTGGGGTTTACCGTGCCGATCCCGTTGCCGGGATCGCGGTGCGCTCTTACCGCACCCTTTCGCCCTTGCGTCGCCGAAGCGGTGCGCGGTCTGCTTTCTGTTGCACTGTCCCTGAAGGGCGGTCGCCCGCCCCCCGCCGGGCGTTACCCGGCACCGTTGCTCTGCGGAGCCCGGACTTTCCTCCCGCCACGGCTGAAAGCCGCGGCCGGCGGCCGCCCGGCCCTCTGGCGCCGCCCCGTTACGGTGCGCGCGCGGCGCTGTCCAGCCGCGCCTCGGCACCCTTGTCGCCACCGGTGAGGAGCGAGAGGAGGATCGCGCGGCACTGGCCGCAGATCACGCCGTCGATCGTCTCGGGCCGGTAGCGGCGCTGGAAGGCGCGCACGGCCGCCTCCTGCTCCAGCACGTCATAGCCGAACCGTTCGAGCGCGAGGAGGAAGCCGCTGTCCGTCCAGCCGGGATCGATCAGATGCTTGGTCGGGCGCGGCAGCGCCAGGCGGAGGGCGGCGAGCCGTTCCCAGTCGAACAATTCGCCGGGGTCCATCTTGCGCGCGGGGGCGATGTCGGAATGGCCGACGATATTGCCGCGGGTGATGCCGTGGCGGTCGACGATGTCCGCCATCAGCGGGATCAGCGCGGACATCTGCGCCTCGGGAAACGGCCGGTAGCGGAATTCGTGGCCGGGGTTGACCAGCTCGATCCCGATCGAGGCGGAATTGACGTCGTCGATCGTCCGCCAGTGCGATTTGCCGGCGTGCCACGCCCGTTTCTCCTCGGGCACCATCCGCACGATCTGCCCGTCCTCCCCCACCACATAATGGCACGAGACCCTGGCCGCGGGATCGGCCAGCCGCTCGATCGCGGCGGCGGCATCCTGCATGCCGGTATAATGGAGGACGAGAATGGTCACGGGCAGCGCCCGCTCGTCGAAATTGGGCGAAGGGCAGTCGATCATCCCGCTCGTCACGTAGCGGCACTCCGGAAGCGGCGTCGAGGGGCCACGCATATCCGCTTTCGCGGGCGCGACCAAGATCAGGCGACGCGCGCCTCCGCCTCGATCCCGCGCGGGCGATAGAAGGTGCGCAGTTCGCCGTCGACCACGAAGGCGTCGCTCTGCCCGAGCACCGTCTCCCCCGCACCCAGCATCAGCAGCCCGTCCGGCGCCAGCGCGCTCGCGAGTCGCCCAAAGACGTGCGTCCGCCGCTCCGGCGAGAAATAGAGGAGGACGTTGCGGCACAGCACGAGATCGAAGGCGATGCCCGGGGCCGGATCGAGCAGGCTGTGACGGAGGAAGCGCACTCCGCGCCGCACCTCGTCCGCCAGCCGCCAGCTGCCGACCTCCGGTGTGAAGGCGGCGATAAGCTGGTGGATCGGCAGGCCGCGCTGCACTTCGAATTGGGTATAGAGCGCCTGCCGTGCGCGATCGATCGCGGCGGCGGAAACGTCCGTGCCGACGATGTCGATCGTCCAGCCCGCCCAGCGGCCGGGATCGGCGTGGAAGCCCAGCGCCAGCGAATAAGGCTCCTGACCCGTGGCGCAGCCGGCGCACCAGATCCGCAGGCGCCGGCTGGCGGCGCGCGCGGCCGCGAGCACGGGGATCGCCGCGTCGAGCAACTGGGCGAAGGCCGCCCGATCCCGGTAGAAGGACGTTTCGTGGTTGAGAAGCGCTTCCACCACGCGCTGCGCCAGCGCCTCGTCCCCCCGGCCGATGCGGTGGATCACCGCCGCGGCATCGGCCAGCCCCGCTTCCGCCATGATCGCGGCCAGCGCCGGTTCGATCCGCCAACGCCGGTTCGGCGCGAGTTGCTGTCCGGTCCGTTCCTCCAGCAGGCGTACGAGACGGGCGTCGATCGCCGGGGTCAATTCCACGCCAGCGCCCCTGCCGCGCGCTGGCCGAGCGACGTCGCAAGGGCGGCCGGCGCGCCGACCACGGTGGCGAGGCCGGCGCGCGCCACCGCGCCCGGCATGCCCCATACCACCGATGTCTCGCGGTCCTGCGCCAGCAGATCCCCGCCCGCCGCCGCCAGATCGGCGGCGCCCTCGGCCCCGTCCCGCCCCATGCCGGACAGGATCACCGCCACCGCCGACGCGCCGTAGATCGAGGCCACCGAACGCAGCATCGGATCGACCGAAGGCAGGCAGCCGTTGGCGACTGCTGCGCGATCGATCCGCACCCGCACGTCGGACCCGCGCCGCATCAGCGTCAGGTGGCCATCGCCGGGCGCGACGAGGATCGTGCTCGGCAGCAGCGACATACCGTCCCCCGCGACATGCGCGCTGCGGCCCGATGCCTCGGCCAGTTGCGAGGCGAAATAGGGCATGAAGGGCGCGGGCAGGTGCTGGGTGACGAGGATCGGCGCGTCCAGGCTGTGCGGCAGGGCCGCGAAGAAGGCGGCGAGCGCGTGGATGCCGCCGGTCGAGGCGCCGATCGCGATACAGTCGATCGGCCCGCGGCGCAGCGGCCGAGCCGGCGGCGGCGGCGCCACGGTGGCGGCCGGCGCGCGGGCGGGCGCCTGCGGCTCGGGCGACCGGCCGATCCGTTCCAGCCGCCGCACCAGCGTCTCGGCGAAGACCGCGCCCATATCGACCGCGCCGGGCTTCAGCAGCGTATCCGCCGCACCCAGGGCGAGCGCGCGGACCGTGGCGGCGGCGCCATCGGCGCAGAAGGACGAGACGATGACCACGCGCGCGCCGCCGCCATCGGCGATCAGCTGCGGCAGACCGGTAAGCCCGTCCATGCCGGGCAGTTCGATGTCCAGCAGGATCACGTCCACCCGGTTCCGCGCCAGCAGCGTCCGCGCGACGGCGACGGTCGTCGCCTGGCCCACCACGTCGAACCGGCCCGACATGTCCAGAATGCGCGTCAGCACGATCCGGACCACCGCCGAATCGTCGACGATCAGCACCCGGATGCGATCGTCCCCGGTCGGCGCCGGGCCGGCGGGCGCGGCGACCGGCCGAACGCGGCTGGCGGCCGGCGCCTGGTTCACGCGACGCCCACGATCTGCATCTTGCTTTCCAGCGTCTCGCGATCGAACGGCTTCATCATATATTCGTCGGCGCCGGCATCGATCGCCGCGCGAATATGGCCGATGCCGTTCTCGGTCGTGCA
This sequence comes from Edaphosphingomonas fennica, assembly GCA_036946415.1. GTDB lineage: Bacteria > Pseudomonadota > Alphaproteobacteria > Sphingomonadales > Sphingomonadaceae > Sphingomonas_Q > Sphingomonas_Q fennica_A. The sequence continues at coordinate 413,096 of JAQIJD010000001.1, read as the reverse complement.
GAAGACGACTTTCGGGCGATGCGGCAGCGCCGTCTCGCCCAGTGCGCGCAGGAATTCCATGCCGCTCATCACCGGCATGTTCCAGTCCAGCAGCACGACATCGGGGGCGCGCTGCGTGCAGCTTTCCAGCGCCTCGCGCCCGTCGCCGGCCTCCTCGACCGTGAAGTCCAGCGTTTCGAGGATATGGCGTGCGACTTTCCGGATCACTTTGGAATCGTCGACGACGAGACAGGTCTTCATAAGTGGCGGCCTCCGCGTGGCGCACGTTTCCGATAGGGCGGGTGTAGCGGCGAGGTGTAACGACCGCGTTAATGCGGTCCGGCTCAGCAGGATGCAGGCGCCAGCGGACTGACCAGCCAGGCCGGATCGACGAGCAGGAAGGCGTCGCCCCCCTCCTCGATCAGCCCCTGCGTCGCCGCCGCCCAGCCGCCTTCCAGCCGCGCCGGGGCGGGCGCGGGCCGGCCGGACATGACGACGTCGTGCACCTCGTCGACCAGCACGGCATAGGGGTGGCCATCGGCGTTGACGATCACCGCCGGCATCCCCGGCACGAAATGCGGCACCCGCAGGCCGAGCGCCGTGGCGGCGTCGATCACCGTCAGCACGCGGCTGCGCAGCGCGAACAGCCCGGCGACGTGCGACGCGACGCGCGGCACCGGCGTCACCGCGTCCACCTCGACCACCGATTCGACCTGCCCCGTCGGCAGCGCGATGCGTTGCCCGTCCACGCTGACGATCAGATAGAGCGTATCCGTCATGCCCCGCGCCCCACGCTTTTGCCGATCGCCGCCAGCAGCGCGGCGCGATCGTATCGATAGACGCTGCCGTCGTCCTGCCGCCGGGCGGGCTCGGGCCGCAGGCGGATGACGGGTGCGTCCGCCGGCACGTCCGCCGCCGCATCGGCCAGGGCGCCGCCGGCGATCACCACGTCCGCCTCCGCGGCACCGCATTCGCCGGCGAAGGCGACGCGGTAGCCCGCGGCGGTGACGAGCGGTGCCAGAACCTGGCGCGTCCAGGGATCGTCGGCATCCGCCAGCAGGCAGAGCGGCGTCGCCGTCGCCGGGGCGCCGGCCGCCTGATCGGCCGCGGCCTCGGCGAACAGCCAGAAGGCGTCGAGCATCTCGATCGCACGCCCGGCGAAAGGCAGCACGCCCGCCACCGGCCCCGGCCGCGACGCAGGAATGATCCTCGGGGCGGCCGCGACGACGTCGATCACCTGATCGATCGGATACGCGATCTCGGCCGATCCGTCGCTCAGCCGCAGCACCTGCAAGCGACGCTCGGGAAGGTCGTCGACTGCGGCGACGAGCGGCAGGACGAGCCCGTCGTACGTCATCCGCATGCGGCCGGCGATGCGGCCGATGGCGCTGGCCGGCACCTCGTCGATCCGCTGGACAAGGGCCAGGCGGACCGCGCGTTCCATTCCGTCCAGATCGCGGAACAGCAAGGTCTGCTCCGACGTCTCGGCCGCGGCCGGCGCCGGGCGGGGAGCGGCCTCGTCGCCGGCGGGGCGGACGCCCGCCTGATGCGCGATGGCCGCGACATCCAGCAGCAGCATCGGCCGGCTGTTGTCCGGCAGCGTCGTGCCGGCGAAGACGCCCGCGGCGACGATCGCGGGGGCGGCGGGCTTGACCACCAGTTCCTCGTGATCGAGCACCGCATCCACCGCGAGGGCATAATGTTCGCCACCGCCGGCGCGGACGACGACGAGCACGCGCGCGGTCGTTTCGGCATCGCATCCCCCCAGCCCGAGGAAGCGATCGAGCGCGACGACCGGGATGCGCCGCCCCCGGATCGTGGCGAGCAGCGTGCCGCCGACCGGAGCCATCGTCGCGGTCTGCGTGCCGAGGCGGACGATCTCCTCAATCGCGGAGCGGGGGATCGCGTAATTCTGGCCGGCGACGGCGATCGTCAGCGCGGGGATGATGGTGAGGGTGAGCGGCGCGCGCAGCGTTATCCGCGTCCCCTCCCCGATCCGGCTCTCGATCTCCACCATGCCGCCGATCCGCTCGACATTGGCGCGGACCACGTCCATGCCCACGCCGCGCCCCGAAATGGCGGTGACGGCGGTGGCGGTGGAGAGGCCCGGCGCGAACATCAGGTCGAGCCGCGCCTTGTGGGAGAGGCCGGCGGCGCGCTCGGCGGTCACGACTCCGCTGGCGATCGCGCGCTCCACCAGCCGTTCGACGTCGATGCCGCGGCCGTCGTCGATCGCATCGATCAGGATCTGATTGCCGGACTGGCGCGCCGCGATGCGGAGGCGGGCGGTGATCGGCTTGCCGCGCTGCTGGCGCTGGTCGGGCGTTTCCACGCCATGATCGATTGCGTTGCGGACGATGTGGGTCAACGGATCGCGGATCGCCTCGATCATCTCGCGATCCAGCTCGACATCGCCGCCCTGCACGTCGAGCGCGACCAGCTTGCCGAGATCGGCGGACGTGTCGCGCACCAGCCGCGGCAGCGCGGAAAAGAGATTGTCGATCCGCGCCATGCGGGTGCGGGTGATGGCATCGCGGATTTCGGCGACGGAAGCGGACAGCCGGTCGAACGCCGCCTCGGCGCCGCTGGCGGTCTGCCCTTCGCGCATCTGCCGGGCGAGTTCGTTGCGTGCCAGCACCAGATCAGAGACGCCCGCCATCATGCGATCGAGCAGATCGACCGGCAGGCGGATGCTGCGCGGTACGGCGCGGGCGAGCATGGCGGCGGCCGGCGCCGTGGGCGCGGTGGCGACTGGCGCCTCGGGCGCGGTGGCGGGCGGCGGCGGGACGGCGGCGGCGGGCGCGGGCTCCGCCCCGGCCGGCGCCAGCGCGTCGATCAATTGCTGGTCCTCGTGGTGCGGCACCGCCGCGCCGGACTGGATCGCCTCGCTCAGTTCGCCGATCCGGTCGATCACCGCCAGCACCGCGTTCACCAGCCGCGCATCGGGCTGGCGGCGGCCGTTGCGCACGTCGGCCAGCACGTCCTCGGCGGCATGGCTCAGTTTCTGGAGGCGCGGCAGATCGAGGAAACCGCAGCTGCCCTTCACCGTATGGACGAAGCGGAAGATGCTATCGAGACGGGTGCGATCGGCGGGGTTCGCCTCCCACGCCACGATTTCCTGGCCGAGCGCCTCGAGCGTCTCGCGCGTCTCCGTGATGAATTCCGCCAGCAGGTCGTCCATGCGGCGGCGATGCCACGGCGATGGTGAAGAAAGCGTTAGCTATGCGCAACGGGGCACGCCGGTCAGGCGAGGCGTGCGCCCAGCATCAGCACCCCGTCCTGCTCGGCGACCTGCACCGCGCCCGGCGGCCCGGCGAGCCGCGCCGCCAGCCACGCCGCGGCGTTGCGCGAGGTGGGCTGCGGATCGGTGCCGGCCAGCGCCGAAAGCACCTGCTGATCGGCGGCGAGCCGCGGCCCTTCGGCCCGGACGACCACCTCCCCCACGCCCCCCGCCTCCTCGGCGGCGATCGTCAGCGTGCCGCCGCGGGGCAGCGCGTCCACGCCGAGGATGGCGAGGTTCAGCAGCACCTTGGCGGTGCGGCGAGCGAGCGTGCGCTGCTCCACCGCCCACGCGATCTCCACCTTGCCGCCCGAAATCCCCTCGATCGCGCGCAGCAGTTCCGGGCAATCCATCTGGTCGCCGAAGCTGCCGGCGGCACCGAAGGCGAGGCGGTAGAATTTCAGCTTGTCGGTGGCGGCGCGGGTGCTTTCGGCGATCAGTTCGAGGCAACGCGCCCGCATCGCCGGATCGTCCTCGTCCGCCATCAGCTCGAGCCCATTGCCGATCGCGCCGACCGGGCTCAGCAGATCGTGGCACAGCCGCGAACAGAAGAGGCTGGCGATATCCACGATCGGATCGGTCATCGGGCGGTCATCCTCCGGCGGGCGGTCCTGCCGGCCCGTCAGCGGCCATGGCATGAAATGCAACCTCGGTGAAGTCCTCCGCGTGCCGCCGCCACAGCCGCGCGACGTCGCCCGCCAGGATCAGCCACAGACGCCCCGGCTCGGCCGCCGCCAGATCGCGCGGCGACGGGATGGCGGGCCCGCGCGGGTGGGAATGGTAGCAGCCGAGCACCGCCGGCCCCCCGGCGCGTTCGGCGCGGAGTGCGGCGATCAGCACGGCGGGATCGATCTCAAAACTGTCGGCGGGGCGCGGCGAGACGTTAGCGGCGGGCAGCGCGCGGCGGATATCACCCCCCTCCCCGATCAGCAGGCCGCAAATCTCCTCGTCCGGCCGGCGGGCGGCGGCGGCGAGGAGTTCGGCGACGAGGCCGGTTGCGATCGTCGCCGTCATTCCTACATATCCTCCGTGTCCGGGGGGATCGCCATAACCGATGTCGTGCTGTCGCCGGAAGCGTCCGGCTGGCGGCTCGATCGCGCGCTGGCGGCGGCGCTGCCGACGCTGTCGCGCGAGCGGCTGAAGGCGCTCATCTCGGCCGGGCAGGTCACCGCCACGGGTGGCGCCGCGCTGCGCGATCCGGCGGCTAAGGTGACGGGCGGCCTCGCCCTCACCGTCGCGGTGCCGGCCCCCGCCCCCGCGCACAATGTGGCGGAGGACATACCGCTGGTCGTGGCGTACGAGGACGCGCATCTGATCGTGGTCGACAAGCCGGCCGGCCTCGTCGTCCACCCCGCGGCGGGCAATGCCGACGGAACGCTCGTCAACGCGCTGCTCCACCATTGCCGCGGTTCGCTGTCGGGCATCGGCGGGGTCGAGCGGCCGGGCATCGTCCACCGTATCGACAAGGATACGTCGGGGCTGATGGTGGCGGCCAAGACCGATCCGGCGCATGTCGCGCTCGCCGCGCAATTCGCCCGGCACACGATCGATCGGCGCTATCTGGCGATCGCGGCGGGGCGGCCGAAGCAGGCGTCGGGGACCGTCGATGCGTGGCTCGGCCGATCGGATGCGAACCGCAAGAAGATCGCGGTCCAGCCGGCCGGCCGCGGCAAACATGCCGTGACGCACTGGCGGGTGATGGAACCGCTGGACGGCGCGGCGCTGGTCGAATGCCGGCTGGAGACGGGGCGGACGCATCAGGTGCGCGTCCACATGGCCTCGATCGGGCATGCGCTGCTCGGCGACCCGGCCTATGGCGGCCGCGCCCATGGGGCGCTGCTGGCCCGCCTCGGCTTCCGGCGGCAGGCGCTGCATGCCGCCCGGCTGGGGTTCGTCCACCCGATTACCGGTGCTGCACTTGCGTTCGAAAGCGCGCTGCCCGAGGATATGCAGGCCCTATTAAGCAACATTCGACTAGGTTGAGCATTGAAGGGGGACAACGCCCCTTGAACGTTTGAAACGGCCCCCCACGGGCCCGAGGAGAAGCACGATCATGGCGACCGGCAAGAACGTCCCCGCGACGATCCCGGCCATCGGCGGTGAACAGAGCCTCAACCGCTATCTGGCGGAAATCAGGAAGTTCCCGCTCCTGACGCCGGAAGAGGAATATATGCTGGGCAAGCGTTTCCAGGAACATGAGGATCCGGAAGCGGCGGCGCGGCTCGTCACCTCGCACCTCCGCCTCGTCGCGAAGATCGCGATGGGCTATCGCGGCTATGGCCTGCCCACGTCGGAGCTGATCTCCGAAGGCAATATCGGCCTGATGCAGGGCGTGAAGAAGTTCGATCCCGATCGCGGCTTCCGCCTCGCCACCTATGCGATGTGGTGGATCAGGGCCTCGATCCAGGAATATATCCTGCGCTCGTGGAGCCTGGTGAAGATGGGCACCACCGCCGCGCAGAAGAAATTGTTCTTCAACCTGCGCCGGATGAAGAGCAAGCTCGACGCGTTCGAGGACGGCGACCTGCGCCCCGAGGATCTCGCGAAGATCGCCACCGACCTCGGCGTCACCGAGGAGGAGGTGACGAGCATGAACCGCCGCATGGCGATGGGGGGCGATACCTCGCTCAACGTCTCGATGCGCGAGGATGGCGAGGGCCAGTGGCAGGACTGGCTGGTCGATACCGATCCCCTCCAGGACGAGCGGCTGGCCGACACCGAGGAGCGCGACGTGCGCCACGGCATGCTCCTTGAGGCGATGACTGCGCTCAACGACCGGGAGAAGCATATCCTGGCCGAACGGCGCCTCGCCGAGGATCCCAAGACGCTGGAGGAACTGAGCCAGGTCTATGGCGTCAGCCGCGAACGCGTCCGCCAGATCGAGGTGCGCGCCTTCGACAAGCTGCAAAAGGCGATCATGCGCATCGCCGGCGAGAAGAAGCTGCTGCCCCAGCCGTCCGCCTGAGCGGGCGGCCGCGGGGGGCGGGCATGCGCACGATCGGGCTGATCGGGGGGATGAGCTGGGAAAGCTCGGCCCATTATTATCGCCTCATCAACCGCGCGGTGCAGGATCGGCTGGGCGGCGTCCATTCCGCGCCGATCCTGCTGTGGTCGGTCGATTTCGGCCCCGTCGCCGCGGCGCAGGGGGCGGGCGACTGGGATGGCCTCGCCGAGACGATGGCGGACGCGGCGCGGCGGCTGGTCCGCGGCGGGGCGGACCTGCTGCTGATTTGCACGAACACGATGCACAAGCTGGCCGATCGCGTGGCGGCGGCGGCAGAGGGCGTGCCGCTGATCCATATCGCCGATCCCACCGCCGCCGCTATCCGCGCCGCCGGCCACGCCCGCATCGGCCTGCTCGGCACCGCCTTCACGATGGAACAGCCCTTCTACCGCGACCGGCTGGCGGACCGCTTCGGGCTGGAGGTGCTGGTGCCGCCCGCGGACGACCGCGCCACCGTCCACCGCATTATCTACGACGAACTGGTCCGCGGCACCGTCTCGCCTGCCTCACGCGCCGCCTATCGCGCCATCATCGCGCGGCTGGTGGAGGCGGGGGCGGAGGCGATCATCCTCGGTTGCACCGAGATCATGCTGCTGGTGGACGAGACCGACAGCGCGGTGCCGCTGTTCGACACGACCACCCTCCACGCGATGGCCGCGGTGGAAGCGGCGCTGGCGGGGTGATCGACTGCCACGGGCACTCCTGGCATAACGTTCGTCCTGAGTAGCCATTGAGCCTGCCGAAATGGCGTATCGAAGGACGGCTGCCGGGCAGATGCTTCGATACGGCGCTTCGACAGGCTCAGCGCCTACTCAGCACGAACGGATCACTCTCAGGCCGCCCCGCTTCAGAACCGCCGCACGATCCCCGCATAGACCCGCACGTCGGGGCTGTCGGCGTTGAGGCCGAAGGCCGAGCCGATGTCGAGCTGCCAGTCGTCGCCCGGCTGCCACGCCGCCGCGGCCCCCGCCAGCAATAGCGTGCTGTGCCCGCCCGGATCGCGATCGCGCACCGCCTGCACCTCCAGATCGATCTCGGCCGTCTCGGTCAGATGCACGTCGAGGCCGACGACGCCGCCCCACGCCAGATGGCGGCCGGCTCCGTCCTCGTCGGCGGCGGCATCCACTTCGGGGCTGAGCTGGAGTTGCAGCACGTCGCTGAATTCATAGTCGACGGGCACGATCAGCCCGGCGCTCCACGTCCCCGCCCCCACCGGCCGGCGGCCGACGGGCAGCGTGACCAGCGGTTCGATCGCCGCCGAGAAGCCCGATCCGTCGGGATTGCTGAGGTTCTGGCGGAAGGCGATCAGCGCATCCCCCACGCGGTGCCGGCGGATCACGCCGCCCTCATCCCGTTCGGAGACGCGGCCATAGCCGGTCAGCCCCAGTTGCACCTCGCTGGTATCGGTCAGCCCGATCCGCGCCAGCAGGTCGCCCAGCAGCAGCGTCTTCTCGACGCCGTCGTCGCCGGCATCGCGCTGCCAATCGGCAAGCCCCGTCTCGATCAGGACATGGCCGGGATCGACGGTGCAGGCCGATGTGCCGAGGCCGGGCCGCGTCGTGCACAGCTCTCGCAGCGCCTGCGCGTCGGCCGGCAGCGCCACCGCCGCGGCCGCCGCCGCCAGCATCGCCCATCCCCACCGCATCGCCGCCCCCGCATTCATCCAGCAATGTGAAGCGCATGGCCGCGCCGCCACGCCCGGTCAACCGGATGCGCTTTCGTGAGGACCGATCAGGCGATAAGCGGCTGGTGCCATGATCCGCCGTCGCCGCCGCACGCCCCCCGCCGCTTCCTCGACCTGGCGCCGCCGGATCGGGCGATGGTCGCTGAAGGCGGCGATCCTGTTCGTCGGCGGGTCTCTGCTGTGGGTCGCGCTCTACCGCTTCGTGCCGCCGCCGGTGACGGCAACGATGATCGCCAATGCCGGCGGCGGGCGCGGCATCCACAAGGACTGGATGCCGCTCCGCCGGATCGACCCGGACATGGCGCGCGCCGTGATCGGCTCCGAGGACTGGCGCTTCTGCGCGCACAGCGGGTTCGACTGGGGGGCGATGAACCAGGCGTTCCGGTCCAACCTCACCGGTAAGAAGCGTCTGCGCGGCGGCTCCACGATCAGCCAGCAGACCGCCAAGAACGCCTTCCTGTGGCAAGGCGGCGGCTATCTCCGCAAGGGGCTGGAGGCGTGGTTCACGCTATTGATCGAGGCGATCTGGGGCAAGCGGCGGATCATGGAAGTCTATCTCAACATCGCCGAGACCGGGATCGGCACCTATGGCGCGAACGCCGGGGCGCAGCGCTATTTCGGGCATGACGCCAGCCGCCTGTCGGCCACCGAAGCGGCGCGGATCGCCGCCGTGCTGCCGCTGCCCAAACGGCGCGAGGCGGTGGGTGCGAGCGGCTTCACCCGCCGCTACGGAGACCGGATCGCCCGCCGCATCGGCACGGTCCGCCGCCAGGGATATGACGCCTGCCTACGCTGACGATCATGCGGCCAAGCAACGGATGTTATTGTAATATCGCAAAGATAAGCGAAGATTGCGCACTGCCAACGGAGAAAAGCCGATGGACATGGCAATCCACCTCGCCCTTGCCGCCGTCGTCCGCGGGTTGCGCCGCAGCGGCCTGCTCGACGAGCGAGGCATCGCCACGATCGTGAGCGAGATGCGCAGCGCGGCCGAGGAAGCCGCGACGCTGCTGCACGATTACGACGCGGGTCACCTTCAGCAACTGGCGCACGAGATCGCGATCGAAGGCGGGCAGCCCATCGCGCTTCCCCCGCCGGCCCTCGCCGCCTCCACGCTGCGCATCGGCTGACTGGAACATTCGGGGGCCGGACGCCATATTGCCGCCATGGCGATCCAGATCCGCACGACCCTGAGCGAGCCCGAGACGGGCGAGAGCTTCGTTCCCCACCGCCCCGCCCGGCCGCCCAAGTCCGAAGGGGGCCGGCCGTTCAGGCTCGTATCGGACTATCAGCCCTCCGGCGACCAGCCGGGCGCGATCGCCGAACTGTCGGCGCAGGCGCGCGCCGGGGAGCGGGATCAGGTGCTGCTCGGCGTCACCGGATCGGGCAAGACCTTCACCATGGCCAAGGTGGTCGAGGAATTGCAGCGCCCCGCGCTCGTCCTCGCCCCCAACAAGATCCTCGCCGCGCAGCTCTATGGCGAATTCAAGCAATTCTTCCCCGAGAATGCAGTCGAGTTCTTCGTCAGCTATTACGATTATTACCAGCCCGAAGCCTATGTGCCGCGCTCCGACACCTATATCGAGAAGGAAAGCTCGATCAACGAGGCGATCGACCGGATGCGCCACTCCGCCACCCGATCGCTGCTGGAACGGGACGACGTGTTGATCGTCGCCTCCGTCTCCTGCCTCTATGGCATCGGATCGGTCGAGACCTATTCGGCGATGATCTTCGACCTGAAGAAGGGCCAGAGCGTCGACCAGCGCGAGATCATCCGCAAGCTGGTCGCCCTCCAGTACAAGCGCAACGACGCCGCCTTCGGCCGCGGCAATTTTCGCGTGCGCGGCGACAATCTGGAGGTGTTCCCCTCCCACTATGAGGATCGCGCCTGGCGCATCGCCTTCTTCGGCGACGAGATCGAGGACATCACCGAATTCGATCCGCTGACCGGCAAGAAGCAGGCGACGCTCTCGACCGTCCGCATTTATGCCAATTCGCACTATGTCACCCCCGGCCCGACGATGAAGCAGGCGGCCGAGGCGATCCGCTTCGAACTGACCGAGCGACTCAAGGAATTGCAGGCCGAAGGCCGGCTGCTGGAGGCGCAGCGTCTGGAGCAGCGGACCAATTTCGATCTGGAGATGATCGCCGCCACCGGATCGTGCGCGGGCATCGAGAATTACAGCCGCTTCCTCACCGGCCGCCTGCCAGGCGAACCGCCGCCGACCCTGTTCGAATATCTGCCCGAGAACGCTTTGCTGTTCGTGGACGAGAGCCACCAGACGATCGGCCAGGTCAACGGCATGGCGCGGGGCGACCATCGGCGGAAGATCACGCTCGCCGAATATGGCTTCCGCCTGCCCAGCTGCATCGACAACCGCCCGCTGCGCTTCAACGAGTGGGACGCGATGCGCCCGCAGACCGTCTATGTCTCGGCAACGCCGGGCTCGTGGGAGATGGAGCAGACCGGCGGCGTGTTCGCCGAACAGGTGATCCGCCCGACCGGGCTGATCGACCCGCCGGTCGAGGTGCGGCCGATCGAGAGCCAGGTCGACGATCTGGTGCACGAGGCGAAGGAGACGACGAAGCGCGGCTATCGTTCGCTGGTGACGACACTGACCAAGCGCATGGCCGAAGACCTCACCGAATATCTGCACGAAGCGGGCCTCAAGGTCCGCTACATGCATTCCGACGTCGAGACGCTGGAGCGGATCGAACTGATCCGCGACCTGCGGCTGGGCGTTTACGACGTGCTGGTCGGCATCAACCTGCTGCGCGAGGGGCTCGACATCCCCGAATGCGGGCTGGTCGCGATCCTCGATGCCGACAAGGAGGGGTTCCTGCGATCGGAAACCTCGCTGATCCAGACGATCGGCCGCGCTGCGCGCAACGTCGACGGGCGGGTGATCCTCTACGCCGATTCGATCACCGGATCGATGGAACGCGCGATGCGCGAGACCGAGCGGCGGCGCGAGAAGCAGGAAGCCTATAATCTGGAACATGGCATCACGCCTGAGACGATCCGCCGCCAGATCACCGATATCGTCAGCCATCTCGCTTCCAAGGATCAGGTGACGGTGGAAACCGGGATCGAAGAGCGGCCGCACATGGTCGGCCACAATCTGCGCGCCTATATCGAGGATCTCGAAAAGCAGATGCGCAAGGCCGCCGCCGATCTGGAATTCGAGACGGCCGGCCGCCTGCGCGACGAGATCCGCAAGCTGGAGGCGGACGAGCTTGGCCTGCCGCACGACCAGCAGGTGGCGGCGCCCCGCGGCAACAGCACGCTCGGCAAGCCCGGCACGCGCCAGACGCGCTACGGCAAGGCGAAGCAGGCGCGCGCCGAAAAGCGGGCGCGGCACGGCTGATCGCGCCCACGCGGTTTGCCACCCGCGCCCGCCTCCGTCATGGGGAGGGGATGACGCGTCCGTTTCCCTTCCGTCTCGCCGCCTTGCTGACCGCCGCCGCGCTTGCCGGCTGCGTGCCAGCGCCGGCCCCGCCGCCGCAGCCCGCCGCCCCCGCGCCCGCCCCGGCACCGGTGACCGCCCCCCCGCCCGGCTGGCGCGATCTGCCGCTGACGCCCGGCGGCTGGGCCTATCTCACCGATCCGGCCGGCACCTCCGCGCTGTTCGGGCGGCCGGGGTCGGAGGCGGATTTCATCCTGCGCTGCGATCCGGCCGCCCGCCGCGTCACCCTCTCCCGCCCCGGCGGCACGGCGGGGGCGATGCAGGTATCGACCACCTCGCGCAGCGCCGCTTATCCCGCACAGCCCCTGCCCGGCACGCCGCCGCGGATCGGCGCGAGCCTGCCCGCCGCCGACGCGATGCTGGACGCGATCGCCTTCAGCAAGGGCCGCTTCGCCATCGCCGGCGCGGGCCTGCCGATGCTGGTGCTGCCCGCCTGGGGAGAACCGATCCGGGTGGTGGAGGATTGCCGAGGCTGAACGCGAAGCGGCGTATCGTAGGGCCGAAAAAAATCGGTTCAAGACTTGTTCGGAACGCCCGGATTGCCGATGTTCGGATTGTCTTCAACATGGCGAAAGGAGGTGATCCGATGTCTCATGGTTCAGCTAAGAGGTCGGTTCTGTCCGTTCGGGGGCCGCGCCGCTGACAAGCGACGCCGCTGGTCTCCCGGGCCGGACCTCCGGCCGCTGACCATGCAGGAGGCCGTCGGGGCGCAAGCCCCGGCGGTCTTCGCTTTTTTTTGGGTGATGGCGCTCGGAGATCGCTCGCAAGCTCACGTCGCGCCAAGGCGACAACCCCCACCCCAACCCCTCCCCTGAAGGGGAGGGGCTTTATCTTGCTCCCCTCCCCTTTAGGGGAGGGGTTGGGGGTGGGGGCTGTCATCCCCCACCAGAGCCGGGTGAGGGACGCTGACCCTACGCCGCCTTGCTCGCGCGGCTGGCGCGCTTGCGCTCGTGCGGGTCGAGGTGGCGCTTGCGCAGGCGGATGGTCTTGGGGGTCACCTCCACCATCTCGTCGTCGTCGATATAGGCGATCGCCTGTTCCAGCGTCATCCGCTTGGGCGGGGTGAGGCGGATGGCGTCGTCCTTGCCGCCCGAGGCGCGGAAGTTGGTGAGCTGCTTGGCCTTCATCGGATTGACCTCGAGGTCGTCCGTCTTGGCATTCTCGCCGATCACCATGCCCTCGTAGAGCACCTCGCCCGGCCCCACGAACAGGATGCCGCGCTCCTCCAGCGGCCCCAGCGCATAGGCCTGCGCCTCGCCGGCGCCGTTGGAGATGAGGACGCCGTTCTTGCGGCCCTCGATCTGGCCCTTGTGGGGGCCGTATTTCTCGAACAGCCGGTTCATGATGCCCGTGCCGCGCGTGTCGGACAGGAATTCGCCGTGATAGCCGATCAGCCCGCGCGAGGGGGCGGAGAAGGTGATGCGCGTCTTGCCGCCGCCGGACGGCCGCATGTCGGTCATCTCGGCCTTGCGCTGGTTCATCTTGTCGACGACCGTGCCCGAGAATTCCTCGTCCACGTCGATCACGACCGTCTCGTACGGCTCCTCGCGGCCGCCCTCGCCGTCGCGGAACAGCACGCGCGGGCGGCTGATGCCCAGCTCGAATCCTTCGCGGCGCATCGTCTCGATCAGCACGCCGAGCTGCAATTCGCCGCGGCCGGCGACCTCGAACGAATCCTTGTCGTCGCTCTCGGTGACGCGGATCGCCACGTTCGATTCCGATTCCCGGAACAGGCGGTCGCGGATCATGCGGCTGGTCACCTTCGTGCCCTCGCGGCCCGCCATCGGCGAATCGTTGACGGCGAAGCGCATCGACAGCGTCGGCGGATCGATCGGCTGGGCGCGGATCGCCTCCGTCACGGTCGGATCGGCGATGGTGTTGGCGACGGTGGCGACGGTGAGGCCGGCGAGGCTGATGATGTCGCCCGCCTGCGCTTCGTCCACCGGCACCCGGTCCAGCCCGCGGAACGACAGGATCTTGGTGGCGCGGCCCGTCTCCAGCACCTTGCCGTCATTGTCGATCGCATGGATCGGCTGGTTGAGCTTCACCGTGCCGCTGTTGACGCGGCCGGTGAGGATGCGGCCGAGGAAATTGTCGCGATCGAGCAAAGTCACGAGGAAGGTGAAGGGCGCGTCCACGTCCACCTTGGGGGCGGGAACGTGGCTGACGATCTTTTCGAACATCGGAATCAGCGTGCCTTCGCGCGCGTCCGGATCGGGGCCGGCATAGCCGTTGCGGCCGCTTGCGTAGAGGACGGGGAAGTCGAGCTGCTCGTCGCTCGCGTCGAGCGAGACGAATAGGTCGAACACCTCGTCCAGCACTTCCTGGATGCGGCTGTCGGGGCGATCGACCTTGTTGACGACGACGATCGGCTTGAGGCCCAGCGCCAGCGCCTTGCCGGTAACGAACTTGGTCTGCGGCATCGCCCCTTCGGACGAATCGACCAGCAGGATCACGCCGTCGACCATCGAGAGGATGCGCTCAACCTCGCCGCCGAAATCGGCGTGGCCGGGCGTGTCGACGATGTTGATGCGAACCGGCTCGCCCCCCCGCCGGCGGGGTCCATTCGACCGAGGTCGGCTTGGCGAGGATGGTGATCCCGCGCTCCTTCTCCAGATCGTTGGAGTCCATCGCCCGTTCCTCGACGCGCTGGTTGTCGCGGAAGGTGCCGGACTGGCGGAACAGCTGATCGACGAGGGTCGTCTTGCCATGATCGACGTGCGCGATGATGGCCACGTTGCGGAGGCTCATGAGGTCTCTTGCATCTGGAGGGGCGGGTATCGCCGCGCGCCATAGCCGAAATGGCGCGCTGCAACAAGGCGAGGCCCGCCCCCGATGCGGTTACTTGCCGATCACGGCGCCCGCGGTGCCGCCGATGATCGCCCCTTCGGTGGTGCCAAGGCCCGTCGCGCTGCCGGCGACGGCGCCGGCGGCACCGCCGATCAGTCCGCCGCGCGTCGATCCGCGCGAGCAGCCGCCGAGGGCGATGCCGGACAAAGCGAGGCCGGCGAGGACGAGCGTGGTGGTGCGGTTGGCGCGCATGGCGGATCTCCTGTTGTGCGATGCCGGCCAGAACGGCAGCCCCTTGGCCCCGTTCCGCGACAAAACGTGTCGGTGGCGGCAACACTCGCGCCGCCCGGCGGTTCTTGCCGCACCGTCAAGGAGATGGACGATGCCGCGCGGAGACAAGGACGCCTATACCGACAAGCAGAAGCGCAAGGCTGAGCATATCGAGGAAGGCTACGAGAAACGCGGCCTTTCCGAGGACGAGGCCGAGCGCCGCGCCTGGGCGACCGTCAACAAGGATAGCGGCGGGGGGCAACAAGTCCGGCTCCGGGCGCGGCAAGCCCGACACCAACGCCGCCTCGCGCCGCGGCGGCAAGGCCCATGCGACGGGTTCGGCCGAGGCGCGATCGGCCGCGGCGCGCAAGGGCTGGGATACGCGGCGGCGGAATGCCGGGAAGGGATAAGGCTCCTGCCAGACGAGGGAAATGATGTTCACGCGGAGGCGCGGAGACGCGGAGGTGTCGGGCGCGCGAAAGCGCTTCACCCCTTCCGCCACGGCCCGATGAAACAAGGCCGCTTCGCGGCAGTCTTTTCCCCTCCGCGTCTCCGCGCCTCCGCGTGAACAACTCTTCTGTCCGGCCGGATAGGCCGAACGGCGTCGCTAGGCCCGCCAGGCGAACAACCCGATTCCGAAGGTGCCGAACGCCGCCCCGGTCAGCCGGTTGAACAGCCGCCGCCGCGCCGGGCTGGACAGCGCCGTCGCCAGCCGTCGCCCGCCCGCGGCATAGGCCGTGTAGCAGGCGACCTCGATCACCGCGAAGGTGCCGACGAGGATCGCGAACTGCGGCGCCCACGGCCGGTCGGCACGGATGAACTGCGGGAAGAAGGCGGCGGCGAAGACGATCAGCTTGGGGTTGCTGAGGCCGGTCAGCAGCGCAGCGCGGTAAAGAGCGAACGTCGAGCCGCCGCCTGCCGCCGGCACGGTCGCGCCCGCATCCGCCGCCGGCACGCCCGCCGTCCAGCTCTTCCACGCCAGATAGAGGAGATAGGCGACGCCGACGTAGCGCAGCACCCCGAACAGGGTGTGCGACGTCATGAGGAGCGCGCCGAGGCCGAGCGAGGAGGCGGTGACGCAGATCAGAACCGCCGTCAGGCAACCCGCCATCGAGACGATGCTCCGCGCGAAGCCGAAGCGCACGCTCTGCACCATGATGTGCAGCATGTTGGGGCCGGGGCTGGCGACGACGATCGCCGTCGCGCAGGTAAACAGCCACCACGTCGCCCAGGTCATCGCCGAATCTCCCCGATCGCTCCGTAGCGCGATAGCAGAAAAAAAGGGCCGGCTCCCGAAGGGCCGGCCCGGAAAGTTTTAGGAGAGGATGCCTGAAAGGCCCGATCGTTGTGCGCCGCAGCAGCGAGTCTCGCAAGTGCAACAATCACGTTAAGAGATGCAAATCATGCAATCACCGTATTGCCGGCCTCATACGCCTGCGACTTGAACCCTGCGCGCTTCCCCGCCATCTTGGGGCCGCAACGATCGGGAACGATGATGGCGACCAGCGAAGATACCGGCCTCACCCTCACCCCGCCCCCGCCGGTGCAGCCGCTGCCCGCCGAGAAGGCGGCCGGCCTCGTACCGATCGACGATCAGCAGCGCAGCCAGCTCGACAAGAAGGTCGAAGGTTTCGTCGCGGCACTGGTGGCGGAAGATGCCGCCAGCCCCGCCTTCGGCATGAAGGTCGATCAGATCACCAACATGGGCCGGCGCGAGATCGCCGAGGCGGCGGGCTTCTCCAACCGCTTCCTCGACCGGCCGGTGCGGGCGATGGACAAGGATACGGGCGTCGGCGCCGATCTCGCCCAGTTGCGCCGCACCATCGAGGATCTCGATCCCGGCGCACGCGGCAATCTCACCGCGCCGAAGAAGCTGTTCGGGCTCATCCCCTTCGGCAACCGGATGCGCGACTATTTCGACAGCTACAAATCCTCGCAGAGCCACATCTCCTCGATCCTCGCCAGCCTCGCCTCGGGCAAGGACGAACTGCTGAAGGACAATGCCGCGATCGATGTCGAGCGGCAGCAGATGTGGGCGGCGATGGGCCGGCTGGAACAGATGATCCACGTCTCCCGCGCGCTGGACGCGAAGCTGGAACAGACCGCCGCCGATCTGGAGGCGACCGACCCCGCCAAATCCAAGGCGATCCGCGAAAGCGCGCTGTTCTACGTCCGCCAGCGCTCCACCGATCTGCTGACGCAGATGGCGGTGACGGTGCAGGGCTATCTGGCGCTCGATCTGGTCAAGAAGAACAATGTCGAACTGGTGAAGGGCGTCGACCGCGCGTCGACCACCACCGTCGCCGCGCTGCGCACCGCCGTCACCGTCGCGCAGGCGCTGACCAACCAGAAACTGGTGCTGGACCAGATCACCGCGCTCAACACCACCACCGCCTCGATGATCGAATCGACCGGCAAGCTGTTGAAGGAACAGACCGGCCAGATTCACGCGCAGGCCGCCGCCTCGACGATCCCGCTCGAGACGCTGCAACGCGCCTTCCGCAACATCTACGATACGATGGACTCGATCGACCGCTTCAAGCTGGAGGCGCTGGGATCGATGAAGCAGACGGTAACGGTGCTGACCGACGAGGTCGAGAAGTCGCGCGCCTATATCGCGCGGGCCGAGGGCGCGGCGCAGGCGCGGATCGGCAGCGGCGGCGGGGCGGCGGCCGACGATCCCTTCGCGATCCCGGCCAAATGAGCGACCTGCAACGCACGTTCGACGAGATTTCGGCGCAGGTCTCCGGCCTGATCGGCGCGGCCAGCCCCGAATCGCGCCGCCAACGCCGGCGCGAGCGCGAACGGCGGCGGCAGGCGATGGCGCGGATCGCGCGGCGGCTGGTGCTGGCGACGGTGGCGATCCTCGTCGCCGGTCTCGGCTGGGGCCTGTTCGTGGCGCCGCTCGGCATCATGGGCGTGCTGGTGGTGGTGGTGGCGATGGTGCTGGCCTGGGTCGCGATCGTCTCGCTCTCCTCCACCCCCGCCCCGACGCCGCAGGCGCTGGCGGCGAGCGACCTGCCGCTCCTCCCCCAGCGCACTGAGGAATGGCTGGCGTGCCAGCGCCCGGCCCTCCCCGCCCCCGCCGTGCGGCTGACCGACGGCATCGCCCTCCAGCTCGAAACGATCGCGCCGCAGCTGGCAGCGCTCGATCCGCAGGCGCCGGCGGCGCTCCACTTCCGCAAGCTGGTGGCCGAAGACCTGCCCGAGCTGATCGACGGCTGGCGGCGCGTGCCCGAGCCGCTGCGCCGCTCCCCGCGCGACGGCATGGCCGCGCCCGACAAGCAGTTGCTGGACGGCCTCGGCATCGTCCGCGACGAACTCGGCCGGCTGGGCGGCGAGATCGCGCGCGGCGATCTCGACCGGCTGGCGACGCAGAACCGCTATCTCGAACTGAAATATAAGGGCGCCGCGGATGCGGACGGGTAAGCGGCTGGCATTTGCGGCGCTGATGGCGGGTGCGGCGGCGGCCGCGCCGGCGGCGCGGATCGATCCCGCCACGATCGTCGGCCTCCACAATGTCGAGCGGGCGGCAGTCGGTGCGCCGCCGATCGCCTGGGATCCGGCGCTTGCCGCCTCCGCCGCCGGCTGGGCACGCGTGCAGGCCAGGGCCGGCCGCATCTGGCACGATCCCGACAATCGCACGTCGGGCGAGAATATCTGGATGGGCACGCGCGGCGCCTATACGCTGACCGAGATGATCGGCGGGTGGAGCGAGGAGAAGGCCGCCCTCCCGTCGATGGACCGCTGGCTGGAGGTGCACCCCGCCGCCAGCCATTATACGCAGATGATCTGGGCGAAGACGACGCGCGTCGGCTGCGCGCTGGCGGCGGACCGGGCCAGTGAGTTCCTCGTCTGCCGCTACGGCCCGCCCGGCAACACCGTCGGCCGCCACCCGCTCGACCGATGACCGACGCCCCCCGCCCGCCGCTGCCGCCCTTCACGCGCGAGACCGCGATCGCGAAGGTCCGCGCCGCCGAGGATGCGTGGAACGGGCGCGATCCCGCCCGCGTCGCGCTCGCCTACACGCCCGACAGCCGCTGGCGGAACCGCGACCTGTTCCTCACCGGCCGCGCCGAGATCGCCGCCTTCCTAACCGCCAAATGGCAGGCGGAGCGCGAATATCGCCTCATCAAGGAATTGTGGGCCTTCACCGACGATCGCATCGCGGTGCGCTTCGTCTACGAATGGCACGATGCGGACGGCCGCTGGTTCCGCGCGCACGGCAACGAGAATTGGGCGTTCGACCCCGCCGGCCTGATGCGCGAACGCCACGCCAGCATCAACGACATACGCATCGCCGAGGCGGACCGGCTGTTTCGATGGGACCGGGCGGGGGTGCGCCCGGCGGATCATCCGGGGCTGAGCGAACTGGGTTTGTGATGCCCAGGCCGCAGGTATGATCCGTTCGCCCTGAGTAGCTGTTGAGCTTGCCGAAACAGCGTATCGAAGGGCGGCTCCTCACGATGCTTCGATACGCGCCTTCGGCAGGCTCAGTCGCTACTCAGCACGAACGGACGGTGGCACAGGCCCCCTCACCGCGCCGCGTGCAGCCCCCGCGTCGTCGATCGCACCGGCAGCTTCAACACATTGGCGCGGCTGCGCACCGCTTCCTGGCTGCGTTCCATGTGGCGGGCGATCTCGGGCAGCAGTTCGCCGGCGGCGATGCGGCGGTGCAGCTCGGCATCGGCTTCCTCGGTCCAGGGCTGCTTGTGACGGGCGCGTGGCTGCATCGAAGGGGCCTTGTGACGGTGGACGACAGCGCCGCCCTCTGCACCCGACCCCGTTAACGTTCGCCGAACATGCCGTTCAGGAAAGCGCACGCGGCGCGCGGGCGTAGCAGGCGGCGATCGTGCCCGCGAACAGCAGCGCGCCGATGCCCACCGCGACGCCCTCGAACCCCTCGCCTACGATCGCCAGCGGCGATCCGCTGCCCGTCGCCACGATCAGCCCGGCCAGCGCCACGCCGAACAGGCTCTCGCCGACGATGAAGCCCGCCGCCAGCAGCACGCCGGCGCGCTGCACCGCCGGATCGCGGTGCCGCCGCTCGAACAGATGGCCGAGGATCGCGCCCGCCGTCACCGCCAGCGTCGCCGATCCGGGCAGGTAGATGCCGATCCCCACCGCCAGCGGCGGCAGGCGCAGCCGCCCCGCCCGCCCGAGCGCCCCGTCGATCGCGATCAGCACCACGCCGAGGCCGGCGCCGATGCCGATCAGGCTCCAGTCCAGCCCGCCGCCCAGCACGCCCTTGGCCAGTGCCGAGATCAGGGTCGCCTGCGGCGCGCCCAGCGCGCGGGCCGGATCGGCACCGGGCGCGCCGGCGAAACCGTAGGCGTGGTTGAGGAGGTTGAGGATCGGCGGGATCACCGCCGCCCCCGCCAGCACGCCGATCATCAGCGCCGCCTGCTGCTTCCACGGCGTGGCGCCCACCAATTGCCCGGTCTTCAGATCCTGCAGATTGTCATTGGCGATCGTCGCCGCCGCGAACACGATCGAGGTGACGAACAGCGCATAGGCGACCAGCGGCGCCGCGGTGGCGGCGGTGGCGAAGGGCGCCAGCAGCAGCGCCGCGGCGATGATCGCGAGGATGCCGACCCCCGACAGCGGGCTGTTCGACGCGCCGATCAGCCCCGCCATATAGCCGCATACCGCCGCCACCACCGCCGCGATCACCGCCACGAACAGCAGCCCGCCCGCGATCAGCATCCCCTGCGATCCCGCCAGCGCGCCGCCCGCCAGAAAGTCGTGCAGCAGCCAGCCGATCGGCAGCAGCAGCAGGAGCGCGCCGCCGACGACCACCGCCACCGGCAGGTCGCGCTCCTCGACCGGCAGCGACGTGCCGCCCGTCCGCCGCGCGGCCGAGGCGGCGGCGGCATCGCGCAAGCCCGCGGCGATCGGGCGGACGAGGCGGGCGAGCGCCCACAGCGCCGTCGCCCCGATGACGCCCGCGCCGATGAACCGCACCTCCTGCGCCCAGACGGCGGGCGCCACCTCCGCCGCCGGGCCGGCGACGCCGTTGATCGCGGTCAGCAGCGGGGTGGCGACGAAGAAGGCCAGCACCAGCCCGACGAACATCGCGAGGCCCACCGACAGGCCGACCAGATGCCCCGCCCCCACCAGCGCCATCGAGAAACCGACGCTCGTCCCCATCGCCGCCGGGCCGACGCGCCACCACGCCGCCGTCTCCAGCGCCACCAGCCGCATCGCCCCCAGCACCGCATAGGTCGCGGCAGCGGCGGTGCCGAGGCCGATCATCTTCAGGCCGCCCTTGGCCTCCGCCCCGCCGTCGCGCGAGCGGACGCCGACGCGCAGCACCTCCGCCGCCGCCACGCCTTCGGGGAAGGGCAGGTCCGATCCCGTCACGAGCGCGCGCCTGAGCGGCACCGAGAACAGCACGCCGAGGATGCCGCCCGCCGCGCACAGCAGGAAGGTCTGCCAGAAGGGTATCTCCACCCACCAGCCGACCATCACGAGGCCGGGCACGACGAAGATCACCGCCGCCAGGCATCCGGCGGCGGAGGCGACCGTCTGGACGATATTGTTCTCGAGGATGCCGGCATCGCGGGTCAGCCTGAGGATCGCCATCGAGATCACCGCCGCGGGGATCGACGTCGCGAAGGTGAGGCCGACGCGCAGC
Source organism: Edaphosphingomonas fennica (assembly GCA_036946415.1). Lineage (GTDB taxonomy): Bacteria > Pseudomonadota > Alphaproteobacteria > Sphingomonadales > Sphingomonadaceae > Sphingomonas_Q > Sphingomonas_Q fennica_A. The sequence goes on along the minus strand of JAQIJD010000001.1, from coordinate 391,985 downwards.
CCGAGATAGACGTTGGCCGCGGTGAACAGCAATGTGATCGCGGCCCCCAGCAGGAGGCCGCGGATCGTCAGTTCGGGTTCGGGGCGGCGGGCGAGATCGGTCATCCGGTGATGCTAGCTCCGCCCGACCACGCGGGGAAGGATCAGAAGCTGAACTTGATCGTGCCGCCGAAGGTGCGCGGGTCGGGCATCTGGGCGGAGATCAGCCCGGTGTTGCCCGGCGTTACCGCCAGAGATTCGAAATATTCCTCGTCGAAGGCGTTGCGCACCCAGCCGAAGATATCGAAATTGTCGGTGCGGAAGCCCAGCCGGAAATTGTGGATCGAGTAAGCCGCGATGTCGGTATAGATCGAGCGCGAGGCGTTGGACGAGAATTTCGATCGGAAATTGGCGTCGTAGCCGGCATAGACCTGCCCGTCGCGCCCCAGCAGCGTCGCGGGCAAATTATATTCCGTCCCCCACGAGAAGGCCCATTTCGAGACGCCCGGCAGCCACTGGCCGGAGACGTTGCAATTGGCTGGGCTGTTGGCGCCGGGCGTCGCCGCCGGCCCCGCCGGTGTGCCGGTGCCGCCGCCCGCCAGCTCGGGCGGGCATGGCGCGTCGACGAACTTGCGGAAAGTGGCATCGGTGAAGGCGCCGCTGATATAGGCGCTGAGGCGATCCGACGGGCGGACCGAGAAATCCGCCTCCACGCCGCGCGACCGCACCCGATCGGCATTGGCGAGATAGCCGCGCAGCACGTTCGATCCGCTGATGTTGCTGATGACGCTCGCCTGGAAATCGTCGATGATCGTCCAGAAGCCGGCCACGTTCAGCGTCGCCCGCCGGTTCCAGAACTGGGTCTTCAGCCCCAGCTCGAAATGATTGACCTTCTCCGGATCGATCACCGCCACGTCCAGCGCGGGCAGGCCGTTGGCGAGGCTCGGCACGCCGTTCAAGTTGACGCCGCCTGTCTTGAACGATCGCGCATAGGTCGCATAGGCGTTGACGTCGGGCGTGATCTCGTAGGCGAGGTTGAGGTCGTAGCTGAGGTTCCAGTCGCTATACGGCACCTCGAAGAATTGCGACGCCTGCACGCCGCGCTGCGCCGTCGTCCACGGATCGTTGTAGGAGGGGCTGGCGGGATCGTTGCTGATGATCTGCCGCGTACCGTTGGAAGCGGTGCCGACCACCACCGAATCGTAATAGCCGCTTTTCTTGTCGTAATTGACGCGCACGCCCGGCGAGACGGTGAAGCGGTCGGTGAGCTTCAGGTTCAGCTTGCCGAAGGCGGCGAGGCTGGTGTTGTCGAGCCGGATGTCGTTGGTGGCGACGATGCCGTTCAGCACCGCCGGATTGTTGGAAAGGGCGGAGGACGGCGCCAGCAGCCACGCGCTCGCCGCCGTGCCCGTCTCCTGGATGCCGCTGGTCCGGATCTTCTGGTGGAAGGCGAAGGCGCCGACGACGAAGTTGAGCCGCTCGCCTTCGTAATTGTAGCGGAATTCCTGCGTATACTGGTCCTGCTTGGTCGGGTTGTTGACCTTGGTATAGATCGGCAGGCCGGTGAAGTCGCGATCGTTGGCGGGCTGCCAGTCCCAATAGCGCCAGGCGGTGATGGAGGTGAGCGTGCCCGGCCCCAGATCCCACTCCAGCCGCGCCGACGCGCCGCCATGTTCGTTGCGGGCGCGGATCTGCGCGTCGAGATCGGTCACGCGGTCGAACGGATCGGTGCTGGGCACGCGGTAGCCGGGGAAGCGCGCCGTCAGCGCCGCATATTGGCGGTTGAGCGCGCGCTGGGTGGTGCCGACGCGCGCATAGATCTGGACGCAGCAGGTGGGATCCTGAAGGTTGTAGTCGCCCGCCAGCGTGACGTTGAGGTTCGACGTGGGCTTCCACAGCACAGTGCCGCGCACCCCGAGATTGTCGAGCGAGTTGACGCTCTGGCCGGTCGCGACGTTGCGGATCGTGCCGCGCCGGTCGGTGGTCGAGACGCTGAGCCGCGCGGCGAGCTGATCGGTGATCGGGCCGGAGACGGAGGCCTTGCCCTGCTTGAACCCGTAATCGCCCAGCGACACCTCGCCCCGCCCCTCGAAATCGAAGCTGGGCGCGCGGGTGGTGATGTTGATCGCGCCGGCGGTGGTGTTCTTGCCGTAGAGCGTGCCCTGCGGCCCGCGCAGCACCTCGATCTGCTCGACATCGACGAAATCGAGCGTCGCCGAGGCGATGCGGTTGTAATAGACCTGATCGATATAGATGCCGACGCCCTGCTCGAATCCGTCGTTGGTCAGGCCGAACGGCGCGCCGATGCCGCGGATGTTGATGAAGGTGTTGCGTGGGTTGGTCGAATAGAATTGCAGCGTCGGCTGCAATTGCGTCAGCCGGTTGATGTTGTAGGTGCCCTGCGCCTCCAGCGTGGCCCCGCCGACTACCGCGACGGCGATCGGCACGTCCTGCACATTCTCGGACCGGCGGCGGGCGGTGACGAGGATTTCGCCGCCCGATTGCGCCTCGTCCGCCGCCACGGGGGACTCCGCTGCCGCCGCGTCGGGCGCGGCCGCGCGGGCCTGTGCCGGCACCGTCAATGCCGTCCCCGCTGCCAGCACCGCCAAAATCGCCTGCCGCCCCGTCGATGCCACGATCTCTGTCCCCCTTGTAATCTACCATCAGAGTAGAAAAGGGGATCGCACGGGCGCAAAGCGCAAAGCCTTGGGGGCGGCGAAGTGGAGCTATCGGGTGCCGGCCACCCAGCGCGCCGCCTGCTGGCGGATGAGTTCGATGAGATTGCCCTGCACCAGTGCGATGTCCAGCGCGTGATAGCCCCATGCCGCGGGCAGCGGACGTGCACCCAGCCAGCCCGCCGCGATCCCCGCCATCGGCCCTTCGTTGACGCGGACGCGCAGCACCGCGCCCGCCGCATCGGTGCGGCACTCGGCGCTCATCTGGCCGACCGATTCGACGAAGGGCGGATCGCTGCGCGGCGCGGTCTGCGGCCGGCGGTAATAAGCCCGCAGCCGCCCCCAGCCGCCGGCGATGGCGGCGGGGTTGACGCACGCCCCCTCGCGCCCCGGCCCGCTGGCGTTGCCGCCGAACAGCCGCGGCCCCGCCCAGCCGTCGGCGAAGCTCGACCAGGCGACGACGCATCCCACCTGCCCCTCCGCCCGGCACAGCGGCACCGATCGGAAACTGCCGCCCCGGTCGCTGCCCTTCGCCACCGTCAGATCGGGGTTGCCGGCCAGCAGCGCCGAAACGATCAGCCGCTGTTCGGGCTTGCCGTCGATCTCGTTGGCGATCAGCGATTTCAGCACCATCGCCCCCTGGCTATGGCCGATCAGGACGACGCCGCGCCCCTTGTTCTCGTTGGCCAGATACCAGCGCCACGCGGCGCGCACGTCGTCGTAATTGCGCGTCGCATCGGGCAGGTGGCCGCCGGTGGCGGTCGCCTCGCGCAGCGCGCTCATCGTGAACTGACGATAGACCGGCGCGAACTGCCGGCACACCGCGCCGAAGCGGGCGAATTGCGCCTGCACCATCGATCGTTCGCGCGCGTCGGGCAGCATGTCGCTGAACACAGCGCGATCCTCCGACACCGTGGGGTAGACGTAGAAACAGTCGATCGCCGGGTTCACGGCCGTCCGGTAGGGGGCATCGGTGCGGTTTCCCTCGGCGTCGATCGATACGGCGTCCAGGTAGAGGCTGCACGCATTGGCGGCGCCCTTGTCGGGCCGGCACAGCCAATTGGCGGCGCGGCCGTAATCGACGCGCTCATCGGGCAGGATCGGCAGCGGCGGGGCGGCGACGGGAGGCGGCGGCGGGGCCGGCCGCGGCACGGGCGCGGAGAGCGACGCCGATCCCGTCACCGCCAGCGCCGCCATCCAGCCGATCCTCGCCTTGCGCATCGCGTTCCCCTCGTGCCGCACCCTCTCGTAAAATCCCGGCGAAGCGATTATGTGCCGCGGCACTCCCATGGCAACGATCCTCCCCACCCCGCCCAAGGTCGGCATGGTCTCGCTCGGCTGTCCGAAGAATCTCGTCGACAGCGAACGCATCCTGACCAAGCTGCGCGCCGACGGCTATGCTCTGTCCCCCGATTATGCCGGGGCGGACGTCGTGCTCGTCAACACCTGCGGCTTCCTCGACTCGGCCAAGGAGGAGAGCCTGGAGGCGATCGGCGAGGCGATGGCCGAGAACGGCCGCGTCATCGTCACCGGGTGCATGGGCAAGGAGGCGGAGGCGATCCGCGCGCGCTTCCCGCAGGTGCTGGCCGTCACCGGCGCGCACCAATATGAAGCGGTGGTGGGCGCGGTGCATGAAGCGGCGCCCGTGCCTCCGTCCGCCTTCCTCGATCTCGTGCCCGAGCGGGATCTGAAGCTCACCCCGCGCCACTACAGCTATCTGAAGATCTCGGAGGGCTGCAACCACCGCTGCTCCTTCTGCATCATCCCGGCGCTGCGCGGCGATCTCGCCAGCCGCCGCCCCGATGCGATCCTGCGCGAGGCGGAGAAGCTGGTCGCCGCGGGCACGCGTGAGCTGCTCGTCATCAGCCAGGATACGTCGGCCTACGGGCTGGACCTCCGCCACGCCTCCTACCCGCTGAAGGCCGGCGGCGACGTGCGTGCCGACATGGCCGATCTGGCGCGCCATCTGGGGTCGCTGGGGGCGTGGGTGCGGCTCCACTACGTCTATCCGTACCCGCACGTCGATCGGGTGATCCCGCTGATGGCGGACGGGCTGGTCCTCCCCTATCTCGACATCCCCTTCCAGCACGCCGCGCCCGACGTGCTGCGCCGGATGAAGCGCCCGGCCAACGACGCGAAGGTGCTGGAACGCCTCCGCAAATGGCGCGCGATCTGCCCGGACATCGCCATCCGCTCTACCTTCGTCGTCGGCTTCCCCGGCGAGACCAAGGCCGATTTCGACTATCTGCTCGACTGGCTGGAGGAAGCGCAGCTCGACCGCGTCGGCGCCTTCCGTTTCGAGCCGGTCGAGGGCGCCGCCGCCAACGCGCTCGACGGGCAGGTGCCCGAAGCGGTGAAGGAGGAACGCTACGCCCGCCTGATGGAGAAGACCGCCGCCATCTCGGCCGCCAAATTGCAGGCGAAGGTCGGCCGCACCCTCCCCGTCATCATCGACGAGGCGGACGGCGAGGGCGGCGCCACCGGCCGCAGCCAGGCCGACGCGCCCGAGATCGACGGCCAGGTCTTCCTCCGCGACGCCCCCGCGCTCGCGCCCGGGGACGTGGTGCCGGTGCTGATCGAGGATGCCGACGAGCATGATCTGTACGGGGTGCCGGTGGGGGATTGAGGCGCACGCGTATCCCCAAGCCGTTCGTGCCGAGTAGCCATTGAGCCTGCCGAAATGGCGTATCGAAGCACGGCTCCGCACGCGGCCGCCCTTCGATACGCCGCCCTGCGGCCGGCTACTCAGGACGAACGGCGGGGGGCATGGGCGGAGACATCGCCTGTCGTCTCGCCGCCCCCCGTTCATCCCGAGCGCAGTCGAGGGAGACGCGGGACGTCAGCCCCGAGAGTTCCGTATCTAACCCGCACCGCCACGCGCGGCGTCTCGACTTCGCTCGACGCGAACGGTGGTGGGAGGGGGTGCGGCGTTGCGTTACCGGATGCCGGTCGGGGGATTCAGCCCCCCCCTTGCTGATCCGCCTCCGCCACCAGCCCCCCGCCACCAGCCCCGCCCGTTCGTGCTGAGTAGCCATTGAGCACAGTCGAAATGGCGTATCGAAGCACGGCTCCGGAGGCGGCCGCCCTTCGATACGCCGCCCTGCGGCCGGCTACTCAGGACGAACGGGGGGCATGGGGAGAGACTCTCGCCCCAACCCCCATTCATCCCGAGCGTAATCGAGGGACACGCGGGACGCTGGTCGTAACGGAGCGACCCTGACCCAGCCTGATGCCGAACCGCGGTGCCCGGTGTCTCGACTTCGCTCGCCACGAACGGTTTCGGATGATGTTCGCCGGCCCGCGCACGGCCAACGGGGCCGGCGAACAGGCATAGGCTTACGGCCCAACCCCTACCCCTTCACCTTCGCCGCCGCCGCCAGCGCCCGCTCGCGCGCCTCGCGGTGGCCGATCAGCGGCTTGGCATAATCCGCCGGCGCGCAGCCTGCCCCGTGCGGATCGTGGATCGCGTCGTCGCCGACATCCTTCAGCTCGGGCACCCATTCGCGGATATAGTCCGCCGCATCGAATTTCTCGCTCTGGCCGATCGGCGCCATGATCCGGCCGAACGGGTTGCTGTCGATCCCCGTGCCCGCCACCCATTGCCAGTTGACGCTGTTGTTGCCGTAATCGGCATCGACCAAAGTATCCCAATACCACGCCTCGCCGCGCCGCCAGTCGAGCAGCAGATGCTTGATCGAGAAGGACGCCGCGATCATGCGGACGCGGTTGTGCATCCAGCCCGTCGTCCATAGCTGGCGCATGCCCGCATCGACGATCGGATAGCCCGTCCGCCCCTCGGTCCAGGCGGTGAAATCGCGCGTGGCGGCGGCATCGTCGCGCCATGGCATCCGGTCGAAGGCGGGGCGGCCGTTTTCGTCGGCATAATCGGGCAATATGTCGATGACGTTGCCGGTGAAGTCGCGCCACGCCAGTTCGCGCAGGAAGGCGGGTGCTGCCTTGCGGCGGGAGAGCGCGCGCCACACCGTCGCCGGCGAGACCTCGCCATGGTGGAGGTGGGGGGAGAGGCGCGAGGTGCCTTCCACCGCCGGGCGGTTGCGGTCCGTCTCATAATCGGCCAGCGCGTCGCCGAACGCCTCCAGCGCGTCCGCCGCCCCCGCCTCGCCCGGCGTCCATTGCTCGAACCCGCCGGCCCAGGCGGGTTTGGTGGGAAGCAGCGCCCAATCCTCCAGCCGGTCGCTCTTCGCCTTGCCCGTCCAGCCGGTCATGTCTTTGGGAACGTCCGCCGTGGGCGGCGGCGGCATCTGTTTCTGCAACGCCCGCCAGAAGGGCGTGAACATGCGGTAGCGCCCGCCCTGCCCGGTCCGCACCCGATCGGGCGGCACCAGTCGCGTGCCGTCGTAGAGGGTGAGCGGCACGGCATCCGCCAGCGCCTTTTCCGTCTCCTTCCACCACGGCTCGTAATGGCGGAGCGCATGGACGCCGCCCGCGCCGATCTCGTCGGCGAAGCGCGCCACTTCCTCGTCCGCCCGGCCGCGCCGCAGGATGAGCCTGACGCCGCCTTCCGCCAGCGCATCGGCGAGCGCGGCGAGGCTGTGGTGCAGCCACCAGCGCTGCGCCCCGCCGATCCGCCAGTCGCCCGGCGTCTCGTCGTCGAGCACATAGAGCGCCACCACCGGCCCGGTCGACGCCGCCGCCGCCAGCGCCGGCTGGTCGGCCAGCCGCAGGTCCTGCCGCAGCCAGACGATTTGCGGGTCAGCCATCCACTTTCTCCACTTGGGCCTCAGCCAGGGTCCACATCACCGTCGCGTGGCGGCGCGCCACCGCCATCCGGTCCGCACCATATCCGCCGCCGAGGGAGGAGGCGATCGGCACCCCCGCCGCCCGCGCCCGCCGCATCACCAGCCGGTCCCGCGCGACGAGGCCGGCGTCAGTCAGCGCCAGCCGGCCAAGCCGGTCGCCCCCGTGCGGATCGACGCCTGCCTGATAGAGGATCAGGTCGGGCATGAAATCGGCCAGCGCACCCGTCAGTTCGTGATCCAGCACCGCCAGATAGGCGTCGTCCGCCATCCCGTCGGGCAGCGCCACGTCGCGCGAGGATTGCGCCTTGCGGGGTGGAAAATTCTTTTCGGCATGGAGCGACAGGGTGAAGATCGCCGGCTCGCCCGCGGTCAGCGCCGCGGTCCCATCCCCCTGATGGACGTCGAGGTCGAGGATCAGGATCGCGCGCGCATCCCCCTCCGCCAGCAGGCGATGCGCGGCGACGGCGAGGTCGTTGAACACGCAATAGCCGGCGCCGGTGTCGTGCAGCGCATGGTGGCTGCCGCCGGCGCTGTTGGCGGCATAGCCGTGGGCCAGCGCCAGCCGCGCCGCCGCCCATGTGCCGCCGACCGACAAAAGAGATCGACGCGCGATCCGCTCCGTCACCGGAAAACCGATGCGCTTTTCCTTCTCCGCCGGCACCGCCGCCGCCAGCACCTCGGCCACGTAAGCCGGGTCGTGCACCGCCTCCAGCCAGCGCCGCGGCATCGGTTCGGGCGCAATCGTTTCGAACGCGCGGCCGCCCTCGGCCAGCGCCATCATGACGAGGCCATATTTGTCGAACGGGAAACTGCTGCCCGGCGCCTGCGGCGCGACATAATCGGGGTGGTGAACGACGCGCAGCACGGTATCGACTGAACTCCCTCGCCCCGATCACCCGAATGGAGCCGCCGATGCCGCCCCTCTCGCCCGCCGCCCGCCCGGACGTCGCCGCTTTCCTAACCTATCTCAACGCATTGGAAGGCCCGAAGAGCCGTGACATCGGCGCCGTCGCGGCGCGCGCGCAGATGGTGGCGAACGTGCCCCTGCTCGATCAGCCGGTCGGCCCGCTGGCGACGGTCGCCGATCTCGCCGCCCCCGCCCCCGGCGGCGGCACGATCCCGCTGCGCCTGTTCGATGCGCGGGCCGAGCGCGGGGCGGGGCCGGTGGTGGTCTTCTTCCACGGCGGCGGCTGGGTCGTCGGCGATCTCGATACGCACGCGCCTTTCTGTGCCGAGATGGCGCGCGTGCTCGATCTGCCGGTCGTCGCGGTCGATTATCGCCTCGCTCCCGAACATCGCTGGCCGGCCGCGCCCGACGATTGCGAGGCGGCGGCGCGCTGGATCGCGGGCAGCCCGGCGGCGCTCGGCCGCACCGTCACCGGCCTCGTGACGGTGGGGGACAGCGCCGGCGGCAACCTCGCCGTCGTCACCGCCATGGCGCTGCGCGATCAGCCCGCCGCGGTGCCGGTGCTGGTGCAGGCGCCGGTCTATCCGTCGGTCGATCGCGCCGAATCCTACGGCTCCTATGCGGATTATGGCGACGGCTACCTCCTCAGCCGGGACGGGATGGACTGGTTCAAGGAAGTCTACGCCCCCGATCTCGATCATTGGCGCGGCGCCCCGCTCCACGCCGATCAGGCGGGCATGCCGCCGACCCTGGTGGTGACGGCGGGGCTGGACCCGCTGCGCGATCAGGGCCGCGCCTATGCCGCGCGCACGATCGCGGCGGGCGTGCCGACCGTCTATCGCGAGGCGGCGGGCACGATCCATGGCTTCGTCCAGCTCCGCCGCGCGGTGCCCTCGGCGGAAGGCGACGTGGCCGGGCTGCTCGCGGCGCTGAAGGCGATGATCGCGGAGGCGGTGGCATGAGCGACCTGCCCTACCGCCCGGCCGCCGGCGTGATGCTACTGAACGGCGAGAACAAGGTCTTCGTGGCGCAGCGCATCGATACCACGCTGGAAGCCTGGCAGATGCCGCAGGGCGGGCTGGACCCCGGCGAGGAGCCGCAGGCGGGCGCGCTGCGCGAACTGGAGGAGGAGACGGGCATCCCGCCCCGCCTCGTCACCATCCTCGCCCGCGCGCCGCAAGACCTGCTCTACGATCTCCCCGCCGATCTCGCGCCCAAGCTCTGGGGCGGGCGGTGGCGCGGGCAGCGGCAGGCGTGGTTCCTGTGCCGCTTCACCGGCACCGATGCCGACATCGATCTGGAGACGCCGCATCCCGAATTCCGCGCGTGGAAATGGGCTGAACCGGGCGAACTTCCCGACATGATCGTGCCGTTCAAGCGCCAGCTCTATCTGGATGTGCTAGAGGCGTTCGCGGATCATCTCAGCCGGTAAGTGATCATGGGCTTCAGACATTCGATCGCGGCGCCCGCCGCACTGGTCGTCGCACTGGCCGCCGCACCGGCGGCGGCCGAACTACCAGAACCCGTCATCCGCATGCTGGTGGAGGCGCACCGTGGCGGCGACGATGCGCAGATCGCCGCCGTCGTCCGCATCGCCAAGCGCACCTTCCCCGACGATGCGGTGGAGATCGACCGGCTGGTGGCCGGCGACGCCGCGGTGCTGGCGCAACGCCGTCGCGTCGAGCGCCGTGCCGAGGAGGCGCGCATCCGTGCCGCCGGCTTCCTCGACATCTGGAAAGGCGAGGTCGAGGTCGGCGGATCGCGCGCCACCGGCAACAGCGACGTGCTGACGCTCTACGCCTCGGCGAAGCTGGTCCGCGATGCGCTGGAATGGCGCCAGCGCCTGCAAGGCCGCTTCGATTTGCAGGAGACCGACGGGGAACGCACCGTCGATCGCGCGCTCGTCGCCTATCAGGCCAATTACAAGTTCACGCCGCGCTTCTACACGCTGGGTCTCGCCCAATATGAGCGGGATGCCTTCCTCGGCTACAGCAACCGCTATACGCTGGGCGGCGGTCTCGGCTACGACATCGCCGATCGGGACGAACTGAAGATCAGCGTCGAGGGCGGCCCGGCGCTCCGCCGCACCCATTTCGTGACGGAGGGGGACCGGACGACGATCGCCGCCCGCGCCTCTGCCACGGCGCGCTGGTCGCTCTCGCCCAACCTCGTCTTCACGCAGGATGCGGCGGGGTTCATCGAGCAGGGCAACCGCAACGCGGTGCTGACATCCGCGCTCGACACCAAGCTGATCGGTGCGCTGAAGGCGCGGTTCAGCTACAACATCCTCTACGAGCATGACGCGCCCGAACAGCGGCGCGCGCTGGACACGCTCAGCCGGGCGACGCTCGTCTACAGCTTCTGATCGGCGCGCAGGATGCGCAGGTCGGGCCGGACGGTCGGGCGCACGCTCGCCCGCAGGCCGTCGCGCAACTCGTCTGCGAAGGTGCCGACGCCGCCCAGCACGCGCATCATCCGCGCCCGCGTCCCGCCGGTCATGTGGATCTGGCGCCCTTCCGCGCTGTCGCACGAACCGATCCGCCAGACGAGGCCATCGTCGACGAGCTGGTCGAGCAGACGCCCCGCTTCCGCACTGGCGGTGCCGACCCCGATCAGCAGCCCGCGTTCCGGCAGGCAACCGTCCGCCCCGCCGTCCACCAGCAGGCGCAGCAACATTTCCCACTGAAGCTCGTTGACGGCGCCGCGACCGAACGTCTGTTCGCGCCGACGCAATATGCCGGTCAGTTGCCGGGCCAGCGCGATCGCATTATCGTCCGTCCGGCCATGCATCGCGCCCCCCCTGCGATCAGCCCTTAGGCAGTCGATAGGACACAATCCTCTTCGGCGGTGCGAGTTCCCTAACGATTGCAATCATGCGGGCACGGTTTCGTGCCGCGCGATCCACTCCTCCATCACCGGCGCGATCATCGTTCGCCAGCGCCGGCCGTTGAAGATGCCGTAATGGCCGACGCCTTCGGCCATGTAATAGCGCTTCTCGCTCTCCGGCAGGCCGGTCGCGATGGTCAGCGCCGCGCGCGTCTGGCCGAGGCCGGAGATGTCGTCGCGCTCGCCCTCGATCGCCAGCAGGCCGACCCTGGTGATCGCGCCGGCATCGATCCGGCGGCCGCGGTGCATCATCTCGCCCTTCGGCAGCAGATGGCGCTGGAAGACCTGGTCGATCGTCTGGAGATAGAATTCCGCGGTCATGTCGCAGACCGAACGATATTCGTCGTAGAACGCCTTGGTGGCGGCGGCGCCCTCGTCGTCGCCCTGCACCAGATGCTTGTACATCGACCAGTGGCTGACCAGATGGTTGCCGAGGTTCATCGCCATGAAGCCGGTCAGTTGCAGGAAGCCGGGATAGACCTTCCGCCCCGCGCCCGCATAATAGAAGGGCACGGTCGCGATCACGTTGCGTTCGAACCAGACGAGCGGGCGCTGGGTGGCGACGGTGTTGACGGTGGTCGGCGCCTCGCGCGTGTCGATCGGCCCGCCCATCATCGTCAGCGTCGTCGGCAGCGCCGGGTGGTCCTCGGCCGACATCAGGGCGACCGCGGCATAGACCGGCACCGTCGGCTGGCAGACCGCCAGCACATGCGCCTTCGGCCCGACATGCTCCAGATAGCGGATCACATAGTCGATATAATCGTCGAGATCGAACCGCCCGTCGGCAAGCGGCGCGTTGCGCGCATCGCGCCAGTCGGTGATCCACACGTCGTGCCCGGGCAGCAGCCGCTGGACGGTGCCGCGCAGCAGCGTGGCATAATGGCCCGACATCGGCGCCACGATCAGCAGCCGCGGCTGGCCCGTGACGCCCGGCTTCACGAAATGCTTCAGCTGGCCGAACGGCAGCCGGCACTCGATCTCCTCCACGACCTCGACCGGCCGGCCGTCCACCTCCACCTCGGCGATGCCGAACGCCGGCTTGCCGTAAGTAGCCGCAGCGTGAGAGAAAACGTCCAGCCCCGAAGCGATCATCGGCCCAAGCCCGGTATAGGACCAGGGGTTCGCGGGGTTCTGCGCCCAGCCGGAGCCGAATCCTGCGATCGCGCTGGCGCCCGCCAGCCAGGATCGATTGAATTCGTAAGCATCGTAGAGCAAAGCTTTTCTCCCCGGCCGAAACCGCTTCGAACCGCCCACAGATGGGCCCCCGGACATGTAACGGCAACACGCTAACAAATATTGTGCGGCGCGCCACCCAATCTTCGCCCCAATGCACGGCGGCGCTTCCCGATCCGGCAGGGCCGATCCGGCCGCTCCCGCGCGAGGCGCTTTCGCCCCGGACCATCAGGCTCTAAGCGGCGCGCATGGCACGAGCGTCCCGCAGCATCCGCAACGCCGATCCGGCCCGCCCGCGCGATATCGGCAACCTGCTGATCGTGTGGCGGCAGGCGGCGCGCTATCCCGGCCATCTGGCGGGCGCGGCGGCGGCGATGCTGGTGGCGGCGGCCGCCACGCTATCGGTGCCGCGCCGCATCCAGCGCATCATCGACCATGGCTTCGCCGCCGGGCGCGACGGGGCGGATGTCGGCCCCTATTTCCATTATCTGCTGATGATCGTGGTGGTGCTGGCGATCGCCACCGCGCTCCGCTTCTACTTCGTCTCCTGGCTGGGGGAGCGGGTCGTGGCCGACATCCGTACCCGCGTGCAGCGCAACCTGCTGACGCTCGCCCCCCGCTTCTTCGAGGAGAACCGCCCGTCCGAGATCGCCTCGCGGCTGACGGCGGATACCACGATCATCGAACAGATCGTCGGCACGACCGTCTCGGTCGCGGCGCGCAACCTCGTCGTCGGTTTCGGCGGGCTGGTCGTCCTCGTCACGATCGCACCGAAGCTGACGGCGCTGCTGCTCGTCGCGATCCCGGTCGTCATCCTGCCGATCGTGCTGCTCGGCCGCCGCCTGCGCGTGGCGGCGCGCGCCAGCCAGGATCGCATCGCCGACGTCGGCTCGATGACGTCGGAGACGCTGGGGGCGATGAAGATCGTCCAGGCCTTCGGGCAGGAACGGCGCGAGGGCGATCGCTTCGCCGCGGCCGCCGAACGCGCCTTTTCGACCGCCCGCCGCCGCATCCTGCTGCGCGCCGGGCTGACCGCGATCGTGATCCTCCTCATCTTCGGATCGATCACGCTGGTGATGTGGCAGGGCGTGGCGGACGTCGCCTCGGGCGCGCTGTCGGGCGGCAACATCGCCAATTTCCTGCTGACGGGCGTGCTGGTGGCGGGCGCCTTCGGGGCGCTGACCGAGACGTGGGGCGATCTGCTGCGCGGCGCCGGCGCCGCCGGGCGGCTGGCCGAACTGCTGCGCGCCGTGCCCGAGATCGCCGCCCCGGCCGATCCAATGCCCTTGCCGCAACACGCCGCCGGCGCGCTCGCCTTCGAGGACGTCACCTTCCGCTACCCGACCCGCCCGGAGGTGGCGGCGCTCGATCGCTTCACCCTCGCGGTGCCCGCCGGGCGGATGGTGGCGGTGGTCGGTCCCTCGGGCGCCGGCAAATCGACGCTGTTCCAGCTTGCACAGCGCTTCTACGATCCGCTGGCCGGCACCGTCCGGCTGGACGGGGTGCCGCTCGACCGGGCCGATCCGGCAGCGGTCCGCGCGCGGATCGCGGTGGTGCCGCAGGAAACGGTGATCTTCGCCGCCTCCGCGCGCGACAATCTGCGCTACGGCCGCTGGGACGCGGACGATGCGGCGCTGTGGCAGGCGGCCGAGCGGGCGAACGCCGCCGCCTTCCTCCGCGCGCTGCCGGACGGGCTGGACACCTTCCTGGGCGAAGGCGGCGCACGCCTGTCGGGCGGCCAGCGCCAGCGCCTCGCCATCGCCCGCGCGCTGCTGCGCGACGCGCCGCTGCTGCTGCTCGACGAGGCGACATCCGCGCTGGACGCGGAATCCGAGCGCCTCATCCAGTCCGCGCTGGAAGGGCTGATGGCGGGCCGCACGACGATCGTCATCGCCCACCGCCTCGCCACCGTCCGCCGCGCCGACCTGATCGTGGTGATGGACGAGGGGCGCATCGTCGAACAGGGCACCCATGCGGAGCTGGTCGCCGCCGACGGCCTCTACGCCCGCCTCGCCCGCCTGCAATTCGATACGCACGAATAGGCTTCCGCCGAAAGAGCATCGGGCGCCACGTCCGTCCGACCATCCGCTACAGGGCTACCCCCGTTCATGCAGAGCGAAGCCGCGGCACATGCGCAACATCCGCCGCGCGTAGCCCTCGACTGCGCTCGGGCCGAACGGAGGGGTGATGGTGGCGGTAGCGCGCTCTCCGCAGCCGTGCTTCGATACGCGCCTTCGCCAAGCTCAGTCGCTACTCAGCACGAACGGTATCGGGTGGGGTTCCATACCCTGCCCTGCCCTGCCCTGCGCCCGCCCTTCCCCACCCCGTTCGCCCTGAGTAACCGCTGAGCGAAGCCGAAGCGGTGTATCGAAGGACGGCCCCGCGCGGAACGACAAGACCGCGTCACCGCCCCACCCCCGTTCATGCCGAGCGAAGCACGTCCTGAGCAATGTCGAAGGGTCGAGGCACACGCGCGACATCCGCCCCGCATAGCCCTCGACCGACCTCGGGCCGAACGGTTTAGGCTTACGGGAAGGCCGAGAGGGAAGTTCCGCCACGCCCACCGTTGCGGCTACGCCCCCGCACCCCATATCGAAACCATCGCAACGAGGCGGGGCTGGATGAGCGAAGACAAGATCGGCTGGCACGGCACCACCATCCTTTCGGTGCGCCGCGGCGGCACCGTCGTGGTGGCGGGGGATGGGCAGGTCAGCATGGGCAATACGGTGATGAAGCCCAATGCCCGCAAGGTGCGCCGTATCGGCGACGGTTCGGTGATCGCGGGCTTCGCGGGGGCCACGGCGGACGCCTTCACGCTGTTCGAGCGGCTGGAACGCAAGCTGGAGGCGCATCACGGCCAGTTGCTGCGCGCCGCCGTCGAACTCGCCAAGGACTGGCGCACCGACAAATATCTCCGCAACCTCGAAGCGCTGATGATCGTGGCCGACAAGGACATCACGCTGATCCTGACCGGCAACGGCGACGTGCTCGAGCCCGAGGCCGGCATCGCCGCGATCGGCTCGGGCGGCAATTACGCGCTCGCCGCCGCCCGCGCGCTGGTCGATTACGAGGCCGATGCCGAGACGATCGCGCGCAAGGCGATGAAGATCGCGGCCGACGTCTGCGTCTTCACCAACGGCAATCTCACGATCGAGACGATCGCCGGGGCGGCCTGACCCCCCGGCCCGGCGTCGATTTCGTCAACTTACGGACCCACATTCGCCCATGAACGACGCCCTCACCCCCAAGGCCATCGTCGCCGCGCTCGACGCGCATATCGTCGGCCAGGCGGACGCCAAGCGCGCCGTCGCCGTCGCGCTGCGCAACCGCTGGCGCCGCCAGCGGCTGGATGCCGACCTGCGCGACGAGGTGTCCCCGAAGAACATCCTGATGATCGGGCCGACGGGGTGCGGCAAGACCGAGATCAGCCGCCGGCTGGCGAAGCTGGCCGACGCCCCGTTCGTAAAGGTGGAGGCGACCAAGTTCACCGAGGTCGGCTACGTCGGCCGCGACGTGGAACAGATCGCGCGCGATCTGGTCGAGGAATCGGTGCGGCTCGAGAAGGATCGCCGGCGCGTGGCGGTGAAGGACAAGGCCGAGGAAGCGGCGCTCGCCCGCCTGCTCGACGCGCTCGTCGGCAAGGATGCGAGCGAGGCGACCCGCGCCTCCTTCACCCAGCGCTTCCGAGACGGCCATCTCGACGATCGCGAGATCGAGCTGGAGCTGGAGGACACCGCCGCCGGCCAGTTCGAGATTCCGGGCGCCCCCGGCCAGATGAGCATGATAAACCTCGGCGACATCATGGGGAAGCTCGGCGGCCCGCGCCTCAAGCGCCGCAAGCTGCCGGTCGCTGCCGCCTGGGCCAAGCTGGTCGAGGAGGAGGGCGACCGCCGGCTGGATCAGGACGAGGTGACGCGCGCCGCCCTCGCCGATGCCGAGGCGAACGGCATCGTCTTCCTCGACGAGATCGACAAGATCGCTCTGTCCGAACAGGGCCGTGGCGGATCGATCAGCCGCGAAGGCGTGCAGCGCGATCTGCTGCCGCTGATCGAGGGCACGACCGTCGCCACCAAATACGGCCCGATGAAGACGGACCATATCCTGTTCATCGCCTCGGGCGCCTTCCACGTCGCCAAGCCCAGCGATCTGCTGCCCGAATTGCAGGGGCGCCTGCCGATCCGCGTCGAGCTGAAGGCGCTGACCGAGGCCGATTTCGTCCGCATCCTCTCGGCCACCCGCGCCTCGCTGACCGAGCAATATCGCGCGCTGATCGCCACCGAGGGCGTTACGATCGCCTTCACCGAGGACGGCATCGCCGCCATCGCCCGCATCGCGGCCGAGGTGAACGCCAGCGTCGAGAATATCGGCGCACGCCGGCTTTCGACCGTGATGGAGAAACTGCTGGAAGAGGTGAGCTTCGACGCCGAAGACCGCGCCGGCCAGTCGCTCACCGTCGATGCCGCTTATGTCGAGGCGCAGCTCGCCAGCGTCGCGCGCAACACCGACCTCAGCAAATATGTCCTGTAAGCACCAGAACGGTTAACGGACGCGCCATTCTTAAGACTTGTTTCATGGTCCGCCCTGTAGCACCGGGTCGGGGCGGACTGACCGGGCGGGCATATGTACGGGCCGATAGTGATGCTGGCGGTCAACGTCGCGGTCGCGCTCGTCTTCGCGGCCGGCTATGCGACGATCGCTTTGTCCGGCCAGGGGCAGCGCACCGTATTGTGGTTCGGCGGCAGCTATCTGCTGGGCGCCGTGTCGCCGGTGGCGGACGTTCTGATCGCCGCCGGCGCGCCCGCCGCCCCGCTCGAGGCGCTGGGCTATACCACCTTCCTGACGGCCCTTCTGTCGATCGCGATCGGCTTCGCCATCTATACCCGGCGGCCACCGCCCTGGCGGGAGGCGCTGGCGATCCTGGGCGGCGGGCTGGTGCTCAGGATCGCGATCTGGTCGTTCCGGGACGGCAGCTTCGCCTATGGCATCGCCTATCAGATGCCGTTCGCACTGGCGTCGCTGCTCGTCCTGCGCAGCGTATGGCTCGGTTCGCGCGGGTGGCCGCTGCACGGGGCCGCCGTCGCGGTCAGCGGGCTGCTGTTCGTCCACTTCCTGCTGAAGCCCTTCTTCTATTCGATCCTCGGCGGCGGCGGCCGGCTGGAGAGCTATACCCACACCGCCTATGCCGCCGTCTCTCAGGCGGCGACCGGCATCCTGATGCTCGCCTCGGGGGTGGTGCTGATGGTGCTCGTCGCGCAGCGCGCGATCCTGGAATCGGAAACCGCGTCCGAAACCGATGCGCTGTCGGGCCTCGCCAACCGCCGCGGTTTCGACCGGCGGGCCTGCCGCGCGCTGGCGCGGGCCGAGGCGTCGGGCGCGCGCGTCAGCGTCGTGCTGTTCGATCTCGATCATTTCAAGGCGATCAACGACCGCTTCGGGCATGACGCGGGCGACAAGGTGATCGCCCGCTTCGCCGCCCTCCTCCACGATGCCGCCCCCGCCGCCGCGGTCGTCGGCCGGCTGGGAGGCGAGGAATTCGCCATGCTGCTGGAAGGCACGGGGCTGGAAGGCGCGCGCCTCCATGCCGAGGCGATCCGCGTGCAGACCGCGGAAGACGCGGGCGACGACCGCCCGGCGGTGACGGTCAGCGGCGGTGTCGCCGAACGACGCGCTGGCGAACCGCTGGCCGATCTGATGCGCCGCGCGGACAAGGCCACCTATCGCGCCAAGGCCGCCGGCCGCAACGCCATCCACGTCTCCCCGCCGCCGGCGCCCGCGCTGCGGCTGGTCGGCAGTGAACCCTCCGCCCCGTCGCGGGTTTAAGCGTCCGGCCCGGCCGCACAGAACGGCTGGCCCCGTTCACAGGAGCATTCACCATGAACATCGCCCGCCTCGCCGCCCCCGCCCTGCTGGCCGCCGGCCTGATCGCGCTGCCCGCCACCGCGCAGACCACCACCGAGACCAAGGTCAGCAACGACACCAACGTCGGCAACGACGGCGTCGTCACCAACACGCGCAAGGTCACCAACGTCCGCAAGCAGAAGACCGGCGAGCCGAAGAAGGTGCTGGGCGTGAAGGTCGGCGAGAAGACCGCCACGCAGAAGACCGTGCACGAGACGACCACCGACACCGCCGGCAATTCCAAGACCAAGGTCACCACCAGCCACTGATGCCGGCGGGGGCGGCGGCCGCCGCCCCCCTCGACAAGCGCGGCGGCAGCGGCCATGCCCCGCCCCCATGCACCTGATCGAACAATTCCTCACCGCCTGCGCCGTCTTCATCACCTGGGTGATCTCGTCGACCGGCTATGCCGGCGTGGCGATCCTGATGGCGATCGAGAGCGCGTGCATCCCCTTGCCGTCCGAGATCATCATGCCCTTCGCGGGCTATCTCGTCTCGACGGGCGAAATGCAGCTGTGGGCGGTGGCGACGGCGGGGGCGATCGGCTGCAACATCGGCTCGATCCCGGCCTATGAGATCGGCAAGCACGGCGGCCGCGCCGCGGTGGCGCGCTTCGGCCGCTACGTCTTCCTCAACATGCACGATCTCGATCGCGCCGAGGCCTTCTTCCGCCGCTTCGGTTCGGCGGCGGTGTTCATCTGCCGGCTGCTGCCGCTGGTGCGCTCGTTCATCGCCTTTCCGGCGGGCATGGCGCGGATGCCGCTCGGCCGCTTCCACCTCTACACCTTCCTCGGCTCCTGGCCGTTCTGCTGGGTGCTGGCATGGATCGGCATGAAGCTGGGACAGGCGTGGAACAGCGATCCGCGCCTGCGCGAATGGTTCCACCGGCTGGATTACGTGATCGTGGCGCTGGTGCTGGCGGGCGGCATCTTCCTGTTCGGCCACAAGATCAAACAGGTCCGCGCCGCCAGACGCAACCCATGAAAAAGCCCTCTCCCCCGTGGGGGAGAGGGTTGGGTGAGGGGGGTGGAGCCTCGCAGAGAGGCCGGTCTCGGTGAGACCCCTGCCCCTCACCCCGGCCCTCTCCCCGCGGGGGAGAGGGAGATCCAGCTCAGCGCCCGCCGCCGCGCGTCACCGCGCCACGATGCGCGCCGACCGCACCCTTGCGCTGCGGGAAGCGGCGCTTGGGGGCGCCGCCGGCCGGGCGCTCGGCACCGCCGCCGCGGTTGCCGTCGTGCCGACGCGGCTGCTGCTCGGGCCGCGGGGCGATCGCCACCTTCGGCATCTTGGCGGCTTCCGCCAGGAAGTTCTCGGGCAGCGGCTCGATCGCCACCTTGACGCGCGTCAGCTTCTCGATCGCGCGCAGGTAGGGCCGCTCGTCGTCCGCCACGAACGAATAGGCCTGCCCCTCACGCCCCGCCCGCGCGGTGCGGCCAATGCGGTGGACATATTGCTCGGGCACGTTCGGCAGCTCGAAATTGAAGACGTGGCTGACGCCCGACACGTCGATGCCGCGCGCGGCGATGTCGGTCGCGACGAGGATCTTCACCTCGCCGGAGCGGAAGGCGGCCAGCGCCCGCTCGCGCTGCGGCTGGCTCTTGTTGCCGTGGATCGCATAGGACTGGATGCCCGCCGCGGTCAGATGCTTCACCACCCGATCCGCGCCATGCTTGGTGCGGGTGAAGACGAGCGCGCGGTCGATCGGCGCGGCGCGCAGGTGCATCGTCAAGAGCGCCTGCTTCTCGCCCTGGTTGACGAAGGTCGCGAACTGCTCGATCCGCTCGGCCGTGGTCGAGGGCGGCGCCACCGACACCTTGACCGGATCGGTCAGGAAGCGGTCGCCCAGCTCGGCGATCGTCTTGGGCATGGTGGCCGAGAAGAACAGCGACTGGCGCTTCTTCGGCAGCAGCTGGTCGACCCGCTTCAGCGCATGGATGAAGCCGAGGTCGAGCATCTGGTCGGCCTCGTCCAGCACGAAGATCTCGACGTGGCGGAGGCTGAGCGCGCGCTGGTCGACCAGGTCGAGCAGCCGGCCCGGCGTCGCCACCAGCACGTCGACACCCGCCTGAAGCGCGCGCATCTGCTTGCCGATCGGCACGCCGCCGAAGACGGTCAGCACCGACAGGCGCAGGTTCTTGCCGTAGAGCGTGAAGCTGTCGGCGATCTGGCTGGCCAGCTCGCGCGTCGGCGCCAGCACCAGCATCCGGCAGCCTTGCTGCGGACGCGGCTTGGCGTTGGTGTGGAGGTGCTGGAGCGAGGGCAGCGCGAACGCCGCCGTCTTGCCGGTGCCGGTCTGCGCGATGCCGCACAGGTCGCGCCCGTCGAGGAGCGGCTGGATCGACTGCGCCTGGATCGGCGTCGGCGTCTCATAGCCCTTCTGGGCGAGCGCGCGCTGGAGGGGCTCGATCAGCCCGAAATCGGAAAACTTGGTCATATTATGCCTTCGATAAGGCGCCGCGCGCCACGGACGTCAGGTCCGGCGCGCGCAGGCGGGTTCGTTAATGACGACCCGCGTGAAATGGGAAGCCCGAAGCTTGGGACGCGTCTCAAGAGGAGCCCGGGCCGCCGGAAAAGCGGCAAGATCACGCCTGCTCCGTCAGATCGCCACGGGGGGCCGATCGACGCTGCGCGCCACATAGGCGACCGATCGCCGGAATGCAACCGTTTGCGGACGCCGCGGCGCTGCGCCATGCTCCCGCCGATCGCCAGACAGGGAATGCCATGATCCGCACCGCCACCGCCGCCTTCCTCCTTGCCGCCGCCGCCCCGGCCGCCGCCGCGCTCACCGCGCCAGAGACGCGGATGGCGCGGGTGGTGGAGGCCGAGACGGATCGCTCGGTCGCGCTGCTGGAGCGGCTGGTGAACGTCAATTCGGGCACGCTCAACCTCGCCGGGGTCGAGAAGGTCGGCACGATGATCCGCGCCGAGCTGGAGCCGCTGGGCTTCGCCGTCCGCTGGGTGCCGATGGCGCAGACCGGGCGCGCCGGCCATCTGATCGCCACGCACAAGGGCAATGGGCGCGGCAAGCGGCTGCTGCTGATCGGCCATCTCGATACGGTGTTCGAGCCGTCCAGCCCGTTCCAGCGGTTCGTGCGGCAGGGCACGCGCGCCACCGGCCCCGGCGTCAACGACTGCAAGGGCGGCGACGTGGTGATGATCGCCGCGCTGCGCGCGATGCAGGCGGCGGGGACGCTGAAGGACGCGGACATCACGATCGTCCTGACCGGCGACGAGGAGCGCCCCGGCGCCCCGATCGAACAGGCGCGGGCCGATCTGATCGCGGGGGGGCAGGGCGAGCGACGTGGCTCTCGATTTCGAGGGCCTGTCGCGCGAGGACGGGCGCGACATGGGATCGATCGCGCGGCGCTCGTCCAATTCCTGGGTGCTGACGACCAGCGGCAGGCCGGGCCATTCGAGCGGCGTCGGCGAACGATCGGGCTATGGCGCGATCTACGAGATGGCGCGCATCCTCGATGCGTTCCGCCGCGACCTGCCCGAGCCGGACCTCACCTACAATGTCGGCGTGATCGCGGGCGGCACCACCGCCGCCGCCGATGCCGCGGGCGTCGCGATCACCGCCAGCGGCAAGACCAACGTCATCGCCGCCACCGCCGAAGCGCGCGGCGATATGCGGACGATGAGCGCCGACCAGACCGCGCGCGTCCGCCAGAAGATGGAGGCGATCGTCGCCCGGCATCTGCCGCAGACGGACGCGAAGATCGCTTTCTCCGGCGACGGCTACCCGCCGATGGCGCCCACCGCCGGCAACCGCGCGCTGCTGGCGAAGCTCAACCTCGTCAACAGCGACCTCGGCCTCGCCCAGATGGCGGAGCTGCCGCCCGTCCAGCGCGGTGCGGGCGACATCGGCTTCGTCGCCGCCGATCTGCCCGGCCTCGTCGGCCTGGGCACCGCGGGCCGGGGCGAACATGCCGAGGGGGAGAGCACCGATCTCACCAGCCTGCCGCTCCAGGCGAAGCGCGCCGCGATCCTGATGACGCGGCTGAGCGTGGAACCGCGGGCCAAGTAGCTTGATCGGATTGGCTTCAGGGGCCACATGACGGCCATGCTGATCGAGACCGAAACCACCCCCAATCCCGCCACGCTGAAGTTCCTGCCCGGCCGGATCGTCATGGACGCCGGCACCCGCGATTTCGCGACGCCGGAGGAAGCGGAGGCCAGCCCGCTGGCGGATGCGCTGTTCGGCCTGGGCGATGTCGAGGGCGTGTTCTTCGGCAAGAGCTTCATCTCCGTCACCGCCGCCCCGGGCAGCGACTGGCGGACGCTGAAGCCCGCGGTGCTGGGCACCCTGCTCGATCATTTCTCGGGCAATGCCCCGTTGTTCCGCCCCGGCACGGCGGACGGCATCCACATCGACGACGGCGTGGTTTCGCCCGACGATCCGGCCGACGCCGACATCGTCGCCCAGATCCGCGACCTGATCGAGACGCGCATCCGCCCGGCGGTGGCGCGCGACGGCGGCGACATCCTCTATCGCGGCTTCGATCGCGGCACGGTCTATCTCCAGATGCAGGGCGCCTGTTCGGGCTGCCCCTCTTCCTCGGCGACGCTGAAGCAGGGGATCGAGCAGCTTCTGAAACATTATGTGCCCGAAGTGACCGACGTCCGCGCGGCCTGACGGCAACCGCCCCTTGCGCCTGCTCGCCATCGAGACCGCCACCGCCGCCTGTTCGGTGGCGCTGGTGGAAGGCAGCCGGTGCCTCGCCGAACGGCACGAGATCGTCGGCCGCGGCCATGCCGAACGGCTCGTCCCCGCCATCGCCGAGGTGGTGGCGGAGGCGGGCGGCGCGCCGCCGCAGGCGATCCTCGTCGATTGCGGGCCGGGCAGTTTCACCGGCGTCCGCGTCGGGCTGGCGGCAGCGCGCGCGCTGGCCTTCGGCTGGGACGTGCCGGTCCACGGCTTCTCCTCGCTGGCGCTGATCGCTGCGGCGGACGGGGGCACGGCCGAGACGCTCGCCGTCGCCATACCGGGAGGCCATGGCGAATTGTTCGTCCAGCGCTTCGCCACCGCCCCGTTCGCCGCGATCGGCGATCTCGCCTCGCTGCCGCCGGAGGGCGCCGCCGCGGCTCTGCCCGATGTCCGCGTTATCGGCGGTGCTGCCGCGGCCGTGGTGGCGTTGCGGGGCACGGGCGATGCCTTCGATGCCGCCCCCCGCGCCGCAGACGTAATCCGCCTGCCCGCCACCTTCACCGCTCTCCCCCCCGCCCCGCTCTACGGCCGCGCGCCCGACGCCAAGGCGCCCGCGGCATGACGCCGGAGATCGCGATCGGCGGCAGCGCCGACCTCGACGAGCTGATGCTCGACATGGGCGAGGGCTTTCCCCCCGATTATGGCGAGGCGTGGACGCGGCCCCAGTGCAGCGCGATCCTGATGCTGGCGGGCGTCACCCTCCTCCTCGCGCGCATGCGCGGCGAGCCGGCGGGGTTCGCCTTGCTCCGCACGGTGGTGGACGAGGCCGAGTTGCTGCTGCTCGCCGTCCGGCCGGCGGCGCGGCGCAGCGGCGTCGGCCGGGCGCTGGTCGATCGCGCGGCGGCGGCAGCGGCGGCGGCAGGCTGCGCGCGGCTGTTCCTCGAGATGCGCGACGGCAATCCCGCGCATGCGCTCTACCGCGCCACCGGCTTCGCCGAGATCGGCCGCCGCCCCGGCTATTATCGCGGGCCGAACGGCGTGCCGTGCGATGCCATCACCCTGTCCCGCCGGCTCGATCCACCACGATAGCCGATCGCGGGGGTTGCGCCCCCCGCCCCTCGGGCCATATCCTGCGCGCAGCCCGCCCTCTCGCCTTTTCCAGGAGCCGCATGCACCGCAAGATCGACGTCGAGGCGCTCTGCGCCGACAAGGGCCTGCGCATCACCGAACAGCGCCGGGTGATCGCGCGCGTCCTGTCCGAGGCGGAGGATCATCCCGACGTCGAGGCGCTTCACGCCCGCGCCGCGGCGATCGACCCCGG
The DNA here is from genome assembly GCA_036946415.1 of Edaphosphingomonas fennica. Taxonomy (GTDB): domain Bacteria; phylum Pseudomonadota; class Alphaproteobacteria; order Sphingomonadales; family Sphingomonadaceae; genus Sphingomonas_Q; species Sphingomonas_Q fennica_A. The sequence goes on along the minus strand of JAQIJD010000001.1, from coordinate 367,739 downwards.
CATCTCGATCGCCACCGTCTATCGCACGGTGCGCCTGTTCGAGGATGCGGGCATCCTCGAACGCCATGATTTCGGCGACGGCCGCGCCCGGTATGAAGCGGCGGCCGAGACGCACCACGATCACCTGATCGACGTCGAGACGGGCAAGGTGATCGAATTCGTCGATGCCGAGCTGGAAGCGATGCAGAAGCGCATCGCCGAGAAGCTGGGCTATAGGCTGGTCGATCACCGCATGGAACTCTACGGCGTCGCCATCCAGCGCGAGGGCTGATCGCCGATGCGCCTGTGGGCGCGGATCGCGGCGGCGCTGGCCTGGCTGGCGTTCTGCCTTGCCGGCTATTGGATCGCCCGCCCCTTCGGTCGTGAGGGGCGGTGGGTGCGGCGCTTCCTCGGCGGCGTCGGCCGTATCGCCGGCCTGCGCATCCGGATCGTCGGCCGCCCCGCCCCCGGCCCGCTGCTGATTGCGGCAAATCACTTGAGCTGGCTCGACATATTGGCGCTGGGCGGCACGACCGGCGCGGCCTTCGTCGCCAAGGGGGAGGTGGCGCGCTGGCCGCTGGTCGGCACGCTCGCGCGGCTGGGCGGCACGTTGTTCGTCGAGCGGGAGGCGCGCGCCGAGACCAGGCGGCAGGCCGATGCGCTGGGCGATGCGCTCCGCCGCCCGCGCCCGGCGGTGCTGTTCGCCGAAGGCACGACCGGCGACGGCACCACTCTCCTCCCCTTCCGTCCCGCCTTGTTCGCCGCGGCGGTCGCGGCGGGCGTCCCCGTCCAGCCCGTCGCGATCGATTATGGCGCGGACGCGGCCGGGGTGGCGTGGCCCGAACAGGAGCCGTTCGCCGCCAACGCCGCGCGCATGCTGCGCCGCCGCCGCACGCGCCTCACGCTCCGCTTCCTGCCGCCGGTCGCGCCGGGTGCGGATCGCAAGGCGCTGGCGGCGGCGGCGCGGGGCGCGGTCGCGGCTTCCTTGGCGGCGGCCGATCGCCTATAGGCGGCCCCCATGTCCGCACCCCCCAAGAGCTTCCACGTCAAGTCGTTCGGCTGCCAGATGAACGTCTATGACGGAGAACGGATGGCCGAAATGCTGGGGGCCGAGGGGATGGTCGCGGCAGGCGATGCCGATACCGCTGATCTCGTCGTCCTCAACACCTGCCACATCCGCGAGAAGGCCGCCGAGAAGGTCTATTCGGACATCGGCCGCCTGCGCCGCGCCGACGGCAGCACGCCGATGATCGCGGTGGCCGGCTGCGTCGCGCAGGCCGAGGGGGCGGAGATTCCGCGCCGTGCGCCCGCGGTCGATATCGTCGTCGGCCCGCAGGCCTATCACAATCTGCCGCGGCTGGTGGCGGAGGCGGCGGGCGGCCGCCGCGCGCTCGATACCGACATGCCCGCCGCCTCCAAATTCGGCGCGCTTCCCGCGCGCCGCCGCACCGGCCCCAGCGCCTTCCTGACGGTGCAGGAAGGCTGCGACAAATTCTGCACCTATTGCGTCGTTCCCTACACCCGCGGCGCCGAGGTTTCGCGCCCGTGGGGGCAGGTGATGGACGAGGCCAAGGCGTTGGTCGATGGCGGCGCGCGCGAGATCACTTTGCTCGGCCAGAACGTCAACGCCTGGGCCGATGAGAGCGGTCGCGGCCTGCACGACCTGATCGAGGCGCTGGCGCTGCTGCCGGGCCTCGCCCGCATCCGCTACACCACCAGCCACCCCAACGACATGCACGACGGGCTGATCGCCGCGCACCGCGATGTCGACAAGCTGATGCCCTTCCTCCATCTGCCCGTGCAGGCGGGTAGCGACCGCATTCTGAAGGCGATGAACCGCGCGCATGACGTGGCCGGCTACCTCCGCCTGATCGATCGCGTCCGCGCCGCCCGCCCCGATATCGCCGTGTCGGGCGACTATATCGTCGGCTTCCCCGGCGAGACGGAGGCGGATTTCGCCGCCACGCTCGATGCCGTCCGCGCCGTCGGCCATGCGCAGGCGTTCAGCTTCAAATATTCGCCGCGCGCCGGCACCCCCGCCGCGACGATGGCGGGCGCGGTGCCCGACGACGTGGCCGACGATCGCCTCCAGCGCCTGCAGGCGCTGCTGCGGGAGCAGGCGACCGCCTTCAACGCCGCCACCGTCGGCCGCACCACGCAGGTGCTGGTGGAGCGGCGCGGCAAGCTGCCCGGCCAGATGCTCGGCAAGTCGCCGTGGCTGCAATCGGTCCACCTCGCCAACGATGCGGCGGTGGGCGACATGATCGACGTCGCGATCGTCTCTGCCGGGCCGAACAGCGTGCGCGGGCGGGAGCGGATCGCCTGCGCCGCCTGATCGCCCTTTCGCTGCTGCCGGTGGCGGCGCCCGCGGCGGCGGCGGAGCTGTTCGCCGGCGTCCTCGTCCATGGCGTCGGCACCCCCGCCACCGAACCGATCTACGAAGGCGGCGCCGATCTCAACCTCGGCATCCGCGCGGCGCCCGTCGCCACCCTGTGGGGCGGGCGGATCGCGCCCTATCTGCTCGGCTCGGTCAACACCGCCGGCGATACGGACTTCGCCGCCGCCGGCCTGTCGTGGGAGTTCGGGCGCGGCCGCTGGTTCGCCCGCCCCGGCCTCGGCCTCGCCGTGCACGACGGGCCGCACCGGCGCGAGCGCAACGGCTTCCGCACCGATCTCGGCAGCCGCATCCTGTTCGAGCCGGAACTGTCGGTCGGCTACCGCCTCACCCCCCGCGCCTATGTCGAGGCGTCGTGGGTCCACCTCAGCCACGCGCAATGGTTCTCGCCGCAGAATCCGGGGCTGGACATGATCGGCCTGCGGGTCGGCCTCGCCACCCGATGACATCTTCCCTTTCGGCCCCGGCTTGCCCATCTTGGGGCAAGCCCCGGAGAGGCCGTGAAAGGACCGCATGAGTCGCAAGCCAGTGCCCGCGCAGCCCGGTGAACGCGCCCGGCTGGAGATCGTGTTCGACAAGCCGCAGCTGCTCGGGCGCCTGTTCGGCCAGTACGACCAGAACCTCGTCGCGATCGAGAATCGCCTCGGCGTCTATGTCGCGGCGCGTGGCAACAAGGTGCAGATCGAGGGGCTGGCCGAAAATGCAGCGCGCGCGCGCGACGTGCTGTCGGGCCTCTACAACCGCATCGTCCAGGGCCACGACCTCGATGCCGGCGCGGTCGAGGCGATGATCTCCATGTCGTCCGAACCGACGCTGGAAGGTATCATCCGGCAGGACGGCGGCGGCGCGCCCACGGCGATGATCCGCACCCGCAAGAAGACGATCGTTCCCCGCTCCACCACCCAGATCCGCTATATGGAGGCGCTGGGCCGGGCGGACATCGTCTTCGCACTGGGGCCGGCGGGCACGGGCAAGACCTATCTTGCGGTCGCGCAGGCGGTGCAGCAACTCATCCAGGGCACGGTCGACCGGCTGATCCTGTCGCGGCCAGCGGTGGAGGCGGGCGAGCGGCTGGGCTTCCTGCCCGGCGACATGAAGGAGAAGGTCGATCCCTATCTCCGCCCGCTCTACGACGCGCTCTACGACATGCTGCCGACCGAGCAGGTCGAGCGCCGCATCGCCAGCGGCGAGATCGAGATCGCGCCCATCGCCTTCATGCGCGGCCGCACGCTGTCCGACGCGTTCGTGATCCTCGACGAGGCGCAGAACACCACGCCCGCGCAGATGAAGATGTTCCTGACGCGCTTCGGCATGAACAGCCGGATGGTCGTGTGCGGCGACCCCCGCCAGATCGACCTGCCCGACATCGGCAAGTCGGGTCTCGCCGATGCCGTCACGAAACTGGAAGGCATCCAGGGTATCGAGATGATCCGCTTCGGCGCGGCCGACGTGGTGCGCCACCCGGTCGTCGGCCGGATCGTGGAAGCCTATGAGGGGCCGGACGCATGATCGCCGCCGAACTCGCCGTCGAGGCGCCGTGGGACGAAGCCGCCGACTGGCAGGCGCTGGCCGATCGCGCGGTGCGCGCCGCTTTCACCGTCTCCCCCTACGGCTGGATCCAGGATCGGCGCTTCACCGCCGAAATCTCGATCCGGCTGGCCGGCGACGACGAGGTCCGCACCCTCAACCGCGATTATCGCGGCAAGGACAAGGCCACCAACGTCCTGTCCTTCCCGATGGTGCAGAAGGATCTGCTCGACGGCCTCGCCAATTCGGACGACGGGGAGGTGCTGCTGGGCGACATCGTCCTCGCCCACGGCGTCACGGCCGACGAGGCGGCGGACAAGGGCGTGTCGCTCGAGGTCCACGCCACCCACCTGATCGTTCACGGCACGCTCCACCTGCTCGGCTTCGATCATGAAGAGGGCGAGGCGGCGGCCGATGCGATGGAGGAGATGGAGCGGCAGGCGCTCGCTTCCCTCGGCCATCCCGATCCGTATATGATCCGCGAAGCCTGAACGGGCACGAACGGGAGCGACATGCCAGACGACAGCGGTAACGAGGGAGCGCCCGAAGGCGGGCGATTGTGGGCGGGCCTGCGCGGCCTGCTGTTCGGCGAGGATCAGGAGCCGACGCTCCGCGACCAGATCGCCGAGGCGATCGAGGAGCATGAGGGCGAACGCCCCGCCAAGGGCGACCTGTCCGCCGCCGAGCGACTGATGCTGCGCAACCTGCTCGATTTCGGCGAGCGGTCGGTGGGCGACATCGGCGTGCCGCGGGCGGACATCATCGCCGTGCCCGAGACGATCGCCTTCGCCGATCTCGTCACCACCTTCGTCGAGGCGGAGCATAGCCGCCTGCCGGTCTATCGCGGCACGCTGGACGACGTGATCGGCATGGTCCACGTCAAGGACGTGTTCCGCATCATCGCCGGCGGCGGCACCCCGCCCGAGACGATCGCGGGCCTGATCCGCGAGCCGCGCTACGTGCCCGAATCGATGGGCGTGCTCGATCTGCTGGCCGAGATGCGCGCCACCCGCACGCATCTCGCCATCGTGTTCGACGAATATTCGGGCACCGAGGGGCTGGTGACGATCGAGGATATCGTCGAGGAGATCGTCGGCGATATCGAGGACGAGCATGACGAGGCGGCGGCCGCCCCCTTCGTCGCACTCGACGACGGACTGTGGGACGCCGATGCGCGCGCCGAGCTGGACGAAGCCGCCGAGACGATCGATCCGCGGCTGGCCGACGTGGAGGAGGATGTCGATACGCTGGGCGGCCTCGCCTCGGTCCTCGCCGGCCACGTCCCCCAGCCGGGCGAGATCGTGGCGCATCCCAGCGGCTGGCGGCTGGAGGTGACGGCCGGAGACCTCACCCGCGTCACCCGCCTCCGCCTCCATCCTCCGGCAGACGCACTGGCGGAGGCCTGAGCGGGCGGCGGCACTGATTTGCAACAGTTTTCGCGCAGAGACGCGGAGACGCAGAGATGTCCCGTGCGCGCCAGCGCACCGACAAAGCTGCCGGCGGAGGCGATGCAGAGCCGCTTCGCGGCGACGCGGAACCTCCCTGCGTCTCCGCGTCTCTGCGCGAACGATCCTGCTTCCTCGAGGCCCCCGCGCCGCGTCGCGACAGGAAAGTGATCCGTAGCTATCGACGGATCGCACGCCAGCCCCGGCGCGTTACGGGCGCATGAAACGCCCGGTCCTCCTCGCTTCCGCCGCTGTCGCCCTCGTTGCCGCCGGGGTCGGCGGCTGGGCGCTGGCCACCCGCAACCAGCCGGCGGAACTGCCCGTCACCGCCGGCATGGGGCCGACGCCGCAGATCCCCGCCCCCCGCTCCTCGCTGATCCCCACCGTGAACGTCGCCAAGGCGGTCGGCTGGAAATCGGGCGAGGCGCCGACCCCGGCTGCCGGCCTCAAGGTCGCGGCCTTCGCGCAGGGGCTGGAGCATCCGCGCTGGCTGTTGGCGCTACCCAACGGCGACGTGCTGGTCGCCGAAAGCGACGCGCCCCCCAAGGGCGAGGGCGCGCCGAGCGGTGGCATCCGCGGCTGGATACAGGGCCTCATCATGCAGCGCGCCGGCGCCCGCCGCGCGCCTTCCGCCAACCGCATCACCCTGCTGCGCGACGCCAATGGCGACGGCGTGGCGGAGACGCGGACAATCCTCGTCGGCAATCTCTTCTCGCCGTTCGGCATGGCGCTGGTCGGCGACCGGCTGTACGTCGCCGATGCCGACAAGCTCATCGCCTTCCCCTTCCGCCCCGGCCAGACGCAGATGACCGCCCCGCCGGTGAAGGTGGCGGACCTGCCGGGCGGGCCGATCAACCACCATTGGACCAAGAACGTCATCGCCTCGCGGGACGGGACCAAGCTCTACGTCACGGTCGGATCGAACAGCAATGTCGGCGAACATGGCATGGCGGTGGAGAAGGACCGCGCCGCCATCCTCGAGATCGATCCCAGGACCGGCGAGAAGCGCATCTATGCCTACGGCCTGCGCAACCCCAACGGCATGGCGTGGCAACCGGGCAGCGACCAATTGTGGACGGTGGTGAACGAGCGCGACGAGATCGGTTCGGACATCGTGCCCGATTATCTCACCCGCGTGCAATTCGGCGGCTTCTACGGCTGGCCCTGGTATTATTGGGGTCCGACGCTCGATCCCCGCCCGAAGGAGCCGGACAGCGAGGATCGCGCCGGCTACGTCATCCGCCCCGATTATGCGCTGGGGCCGCACACCGCCTCGCTCGGCCTCGCCTTTGCCGACGGGGCGAAGCTGGGGCCGCGCTTCGCCAGCGGCGCCTTCATCGGCCAGCACGGCTCGTGGAACCGCAAGCCGAAATCCGGCTACAAGGTCATCTTCGTGCCCTTCGCCGGTGGAAAGCCCGCGGGGGCTGCCCGTCGATGTGCTCGCCGGCTTCCTGAACGAACGCGAGGAAGCACGCGGGCGCCCGGTCGGCGTCGTTGTGGACCGGACTGGTGCGTTGCTGGTCGCCGACGATGTCGGAAACAGCGTCTGGCGGGTCGCGGCCGCCTCCTGACCCGACCGGATATGTCCATCGTGACGCCCCCGTTCGCGGGGGCGTTGTGATTCATGCAATCGTCGGACGATTGCCGAAAAAGCACGCATCGGATTTGTCAAATGCCCGTTGAACAGGCAGTCCGATGCTTGTATTGGACGGATCACAGGCAGACGCCTGAATCGTTTCATTGCCGGTTCCGGCAGCGGCGGGCATCGAACGACCCGTCGCCCGGCCGCCGGATCAGTCCAGGAGAATGAGGATGTCGAAGTTGATCGCCGGGGCCCTGCTTGCCGCGGTTGCCGCCGTTCCCGCGCTTGCCGCCCAGAGCGACGGCATCGAAGTGCGCGCCGATCCCAGCGGCTGGACGCAGGCGATGACCCGCGGCATCGGCGACAATCTGCGCTACCCCTATGTCGTCGGCCAGAACAAGCAGCCGAGCGGCATCGTCCGCATCGCCTTCCGCAACGGTGCGGACGGCCGGCCGACCGACGTGCAGGTGGTGCAGTCCTCCAGCTATCCGATGCTCGACAAGACGGCGGTCGCCGCCGTCGAGCGCGCCGGTGCCGCCCACCCCGCCCCCGCCGGTGCGGATGCGGCGCGCGCCAAGCAGGCGTGGGTCTATTTCGCGCAGACCGAGCGGGAGGAGCGGATGCTGACCAAGCAGCTGCGCAACGACGCCGCCAATTACATGCAGACCGCCAAGGCGGGTGGTGACAGCCCGACGCTGCTGATCGCCGGCCAGTAAGCACCGGAAACGGAAGAGGCCGGGGTCGCCGAAGCGGCGATCCCGGCCCTTTTGCGTACGTCCCCATCGGCTTTGCCGCAACGTTTCTAACCGATACCCCGGAACGGCAGGATCGCCAGATAATCGTCCAGCGGCGCGCAGCCGGGCTTCGGCCTGCCCTGCATCGCCCGCCAGGCATCCGCCGCGATCTCCGCCTGCTGTTCGATGCCGTAGCGGCGGAACGGGCGCCCTTCCGTCAGCCGGTAGCGATAGCGGCAGAAGGGGTGGCGGATGAGGGGCAAATACCAGCGGCCGCCGCGCTGCGCCTGCCAGACGTGCGTCATCTCGTGGATGAAGAAGGCGCGCAGGTCGAAGGGGGCGGTGGCGAAATCCGCCGGCCACGGATAGCCGCCGGGGGGCAGCCAGAGGTGGCCGTCGGGCGCCATGCACACGTCGGCGGGCTGCAACGGCCACCATCTGGCGGCACGGATCGTCACCGCCCGATAATCGATCGCATCGCCGAACAGGCCGGTGGCGAGCCGCGTCTCGCCGGGGGACAGCGGACGGATCAATAGGGGGCGGCTTCGCCGGGGCCGACCGTCTTGGCTTCCGCCTCGAAGGCGGTGCCGTCGGCGAAATCGAAGCGCAGCGGGATGGCGGTGCCCGGCCGGATCGCGGGATCGATGCCGAACAGCATCGCATGGTCGCCCTTGGGCGCGAAGGCGCGCGTGGCGCCCGCCGCCACCTCGGCCCGCGGCAGGGGGCGCATCGTCATCATCCCGCCGTGCATGCCGCCCGCATGCAGCTCGATCCGCTGGACGAGGGCGGAGCGGACCCCCGTCAGCACGCGCGCGCCGCCTTCGCCGGACAGGGTGAAATAGGCCGCCCCCGGCCGCCCGGGCACCGCCGGCAGGCTGACCCACGGCTGGCGGACCGGGCGATCGCCGCCGCCCTTGCCGTGGCAGGCGGCGAGCGCCGCGAGTGCGAGGAACGGGGCGGCGGCGCGGCGGATCGGGCGGTTCATGGCGTCTTCCTAGAAGGTTCCGCGGGATTCGTCGCGGGTGCTTGCGGGGCGGTTGGCGCACCCTATATCGCCCGCGTCAATTCGTTGCCGGAACGGGCGGCCCGCCTCGTTTGCCGGGGGCCGCACCGGCAGCGGCATCTACGTGGGGATTGGAAGAACATGGCCAAAGTGATCGGCATCGATCTTGGGACGACGAACAGCTGCGTGGCAGTGATGGAGGGCGGCAAGCCCAAGGTGATCGAGAATGCGGAAGGTGCGCGCACCACGCCCTCGATCGTCGCCTTCGCCAAGGATGGCGAGCGGCTGATCGGCCAGCCCGCCAAGCGCCAGGCGGTGACGAACCCCGATGCCACGATCTTCGCGGTGAAGCGCCTGATCGGCCGCCGCTTCGACGATCCGATCACCAGGAAGGACACCGAGCTGGTGCCCTATCACATCGTGAAGGGCCCGAACGGGGACGCGTGGGTGCAGGCCCGCGGCGAGGATTATTCGCCCTCGCAGATCAGCGCCTTCACCCTCCAGAAGATGAAGGAAACCGCCGAGAGCTACCTCGGCGAGACGGTGACGCAGGCCGTCATCACCGTGCCCGCCTATTTCAACGACGCGCAGCGCCAGGCGACCAAGGACGCCGGCAAGATCGCCGGCCTCGAGGTGCTGCGCATCATCAACGAGCCGACCGCGGCGGCGCTCGCCTACGGTCTCGAGAAGAACGACGGCAAGACGATCGCGGTCTACGACCTCGGCGGCGGCACGTTCGACGTGTCGATCCTCGAGATCGGCGACGGCGTGTTCGAGGTGAAGGCGACCAACGGCGATACCTTCCTGGGCGGCGAGGATTTCGACGCCAAGCTGGTCGAATATCTGGCCGAGGGCTTTAAGAAGGATGAGGGGATCGATCTCACCAAGGATCGTCTCGCGCTCCAGCGGCTGAAGGAAGCCGCCGAGAAGGCGAAGATCGAATTGTCCTCGGCCGCGACGACCGAGGTGAACCTGCCCTTCATCACCGCCGACGCCAACGGCCCGAAGCATCTGGTGAAGTCGATCAGCCGTGCCGATCTCGAGCGTCTGGTGGACGACCTGATCAAGCGCACGATCGAGCCGATGCGCAAGGCGCTGAAGGATGCCGGCCTCGGCACCAACGGGATCGACGAGGTCGTCCTCGTCGGCGGCATGACGCGCATGCCCAAGGTGCGCGAGGCGGTGAAGCAGTTCTTCGGCAAGGATCCGCACACCGGCGTCAACCCCGACGAGGTGGTGGCGATCGGTGCCGCGGTGCAGGCGGGCGTCCTCCAGGGCGACGTCAAGGACGTGCTGCTGCTCGACGTGACGCCGCTGTCGCTCGGCATCGAGACGCTGGGCGGCATCATGACGCGGATGATCGATCGCAACACGACCATCCCGACCAAGAAGAGCCAGACCTATTCGACCGCCGACGACAATCAGAACGCCGTCACCATCCGCGTCTTCCAGGGCGAGCGCGAGATGGCGGCCGACAACAAGATGCTGGGCCAGTTCGACCTGATCGGCATCCCGCCCGCCCCGCGCGGCGTGCCGCAGATCGAGGTGACGTTCGACATCGACGCCAACGGCATCGTCAACGTGTCCGCCAAGGACAAGGGGACGGGCAAGGAGCAGCAGATCAAGATCCAGGCGTCGGGCGGCCTTTCGGACAGCGACATCGACCAGATGGTGCAGGATGCCGAGAAGTTCGCCGAGGAGGACAAGAAGCGGCGTGCCGCGGCGGAGGCCAAGAACAACGCCGAAAGCCTGATCCACTCGACCGAGAGCCAGCTCGCCGAGCATGGCGGTTCGATCGACGCGTCGCTGAAGTCGGAGATCGAGGCGGCCATCGCCGAGACCAAGACGGCGGTGGAGGGCAATGATCCCGAGCAGATGACCGCCAAGGCGCAGGCGCTGACGCAGGTGGCGATGAAGCTGGGTCAGGCGATCTACGAGAAGCAGCAGGCCGAAGGCGGGGCCGAGGGCGCCGCCAAGGCCGAGGGCGGCAAGGCCGACGACGTGGTCGATGCCGAATTCTCGGAAGTCGACGACAACAAGTAGGTCCTGCAACCCCCGGAGCTTGGCTCCGGGGGTTCGAGGCGGGGTGTCATATGATGCGGACGGAGAGCGCGCGTAGCTGGGCAGCCGATCGTTCCGGTGCCTTTCCGCCCGGTGTGTTCGGCCATAATTCGGGGGCCAGAAAGAGCATGTATGCGATCATCTTCGATCTCGATACGGAATCGCTGAAGGCGGCATATCCGACCCCATCCTATCAGAATGCTTATGCCGACATCCGCGGTTTCCTGACCTCGCGAGGCTTCAACTGGGTGCAGGGCAGCGGCTATTTCGGCGACAGCAGCGTCGATGCAGTGACATGCGTGCTCACGGTGCAGCGTTTGAACCGCAAATACCCGTGGTTCAAGGCGGCGGTAAGAGACATTCGGATGCTGAGGATCGAAGAGAACAACGATCTCCTTCCCACGATATTGGATGATGGCGCAGACTGATGGCCGCAGATATCGACTATTACGAACTGCTCGAAGTCGAGCGCACGGCGGACGACAAGACGATCAAGTCGTCGTACCGCCGCATCGCGATGCAATGCCATCCCGATCGCAACCCCGGCTGCGCCGAAAGCGAGGCGAAGTTCAAGGCGATCGGCGAGGCTTATGATTGCCTCAAGGATCCGCAGAAGCGCGCGGCCTACGACCGCTACGGCAAGGCCGCCTTCCAGCAGGGCGGCGGCGGCGGCCATCAGGGCTTCGAGGGTTTCTCCGACATCTTCGAGAGCGTGTTCGGCGAGTTCATGGGCGGCGGCGGACGCGGCCGTCAGCGCGGCGGCCCGCAGCGCGGCGCCGACCTGCGCTACGATCTCGAAATCAGCCTGGAAGACGCCTTCCACGGCAAGGACGAGCAGATCCGCATCGACGTGGCGGGCACCTGCGACACCTGCGAAGGCTCCGGATCGAAGGCGGGGGCGGGAGCCAAGACCTGCCAGACCTGTGCCGGCCACGGCAAGGTGCGCGCGCAGCAGGGCTTCTTCGTGGTCGAGCGGATGTGCCCGACCTGCCACGGCCGCGGACAGGTGATCGCGGACCCCTGCACCGCCTGCCACGGCGAAGGCCGGGTCGAGGTGCAGAAGACGCTCGACGTGCGCGTGCCGGCGGGCGTGGACGAGGGCACGCGCATCCGCCTGTCCGGCCAGGGCGAGGCGGGCGCACGCGGCGCACCGGCGGGCGATCTCTATATCTTCATCCATGTCGCCCGCCACGGCCTGTTCGAGCGCGAGGGGACGACGCTGTTCGCGCGCGCGCCGATCAGCTTCACCACCGCGGCGCTAGGCGGATCGATCCAGGTGCCGGGGCTCGACAAGCAGATGCACGACATCCGCATCCCGGCCGGCATCCAGAGCGGCAAGCAGCTGCGCCAGCGCGGCGCCGGCATGCCGGTACTGAACGGCCGCGGCACGGGCGACATGATCGTGCAGATCGAGGTGGAGACGCCGACGCGCCTGTCCGCGCGGCAGAAGGAATTGCTGGAAGAATTCCGCAGCACCGAAACCGGGGACGAATGCCCCGAAAGCCAGGGCTTCTTCGGCAAGATCAGGAATATGTTTGGCGCGGACTGAGCGCGCTCTATTTCAAAAGCGAACGGCCGGCGCTGGATGCGCCGGCCGTTTCGTTTTCAGGCAGCGAGCACGAGCCCGACGGCCACGACCTGCGCCGCGACGGCCAGCACCAGGCTGGCGGCGTTTTCGAACATCTTCATCGATTTCCCTCTTCACGGTCTGTCATGTCAGCCGTTAGGGTTGAGATAATAATATTGCGTAAATCTGCAATTTAGCAACGCGAGCTTCCGGTTGCGTCTGACGCAATCGCGCGCTTCCGGAGGCGCGGCCGGAACATCGCCGCGCTTCGCTTGTCTGTTCCGACAAGGCCTTGGGCGGCGCGCCCGGCCCTTCCCGAGGACAGCAGACATGATCGACAAGAGCGACCGGCCCGCCGAAACGCCGACCTTTCCGGAAACGACGATCGGGACGGGCGGCGAGGTCCACCAGATCGCCGGCAAGGGCGATGCGGTGTTGACGACGCAGCAGGGCATCCCTGTCGCCGACGACCAGAATTCGCTGCGGCTGGGCGAGCGCGGACCGACGCTGCTCGAGGATTTCCACCTCCGCGAGAAGATCTTCCATTTCGATCACGAGCGTATTCCGGAGCGCGTCGTCCACGCCCGTGGCTTCGGCGCGCACGGCACCTTCCGGCTGACCGAGAGCCTGGCCGACAAGACCGTCGCCCGCGTGCTGGGCGAGGTGGGGGAAGAGACGCCGGTGTTCGTGCGCTTCTCGACCGTCGCCGGCAACAAGGGTTCGCCCGACCTTGCCCGCGACGTGCGCGGCTTTGCGGTGAAATTCTACACGCCCGAAGGCAATTGGGACGTCGTCGGCAACAACATCCCGGTCTTCTTCATCCAGGACGCGATCAAGTTTCCCGATCTGGTCCACGCCGCCAAGCAGGAGCCCGACCGGGGCTTCCCGCAGGCGCAGACCGCGCATGACAATTTCTGGGATTTCATCGGCTTCACCCCCGAAGCGATGCATATGATCATGTGGACCATGTCCGACCGGGCGATCCCGCGTTCCTTCCGCTTCATGGAGGGCTTCGGCGTCCACACCTTCCGCCTCGTCAACGCCGATGGCGAGGGGACGTATGTGAAGTTCCATTTCAAGCCGAAGCTGGGCCTGCAATCGGTGATGTGGAACGAGGCGGTGAAGATCAACGGCGCCGATCCCGACTTCCACCGCCGCGATCTGTGGAGCGCGATCGAGGCAGGCGACTTCCCCGAATGGGAGGTCGGCGTGCAATTGTTCGACGATGCCTTCGCCGACGGTTTCGCCTTCGACGTGCTCGATTCGACCAAGCTGATCCCGGAGGAGGATGTGCCGGTCCGCACGATCGGCACGCTGACGCTCGATCGCACCGTCGACAATTTCTTCGCCGAAACCGAGCAGGTGGCCTTCTGCACGCAGAATGTGGTGCCGGGCATCGGCTTCACCAACGATCCGCTGCTGCACGGGCGCAACTTCTCCTACCTCGATACGCAGCTGAAGCGGCTCGGCAGCCCGAACTTCACGCATATCCCGGTCAATGCGCCGCGCGTGCCGGTGAACAATTTCCAGCAGGACGGCCATATGGCGATGCGCAACCCCAAGGGCCGCGCCAATTACGAGCCGAACAGCTGGGGCGGCCCGCGCGAAAGCCCGACCGCGGGCTATCGCCACTTCCCCGCCGAGGAACGGGGCCGCAAGGCGCAGGTGCGCAGCGCCACCTTCGCCGACCATTACAGCCAGGCGCGGCAATTCTTCATCAGCCAGACCGAGATCGAGCGGAAGCATATCGGCGATGCGCTGGTGTTCGAGCTGTCCAAGTGCGAGCGGGTGGACATCCGCGCCCGCATCGTCGGCCACCTCCGCAACATCGACGAGACGCTGGCCAAGGTGGTGGCGGACGGCCTGGGCCTGGCCGAACTGCCCGAGGCGGCACCGGCCGCGGTGACGCCCCGGACGGACCTCGCGCCCTCCCCTGCGCTCAGCATCGTCGAACGCGGCCCGAAGCGGTTCGAGGGACGCAAGCTGGGCATCCTCGTCAGCGACGGCGCACCGGCGGCGCTGGTCAACGCGCTGATCGCGGCGGCCGGGGCGGCGGGCGCGATGCACGAGATCGTCGCACCGAAGGTGGGCGGGGTGACGCTGGACGACGGCAGCACGCTTGCCGGGGACCAGAAGGTCGATGGCGGTCCGTCGATCCTCTACGATGCCGTGGCGGTGATCGTGTCGGCCGAAGGCGCCGCCATGCTGGCGAAGGACAAGACCGCCAAGGATTTCGTCAACGACGCCTTCGGCCACGGCAAGTATATCGCCCACAATGGCGATGCGCTCCCCTTCCTCGAGAAGGCCGGGCTGGCGGCGGAGGATCGCGACGAGGGGGTGATCGCGGTCGCTGCCGCGAAGGACGCGGAGGCGTTCATCGCGACCTGCGGGGCGCTGCGGCTGTGGGGCCGGGAACTCAATACCGACCTCGACGCGGCGGGGTTCGTCGCGGCGCAGAAGTGAGCGCCTTTGCGGGCTAGTCGGGCGGCATATCGAGGCATCTTCGGCGGCGCCTCGATATGCCTGCCACGGGCTGTCGTTGGTCGCTGCGCCGACCTACTCCACCAGCGGGGCCGGACCGAACCGACCCGCCTGATAGTCGTGGATCGCGGCGCTGATCTCGGCGCGGCTGTTCATCACGAACGGGCCGTGCGCCACCACCGGTTCGCCGATCGGTGCGGCATGGCCATAGGCGATCACCGCAGGCGCGTCGGCGGTCAGGTCGATCGTGTCGCCATCGTCGGCCCATTCGATGAGGTGCCATGCCGGCAGCGCCGTGCCGCCGGCTTTCGGATCGCCCGAGACGATGTAGCAGAACGGCACCCGCCCCCGCGGGGCGGGGAGCGTGATCGCCGCACCGGCCGCCATCGTCACCACCATCATCGCGACATCGGTCAGCGACCGATACGGCCCCGCCTGCCCGCCGATCTCCCCGGCGATCAGCGCCGCCGTGGCGCGATCGCCGTCCAACGGCACGGTCGGGATGTCGGCGGCTTGCAGGCCGATGTAGGCCGGGGCCGTCATTTTCAGCCGGGCGGGCAGGTTGACCCATAGCTGAAGGATCTCCAGCGGGCCGCCCGCGCGGCGGAAGGCGGCATCGGATATTTCGGCGTGGATCAGGCCCGATCCGGCCGTCATCCACTGCATGCCCCCCGCATGGATCACGCTCTCATGCCCGCCGCTGTCGAGGTGGGCGAGCGAGCCGGACAGGATGAGCGTGACCGTCTCGAACCCGCGGTGGGGATGCGGACCGAACGGCAGGCCGCGATTGCCGGGCGGATAGACCTGCGGGCCGTGGTGGTTGAGGAACAGGAACGGATCGAGCAGCGGCAGGCCCGGCCCCGGCAGCGGCCGGCGGGTGACGAGATCGCCGATATCGTCGCGCGCGGCGGGGTGCCGCGCGCGGACCGATCGCGCGCTCACCCCTCGCGGTCGGATGAATTGGGGACGCGGATGTCGGCCAGCAGCGCGTCCGTCCGCCCGATCAGGAAGTCGCGCGCCTGCTCGTCGACGAGACGGCCGTCCTTCACCTTCTCGTGCACGTTCGCCACCACCGCCTGCGGCCCCAGCACCACGCGCGCGCCGATCGCCACCAGCGTACCGTTGAGATCGAGCTGCGCCCGCACGCCGCCGGTGAAGGCGGGCGAGGAGGTGATCGTCAGCACCGGCTTGCCGGTCAGCGTCGCCTTGCCATACGGGCGCGACGCCCAATCGAGCGCATTCTTGAGGACGCCGGACATGCCGTAATTATATTCGGGCGAGGAGAAGACGATGCCGTCCGCCTCCCCGATCGCGCGGCGCAGCGCGGCGACCGCGGCGGGCGGCGTCTCGGTATCCGCATCCTGATCGTAGAGCGGCACGTCGTTGAGCGGAAAAACCGTCATTTCGGCGCGGTCGCCCAGCGCCTCGGCCAGCGACGTCAGGATCGCGGTGTTGAACGATTGCGCGCGCAGGCTGCCGGAAATGCCGAGCAGGCGGGGGGTATCGGGCATCGCATCTGTCTCCTGTTGCCGAACGATCGATCGGAACGTCCGAGGCGGAGGTAGGAGCCGCACGCGTTCGGCAAAATGCGGAAAAGCTACGAGCCGGGGTTCGAGAAAGTCGAATGCTGCGATGCCCTGTCGGCCTATCGCAGCCTACCACCTCCGTTCATCCCGAGCGCAGTCGAGCATCTGTCTTTGACGTCAAGCTGGGATGGGGGTCCAGGTACGGTTTTCGGCCACGAAGCGGTTGGCGAGGATGGCGAGTTTGCGGGCGATGGCGACGAGGGCGACTTTTGGGGGTTTGCCGGCGTCGCGCAGGCGCCGGTAGGTTTCCGCGAGGTTCGGGTTGTATCGGCTGGCGACGAGGGCGCTCATGTAGAGAGCCTGTCGGAGGGCGGCGCGGCCGCCGCGGATGCGTCTTTGGCCGCTACTGGTGCCGCTGTCGCGGGCGATGGGGGCAAGGCCGGCCATGGCTGCGACCTGCTTGGCGGTGAGCTGTCCGAGTTCGCGCAGGTATGCGAGGAAGGCGAGGGCGGTGACGGGGCCGACGCCGGGAATGGACCTGAGGACAGCCGCACGCCGGGCGATGGCGGGGGCCTGGGCGATGGCGGTTTCGATCTGCCGGTCGAGGCGGGCGATGTGGCGGACGATGCCTCGGCTGCGGCACCCGAGCGTCCGGCGCAGCCATGGGTCGGTGGTGGCGGCGCGGCGATTGTCGAGGGCGACCTGTTCGGCGATGGCGGCGGTTCTGGCGGTGGCGAGTTAGGCGAGGTGTTCCTGGGCGGGATCGGGCGGTGCCGTGGGTGCCGGTGACAGCCGCTCGGCCATGAGCGCGAGCATCGCCGCATCGATCCTGTCATTCTTCGCCAGCTGCCCGATCGCCTGAGCGAAGCGACGGGCACGCAGCGGATCGACGAGGGCCGTAGCGAGGCCGGCGGCATGGAGATGGCGGTGCAGCGCACGGTGGAAAGTGCCGGTCGGCTCGATCGCCACCAACGCGATGTCCAGCTGCCGCAGCCGCCGGACAAGCTGCCGTCGCCCGGCCGCATCGTTGCCGACTGCGAACCGCTCGTCCAAGGGGTGGAGGTGGACATCGAGCCGTGCCCGGGACACGTCGATACCAACGTAGATCGTCTGTTCCTTGCCTTGCATGCGGGACTTGCTCCCCATCATCTGTTCAGGCCAGACAAAGGGACCGGGCGGACCTGTCTCGACTACGGTTCCAGCCAAGGGACAAACGGTCCCGCCCGGCCGAGCGGCGGGGGTGGCCACCCCCGCCGCTCACCCCATCCGACGCATCGAATCGGGCCAACCGCAAGATGCAAGGGACATGCGCAACATCTGCCGCGCGTACCCCTCGACTACGCTCGGGGCGAACGGAGGTCGGCGCGATAGGCCGTCACCCCCGCAACGCCTTGGGCAGCGCCTCGCCCAGGATCGCGATGTCGGCGGGCGTCGCCGTGCCGATCCGCATCCAATTCTCGTATCCCGCACCGTCGAACAGCCTGATCTCCACGCCCAGCGCCGCCAGCCGCGCCTGCACCGCCTTGGCCGGCTGGCCGCAATCGACATAGACGTAGGTGCCGATCGACGGCAGGAAGCGGAGGCCATTGGCGCGCGCCACCGCGTAGATGCGCGCCCGGCAATCCGCCAGATAGGCGACCGCGCCCTTCAGATAGGCCGCATCGCCGAACGAGGCGGTCGCCGCCGCCAGCCCCGCCTGATTGCGCGAGGTGGTGGCGAGGCTGCGGAGCATGCGGATGCGCGGCGCCTGCGCCAGCACATAGCCGATGCGCAGCCCGGCAAGGCCGTAGACCTTGGAAAAGGTGCGCGCGACGATCACGTCATGCCCGTCCCTGACCAGCCGCGCCATCGACTGGCGGGCGGGATCGGGCGCCAGTTCGTAATAGGCTTCGTCCACCAGCACCGGCACGCGCCGGGCGGCCGCGATGCAGAAGGCGGCGAGCGCCTCCGGGTCGGCCAGCAGCCCGGTCGGGTTGTTGGGGTTGCAGACATAGGCGAGCTTCGTGCTCCGCCCGATCGCCGCCAGCATCCCCTCCAGATCGATCTGATGATCGGCACGCAGCCGCACCCAGTCCGTCTCGATCCCCTGCCGCGCGGCATAAGCGAGATGGGTGGCATAGGTGGGTGCGGGGGAGAGGATGCGCCCGCCCCGCCCGATGCCGACCGCGAGGTGCGACAGCGCATCGAGCGAGCCGGAGGCGAGGCCGATCTGGTCCGGCCCGAGTCCCTCGCTCCCGCGGATGCGGTCGGTCAGCCCCGCCTCGCTGTGCGGATAGAACGGCGCCTCCGCCACCGAGGCGACGATCGCCTTGCGCGCCGCCGGGCTCGGCCCGAACGGATTTTCCGTCACCCCCAGATGCGCGCGCACCGGCACCGCCGACGCCGCCCCGCCATATTGCACGGAAGCGGTGCCGGCGCGGGCGATCAGCCCGGCGGCGGCCAGCAGCGGCAAGGCGTCCCGCCGGGTCATTTCCATCGTCAGAACCTCGCACCCAGACGGACGTAATACAGCCCGCCGTCGGTATCGTAGGGGGCGTTGCGCGAATAGACGAGGCCCCGTGTCGCCTGGAAGGTCGCCTTGTCGGGATAATTGTCGAACACATTCTCCGCGCCGACCGTGATCGTGAAGCGCTGCGCGAAGGTGTAGCTGGCCGAGACGTCGACGAACGCCTCGGGGCCGAACGTCTGGATCAGATTGGCGCTGTTCTGGAATTGGGCATCGGTCCACTCGTCGTACCAGCGCAGGCGGGCGAGCAGGCTGATCGGCCCGCCGCGATATTCGGCGGTGGCGTTGGCGGCCTGTTCGGGCAGCCGATCCTCGATGTTGACGCGTTCCAGCGCCGCGACGGCGGCGGTGGCGCGGCGCACCTTGGTGTCGTTGAGGTTGTAGGCGGCGGTGAAGCGCAGCGTCCGCCCCTCCCCCAGCCGCCACAGATAGGCGCCGACGATGTCGACGCCCTGCGTCGTCGTCGCGAAGGCGTTGGTGTAATAGGAAATGGTCGTCACGCTTTCCGCGCCCGGCACCCCCTGCGCCACCAGCGCCGCGCGCTGCGCCGCGGTCAGCGTGAAGTTCTGCGACTGGCCGAAGCGGTCGCGCAGGCGGATGCGGTAATAGTCGCCGGTGATGGTGAAGCCCGGCGCCGGCTCCATCGCCACGCCCAGGCTCAGGTTGCGGCTCCGCTCGGGGCGGAGCGGCGTCGCCCCGAACAGCCGCGAGATCGGATTGTCGGGCGAGAGCAGCCCGGCGGTGAAGACCTGCAACGTATTGGTATCCAGCCCCTGTGAGGTGCGGGTGTAGCTCGACTGGCCCGGCGTCGGCGCGCGGAAGCCGGTGGAGAGCGCCCCGCGTAGTGCGAGGCCGCGGGTCAGTTCGGCGCGCGCCGTGCCCTTCCAGCTCCAGTTGTCGCCGAAGTCCGAATAATCCTCGTAGCGGACGGCACCGCCCAGCGTGATCGCGGAGACAGGGCGTATCTCGCCGTCGACATAGCCGGCATAGCTGGTCCGCCCGTTGGTCCCCTCCTGCGCCGGCGTATAGCCGGGAAAGCCGCTGGCGCCCGAAGGCACGCCGAAGCGCGCGGCGGGGCCGACGCCGTAGGAGAAGGGATCGCCCGCGACGATGCGGTAGCTTTCGCGCCGCCGCTCGGCGCCGGCCGCGATCGTCGCCGGCTCGGCCAGCCCCAGTTCGATCGGCTGGACGAGATCGAGGTTGAGGTTGAACTCGCGCTGGATCAGCCGGCCGTTGTCGAACGACGTCGGCGATTGCGGCCCGAACGAGGCGTTGATCGATTCGTCCATCACGTAGCGGATGCGGTTGCGCCCGTAGCCGGCCGACACGTCCCAGCGCAGCCCGCCGGCCAGCTCGCCGCGCACGCCGCCCACCGCGGTGCGATCCTCGTCCTTCTGCCCGAAGCGCGGGGTGAATCCCGCCGGATAGAGGGAGCGAAGGTCGAAGCCCGGAAAGGCGGGGGTGATGCGGTAGGACGTTTCGGACGGGTTGCGCCAGTTGAAGTCGGTGGTCTGCGTGCTGCGCCCGTAGATGCCGAAGCCGTAGAGGTCGATCGCGTCGGTCAGCGGCAGCTTCGCGTTCAGCGTGCCGCGGATCGCCTCGCGGTCGGGCTGGCCCCAGCGGGTGACGGGGTTCGGCACCGCCAGTTGCGGATTGGTCGCCTGAAAGGCGATGGCATCGGGCCGCTGGATCGATCGCGAGGTGGCCTGGGCGTTGGAATATTCGACCGTGCCGACGACGAACCCGCCATCGCCGATCGCCACGCCCGCCTTGGCGCCGCCGCGATACAGTTCGCCGTCGCCCTCATAATATTGCGAAGCGATGCCGAACGCCTGGAAGCCGGGCTGGTCGTCCAGCAGCAGGTTGAGCACGCCGGCGATCGCGTCCGATCCATATTGCGCCGCCGCCCCGTCGCGCAGCACCTCCACCCGGCCGAGCGCGAAGCTCGGGATCTGCGCCAGATCGACGCCCTGCGCGCCGCGGATGCCGAGCAGGGCAGAGCGGTGCTGGCGCTTGCCGTTGACCAGCACCAGAGTCTGGTCGGGCGAAAGGCCGCGCAGCGTGGCGGGGCGGACGAAGGCGAGGCCGTCCGCCGCGGGCAGGCGCTGGACGTTGAAGCTGGGGACGAGCTGCTGGATCTCGTCGGTCAGCTCCTCCGATACGGTCGTCGCCAGCGCCTCGCGTTGCAGCACGTCGATCGGGGTGGCGGACTGGATGGCGGTGCGGTCGATGCGGCGGGTGCCGGTCACGATCACGCTGTCGGCGGCGTCCTCGGCCTGCACCTGCGCCATCGCCGGGGCGAGCGCCGTGGACGCCGCAACCGCGGCGAGGATGGTCCTGATCGTCATGTCGTCCCCCGGAATATCTGTTCCGGGGGCGGCTAGGCCCTTGCTGCGACGACAAAAAGGCGGCCGGGTTACACTTCGGTGACTATTCCGCCGCCACCGCCAGCGCCGCGGGCAGGCTGTCGCCATGTTCGGCGATCACCGCCTGCATCGCCTCCTCCACGATCGCGAAATAGCGCGCCCGCGCGTCCCAGCCGTTGAAATGATGATCGGCGCGCGGGAACACGTGCAGACGCGCCCGCGGATGCGCCTTCAGCCGCCGGCCGCCGCCGCCGAAGTGGAGCGCGATCTCGGCCAGCCCCGGATCCTCGTCGCTGAACATGAAATGGAGGTGCGCGCGCCGCGCCCCCAGCCGCGCCATCTCCTCGCGCACGATCGCGATCTCCGAACCCGGCTTCGGCGGCAGCAGTGCGCGCAGGGCGTGGCCGGTGCGGGCCAGCCCCCGCGCCGCCAGCACGCGGGCGATGCCGATCAGATCGGCGTCGCCGGCGAGCGCGCGCTTCCATTCGCCCGGATTGCGCATCGAGCGGAGGTAGGATCTGAGCGTCCGCTTCATCGTGCCGCCGGGCGCCACGCGGATGTCGTCGCCATAATGCCAGACGAACTTCTGGATGTTGATGGTGACGACGCCGACCACCCGCTCGTCCGCCAGCGCCGCCTGATAGGCGGTATAGGCGCCCGAGCAGAGGCCGAAGCTGACGACGGCGGGGCTGCCTGCGGCGGCGACGACGTCGATCGCGTCCGAAATCTCGCTCAGCCGTTCCAGATCGTAATGGGCGTTGCGGTCGCTGCCGTCCGAGCGGCTGTCGCCGGTGCCGGTCGGGTCGATGCGGATCGAGGCGATGCCAGCCGCCGCCAGCCGCCGCGCGAGCGCCACATAGGCGCCGCCATTGCCGATATGGTGCGTGCTGCCCTCGTGCAGCAGCAGCGCCGCCACGCCCGCCGGCGCCTGCCCCGCCGGGCGGCACAGCATGCCGAACACGCGCGCCTCCGGCCCGAAGCAGCAGGGCATCTCCTCATAATCGTCGACGGCCAGCCGGTCGGCCACCGCCACCGGGGTCACGGGCGCGATGGAGGCGGCGGGCGCCGCCAGCCCGGCCGCCCATTCCACCACCTGCGCCCAGGCGGCGTGCGGCATCACATGCGTGGTCGGATCGCGCATATAGGCGGGATATTCGGCGAAGGGATGCGCCGTCGGCGCCGCGCCCGCCGCACTCCACGCCGCCGCCAGTTGCGGCAGGCGCTTGTCGCCGGGCGCGGCCATCGCCAGCACGGATACGGCGGGCGCCGGCGCGTGCGTCAGGTCGAGCGCGGCCAGTTCCTGCTGGAACCCCGCCTCCCAGCGGAAGCCGTTGGCGTTGAGCGGGCCGGCCCCCGCCCGTGGAACGGGATCGAGCAGCGCCAGCGGTGCGACGCTGGCCGAAGCGCGCGTCTCGCGCAGGAACGCCTGGCCGGCGAGCACGGGCGCCAGCAGGCCGATCCCCGCCAGCCCGCCCATCCCCGCCGCCGCCGTCAGCGCCGCCGCGGCGCCGATGCGCAGGCCGAGCAGGGCCACCGTCGAGACGCCGGTCTCCTGCACCAGCGCCGCGGCGCCCAGCCGCACGTCCGCCACCATGCCCGCGAAGGAGACCGCCCCGCCGGCACTGTCGCCGCTGCCCAGCCAGTCGAAGCGCAGCGTGGGAATGCCGGCCGCCGCCAGCGCATCCGCCAGAAGCAGCAGGCCGTGGCGGCTGCACACCTCTTCCTGTGCATAGGCCCCGCACAGCAGCACGCCCGGCCGCCCCGTCCACGCGACGCCGGCGGGCGGCAGGTGCAGCCAGCCGAACCGCCCTTCGAACCAGAAGGGGCGGCGGGCGGGGCTCGTCCCCCTCGGCGCCATCGTCAGTCCAGACCCAGCGTCTGGCGGACGGGTGCCGGCCAGTCGTGCAGATCGAAACCGTGGTGGCGGAACAGCGCCAGCACCAGCCGCTCCATGCCGAAGGCGATGCATGCCGTCTGCGCCGCCGCCCCGTCGGGCGTGGTCATGCCCCAGGTGTCGCCGAAATAGGTCATGTGATAGTTGAAGCTGAGGCAGGCGGTGGGGCCGACGCCGTCGTTGACGGGGATCAACAGCTCGAACTTCAGCTCCTGCGTGCGCTGGCTATCCGCCATCAGCTTGCCGGCGCGGCCGAAGAAGGGGTCGTTGGCGACATCCACCTCGAACGGCAGGCCGAGCGACCGAGCGAACGCCTGCCCCCGCTCGATCCAGTCGCTGCGGAAGGCGAGCACCTGATCGGGCGTGCCGATGCGCACGAACTCGCGCATGCGGAACAATTGCATCCGCGTCGGCTCCAGCGAGGGCTCGTGCCGGAAGCAATAGGACATCACGTCGACGCGATGCCCGTCCGCCCCCAGCGGCCCGCGCGCCGCGACGATCGGATAGACGGCATAGCAGGCGGCCGGCGTCAGCACCATGCCGGCGGGGGCCTGCTCGTCCTGCCAGTCCTCGCCGCGCTCCATCCGGCCGATCAGCTTGTGATGCGCGCGCTCGTCCCCGCAGAAACAGTGGACGGTTCCCGCGAAGTGCGGGAAGTTCTTCATGTAGCCGCTCTTCTCGAACGTCTGCTGCGCCATCGCGGGGGGGAAGCGCATCACTTCGGCACCCTCGTGCAGGCCGGCGCGGGTGATCGCGCCGTCCAGCCCGTCGAACACCCGCTCGAACAGGCCGCTGCGCCCCATCAGCCCGTCGACCCCGGTGGGGATCAGGATGCCGGCGGAAATCAGCCGCTGGCGATAGCTCGTCTGCATGTCCATGTCACAACGCCCCTATCTCGGATCGCTGCGCCAGAAGGAGAGCTCCCGTCGTGGCGACGACCCGGTCGTTGCTGATCATCAACTGGGCCGAGTAAATATCTCGCAAATGCCGGCCGACACTATATTCCGTGCCGTTCCTATATCCCGCCATCCCGCAAATAACCATGGCGTTATGAACCACTTGCAGGCACGTTTCGGACACGTCGACCTTCAGGCTGTTCATCGCCACCGCCAGCGCCATGCCTTCGGGCCAGCGATCGCGCGGCGGCACCGCGGCGGCGGCGGCCGGATCGCGCGCCGAATCATATTGCGCCAGCAGCTCGCGCAGGCGCGACCGCATCTGCTGGAGCGGGCCGACGGACTGCGTCAGCCGCGCCGCGCCCGGCGGCACCACCCCCGGCGTGCGCCGCGCGCGTTCGCGCAGGAAACGGCGCGCGCGCGCCGTGGCGTCCACCGCGATCCCCGTCCACGCCGCCGCCCAGAGGAGGTGGGAGACGGGCACCATCGTCGCGCCCGCGATATCGGCGAAGGAGGTGGGCATCACCTGCGCCGCCAGCCCCGTGCCGACGAAGCGGAACGCCTCGCTGCACGTACCGCGCAGCCCCAGCGCATCCCACTCACCGGTGTGGTCGAGCGTGGTATCGGCGCGCAGCACCGTCACCAGCACCTGATCGGACGCGGGGGCATCGGCATGCGCCCGCGCCGTCACGAAGAAGGCGTCGGCATAGCGCGCGTAGGAGATGGTGGGCGCCGCTTTCTCCAGCGTGAAGCGCCCGTCCGCAACCGCGACCGCGCAGGTGCTCGATCGCATGTCGCCGCCGATCCCGACTTCCGAGGTGACGGAGGCGACCAGCAACTGCTCCGCCGCCAGCCGCCGCGCGAAATCGGCGTGCCACGGATCGCCCAGCGCATGATCGATGACGCAGGCGATCTGGTTGTGATGCATCGCGAAGACCATCGCGCTCGACGCGCAGGCCCGCGCCAGCACCTGCGTCTGCTGTGCCACCACGGACAGCGGCGTCCCGCGCCCGCCGAGCGTCGCCGGCACCATCTGCCCCAGCAACCCTTCCTCGCGCATCGCGGCGACGGCTTCGGCCGGGAAGCGGCCCTCGCGATCCACCGCATCGGCATGCGTGGCGGCGATGCGGGCGACGCGATCGATCCCGATCAGCGCAGGCGCGGTCATCGACGGCGCCTCAGCCGGCGTCGACGGCGGACTGCGCCTCGCGCACCGCCGCGGCCAGCGCGGCGATGCTGCGAAACGAGGTACGGGTCAGCAGCCGTTCGGGAAACTCGAGATCGAAAGCATCCTCGATCCCCAGCATAACATTGACGGTGGCAAAGGACGTCAGGCCAGCGGCAAACAGATCGTCGTTGCTGCCGAGCGCCGCCGGAGCGGTGACGAGGCCGCCAACTTCTTCCAGAATCTCGCGAATCTTTTCTTCCACTGGTCCAATCCCTGGCCCTGGCGCCCCGATCGCGGGGCTGTCCTCGACAGTCCTGCCACTACCGGAGTTAAGGAGCGGTGACCATGGCCAGGGTTTGGCAACATTTCGATACTTGACGCGCTATTCGGCGTCGGCCGTCGTCGTGACGGGTGCCGCCTTGGCTTCGGCGGCGCGCAGCACGCGCAGCACGTTGCCGCTCCAGATCGCCGCCAGATCCTTTTCGCCATAACCCGCCTTCAGCAGCGCCGCGCTGATCTTGGGGATGGCCGATACATCCTCCATGCCGACGATCCCGCCGCCGCCATCCCAGTCGAGGCCGATGCCGACATGCTCCGGCCCGACCAGCTTCAGCGCGTGCAGCAGGTGCGCCATGAACATGTCGAAATCGGCGCGGCTGCCCGGATAGCGCGCCAGGATCGCGCGCCGCTCGCGCATCAGCGCCACGCGCTGGTCGCGCGTCATGTTCGGCCCCGCCTTGGCCATCAGCGCCTTCAGCGCGGCATCGCGCTCGGCATTGGGGGCGGGTTTCGACAGATAGTCGCCATAAGCGTTCATCTGGATGACGCCGCCGGCCGCCGCCAGCTTCAGGAGGCGGGCGTCGTCCACGTTGCGGGGATGGTCGTAGATCGCCTTGCAGCCCGAATGGCTGAGCAGCACCGGCGTGCGCGACAGCGCGATCATCTGGTCGAGCACGTCGTCCGACGCGTGGCTGGCGTCCAGCACGATGCCGAGGCGATTGGCCTCCGCCACGAACTGCCAGCCGAGCGGGCTGAGGCCGTTCCATTCCTTGCCCTTGGGGTCGGTCGAACTGTCGCCCAGATCGTTGTTGCGGAAGTGGACCGGCCCCATCAGCCGCACGCCCAGCCGGTAGAAGGCGCTCATCAGGCTGATGTCGCCCGAGATCGGATAGCTGTTCTCCATGCTCTGGTAGACGATCACCTTGCCTTCGGCCGCGATGCGCGCGGCATCGTCGGCGCGGAAGGCGAGCGCCATGCGCGTAGAGTTGCGCGCCACCGTCTCGCGGATGGCGGCGGCGCGGGCGAAGGCGAAGTCGCGCGCGGCGCGGATGCCGGCGGCGTCGCGCGGCCCCTGCGGCGTGTAGATGGCGAAGAAACCGCCATCCAGCCCGCCCTTGGCCATGCGCGGCAGATCGACCTGGGTGAAATCGTCGTCCGCGGCATGATCGCGCGCGAAATCCCACCCGTCGCGCGCGAAGCTGGCGGGCGTATCGAGGTGCGTGTCCATCGTGATGAGGCGCTGGTGGATGGCGCGGGCGCGGGCGTCGGGCTCCGCCCCCGGCCCGGCTGCGGCGGGACCGGCGAGCGCGAGGGCGGCAAGAGCGGCGAAGGTGAGACGGGCCATGGATCAGATCTTTGCGTTGAGGGTGAGTTGGAACGTCCGGTCCGGGCCGGGGCGGAAGGTGGCGGGCGTGTTGGTCGTGGGCGTGATCGTGCCGAGGTAATCCTTGTCGAAGATGTTATCGACGTTGAAGCGCAGCCGTGCCTCCTTCAGCGGCCCCACGTCGATCCCCTCGCCGATATCGACATAGGCGCTGGTCACGACATAGCCGCCGATCGATTCGCTGTTGGTGAAGTTGCTGAACCGGCGCGAGAGGTAGCGGCCCGAGAAATTGGCGACCAGCCACGGCGCCGGCTCCACCGTCACGCCGGTCTGCACCAGCCATTTGGCATTGTCCGGCACGCGGTTGCCGCGGATCGCGAAGCTCGAGAAATTGTCCTCGAACTCGGCGATATTGTAGGTGACGTTGCCGTTCAGATAGGCGAGGCCGTTCAGGAAGGCAGGCTTCACCGTGCCGCTCAGTTCCGCGCCATAGGATTTCACGCCGCCGACGTTCTGGAAGAAGGTCTCGGTCTGCGTCGATCCCGGCACGATCGTGGCGAAGGATTGCAGGCGGTTGTCGAAGCTCGTGTAGAACAGCGCCAGCGCGGCGTTGAACGCCGGCTCGTTGGCGCGCAGGCCGATCTCGTAATTCTTCGCCGTCTCGGGCGCCGGCCCCGGCACGATCGGGCTGGCCGCGGAGAAGATGTCGTCAGCCCCCCGCGGCAGCGCCATATTCTCGGCATAGGAGGCGAAGAACTGCGCGCGCGGGGTGATGTCGAACACCGCGCCCACCTGCGGCAGGAAGTAATCGCGCCAGCGATCGGTCAGCCGCGGGCGGCGGCGATTGATATAGTCCGCCGGGTTGCGCGCGCCCTGGATGCTGTAGCCGACGTCGAGCGTCTTGAAGCCCACATCCACCTTCAGCCGCGCATCCATGGCCACGATCGTCGCCTTGGCGAAGAATTGCAGCGTCTCGCGATTGGAGCGGTAATCGCGCTGGAGGTGGACCGGCTCGTTGAGCAGCGGCGCGCCGTCCGGGCTGCCGCCCGCCTGATTGTAGCGCGCCTGGGTGCGGTGAAAATCGTCGTTCTCGGCCCAGAAGCCGGCCTGAAGCGCACTCGCCCCCACCTCCCACCGCGCGCTGCCGGTGATGCCGACGCGATTGCCCTCGATCGTCGACAGGCCATATTGCAGCCCGCGCGGCGCCGTCAGGCCGGTCAGGATCAGCCGTTCGGCATTGTAGGCGGCGAGCGAGGTGGCATAGGCTTCGGGCGAGACGCCATAGCCCTTCTTGTCCTCGTAATAAGCGGTGGCGGTCAGCGTCAGCCGGTCGGTGGGCGCGAAATTGCCGGCGAGCGACGCAAGATAGTCGGTGCGGCTGTTGATCGCCTGCTTGAAATATTGGTTGTAGTTGGGGTTGGAGAAAGCGACGCCCGGCGTCGTCGCCGGCAGCGTCGGCACGGAGCCCAGATAGGCATAATAGCGCCCCCGCCGCCCGAGGCCGAAGGCGGCGAGCGGATCGGCCCCCGGCACGCCATTATATTGGTTGAGCGTGATTGCGGGCGAATCGTAGTCGAAATAATCGTTGTAGAGGAAGGTCGCGGTCACGTCGGAGCGGTTGTCGATCTCGTAGCGGACCTTCGCCTCGACATGTTCGCGATCGATCGTCCCCGGTCCGCGCCACACGTCGGCATCAAGCCTGGAATAGCTGGCATAGGCCGAAAGCCCGCCGTGGCTGCCGGTATCGAGGCGGATGAAGCCGCGGCGCTGATCGTTCGATCCGATCGTGAACTGGCCGAAGGCGCCCATGTCCTCGGCGGGCGGCGTCGTCACATATTGGACGATCGGGCCGAGCGAGGCGTAGCTGGGCGAGGAGACCTCGCCCGCCCCCTGATTGGCGGTGACGCGCTGGAGGTTCTCGTTCTCGACATAGCGGAAGATCGGGCTGCCGCCGAACTGGTCGGACCGGCCCATCGGCACGCCATCCAGCAGGAAGCCGATCTGCTGGAAGTTGAAGGCGCGCACGAACACCGAATTGCCGAATTCATAGAGGCCGAGCGCGTCGTTCGCCTGCACGTTGAAGCCCGGCAGACCTTCCAGCATCTTCAGGCCCGAGATGCCCGCCGGCGCCGACAACAGAGCTTCGCGCGTGATCGAGATGGCGTTGCGCGTCTGATCGGTGCCGATCGCGACCGACGCCTGCGAGGCGCGCCGCCCCGTCACCACCAGTTCCTCGTTGCCGATCGGATCCTCGGCGAGCGGGGATTCGGTCGGCTGGGCAGCGTCGGTGGATTGGGGCGTCTGGCCCGTCGCAGGTGCCGCGAGCAAGGCGGCGGCGAGCGCGACGGCGGATACGGCATGGGCAACGGCAACGGACATGGATGGGCCTCCCGCAAATCTGCGCCCATCGGCATCGCTCGCCCGCACCGTCGATCCCCCCGGCCGACGTTGTTCCGATCTGAAACCGAATTGTCGCGGACCTCAAACGATTTTTGTTCAAGCCGTTATGGAATTCGGCAGTTGCGAATGCGTCGCAAACCTATTGCGATTCGCTTGCAGCCGCGATACGGAAGGATGGTCTAGGGAGAGCGATATGGTCGTTTGCGTGTGCAATGCCATTCGGGAGCATGACGTGCGGCGCGCCGCGCGCTCCGGCTGCGTCACCCCCTGCGCCGCCTACGCCTCGCTTGGCCGCCGCCCGCGCTGCGGCCAGTGCGTCTCGTTCGCACGCGAGATCATCGAACAGGAGCGGTCCGCCGCGTAAGTCGTTCGCACTAGCAATTGGCTGATTTCCGCCGTTTTTTCTTGGCGTAGCCGCCCGATCCGCCTACATGCCGCCCCACTTTACTGAGGAGGACGGCGTCGTGAAGGGCGATCCCAAGGTCATCGACTATCTGAACGAGGCGCTCCGCAACGAGCTGACCGCGATCAACCAATATTGGCTGCACTATCGCCTGCTGGATCACTGGGGCGTCGAACGGCTCGCCGATTTCGAGCGGCACGAATCGATCGACGAGATGAAGCATGCGGACTGGCTGTCGGAGCGCATCCTGTTCCTGGATGGCCTGCCCAACTTCCAGCTGCTCGGCCGGCTGAAGATCGGCGAGAGCGTGGAGGAGGTGCTGAAGGCCGATCTGGCGCTGGAGGGGGAGGCGATCCCGCTGCTGCGCGATGCCATCGCTTATTCGGAGACGGTGCGCGACTATGTCAGCCGCGATCTGTTCAAGCGCATCCTCGACAATGAGGAGGAGCATGTCGACTATCTGGAACGCCAGCTCGACATGATCGAGCGGATGGGCATCCAGAATTACATCCAGCTCCAGTCGAAACCGGCGGACGTCAAGATCGGCTGATCGGCCGCGATGCGCCACCCAGCCCGGCGCGGGGTGGCGTATCGATCACCCCCCGCACCAGAACGGGCTGCGCGCGGTAGCTGGCGGGGTATAGCGTCTTCAGCGCGTCCACCTTGGGGGCGTCGTTGATGCGGATATAGGCCGCATCCGGATGGCGCGTCAGATAATCCTGATGATAGCCCTCGGCCGGATAGAAGGCCTGCGCCCGCTCGATCCGCGTCACGATCGGCCGCGGCCACAGCTTCGCCTTGCCGAGTTGCGCGATATAGGCGGCGGCCACGCGCGCCTGCGCGGCGTTGGTGGGGAAGAGCGCGGTGCGATATTGCGTGCCGTGGTCCGGCCCCTGCGCGTTCAGCGTCGTCGGATCGGCGACGACCGAGAAATAGATGCGCAGCAGATCCGCGTAGCTGACGACGCGGGGGTCGAAAGTGACGCGCACCGCCTCGGCATGGCCCGTATCCCCGCCCGATACGCGATCGTAGGTGGCGGTGGCGGCGGTGCCGCCGGTATAGCCCGATACGGCGCCCGTCACGCCCTTCACATGCTGGAAGACGCCCTGCACCCCCCAGAAGCAGCCACCGGCGAAGACCGCCGTCTCGGTCGCCGTGCTGGCGGGGGCGGTGACGAGCGGCGCGGGGGCGGGCACCGCCGTCTCCGCCGCCAAGGCCGAAAAGCGACCGAGGACGCCCGCCGACAGAAGTGTCGCCACGCCGGCGATGGCGAGGCGCTGGATGAGGCGGGTGGAGGCCATGGTCATGCTCCGGTGGATATGGGGTGCCGCCCCGCGGGGAAAAGCCCGCGGGGCGGCGGCGGATCAGCAATCGCGATCGATGGCGCGGCCGGCGATGGCGCCCACGCCGGCGCCGGCGATCGTGCCCAGCGTCTGGTCGCCGCCGCGGCCGACGACGGTGTTGCCGAGCAGGCCGCCGGCGATCGCACCGATGATCGTGCCGCCGGTGCCCTTGTCGCGGCAGCGGCCGCCGCGATAGCCGCGGTCCCCGCGCCAGCCGCGGCGGTTGTCGTAATAGCCGCGGTCGCCCCGCCCGCCGCGCCGGCCCGCGTCATAATAGCCACCGCCCCGGTAGCCGTCCCAGCCGCGATCGTAGCCGCCGCGGCCGCGACCGTAATATTGCGCCTCGGCCGCCGCAGGGGCCACCGCGCCGGCCATCGTCAAAGCGGCGACGGCCCCGAGCATGATCTTCCTGAACGACATGGGCGACCTCCTGTAAGCGAACCGTGGTGCGAAGGGCCCGATCGCCCTTCCATGCGACGGGCTATGCACCGAGTCCGCTGAGACGTGCCTGAACGCGACCGTTAGCGAATATTCATCCATCCTCGCGCACCCAGCCGCCGCCCGCGGGCTTCAGCGTGCCCAGGAACGCCGCGGCGCTCTGGCGATAGGCGTCCCGCACCGCCGGCTTCATCCGCCGCCAGCCGGCATAAGCGTTGCGCATCCGCTGGTTGCCTTTCAGCTTCGCCTCGTTGCGCGCGAGAAAATCCCAGTAGAGCGCGTTGAACGGGCAGGCGTCCGGCCCCGTCTTCTGCTTCACGTCGTAGCGGCAGCGCCCGCAATAATCGGACATGCGATCGATATAGGCGCCGCCCGCGGCATAGGGTTTGGAGCCGAGGATGCCGCCATCGGCATATTGGCTCATCCCCAGAACGTTCGGCAGTTCGACCCATTGATAGGCGTCCGCATAGACGACGAGGAACCAGTCATCGATCGCCTGCGGTTTGACGCCCGCCAGCATCGCGAAATTGCCGAGCACCATCAGCCGCTGGATATGGTGCGACCACGCCTCGCGCTTCGTGACGTCGACGGCCTCGGCCAGGCAGCGCATCTCCGTCTCGCCGGTCCAGTAGAATTCGGGCAGCGGCCGGTCCGCCCCCAGCGCATTGTCCTCGGCGAAGTCGGGCATCCTGAGCCAGTACATGCCGCGGATATATTCGCGCCAGCCTATCACCTGCCGGATGAAGCCCTCGACCGCGTTGAGCGGCGCCTTCCCCGCGGCATAGGCCTCCGCCGCCGCCTCGCACAGTTCGAGCGGGGTCAGCAGCCCGCAATTGAGCGGCGGCGACAGCATCGAATGGTAGAGCGTGTCCTGCCCCGCCAGCATCGCATCCTGATAGTCGCCGAAGCCCGGCAGGCTGGCATCGATGAAATGGCGGAGCGCGGCCAGCGCCTGCTTGCGCGTGACGGGCAGCGCGAAGGGTTCGAGGTCGCCGAAATGGCCGCCGAAGCGCTTCGCCACCAGCGCCAGCACGTCGCGCGTCGTCTCGTCGGGGGTGAAGCGTTCGGGCGCGGGGTAGTTGAGGCCGCGTGGCGGCACCTTGCGATTGTCCGCATCGTAATTCCAGCGGCCGCCCTCGGGCTGGTCGCCATCCATCAGCAAGCCGGTCTTGCGCCGCATCTCGCGATAGAAATATTCCATCGTCAGGCCCCGGCGGCCCTTCGCCCAGGCGCGGAACTCGTCCAGCGAGGCGACGAAGCGATCGTCTTCGAGTATCTCGACGGGCAGGCCGAACGCTTTCTCCCAGCCGCGGATCATCTCCATCACGCGCCATTCGCCGGCTTCGACGATGCGGATGCGTTCGGGCGTGTGGCGCTTCACGGCGCGCGCCACCTCGCCGGTGAAGCTGCCGCTGTTGCCGCGATCGTCCAGCCGCACGTAATCGACCGTCCACCCCGCCTTCTCCAGCGCCGCGGCGAAATGGCGCATCGCGGAGAGGATCAGCGCGATCTTCTTGGGATGGTGGCGGACGTAGGTCGTCTCGTCCGCCACCTCCATCATCAGCACCACCGCATCGGCGCGCTTGACCCCGCGCAGCGAGGCGAGATGTTCGGACAGCTGGTCGCCCAGCACGGGGATCAGGACGCGGCCCATGTTCCCGCTTTATTCCACGGGCGCGGGTTAGCCAAGCTATGCCGGGCGGGTGCTGGGCATACCCCTCGACTTCGCTCGGGGCGAACGGAAGGGGGTGGGGATGCCGGCGGTGCAGGCCACGCCGCCCCCTCCGTTCATCCCGAGCGAAGTCGAGGGACACGCGCTGCGCCGGCGGCAAGGCGATACAAACAGGCGCGAATTGCGTGGGAATCGAAGTGGGCGGGGCACACCTGCCCCGCCCCGTATCGCTCACTCGCCGGCGGGGGCGTCGGCCTCGGCGGTCTTCTTCGCGCGTGGCTTGCGCGGCTTCTTGGCCGGGGCGGCCTCGGCCTCGGCGGCGGGGGCCTCCCCGGCTTCCGCGGCCGGCTCGGCGGCGTGATCGTGGGCATGGTCATGCCCGTGATCGTGGTCATGATCGTGGTCGCAGTCCGGGCCATGGACGTGCGGCTTGACGTCGCCTTCGGCATCCGCCTCGATCGCCGCTTCCAGTTCCTCCCGCGTCGTCGCGCGGTCGGTGATGGTGGCGGTGCCGAACAGATAGTCGACCACCTTGTCCTCGTAGAGCGGCGCGCGCAGCTGGGCGGCGGCCATCGGATCCTGCTGGAGATATTGCATGAACCGCTCGCGATCCTGCGGGCGATATTGCTGCGCCGCCTGCATAGCGAGGCGCTGCATTTCCTGGCTGGAAACCTCGACGTTGTTCAGGCGGCCGATCTCGGACAGCAGCAGGCCCAGGCGCACGCGCCGCTCGGCGATCTTGCGATAGTCGTCGCGGTCCTTCTCCATCTCCGCGCGGGCAGCTTCGGGATCGGCCTCGTGGGTCGCCTCATGCTCCAGCTGCTGCCAGATCTGGTTGAACTCCGCCTCGACCATCGACGGCGGCACTTCGAAATCGTGCGAATCGGCAAGCTGGTCGAGCAGCTTGCGCTTCATGTGCGTGCGGGTGAGGCCGTTCAGCTCCTGCTCGATCTGGCCCTTGAACAGCTCGCGCAGCTTCTCCAGGCTCTCGAGGCCCAGCGACGTGGCGAACGCCTCGTCCACCACCGTGTCCTTCGGCGTCTTCACCGCCTTGGCGGTGATCTCGAAGGTGGCGGGCTTGCCGGCCAGGCTCTTCTCGCCATAGTCGACCGGGAAGGTCACGTTCAGGGTGCGGCTTTCGCCCACCTTGATGCCTTCCATCTGATCCTCGAAGCCGGGGATGAGGCGACCGGCGCCCAGTTCCACCGCCATGTCCTCGCCGGTGCCGCCGGGGAAGGCGACGCCGTCCGCGGTGCGGCCGAGGAAGTCGACGATCACCTGATCGCCCGTCACCGCCGGATGGCCCTCGGCGGCATCCTCGAAGCTCTTCTGCTGGCCGGCCAGCCGCTCGATCTGCTGGTCGATCTCGACCTCGCTCGGCTCGACGGTCAGGCGCTCCAGCGTCAGCCCCTCGATGGCGGGGGCGGGCACGTCGGGCAGCACTTCCAGCGCCACCTTCACCTCGGCGTCCTGACCATGGGCATAGCCCTCGCCCAGCTCGACCGTGGGCTGGATGGCGGGGCGGAGGCCTTTCTCGGCCATCAGGGCCTGCACGCCCTGCTGCACGGCGGCGTTCAGCGCCTCCTGCTCCAGCTGCGGCCCGTGCATCTTCTTGACGAGGTTGGCGGGCACCTTGCCGGGGCGGAAGCCGGGCATGCGGATCTGCGGCGCGGCCTTCTTCACCTCGGCCTCGATCCGGCTCGCGATGTCGCCGGCGGGGATGGTCAGCGTATAGGCGCGCTTCAGGCCCTCGTTCAGCGTCTCGACGGTCTGCATGGTGGCTCGGATCCTCAAGGTCGGTCTGTCATGGCGAAGCCCGCCGCGCGGGGCGGGCTGGTGCGGGCGAAGGGACTCGAACCCCCACATCTTGCGATACCTGGACCTAAACCAGGCGCGTCTACCAGTTCCGCCACGCCCGCCGGGCCATGGGAAGCGCGCCGCCTACAGCATGGCGGCCGCAGGGGCAAGGCTTGGAGCCTTCGCGAAGCCCGCCCGTTTCAGGGGCCTGCCACAGGAGACGATCATGGCCAGCACCCCCGACGCGCATCCCGACAGCCTGCCCACCGGCCCCAGCGACGCGCCCGAGCAGGTCACGCCCCCCGGCCGCGGCGGGCATGACGACATCGAGAACGTGCCGGAAGAGCCCGACAGCCCCGGCATGGACGGCGGCACCGCCGGCACGGGCGGGACGAACCCGAATCAGGATTTCGACGTCACGTCGTAAACCCGACCCCCGTTCGTGCTGAGTAGGGTCTGAGCGCAGTCGAAGGCCCGTATCGAAGCAGTGCCGCGTGTGCGGCCGCCCTTCGATACGCCGCTTCCGCGGCTACTCAGGACGAACGGGTAGGCCAGAGGTAGCCCTCACCCCAGCGCCGTCTTCAGCACCTCGTTCACCACCTGCGGATTGGCCTTGCCGCCCATCGCCTTCATCGTCTGGCCGACGAAGAAGCCGAACAGCGCCACCTTGCCGGCGCGATACTGGTCCACCTTGTCGGCATTGGCGGCGAGGATCTCGGCCACCTTCGCCTCGATCGCGCCGGTATCGCTGGTCTGGCGCAGACCGCGCGCCTCGACGATCGCGGCCGGGCCTTCGCCCGTTTCCAGCATGATCTCGAACACCTGCTTGGCGAGGCTGCCGGACAGCGTGCCGTCCGCCACCAGCCCCAGCAGTTCGGCCCCCTGCGCCGGGCTGACCGGGCTGTCGGTGATGTCCCGTCCGAGCCGGTTGAGCGCGCCGTACAGATCGGAGATCAGCCAGTTGGAGGCGGCCTTGGCCACCTCCGCCTCGGGCTTGCCGGTCGCCGCCACCAGCGTCTCGAACCAGCGCGCCGTCTCGACGTCCGCCGTCAGCACATCCGCGGCATAAGGGGTGAGGCCGAGCGCGTCGGTATAGCGGGCGCGCTTGGCGTCGGGCAGTTCGGGCAGGCTCGTGCGCGCTTCCTCCAGAAAGGCGTCGTCCAGCACCAGCGGCAGCAGATCGGGATCGGGGAAGTAGCGGTAATCGTGCGCATCTTCCTTGGATCGCATCGATCGCGTCTCGTCCCGGTCGGGATCGTAGAGGCGCGTTTCCTGCACGATCGTGCCGCCCGCCTCGATCACGTCCACCTGCCGCCGCGCCTCGCCGGCGATCGCCGCCATCACGTAGCGGACCGAATTGACGTTCTTGGTCTCGGTGCGCGTGCCGAACGGATCGCCGGGCTTGCGGACCGAGACGTTGACGTCGGCCCGCATCGAGCCCTGTTCCATATTGCCGTCGCACGAGCCGACGTAGCGCAGCAGCTGGCGCAGCTTCCTCAGATAGGCCCCCGCCTCGGCCGGCGAGCGCATGTCGGGGCGGCTGACAATCTCCATCAGCGCCACGCCCGACCGGTTGAGGTCGACGTAGGAGCGCGTCGGATGCTGGTCGTGCATTAGCTTGCCGGCATCCTGCTCGACATGGATGCGCTCGATGCCGACGTCCTTCGCCGCGCCCGGCCCGTCCTTCTCGTCCGGCTCGATCGCGATCGTCCCCTCGCCCACCAGCGGGTGGTAGAGCTGGCTGATCTGATAGCCCTGCGGCAGATCGGCGTAAAAGTAGTTCTTGCGATCGAAGCGCGAGGTGCGGTTGATCGCCGCCCCGAGCGCCATGCCGGTGCGCACCGCCTGGCGGATGCATTCGCGGTTGGGCACGGGCAACATGCCGGGCATCGCCGCGTCGATCAGGCTCACCTGCGCATTCGGCTCCGCGCCGAAGGCGGTGGCGGCGCCCGAGAACAGCTTGGCCCGGCTGGCGATCTGGGCATGGACCTCCAGCCCGATCACCACTTCCCAGTCGCCGGTCGCGCCCGCGATGCGATAGCTCATTTCGCCTTCCGATGCAGATGGAGGAACAGGGTCAGCAAGGCGTCGCTCGCCAGCAGGGCGACGAACCAGCAGCCCGATACGATGCGCAGGATCGTCACCTCGAAGCCCAGCACGCGGCCCTCGTGGTGCGCCGCCAGCGCCGCCACGACGGCCACCGCCAGCAGGATCGCCGCCGGCCGCAATTCGCCGCGCAGCAGCAAAGTGTTGCCGACGCACAGGCTCATCACGAAGGCGGCGAGCAACAGGAAGAAGCGCGCCATGACGTGATGGTCGAAGGGGTGGTTGTCCACGTCCGCCAGGCCGATGCCGATATAGGCGGACAGGATCGCGCCGAAGCTGATGTTGAGCGCGCCCTGCGCCTCGGCCAGCACATGGGCATGGCGGCGGCGGAAGGCGATGTCGCCTGGCCCTACCACCAGCGCTCCGCCCGCGCGACGAAGCCGGCGCGCTCCTCGATCGCCAGCGCCGCGTTCAGCACGCCCTGTTCGTCGAGCGGCCGGCCGATGATCTGGAGGCCGAGCGGCAGGCCCTGCGCGTCCAGCCCGCCCGGCACCGACATCGCCGGCAGCCCGGCCAGCGACGCCGGCACGGTGAAGACGTCGTTCAGATACATGGCGATCGGATCGACCTGCGCCTCGGCGAGCGCGAAGGCGGCGGACGGCGCGGTCGGCGCGAGCAGCACGTCGACGTCCTGAAAAACCCGCTCGAAATCGCGGGCGATCAGCGCGCGCACCTTCTGCGCCTTGGTGTAATAAGCGTCGTAGAAGCCGGCCGACAGCACGTAGGTGCCGATCAGGATCCGCCGGCGGACCTCGGCGCCGAAACCGGCGGCGCGGGTCGCGGCATACATGTCCTGAAGGTTGGCGCCCTCGGGCAGATCGCGGAGACCATAACGGACGCCGTCGTAGCGGGCGAGGTTGGAGGAGGCTTCGGCCGGCGCGATGATGTAATAGGTCGGCAGGGCATGGCGGGTGTGCGGCAGGGAAACCTCGACCACCTCGGCGCCCGCATCCTGCAACCATTCGACCCCGCGCCACCACAGCGCCTCGATCTCCTGCGGCATGCCGTCGACGCGATATTCGCGCGGGATGCCGACGCGCTTGCCCTTCAGGTCGGTGGAAAGCCCCGCCTCCCACGCCGGCACGGGCGCGTCGAGCGAGGTCGCGTCCTTCGGGTCATAGCCTGCCATCTGCTCCAGCAGGATCGCGCAGTCGCGCACGTCGCGCGCCATCGGCCCCGCCTGATCGAGCGAGGAGGCGAAGGCGATCACCCCCCAGCGCGAACAGCGGCCGTACGTGGGCTTGATGCCGGCGATGCCCGTAAAGGCCGCCGGCTGGCGGATCGACCCGCCGGTATCGGTGCCCGTCGCCCCCGGCACGATCCGCGCCGCCACCGCCGCCGCCGACCCGCCCGAGGAGCCGCCGGGGGTGAGCGGCGCATTGCCGCCGTCCTTCCGCCGCCACGGCGAGACGACCGGGCCGAAGGCGCTCGATTCGTTGGACGAGCCCATCGCGAACTGGTCGAGATTGAGCTTGCCCAACATGCCGGCGCCGGCGGCGAACAGCTTCGTCGTGATCGTGGATTCGTACGGGGGCACGAAATTGCCCAGGATGTGGCTGGCGGCGGTGGTCTGCACGCCGGTAGTGCAGAACAGATCCTTGATGCCCAGCGGCACGCCGGCCAGCGGGGCGAACGCGCCTTCGCCGCGCGCGCGATCGGCGGCGTCGGCGGCGGCCAGCGCATGGTCGGGCGTCTCGACGATGAAGGCGTTCAGCGTCCGCGCCCCGGCGACCGCCGCATTATACGCCTCGGCCGCCTCGCGCGCGGTGAAGTCCCCGGCGCGGAAACCGTCGCGCAAGGCTGCGATCGTCAGGTCGGTCAGCGTCATTCGATCACCTTGGGAACGGCGAAGAAGCCATGTTCGGCCTGCGGGGCGTTGGCCAGAACCGCATCGCGGATGCCGCCGTCGGTCACCACGTCGTCGCGCAGGCGCAGCGTGTTGGGGATGACGGTGGCGAGCGGCTCGACGCCGTCCGTATCGACCGTGCCCAATTCCTCCACCCAGTGGAGGATGGCGTTCAGTTCGGGCACCATCGCCTCGGCCTCGCCCTCGTTCAGGGCGAGGCGGGCGAGGCTGGCGATCCTGCGGACGGTGGCGGCATCGACGGACATGGCCGTGCGGCTAGCATCGCCCCCCCGCCCCCGCAAGCGCCAGCCGGCTTGACGTGCGACCGGCGCGGGACGACGCTCCGCCGATGCCGATCGAACTCACCCTGCTGGGGGCCACGCTGGTGCTGGCGCTCGTCCACGTCATGGCCGCGGGCAATGCCCGCACGCGCCAATATGGCACCGCCTGGAACGTCGGCGCGCGCGATGCGCAGATGCCGCCGCTCGCCCCCCTGCCCGCCCGGCTGCTGCGCGCGCAGGCCAATCTCTACGAGACGCTGCCGCTGTTCGCCGCCGCTTTGCTCGGCGCGGTGGCCGCCGGGCGGCTGGGCTGGAAGACGGAGGTGGGCGCCCACCTCTATTTCTGGGGCCGGCTCGCCTACCTGCCGCTCTATGCGGCGGGCGTGCCCGTCGTCCGCACGATCGTGTGGGGCGTCGCCACCGTCGGGCTGGTCCTGATCCTTTGGGCGTTGCTGCTGGGATAGCTGGCGTGGGCGCGCGGCAGCGGCTACATCGCCGCCATGCCTGCGCTATTCCTCGTCATGGCGGGCGGTGCCGTGGGCGCCGCCTTCCGCTACCAATTGGGGCTTGCCGCCTACCGCCTGTTCGGCCCCGGCTTCCCGTGGGGGACTTGGGCCGCCAACATCCTCGGCGGCTTCCTCATGGGGTTGCTGGCCGCCGTCCTCGCCCGCCACGGCGAGTTGCCGACCGAGCCGTTGCGCCTGCTGCTGGGCGTGGGCGTGCTGGGCGGCTTCACGACCTTCTCCTCCTTCAGTCTGGAAGCCTATCTGATGCTCTCGCGCGGTGACACGATCGGCGCGCTGTCCTACGCCGTCGCCTCGGTGGCGGGATCGCTGCTGGCGCTGATCGCCGGCATCGGTTTCGCGCGGGTGCTGGCATGAGCGAGGCGCACGCCGATCAGGCTCGCACCTTCACGGTGGGCGAGGACGATCACGGCATCCGCCTCGATCGCTGGTTCAAGCGGCACATGGCGGAGGCGAGCTTCAGCCTGATCTCGCGCTGGGCGCGGACCGGCCAGCTGCGGCTGGACGGCGGCCGCGTCGCCCCCGGCGACCGGATCGAGGCGGGGCAGGTGATCCGCGTGCCCCCCGCGCAGGCACCCGAACCGGCCGCGGCGAAGGCCTCGAAGGCGAAGCGCCCCCGCCCGCCCGTATCCGCCGAACAGGCCGAATATGCGCAAGGGATGCTGATCCACCGCGATGCGCAGGCGATCGTCATCAACAAGCCGCCCGGCCTCGCCACGCAGGGCGGCACCAAGACGCACGAGCATGTCGACGGCCTGCTCGATGCCCTGCAATATGAGGCGGAGAACCGGCCCAAGCTGGTCCACCGGCTGGACAAGGACACGTCGGGCGCGCTGCTGCTGGCGCGCACCAGCCGCGCCGCCACCTTCTTCGGCAAGGCCTTTTCCAGCCGCACCGCGCGCAAGGTCTATTGGGCGATCGTGGCGGGCGTGCCCTCGATCGAGGACGGGATGATCGAACTGCCGCTCGCCAAGCAGCCCGGCACCGGCGGCGAGAAGATGATGGTCGACGAGAAGGAGGGCCTGCCCGCGCGCACCCGCTACCGCGTGGTCGAGCGCGCCGGCAACGCCGCCTGCTTCGTGGAATTGCAGCCCTATACCGGCCGCACCCACCAGTTGCGCGCGCATATGGCGGCGATCGGCCACCCGATCGTGGGCGACGGCAAATATGGCGGGCAGGATGCGTTCCTGACCGGCGGGGTCAGCCGCAAGATGCACCTCCACGCGCGCCGCATCCGCATCGATCATCCCGACGGCGGGCAGGTCGACGTGCGCGCCGAGCTTCCCGGCCATTTCGCCGACAGCCTCGCCCACCTGGGCTTCGATCCCGCCGCGGCGGACGCGCTGCCGCTCGACGAACCCAAGGCCCGCGACACGCCCGAAGGCCGCAAGCGCGCCGAGGCGGCCGCCGCCAAGGACCGGCGCCGCGCGCGCAAGGGCGAGCGGCGCGGGCGGGCGCGCGGCTGATGCATCCCCGCCCCGACTTCCGCTGGAAGGACGAGCAGGACATGCGCGCCTTCGTGGCGTCGCGCGGCTTCGCCCACATCTTCGCGCAGACCATCGAGGGCCCGATGGTCGTCCACGCCCCCGTCACGGTGATGGCGGACGGGGCGCTGCGCTTTCACGTCGGCCGGGCCAACCGTATCCGCCGCCATCTCGACGGCGCCGCGGTGGTGGCGAGCATCGCCGCCGACGACAGCTATATCAGCCCGGACTGGTATGACGGCCCCGATCAGGTGCCGACCTGGAACTTCCGCGCGGTCGAAGTGGCCGGCGTGGCGCGCGTGCTGGACGAAGCGGCACTGGTCGCCCAGCTCGACGCGCTCTCCGCCGCGTTCGAGGCGGGCCTCGCCCCGAAGCGGCCGTGGACGCGCGCCAAGATGGCACCCGGCACGTTCGAGGGGATGCTGCCCGGCATCCTCGCCTTCGAGATCGCCGACACGATCTGGCGCGGCACCGCCAAGATGAGCCAGAACAAGACCGAGGCCGACCGGCGCGGCGTGATCGACGGCTTGCGGGGCATCGGCCGGGGCGACGTGGCGGCGCATATCGTTCCGTGAAGCGGCTCGCGCTTTTCGATTGCGACGGGACGCTGGTCGATTCGCAGGGGCCGATCGTGGCGGCGATGGCCGCCGCCTTCGCCGCCGTCGGCCTGCCCGATCCGGGCCGCGCCGCCACGCTCGACATCGTCGGCCTCAGCCTGCCCGAGGCGATGGCGCACATCCACCCGCACGGCACCGCCGATACGCAGGCGGCGCTGGTCGATGCCTACAAGGCCGCCTTCTTCGATCTGCGTGGCCGCGGCGCGGTCGCCGAACCGCTCTATCCGGGCTTTCCGGGCCTGCTCCACCGGCTGGCGGCGGCGGGCTGGACGCTGGGCATCGCCACCGGCAAATCGCGCCGCGGGCTGGCGACGGTGCTGGCGCACCACGGCCTGACCGATCTGTTCGCGACGACCCACACCGCCGACGATCATCCCTCCAAGCCCGATCCGACGATGGTGTTCGCGGCGATGCGCGCCAGCGGCGCCGGCCCGGCGACGACGGTGATGATCGGCGATACCGCGTGGGACATGGCGATGGCCGCCGCCGCCGGCTGCACCGGCCTCGGCGTCGGCTGGGGCTATCACCGGCCGGACATGCTGGTGGCGGCGGGCGCCGACCGCGTCGTCGCCGATGCAGCGGCGCTGGTCGCCTTTCTGGAGGAGCGCGAATGACGCAGGACGAGGCGGACCGGCTGGCGCGCAGCCGCTACGTTGCGATCACCGTGGCGCGCGCGGCGGGCACCGTCATCATGCTGCTGGGTCTCTGGATCTGGCTGGGCGACATCCTGCGCCAGGGCGGCTGGCCGCTGGTGGGGGTGCCGCTGTTCGTGGTCGGCTTCGTCGAATCGCTGATCCTGCCGCGCCTCCTGATCCGCCGCTGGCGGAGCCCGCGCCCGTGAAGCGCTTCTATACCGACGTCACGCTCGACGGGCGGTCCGTGCTGCTGGACGGCAAGCCGATCCGCACCCCGGCTCGCGCCCCCCTCACCCTGCCGACGCCCGCGCTGGCCGAGGCGGTGGCGGCCGAATGGGCGGCGCAGGACGACCGCATCGATCCGCGGGCGATGCCGATGACCGGCTACGCCAATGCCGCGATCGATCGCGTCGCCCCCGATCCCGCCGACTTCGCCGCGCCGCTCGCCGCTTATGCCGAGGCCGACCTGTTCTGCTATCGCGCCACCGAACCGCCGGCGCTGGTCGAGCGGCAGGCGGCGGCATGGGATCCGTGGCTCGCCTGGGCGCGGGCGCGCTACGACGTGGCCTTCGCCGTCACCGCCGGGATCGGCCACGTCCCGCAGCCGCCCGCCACCATCGCGCGATTGCAGGCGGCGCTGTCCGCGTTCGATCCGTTCGCGCTGACCGCCTTGTCGCCGCTCGTCACGATCGGCGGATCGCTGGTGGCGGCGCTGGCCGTCGCCGAGGGCGCGATCGAGGCGGGCGAGGCCTTTGCCGTCACCCACCTCGACGAATTGTGGCAGGCGGAGCAATGGGGCGAGGACTGGATGGCCGCCGACGCCCGCGCCGCCCGCGAAGCTGATTTCCGCGCCGCCGCGCACTTCCTGAACCTGTCAAGGACGGAGAGGTAGGTTCGCGCAGAGACGCGGAGCCGCAGAGAGCGTTCGCCCGCCGCAAAGCGGCATCTATCCATCGATTGGCGACCTTTCGAGGCGCTGCCGCGCGCGCAACACCTCCGCGTCTCCGCGCCTCCGCGCGAACCAACCTTCTCTTTTCTTAACCCCGCCGCCCCGCGACCGCCCCGATCAATTCTTCCACCACATCCATATGCTGGCACCAGGTCGGCGCCTGCCAGTCCGCGATCCGCGCCAGTTGCGCCGCGCGGCGGGGGTGGTCCGGCTCGGCATAAGCGAGGATCGCCTCCATCCAGCCGAGGCCGTCGAGCGGATCGATATAGTCCGCCGCCGCCCCGCCCGCCTCGCGCAGCGCCGGCAGGTCGGACGCGATCACCGGCACGCCGGCGGCCAGCGCCTCCGTCACCGGCATGCCGAAGCCCTCGGCGAAGGACGGCAGCAGCAGCGCCCGCGCGCCGGCCAGCACGCGCCGCATCTGCCGGTCCGGCATGCCGCCGAATTCCAGCACATGCCCCTGCAACGCCTGGCAGCGATCGAGCATGTCGACGATCTGTTCATTCTCCCATCCCCGCCGGCCGATCAGGACGAGCTTGGGGATGCCGGTCTGCTGGCGTTCGGCCAGCCGCCGCCAGATGTTGAGCAGCAGCAGGTGGTTCTTGCGTG
Source organism: Edaphosphingomonas fennica (assembly GCA_036946415.1). GTDB lineage: Bacteria > Pseudomonadota > Alphaproteobacteria > Sphingomonadales > Sphingomonadaceae > Sphingomonas_Q > Sphingomonas_Q fennica_A. The sequence continues at coordinate 323,902 of JAQIJD010000001.1, read as the reverse complement.
GCTCGATCGTGGCGACGCAGACGAAATAGGGCTCTTCGAGCGCCGCCCCCTCCCCCTCGCCGCCGCCGGCATCGGGCGGCTCGGTGCCGAGATGGGCGATGCGGCACACCGGGCTGCGGCCGATCGCGCGGACATAGGGCATCAGCGCGCGCTCGGTCGCCGCCGAATTGCTGACGATGCCGTCCGCATGGCGGGCGACGGTGTGGACACGCAGGAAATGCTTCTCGGCCCCGTCCTCGCGCGCATATTCGGGGTGCGCGATCGGGATCAGATCGTGGACGAGGCAGACGAACGCCGCCTTCTCCCGCGCCAGGATCGTCGCCACCCGGTCCTGCCGGTCGAGATGGTGGGGCGAGGCCTGCACGTAGACGCGGGGGCCGGCGGGCGGCGGCACCGGCCGCGGGCGCAGCGCCAGCACATGCGCCACCGCCATCCGCCTGAGCGCGATCGGATCGATCCGCCCGCCGTTGCGCCAGCGCGCGATCGTCGAACTCAGGAACTGGCGCACCTGCGGCCCCGGCAGACGGCCGTATATGCCGCTGGGATGGAGGGCGGCGAACGACAGGCGATCGGGCATGCGCGCGATCAGTTCGAGCGCATAGGCCATCTCGACCCGGTCGACTCCGGTCGGCGTCGCATGCAGCACGCGGGCCAGCAGGCGGGAGAGATCGAGCACCACCTCCGGTGCCGCGGCCGTCGAAAGAGCGGGAGACGCATCCATCGCCCGTCGCTTAGAAGCTGTTCGGCGCCCCGCCAAGGCGCCTTCTGCGCCGGATCAGCCCGCCGCCCCGCTCCGCGCCAGCCGGCTGCCCAGCGATACCGTCCACCCCTGCTCGTCGGACGTCAGCCGCTCGACCGCGCCGCGCACCAGATGGTCCAGCCCCGCCTCGGACAGGAAACCGCCGTGGATCAGGCAGCGGTCGACCAGCACGCGGCAGAAGGCGTCGTAGACGTCGGCCTCGGGCGGCACCGGGCGGCGCCAGAATTCGTCGAGCGTGCCCTGATGGGTGATGCGCGGCATGTGATAGACGGCATGGCCCAGCACCGCCGTCGGCACGCCCTTGCGCAGCGCCAGCGTGCCGGTGGTGCTGTTGACCGTCACCACCCCGCGTGCCGCCTCGATGATCGGGGCGACGTCGGCATCCTCGAGGTAGATGGCGCGATCGGCCAGCCCGTGCTTGACGGCTTCCTCCTGGATGAAGCGCCGCCAGCCGATCAGGCCGGGATCGAGCGGATGCTGCTTCAGCAGCAGCAGCGCCTCCGGCGGGGCGGCGCGGGCGAAGCTTTCCATCACGTAGCGGATGGCGACCTTCATGTTGCCGAACGGCGAATGGACGCGGATCTGGTGATCCGAATCGAGCTGGAGCGGGAAGCAGAAGAATTCCGCCCCCTCGATCCGCTTCAGCGCGGCGGCGCTGCGTGCGCGTTCCTGCGTGCGGCTGGCGAATCGGCGCGCCCAGCCCAGCATCTCCATCCCCGCCGAGATCGGCCGGTGCGACCGGTAATGCGGAAAGCTCGTCCGGCCGGCGGCGGTGGCGAGATAATAGGATACCGCCTCGCGCGCGCGGCGGGCGAAGCTGGAGGCGACGGGCGGATGCTCGACGATCGGCGGCAGCGTCGCGGCCGCGCGGAGATAATGATCGGGATCGCGCGACAGGCTGGAATTGCCGTTCACCCCGTCCAGCTCCAGCGTCACATAATCGGGCCGGATATAGCCTTCCTCGAAGACGTGGATGCGGATCTGGCGGAGGTGCGCCATGCCGTGCGCGGCGCGATGCATCGGCCGGCAATCGCCGAACAGCACCAGATCGGTGATCTCGTGCCGGGTGATGAAGCGATCGAAGAAGATCGGCCAGGCTGCGGGCCGGCCGGTGAAATTCACCGCGTCGGACGGCCAGTCCCGCCGGTCGCCGCCGTTCAGGTTGATCCGGTGGACGCCATGGCCGATTTCGGCCAGCGCCGCGCCCAGCCGGTGGAAGAAGGGGCCGTGCGGGCCTTGCAGGAAGAGGAAATTCCTCCGGGAAAAGCCACCCAACTTCATCGCGCGAGATAGCCCCAAGCGATCCGCCGGCGCAAGATGCCTTGCAGCCGCCGCAACCGCACCAGCGGCGGCACCGGCCGCGCTGCGGCCGCGGGCAGATTGTCCATATAGGTCTCGACCGGGCAGGGCAGCCCGCCGGCCGGATCGAGATAGCGGGGATAGAGGATCAGCGCGCCCGCCACCAGTTCGTCCAGCGTCAGTTTCTTGTTGCGGCGCAGCATAATCGATCCGAGGTCGCGTGTCAGCCCCCAGCCGGCATAGAAGGGCCGGCCGTGCACGGCCACCTCGCGCCCGCGCAGCAGCGCCTCGAACCCGGTGAGCGAGGACAGGACGTGGACCGCATCGACCTGCGCCAGCATGCTGGCGAGCGCCCCGCCGCGCGACACGCGATCGACATGGGCCAGCGCATCGGCATCGGCCACCGCCCCCTTGCGGTGGCCCGCCTCGACATCGGGGTGCGGGCGGAAGAGGATGAAGGCGTCCGGCTCGGCGGCGCGCACCCGCGCCAGCAGCGCGAGATTGCCGAGCCCGTCGCCGCCTAGCAGCACCGACTGGTCGTCCTCCACCTGCCCCGGCACCAGCACCACGCGCCGCCCCGCCGCCCCGGCCAGATCGAGCGGCGCATCGGTGGCGCTGGCGCCATATTTGCCGACGCCGCCGGCGACGATCCGTGCCCGCAGCGCCGCCGCGCGCGCGGTCAGCACGGGCGGGAAATCGGCGGTGGCGAGGATCGCCTCCAGATCGCTCGGGCCGCCCGGATCGTAATAGATGCCCGCCCGGTCGAGCACGACCGACAGCGGCGGCATGAGGTCCGCCCCCAGCCCCGGCGAGCGGAGGAACCCGTCCTCGATCCGCACCGTGGCGACACCCGCCGCCGCAGCCTCCGCGGCCAGCCCGGCCGCGGCCTTGGCCGGCCAGACCGCCAGTGCGCCGCCCGCCGCTCGCGCCCGCGCGAGCGCCTTGCGGTCATGCTCGCGGGGCAGGCGCCGTGCGCCGTCCCATAGGAAGCGATCGATCGCCGCGCGCTTCCACCAGGCGATGCCGGCACCCGCCACGATCCCGCGATTGGCGTCGATCCAGCGCCGCCAGAAGGCCAGCCGTTCGATCGCGGTCACGATGTCGATGGCGTCGCCGCCATAGGGATCGCGCCAGCTTCGCCCGGCGATCAGGTGCCAGTGCAGCAGCGCCGCACGCGCGCCAGCATCGATCCGCGCCGCCTTGCCGGCCGCCAGCGCCAATATCGCCACCTCATGGTCGAGGTCGCCCGCCACCGCGGTCGCCCCGTCGATCAGGCTCCACGGATCGGCATCGGCGGGGGCGACCGCAAGGCCGCGATCCGCCGCGCGCCGTGCGATGCCCGGCTTGCCGGCGACGACGATACTGTCCTCGTCCGCCTCGGCCAGGTGCACCCGCTCCGTCGCCACCACCAGCCGTGGCGCCCCCGTCGCCTGCCGCCCCCAGAAACGGCCGCCGACGCGCGCCGCTGCCAGCGCCGCCGCCACGATCGCCACGTCGGGTGCCGCCCCCGCCCCCGCCTGCTCGATCGCGGGCGGCCGTATGCCCGGGAAGGGCGGCACACGCAGGATCGGCAAGATTGGGCGCAAACCGGCGGCTCCGTGGCGAAAGGCGCCCGCGTTAGGCGGGGGCGCGCCACCTGTCATCCGCCAAATGGACGGAACCGCGCCGCCCGGCTATGTCGCGCGCCTCCGCCCCGCCGATCGAAAGGCCCGCCGCCGATGCATCCCTTCCGCCGCCCGATCGGGCTCGACCAGCGCCTGTTCCTGATCGCCGGGCCGTGCGCGATCGAGAGCGAGGCGCTCGCGCTGTCGGTGGCGGAGACGCTCGCCGGCCTCGCCGCGGCGCTGGACATCGAGATCGTCTACAAAAGCTCCTTCGACAAGGCCAACCGCAGCTCGGGCGCGTCGTTCCGCGGGCCGGGCATGGACGAGGGCCTGCGCATCCTCGAGAAGGTGCGGAGCGAGACGGGCCTCGCCGTCCTCACCGACGTGCATACCGCCGAACAGGCCGGGCCGGTGGCGGCGGTGGCGGACATCCTCCAGACCCCCGCCTTCCTCGCCCGCCAGACCGATTTCATCAACGCGGTGGCGGCAGCGGGGAAGCCCGTGAACATCAAGAAGGCGCAATTCATGGCGCCGGCCGACATGACCAACGTCGTCGACAAGGCGCGCGCCGCCGCCGCCGCGGCCGGCATCCCCGATCCGCTGCTGATGGTGACCGAGCGGGGCGCCTCGTTCGGCTACAACAATCTCGTCTCCGACATGCGCAGCCTCGTCATCATGCGCGACACGGGCTGCCCGGTGGTGTTCGACGCGACCCATTCGGTACAGCTGCCCGGCGGGCTGGGCACAAGTTCGGGCGGGCAGCGCCAGTTCGTCCCCGCGCTGGCCCGCGCGGCGGTGGCGACAGGCATCGCCGGCCTGTTCATCGAGACGCATCCCGATCCCGCCAATGCGCTGTCGGACGGCGCCAACAGCTGGCCGCTCGATCGGCTGCGTCCGCTGCTGGAGACCTTGCTGGCGATCGACGCCGCCGCGAAGGCCGGCGACATCGCCTGACGGGGAACCAACCCGGCCGCATCGCGCTTCACGGCCATGGCCGTTCGCCCCAGCCCCTACGACCGCATCGCCGACCTGCCCGGCATGGGCCGCGATCCCGCCGCGATCCGCCGCCGGGTCGAGGCGCTGGAACGGCTGATGGAACGCGGCTTCGCCCTGCCCGGCACCGATCGCCAGTTCGGGCTGGACGTGATCCTGAACGCGGTGCCGGTGCTGGGCGACCTGATCGGCACCGCGCTCGGCGCCTATATGATCTACGAGGCACGCAACCTCGGCATGTCCAAATGGCAGATGTCGCGGATGGCGGGGAACGTGGCGATCGATACGTTGCTCGGCGCGATACCGTTCGTCGGCGCGATCCCCGATTTCTTCTTCCGCTCCAACACCCGCAACCTGCGCATCATCCGCCGCCACCTCGACCGGCATCACCCGGCGACGATGACGGTCGACGCGCCCGTCACGCCGCCGCCGGTACCGCGGGCCGGATCCTGACCTTCGTCGTCTGGCGGGGGCCGCCGGCGGGGCATTTCTCGCGCTTGAACGCCGTGTCGAGGCAGATCCACACTTCGCTCAGCCAGCCCTGCCGATCGAGGTTGAGGCGCAGCATGTCCGCCCGCATCCCCGGATTGGCGGCGGCAAAGGCGCGCGTCACCGAGCGCACGGTCTGCGTCCGCCGGGCGAGGCGGGCCATGTCCGGAAAGCGCAGATCGCGGTAGAGCGCGGTGGAGCGGGAGAAATAGGCCGCCGGGCTCACCCCCATGCAGGTGCCGTGCTTGGCATATTCGTGCTGGATCAGCTGCACGTCGGGCGTGGCGCACAAAGTTTCGCGCACCACCCGATCGGGGACGAGGGCGGCGGGCTGGCAATATTGCGGCCACGTCTGCCCCACGCCATCGGGCCACAGGCCGTGGAGCGTGAAGCCGAAATCGCCGCTGCACTGAAAGCTGTCGGGCGTCGGCCGGCCGGCGCGCGGGCGGCAATAATGCGGGCTCCAGCTCACCGCCAGCGTGTAGCGCGCGATCGGCATCTGGCGCATCGGCTCCTCCGCGGTCGGCCCCTCGACATGCGCGCGCGGCAGATCGGCGGGGACGCGGCATTCGCGCGCCTGCGCCTGGACGGCGGCGGGCAGGGCTGCGAGCAGGGCGATGACGGCGGCGGCGACGGGCTTCATGGCGGCGGCGATCCTCAGGCGGGGACGAAATCGAGGCCGATGTCGGCCGCGGGCGCGGATTGGGTGAGGCGGCCAACCGAGACGTAGGTGACGCCCGTCCCGCCGATCGCCCGGATCGTCTCCAGCCGGACGCCGCCCGACGCCTCGGTCGGCACGCGCCCGCCGACGAGGGTGACGGCGCCGCGCAGCGTCGGCGGGTCCATATTGTCGAGCAGCAGATGCGTGGCGCCGGCGGCCAGCGCCGGCTCGATCTGGTCGATCCGGTCGACCTCGACGATGATCCGCGCGATCCCCGCCGCCGCGGCGCGGGCGACGGCGGCGCCGATGTCCCCCGCCACCGCGACGTGATTGTCCTTGATCATCGCCGCATCCCACAGGCCCATGCGGTGGTTGGTGGCGCCGCCCATGCGCGTCGCATATTTCTCCAGCCGGCGGAGGCCGGGGATGGTCTTGCGCGTATCGAGCAGGGTGGCGCCGGTGCCGCGCAGCTGGTCCGCATAGGCGCGGGCCAGCGTGGCGATGCCCGACAGATGCTGGACGGTGTTGAGCGCGGACCGCTCCGCCGTCAGCATCGCCCGCGCCGCGCCTTCCAGCCGCAGCAGCGCCGTGCCGGCGGCGACGCGCGCGCCATCCTCCACCAGCCGCTCGATGCGGACCGCGGGATCGAGCGCGCGGAAGAACCCCTCGGCCAGCGGCAGGCCGGCGACGGTGATCGCGTCGCGGCTGGCCATCGTGCCGACGAACCGCGCGTCCGCCGGAATCACGGCAGCGGAGGTGATGTCCCCCCCCCTCCCCCAGATCCTCGGCGAGCGTGGCGGCGATGAAGGCTTGCGCATCGAAGCCGGGCAGGGCGAAAGCGGGATCGGTCATCGCCCGCCTCCTATGGGGTTTGGCGGCGCGGGGGAAGCGGCGGGCGATCGGCTACGACAAGTCGACGAAGTTGAGGCGACCCCGGCCCGCCCCGCCGCAACGCCGCCGGGGCACGTTGGCGACGGGGATGCGATCGGCTGCGCGGTCATGGACGGAATGCGTATGGCACAGATCCTAGGCTGTACGACAGCACGGCTCAACCGAGGCCCAACGCCCGATCCAGATCCCGGCCGGGACCGAGAATGCGATGCACGAACAGCCGGTCCGGTTCGATCGAATAAAGGACGGCATAGCCCTTCCAAGCCCTCCGGCGTATTCCGTGCCGTTCGTATCGCGGCACCAGCGGGAAGCGGCGGGGCATCTCCTCAAGCCCCAGGATCGCCAGCCGAAGCTCTGCCAGGAAGGATCCGGCACGAACCGGATCGTCCTCAGCTATGTATTTCCCGACGCACTCCAGATCGTCCACCGCGCGGGAGGACAGACCGATCTTCACCGGGGGCGGATGCCGTCGACCACCGCGCGATACGCCGTCTCGAGGTCGACGCCGCCACCCGCCCGCATCTCAGAAACGCTGTCGGAAACGGAAGCGTCGAGGGCGCGGAGCCATCCGGCTTCGTCCGCGATTGCCGCCTGATCGCGGCGGATCAGATCGCGCACGTAATCGCTGGGATCGACATAGCGCCCTGCTGCAATCTGACGCTGGACGTGATCGTGCATCGGATCGGTCAGCGCGATAGTCACATCTGCCATAATGCCTCCTCTGGAAGAAAGATGGACCCGGCCGCCGCGCGACGCAACGGAGCCTTCAGATCTTCAGGCACGGCGAAGAAGATCGTCCACCTCGCTGGCGATCCGTTCCGCGGCATGGTGCGCGCCCGATCGCGAGACATCGATCCGCAGCCGCTCGTCGCAATGATCCAGAAGGATCGGACTATCCGCTTCGGCCGTAAGAACGGCGGGGTCGATCGACTTCCGAAGTCGACTGCGCGCAGGGTCCAGGAAGCGGCGGGCACGCTCATCGGCGTCGCAGACGATATGCACGCCGACGAGAAGGCTACCCCGCCTGTCGGCGAGTTGGCGGATCGCCTGCTGCCATTCCCGGCCCCAATCGGCATTCCGTCCCCGCGTCACCGTAAGGACGATCGGCACCGTCGACGGCATGGCGACAGCCTCGTCGAAGGTCAGATCACGGACCGCGCGCACCATCCGGTAGAAGGCCGGCGACCGGAAGTCGGTGACCGCGAAGGCGGGATTGAAGATCGTGTGGTTGTCGATCAGACGGCCGTTCAGCCTCTCGGCCAGTAGGCGGCCGATCGAGAATTTCCCGACCCCCGCTGTCCCCGAACAGCTCGACGATCATCGGCGCTGCCAGATCGGGGGCACCCTCACCCCAGCCGCACCCATGCCGGCGCATGGTCGCTCGCCTTCTCCTTCCCCCGATGGCTGCGATCCACCCCCGCATCCGCCAACCGGTCCGCCGCCGCCGGGCTGAGCATCAGATGGTCGATGCGGAAGCCGGCGTCGCGGGGCCAGGCGCCGGCCTGATAGTCCCAGAAGGTGTAGAGCGGGCCGGTCGGGTGGCGGACGCGGAGCGCGTCGGTCCAGCCGGCCGCTTTCAGCCGGCGGAAGGCGGCGCGGCTTTCGGGCTGCATCAGCGCGTCGCCGGCCATCGCGCGGACGGAGAAGGTGTCGTCGTGGCTCTCCGTCGGGATCACGTTATAGTCGCCGGCCAGCACCACGGGCTGCTCGGTCGCGAACAGGTCGGCGGCGTGCGCGATCAGGCGATCGAACCAGGCCAGCTTGTAATCGAACTTGGGGCCGGGCTGGGGGTTGCCGTTGGGCAGATAGAGGCAGCCGACGATCACCCCGTCCACCGCCGCCTCGATATAGCGGCTCTGCTCCGGCGCGGGATCGTCCGGCAGACCGCGCCGCGTTTCCAGCGGCACCTGCCCGCGCGCCAGGATGGCGACGCCGTTAAACCCCTTCTGCCCGTGCCAGATCGCGCCATAGCCGGCGTGCTCGATCTCGGCGGCCGGAAAGCCTTCGTCCTGCGTCTTCAATTCCTGCAGACAGGCGACATCGGGCTGCTCCTCCGCCAGCCATTCGAGGAGGCGGGGCAGGCGCGAGCGGATGCCGTTGACGTTGTAGGTCGCGATCTTCATGCGCGCCGGCTTACCGCGCCAGCGCCTGCGAAGTCACACCGAAAAGCTCGTTCCGCAGCCGCAGCCCGAGGCGGCGTTGGGATTGTCGACGCGGAATGCCGCCCCGCCCAGCGACTGGACGAAATCGACGCGCGCGCCCTGCACCAGATCGAGGCTGACCGGATCGACCACCAGCGTGGCGCCGTCGCACGTCGCCACCGCATCGTCCCTCTCGATCGCCTCCGCCAGGCCGAAGCGATATTGGAAGCCAGCGCAACCGCCACCCTCGATCGCGAGCCGCAGTATGGCGGGCTTGCCCTGCTTCGCCGCGATCGCGGCGACGCGGGCGGCGGCAGAGGGGGTGATGTCGACGGTGGTCATGGAGCGAAGATAGGCGCTCGCCCTTCGCCCGGCAACGTCAGGCGCGCGTGCTCACTCGCCGGCGCCCGCGTCCGGGCCGCCCTGCGCCACGCGGGCGGCGGCGACGCGGGTCTGCATCGCCGTCACATAGTCCGACGCTTGCAGATAGGGCAGCGGATTGACCGCGCGCCCGTCGATCCGCACCTCGTAATGGAGGTGGCTGCCGGTCGAACGGCCGGTCGATCCCATCAGGGCGATCAGATCGCCGCGGTGGACGCGGCTGTTGGGCTTCACCAGCAGCTTGGAGAGATGCCCGAAGCGGGTGTGGATGCCCTTGCCATGATCGATCTCGACGAGATTGCCATAGCCGCCCGCCCATTCGGCGCGGGCGACCACGCCGTCCGCGGTCGCATAGATCGGCGTGCCGATCGGCCCGGCCAGATCGATCCCGGCATGCATCGCCGCGGTGTGGCGGAAGGGATCGGAGCGGACGCCGAAATCGGAGGTGAAGGAGACGTTCTCGACCGGGCGGATCGAGGGGATGGAGATCACGCCGTGGGACAAAGCGTCGAGCTTCTTCCAGCTCTGGAACAGCGCGCCATATTCGGCATCGCCCCCGCCGATCGCGGCCGACTTGACGGGCAGTTCCTCGTCGACGCTGTCGAGCGCGGCGGGCGGCTGGGTGGCCGCCGCGGCGATCGCCGGGCTGGCCACCAGCGCCAGCGCTGAACCGAGGCTGAACAGGGAAGCGGCACCACGACGGACCAGGCGAAAAGGAAGGCTTTGCGTCACAGGCACCCGACAGGCTGGGCATCAGCGGAACCGGAGGCCCGCCCATGCGGTTGTAAGAACTACGCCGTCGAGATTTGCCCCACCCGCTGACGTGGGGGTCTTGTGTTAACCTTGTGGCGCCAGCGCAATCGGCAAATACCAGTCCGTCGTCAGACCGGCCCGGTCGCGCGCCGAAGCGTTGAACGGCGGTTTGAGCCTGCCCCGGAAATGTAACGCGACGAGATTTTGCCAGGTCGTTGCCGGAACGATTCGGCGCGTGGCGCACAGATGCGCGAACCAGCGCAGCCCGGTGGCGACATGGCCGATCTCGTCGGACAGGATGCGGGCGAGGATGCGCGCCATCGCCGTATCGCCGGCGGCGGCGAAGCGCTCGGCCATCGCCGGCGTCACGTCCAGTCCGCGCGCCTCCAGCACCAGCGGCACGATGGCGAGGCGGGCGAGCGCGTCGTGCGCCGTCTCGCCGGCCGCCTGCCACAGCCCGTCATGCGCTGGCAGATCGCCATAGGTTGCGCCCAGTGCGCGCAGCCGGCGGGAGACGAGCGCGAAGTGCATCGCCTCCTCCGCCAGCACGCGCATCCATTCGTCGGCAAAGGCGCGCGGGAACAGCCCGCCGAACCGGCCGGCGACGTCCGCCGCCAGATCGATCGCACCATATTCGATATGGGCGACGGCATGGATCATGGCGATGCGCGTCGCCTGGCTGCCGGCCCGCCCGCGCTTCTTCATGCGCGACGGCGCCAGCAGCGGCGGCCGGTCGCCCCGCGCCGGGTGATCGGGCATGGCCACGTCGAACGCCCACGCCAGCCGCCCCGCCCGCCATTCGCGTGCGGCGCGGCGCGCGGCCTTCACCTTCAGGTGCGGATCGGCCGTCTCCAGCACCGTGCGGCAGGCGGCGGCGATCGTCTCCGTCATTCGGCGGCGAGGGCGCGCGTCGCTTCCAGCACCGCCTCGGCATGGCCCGGCACCTTCACCTTGCGCCAGATGCGGGCGATGCGGCCGTCGGTGCCGACCAGCACCGTCGCGCGCTCCATGCCCATATAGGTCTTCCCGTACATGCTCTTCTCGCCCCACGTGCCGAAGGCGTCGCTGAGCGCGCCGTCCGTATCGCTGGCGAGGACGATCTTCAGCGCATGCTTGGCGACGAACTTGCCGATCGCCTTCGGCTCGTCGCGCGAGACGCCGACGATGCTGGCGCCGGCCATGTCGAACGCCGCCTTGCGCTCCGAAAAGTCGATCGCCTCGGTGGTGCAGCCCGGCGTGTCCGCCTTGGGGTAGAAATAGAGGATCAGCGGCCGGCCGAGCTGGCCGAGGTGGAGCGCGCCGCCCTCGGCGGTGGCGAGCGTGAAATCGGGGAGAATATCGCCTTCGGTGAGCATGTCGTCCTGTCCTTCCTCGCAAAAATGGTGGGGAGGAGAGACCCCACCCCAACCCCTCCCCTTCAGGGGAGGGGTCGGGGGTGGGGTCTGTCGGCAAGCTGAGACGCTGCCAATCCGGCCACCCGCCGCCACTCCCCCGCCACCAACGCCCGTGAATCGGCATAAGCCACCATCAGCGCCGGCCAATCCCCCGCCCCGCAGGCGCGGGCGACGATCGCCTGCCCTTCCGTCCCCGGCTCGCCCGATCCGGGGGCGACGAGGCGGAGCGCGATCAGCATCTCCGTCAGCAGTGCATAGGCCGCGGGAAAGCCCGGCGCCAGCAGCCCCGCCCCGGCCAGTTCGGCGGCGGCGACGTCCACCCGCGGGTCGAACGCACGCCGCTCGGCCAGTTGCAGCAGGTGGACGGCGAATTCGGCATCGACCAGACCGCCCTCGATCAGCTTCACGTCGAGCGGGCCGGCGGGCGGCTTGTGCCGCGCGATCTCGGCCCGCATCCGCGCGACATCGACGCGGAGCGCTGCCGGATCGCGCGGCCGGGCCAGCGCCTCGGCGACGATCCCCGCCACCTCCGCCCGCGCCGCCCCGCTGCCGAACAGCGGCCGCGCGCGGGTCAGCGCCATATGCTCCCACGTCCAGGCGCTTTCCGCCTGATAGCGGCGGAAACTGTCGGTCGAAACCGCCAGCAGCCCCTGCGTGCCGGAGGGGCGCAACCGCGTATCGACCTCGTAGAGCGGCCCGGCCGCGGTCGGCACGCTCAGCGCCGCCGACACGCGCTGCGCCAGCCGGTTGAAATATTGCGTCGCGCCCACCGGCCGCCGACCGTCCGATTCCGCCGCGAAATCGCCGGTGAACAGATAGACGATGTCGAGATCGGAGGCGTGGGTGAGCGTGCCGCCGCCCAGCCGCCCGAACCCGAGGATCACCAGCTCCCCACCGTGGACACGGCCATGCTGGTCCTCGAACTCGGCGACGGTGGCGGCCGCCAGCGCCTCGATCGCCGCCTCGGCGACGCGGCCGTAGCCGGCGCCGACCGCCAGCGGCGGCTCGCTCCCCTCGATGAGGGCCACGCCGAGTGCGAAGCGGCGCTCCCCCACCCCCAGCCGCACGCGATCGAGCAGCGCCTGATAATCGTCGCCGCGCTCCCCCGCCGCCAGTTCGCCGGCGAGGCGGTGGACGGGCGGGGGCAGCGCCGCGCCGCCGCCGATCAGCACGTCCAGCAGGTCGGCCCGCCGCGCCAGCGCCTCCGCCAGCGCGGGGGCGGTGGCGAGGATCGCGGCCAGCCGGTCGATCAGCCCCGGCCGCGCCTCCAGCAGGCGGAACAGGTTAACCGCGCTCGGCAGGCGGCGGACGAGATCGTCGAAGCGGTTGAGCGCGCCATTGGCATCCGTGCCGCGGCCGAGCGCGGGCAGCAGTTCGGGCAGCACCGCCTCCAGCGCCGCCTGCGCCGCAGGCGAGCGGAGCGCGGGTGCGCCCCCCTCCCGCCAGCCGGCGACGCGCGCCGCCGCCGCCGCGCCATCGGCATAGCCCATCGCCCCCGCCGCTTCGGCCAGCGCCGCCGCGGAAGCGGGCAGGCGATCGACCGTCTCCCCGTCCAGCGCATCGTAGATGCGGCCGACCGCGGCGGTGGGCGGATCGAGCAGCGCGACCAGCGCCGCACCGTCCGCCAGCCCGTGGAGGCGGGCGACACCGTCCAGCGCGTCGGGATCGGCCGGCAGGCGGTGCGTCTGGCGGTCGTCCACCATCTGCAAGCGATGCTCGACCGTGCGCAGCAGCCGATAGGCGCCGGCGAGTGTCTCCGCTTCGTCCGGTCCGATCCGCCCGGCGGCGGCGAGCGCCGCCAGCGCATCGAGCGTGGCCGGCGCACGCAGCGCGGGTTCGCGCCCGCCGTGAATGAGCTGGTGGATCTGCGCGAAGAATTCGACCTCGCGGATGCCGCCGCGGCTGCGCTTCACGTCATAGCCGGGGCCGGGCCGATCGATCCGGCCGTGATGATCGCGGATGCGGCGGCTGAGCGCGCGCACCTCGCCGATCGCCCCGAAATCGAGCGAGCGGCGCCAGACGAAGGGGCGGATCTGTTCGAGAAAGCGCGTGCCGAGCGCGACATCGCCGGCGGCGGCGCGCGCGCGGATGAAGGCGGCGCGTTCCCACGGCAGCGCACTCGTCTCGTAATGGCCGAGCGCCGCCTCCACCGGCAGCGCCAGCGGCGACGCTTCGGGCGCGGGGCGAAGACGCAGGTCGACGCGCAGCACATAGCCGTCGGCGGTCCGTTCCTGGAGCAGCGCGACGATGCGGCGGGCGATGCGCACCGCCCCCTCGGTCGCATCCTCGCGCGGGCGGAGCGGCAGCGTCGCCGGATCGAAGATCAGGATCGGATCGATGTCCGACGAATAATTGAGCTCGCCGCTGCCGTGCTTGCCGAGTGCCAGCGCCGCGAACCCCGCCGGTTCGGCACCGGGCGTGCGTTCCTCGATCGCGGCGGCGATGGCGCGATCGAGCGCGCGGTCCGCGAAATCACTCAGCGCCGCGCACACCGCCTCCAGCGGCGCGGCCCCCGCCAGATCGGCCAGCGCCACCGCCAGCGCCACGCCCTGCCGCTCGCGCCGCAGCGCTTCCGCCACGGGGCGATCGGCGGCGTCGGCCCGGGCCTCCGCCAGCGCTGCGGGAAGCCCGCCCTCGCCGACGGTCGCGGCGACGATCTCGGGGCGCTGGCGAACGAGCTGGCGGAGAAACGGGGCGTGATCGTCGATCCGCGCCAGCGCCGCGGCGAAGGATGCGGCCAGCGTCATCCGCGCTTGCGCCGAACCGAGCAACCCGCCGGCGGGATCGCCGTTATCGACGCCATGGAAAACGGCGGACCGCAGAGCGCGAACGGCAAGGGCACGATCCGCCGCGTGATCGGCCGTCCGGAACCCATCGATGCCATGGGATCGGTCCTCCGCCACGCCTTTGCCGATACCGCGAGCCGGCTACCGCACGACATGCAGGCGCTCCTCGACCGTCTCGATCCCTGACATCCCCTGGCGCGGCAGGTGCCCGCCGCGGCAGGATCAGTTCGCGCCGCTCAGATGATCGACTTCACCCATGATGCTTTGCAGCGCCGTCTTCTGCGTGTCCGTCTTGTGATCGCGGCGCGACGGCAGCGAATTGTCCGTCATCAGCGTTTCCAGCGCGACCCGGCCACGGGCGACGCGGCTCTTGATCGTGCCGACCGCGCAACCGCAGATTTCCGCCGCCTCCTCATAAGCGAAACCGCCTGCGCCGACGAGGATCAGGGCCTCTCGCTGCGGCTGCGGCAGGTGGAGCAGCGCCCGCTGGAGGTCGCCCAGTTCAACGTGCCGGTCCTGGCTGGCGGGTGCGGCCAGAATCTTGCTCGCGGTCAGCTCGTCCCACTCGCCCTTGAAGCGCGCACGGCGCATCTGCGAGAGAAACAGGTTCCGCAGGATGATGAAGGTCCAGGCGCGCATGTTCGTGCCGGCCTGGAAGCGCTGCCGCGCCGCCCACGCCTTCAGTAGCGTTTCCTGCACCAGGTCGTCCGTCAGATCGCGATTGCCCGAAAGCGAACGGCCGAAGGCGCGCAGATGCGGAATGACGCGCGCCAGCTCCGTCTTGAACGCATCGTCCGAGAGCGCGACATGCTCGTGGCGTGCCTCGTCCAGGCCGTCGCCGCTGTCTTCAACCGTCATGATACGATCTGTCCCCGCTATCGTCGGCGTACCGAAAGCGCCCTGTCCGTCAAACATAGGCACGCGGCGATGCCATTACGACCCCCAAACCGGCACTTAACGCCAGACGAGCAGCAGCCCCGCGAAAACGACGACGATCAGCGCCAGCGAGATCGCCAGCACATAGCGTGTCACGCGATTGGTGCTGCCGGCGCGCGCCTCGGTCCGCGTCAGGTGGGTTTCGCCCTCATCGACCATATCATCTTCCTTGCATGCGGCCGCGGCCGGCCGATCGTTCCGTTTCCATAACGGGGGCCGGCGAAGAAGGGTTCCGCCGGCCCGGCTTGATCACGCCGGCACGGTCGCGCTGTCGAAGAACAGGGCCTGGGCGATCGCCGCCTTCACCGTCGATCGCTGGAACGGCTTGGTGATGAGGAACGTCGGCTCGGGCCGCTCGCCGGTCAGCAGCCGTTCGGGGAAGGCGGTGATGAAGATCACCGGCACCGGGAATTCGGACAGGATGTCCTTCACCGCATCGATGCCCGAACTGTCGTCGGCAAGCTGGATGTCGGCCAGGACCAGGCTCGGCCGCTGCGCCATCGCCTGCTGCACCGCTTCGTCGCGCGTCACCGCGACGCCGGTCACGTTGTGGCCGAGATCGCGTACGATCGTTTCCAGATCCATGGCGATGATCGGCTCGTCCTCGATCACCAGCACGTCGGCCCGCGTCTGCCGCTCGATCTCGGCCAGCGCCTCGGCGACGAGATCGTCGACCTCGGTCTGGTCGGTCTCCATCAGGAAGGCGGCGTCTTCCGGCGTGAAGCCTTCCATCGCCGTCAGGAGCAGCGCCTGGCGCGAGCGCGGCGTGATGTTGGAAAGGCGTGCCTGCGCGATGCCCGAACGGTCCTGCCCGCCTTCGCCGTCGGCTTCGTCCTGATCGGGATTGGCGGACGACCAGATGCCCTGGAAGGTCCGGTAGAGGCCGAGACGGGCATCGACGTCGCGCGGAAAATCGCCGGGCGCCGCCACGATCGCCTCCAGCGTCGCCCGGACATAGGCGTCGCCATGTTTCTGGCTGCCCGTCAGCGCGCGGGCATAGCGGCGCAGGAAGGGAAGATGCGGTGCGAGATCCTGGCCGAGCGACATAAGCTTCGTGTCTCCTTGACGTGCCGCCCCTCCGGTCGGGACGGTAGACTGTTTGGTTCCACGGCGATCGTCGGGGTGCCCGTGCCCCTGCCCGCCCCCCGGGATGCCGGATCAGAGGACATGGCATCCATCATCTTCGGCTTGGGCGGGAACCATCGGCGCGGGCTTTTGTTTCACAGGCCGTCCGGCACGCGGTGCAATGCCCGGAAAGGGAGCGACCGCGGACATGGAACGGTTGGACTGGAATCGCGTCGGCACCGTCTGCGGCCGGCAAGGATACCCGTCCGCGGCATGGTCCATCAGGGGGTTGGCGTTTTGGCTTCGAGGGATGACGACGATCAGGCAGGCGGCGCGGACGATGGCGGAAACGTGCCGGATGGTGCCCCCCCTCGCGAGCCGCGCCCGACACGCCCGCGCGACAATCATGTCGGTATCGCGCTTCGCTCCGCCTATGACGAGGCCGTCCGCGAGGATGTGCCGCCCGAGTTTCTCGACCTGCTCGGCAAGCTTTCCTGACGCCTCCGGCGGCGCCGTCAGGGCGTCGCGCGGATGACCGATCCCATCCCCCCCAACATGCGGCGGCGGCTGACCGGCCTGTCGACCGGCGTGCGGATGCTGCTGATCCTCACCATCGCGCTGCTGCCGCTCGGCATCCTCGCTTTGTCCGCGTCGATCCGGTCGGCGGACGTCAACCGCCGCCAGAACGAACTCGACGCCGGGACGATCGCCGTCCAGGCCGCTCGCCAGATCGACGAGATGGTGGTCCGCGATGCGCGGCTGGTCAAGGCGATGCTCGATCGCACCGATGGCAGCGTGCCGTGCCGGACGGCGCTCGATCAGGTCGCGGCCGCGGTCCGGGAGCCGGACGCCGTCTACGGCCGCTACGATGCCCGCGGGCGGCTGGTCTGCGCCACCGCGCGCATGGCCGACTATGGGCCGCCGCACGATCGCGCCGCGGTCGACGTGCTGCTGCTGGCCGCGCCCGAACGGATGCGCTTCGCCATCGCATTGGCGGATGGCGGCCATGCGGCAGTCGAACTGCCGATCGCCACGATCGTCCGCTCGGTCGAGGGGCTGACGCGCGCCCATGGCGCCGTGCTGATCCAGGGCGCCACCCGCATCCAGGTCGCGGGTGCGCTGCGCGCCACGGCCTTCGATCGGCGCGTCACCGTCAGCACGCCGATGGCCGGCGGGCGGATGGCGCTGGCGATGACGGTGAACGTCGCCGAACGCAGCGCCACCGAATTGCTGCTGATCCTGCTGCCGATCCTCATGTGGCTGGCGGGCGCAATCATCGGCTGGCTGGTGGTCGAGCGGCTGCTGCTGCGCCCGCTGGCAGAGTTGGAACGGGCGGTGGCCGGCCATCGCAGCGGCGACGGCAGCTTTCGCATCCCCCGCCTCGCCACCCCCGCGCACGAGATCCGCAACCTGGCCGAGGCGTTCCGCGCCTTCGCCGAGGATCAGGCGCGGCACGATAGCGAACTGGAGGAGGGCCTGCGCCGCCAGACCAAGCTGACGCGCGAGGTGCACCACCGCGTCAAGAACAACCTCCAGGTCGTCGCCAGCCTCATCAACCTCCACGCGCGCGGCACCGACGAGGCCGTGGCCCGCGCCTATGCCTCGATCCAGCGCCGCGTCGATGCACTCGCCGTCGTCCACCGCAACCATTATGCGGAGATGGAAGAGAACCACGGCATCAACCTGCGCACGCTTATCGCCGAACTGGCCACGAACCTGCGGGCCAGCGCGCCTGCCGGATCGGGCCTCGGCATCACCATCAACATGCAGGCCGCCAACGTCACGCAGGACGTGGCGGTGCCCGTAGCCTTCCTCGTCACCGAGGTGATCGAACTGGTGATCGACTGCGACGTCGACGGGATCGTCGCCATCTCGCTGAACCCCGCGATGGCGGACGGGCGGATGCGGCTGTCGATCGAGGCGGCGAGCCTGGGCTCCGAACCCTGCGCCGCGCATCCGACGATCGATCGCTTCCGGCGCATCATCGGCGGCCTCGCCCGCCAGCTGCGCGCCCCGCTCGACTATGACGGGGCGGACGGCCGCTATTCGATCGACATCCCCGTTCTGGGGGCGACACCGCGGCCGTGATTTTTTTGGCACGCCCGTCGGGCGGCGCGGAACCCGGTCGGGCCATGCCCGTTAAACACCTCGGATAGCGACCTTATGCCCCCCCGCTCTCGCTATCCGCCTTTAGGGCCCGGAACCGCCTCTCCCCCCCCAGGCGTTCCGGGCCCAATTCGTATCCGCATCCGCCCGGCCGATGCCGGAACAAACGCGGCGATGGCGGATTTCCCCAACCACGATATGCCCGCTCAAGGGCAGCGTCGTTTCGAGGGAGCTTCACATGCGTAAGGTAATCGCACTTGCACTGGTCGCCGGCGGGCTGATGGTTTCCGCCTGCAACACGGTTTCCGGCGCCGGCAAGGACGTTTCCTCGGCGGGCAACGCCGTTTCGCGGACGGCCGAAGGCGCCAAGTAAGCGCGCCATCCAGGCCGAAAAGGGGCGCTGCCGAAGGGCGGCGCCCTTTTTTTGTGCCTCAGGCCGGGTCGGCGACGATCACCGCCTTGTCGCGGCGCCGCTGCGTGAACCAGATCCCGATCAGCGCGCATTCGTACAGGATGATCAGCGGCACCGCGAGCAGGATCATCGATCCCACGTCGGGCGGGCTCAGCACCGCCGCCACCGCGGTGTTGAGGACGATCGCATAGCGGCGAAAGCCGCGAAGCTGCGGCCCGGTGACGATCCCCGCCCGCTCCAGCAGCATCAGGAGGACGGGCAGCAGGAACGCCGCGCCGAACCCGAACAGGAATTGCATGACGAACGAAAGATAGTTGCCGATCGCAGGCAACGCCTCCTGCTGCAAGCCGCCGAGATTGCCCGAAAAGCCCAGCAGGAAGTGCAGCGCCATCGGAATGGCGACGAAATAGGCGAGGCTCGCCCCCATCGCGAACAGCACCGGCGTGGCGACGATGAAGGGCAGCAGCGCGCGCTTTTCCTGCCGGTAGAGGCCGGGCGCCACGAACCGCCAGATCTGGATGGCGATCACCGGGAAGGCCAGCATCAGCGCGGCGAAGAAGGCGACCTTCAGCTCGACGAAGAAGGCCTCGAAGATCTGGGTATAGATCACCTTGCCCTGCCCCGCCATCACCAGCGGGTGGACGAGCACCGTCAGGATCTGGCGCGCGAAGGTCAGGCACAGCGCGAAGGCCGCGCCCAGCGCCGCCAGCGACCACAGCAGCCGACGGCGCAGCTCGATCAGATGATCGAGCAGGGGCGCGCGGCTTTCGTCGATATCGTCGGTCACGGCCGGGGTTCCTCGGCCGGGGCCGGTGCCGGGGCGGCGGCGGGCGGATGCGGCGTGGCCGGGGTCGACAGCACGGCGGGGCGCGCGGCGGCCGCCTCGGCGGCATCGTCCAGCGCCTCGGGATCGGGCGCGGGGGCGGGCAGCGCTTCGGGGGCTACGGGGTGATAGGGCGCGGGGGCGGGATGCTCGCGCATGATCCGCTCATTCTCCTCGCGCCATTTCTTCTCCATCTCCTCCAGTTCGGACTGGCGGATCATCTCGTCGACGCCGTCGCGGAAATGGCGCGCCATGCCGCGCGCGCGGCCGACCCACTTGCCGACGAAGCGCATCGCCCGCGGCAGATCCTTCGGCCCGATCACGACGAGCGCGACGATGCCGAGCAGCAGCAGCTCGGTGGGGGCGACGTCGAACATCGCCGGTCAGCGGCGCCGGGGGGGCGTAAAGCGGATCACGGATGCGGGATCAGTGCGCGGGGCGATCGTCCTTGGCGGGCTGGAGATCGCGATCGGGATTGGGATCGAGCGGCGGCTGCGCGTTGAGGCGGGCCGGCGGCGGTGCGGCCTTGGCGTCGTCATCCTCGGCCATGCCCTTCTTGAACTGCTTCACGCCCTTGGCGACATCGCCCATCATCGCCGAGAAGCGACCGCCGCCCAGCAGCAGCACCGCCACGACGGCAAGGATCAGGATATGCGGTAGCGACAGGCCCATCGTGAATCTCCCGGAGATCGTCGGGCTTCCCTACCCGTCCCCGTCATCCTTTTCCAGTTGCTGTTGTTCCAGCGCGAGATCGACCGGATCGAGCAGCCCCGCCGCCGCCAGATCGTCGATCCCCGGCAGGTCGCGGCGCGAGGCGAGGCCGAAGTGCGTCAGGAAGGCGGGCGTCGTCGCGTAGAGGATCGGGCGGCCCGGCCCCTCGCGGCGGCCGGCGGGCGCGATCCAGCCCGCTTCCATCAGCGTGTCGATCGTGCCCTTGGCGACGGCGACGCCGCGGATCGCCTCCACCTCGGCCCGGCTGACCGGCTCGTGATAGGCGACGATCGCCAGCGTCTCGATCGCGGCGCGGCCGAGCTTGCGCGGCTCGGTCCGCTCGCGGCGGAGGAGGTGGGCGAGATCGGGGGCGGTCTGGAAATGCCAGCGGCCGCCGCGCTCGACCAGCTCGATGCCGCCGCCCGCGTGGCGCGCGGCGACCTCGGCCAGCGCCGCGCGCGCGTCGCCGCCCACCACCGCCGTCACTTCGGCCGCGGTCATCGGCTCCTCCGCCGCGAACAGTGCTGCCTCGACGGCGCGGGCGAGCGGGGTCATGGCGCGCGCAGCATCAGCGGCGAAAAGGCGCCGTCCTGCGTGAGGCGGACCTTGCCCTGCCGCGCCAGTTCCAGCGCGGCGACGAAGCCCGAGGCGAGCGCCGATCGCCGCAGCCGGCCTGCCAGCCCCGCCGGCACGAACGCTTCCAGCGCCGTCCAGTCGAGCCGCGATCCCACCATCCGCTCGACCAGCGCAAGCGCCTCCTCCAGCGTCATCACCTCGCGCGCGCGGACCATGTGGATCACCGGCCGGTTGCGCGCCCGCACCGCGCCGTAGGCCGCCATCAGATCGAACAGGGTCGCCTGCCACGCCGGGCGGCGGACCAGCGCCAGCCCCTCGGGCGCGCCGCGCGCGAACACGTCGCGCCCCAGCCGGTCGCGCGCCATCAGCCGCGCCCCCGCCTCGCGCATCGCATCCAGCCGGGCGAGACGGAGTTGCAGCTGCAGCGCCAGTTCCTGCGGATCGGGGTCCGCCTCCGGGTCGGCGGGCAGCAGCAGCGCGGACTTCAGGAAGGCGAGCCACGCCGCCATCACCAGATAATCGGCCGCCAGTTCCAGATCGAGCGCGCGCGCGCCGGCGATGAACGCCAGATATTGCTCGACCAGCGCCAGGATCGAGATTTCGCGCAGGTCGACCTTCTGCGTGCGGGCCAGCGCCAGCAGCAGGTCGAGCGGCCCTTCCCAGCTTCCCAGATCGAGCGTCAGCACCGCCCCCGCCGGCGGCGCCTCAGCCGATGGCGGTAAGGAGGGCATCGCGCTCGGCGATCGAGACGGCGGCGGGGGCGGCAGGCCCCGCCCCGGCGATCGTCGCCATCGCCCGGTCGAGCCGCGCCACCGCCGCGGCACCGATCGCGCCGACCGCCCCCGCAACCCCCTCCATCTCGGCCATGTCGCCCGAACAGTGGAGCGCGATGTCGCAGCCGGCCGCCAGCACGCCGGCCGCGCGCGCGCCGAAATCGCCGGCCAGCGCCTTCATGCCGAGATCGTCCGACATCAGCAGCCCGTCGAAGCCGATCGCCCCACGGATCACATCCCCGATCACGACCGGCGACAGGCTGGCGCACCGCTCCCTATCCCACACGGTGTAGACGACGTGCGCGGTCATCCCCATCGGCGCGGCGGCGAGCGTGCGGAACGGGCGTATGTCGGCTTCCAGTTCCGCCGCATCGGCGGTGACGACGGGCAGTTCGAGGTGGCTGTCGGCCATCGCCCGCCCGTGGCCGGGCATATGCTTGACGACGCCGATTACGCCGCCCTCGCGCAGCCCGTCGATCACCGCCCGGCCGAGCGCCGCGACCTGCATCGGCTCCGCCCCCAGCGCGCGATCGCCGATGATGTCGTGCGCGCCCTCCTGCCGCACGTCCAGCAGCGGCAGGCAATCGACGGTGATGCCGGCCTCGCGCAGCATCGCCGCCAGCGCGCGGCCGTTCATCCGCGCCGCCTGCATCGCCGCGATCGGCGATCGGCGGTAGGCGGCGGCGAACAGCGCGCCGGGCGGAAAGGCGGGCCAGTGCGGCGGCTTCATCCGCGCGACGCGGCCGCCTTCCTGGTCGATCAGGATCGGCAGGTCGGCACGGCCCGTCAGATCGCGCAGATCGTCGGTCAGCGCGCGTAATTGCCCCGGCTCCACGACGTTGCGCGCGAACAGGATGAAGCCGGCGGGATCGATCGAGCGGAAGAAGGCGCGCTCGGCGGCGCTGAGGGCCGGCCCGGCCAGCCCCAGGAACAGCGGCGTCATCGCGGCCACCTCAGCCGACCACCGAGCAGGTCTCGCCCGCTACCGTCAGCTTGCGGCAGATGCCCGCCGCCTCGGCCCCGGCGGCGGCGCGCAGGCGATAGACGGTCTTGCCGTCCCCCTTCACCTCCAGCACCGTGCTTTCCAGTGGCGCCAAAAAGGCAAAGCGGCCCGACAGCGATTTCCACGCCGCCTGCGCCTTGGCCTTTTGCGAAAAGGCGCCGAGCTGGATCGTGCCGCGCGTCGCGGCCGGCGGCTCGGCCGGCGCCGGGGTGGCGGCCGGCGCCGGCGCGAGTGCCGCCGCCGGGGGCGTGCCGGGCGCAGGCAGCGCCGGTGTCGTCCCGCCGCCCGGCAGCGCCTGCGGCATCACGATCGGTGCCGTGGCATTGGCGGTGATCGGCGCTTCGGGCATCGCGTCGAGATCGATCGCGCTGTCCACGTCGATCCCCTCGCTGGCGCCGTAGGAAAGGTCGCCCGTGCCTTCCACCTGCATGCCGCCCGCCTCGGCCGGCCGCTCGCGATAGCTGCCGGCGGGCGCCTTGATGAGCCGGCCGGCGCCGAACAGGCTGCCGTCGCGCAGCGCGAACCACCAGATAACGAGCGAGGCGATGGCGACGCCGGCGAGCAGGGTCAGCAGCGTCCTGGCCATCCGGCCGAAGCCATGTTCGCGATCGTAATCGACCGCGGGGCGCTCCTCCGCCCAGCGCAGGTCGTCGTCGCCCGGCCCGATCGGCTCGGCCATCAGTGCATCTCCTCCGCGGCCTCGACCCCCATCAGCTTCAGGCCGTTGCGCACGATCTGCCCGATCGCGTCGGACAGCGCCAGCCTCGCCGCCGTCAGCCCGGCATCGTCGGGGATCAGGAAGCGGCGCGCGGGATCGTCGTTGCCGCGGTTCCACAGGGCATGGAAGGCCGCCGCCAGATCGTAGAGGTAGAAGGCGATGCGGTGCGGCTCGCGTGCCGCCGCCGCCGCCTCCACCACGCGCGGGAATTGCGCGGCGATCTTCGCCAGCGCCAGTTCGCCCTCGTCCAGCCGGCCGAGATCGGCGGGCGGCAGCGCCAGCCCCGCCTCCGCCGCGCGCCGGTGGAGCGAGCGGCCGCGGGCGTGCGCATATTGCACGTAGAAGACGGGATTGTCCTTCGACGCCTCGACCACCTTGGCGAAATCGAAGTCCATCTGCGCATCCGCCTTGCGCGTCAGCATGGTGAAACGGACGACGTCCTTGCCGACCTCCTCGACCACGTCGGCCAGCGTCACGAAGCTGCCCGAACGCTTGGACATCTTGACCGGCTCACCCCCGCGCAGCAGCCGCACCATCTGGACGAGCTTCACGTCGAAGCGCGTCGCACCCCCCGTCAGCGCGGCGACGGCGGCCTGGATGCGCTTGACCGTGCCGGCATGGTCCGCGCCCCAGATGTCGATCAGCTGGTCGGCGCGCGCCGCCTTGTCGGCATGATAGGCGATGTCCGCGCCGAAATAGGTCCACGCGCCGTTCGACTTGCGGATCGGCCGGTCCTGATCGTCGCCGAACCGGGTCGAACGGAACAAAGTCAGCTCGACCGGCTCCCAATCCTCGGGTGTCTCGCCCTTGGGCGCTTCCAGCACGCCCTGATAGACGTAGCCCGCCGCCTCCAGCCGGTCGACCGCCGCCGCGACCGCGCCCGACGCCTGCAACGCCGCCTCGGACGAGAAGACGTCGTGGTGGATGCCGAGCAGCGCGAGATCGGCGCGGATCATCGCCATCATCGCCGCCACCGCGCGCGTGCGGAAGGTCGCCAGCCATTCGTCCTCGCGGGCGGCGACGTAGCGGTCGCCATAGTCGGCGGCCAGCGCCTGGCCGACCGGCACCAGATAGTCGCCCGGATAGAGCCCCTCGGGGATCGTCACCGCCTCCCCCAGCGCCTCGCGATAGCGGAGGTGGGCGGAGCGGGCGAGCACGTCGACCTGGCCGCCGGCATCGTTGATATAATATTCGCGCGTCACCCGGTGGCCGGCGAAGGCCAGCAGATCGGCCAGCGCATCGCCCACCACGGCACCGCGGCAATGGCCCATGTGCATCGGCCCGGTCGGATTGGCCGAGACATATTCGACGTTGACGTGCGCGCCCTGCCCCATGTCGGACCGGCCATAATCCCCGCCCAGCGCCGCGACCTGCCGCAATTCGTCGCGCCACGCATCGTCGGTCAGCGTCAGATTGACGAAGCCGGGACCGGCGATGGCGGCGGCGGCCACCTGCGGCAGCGCCGTCAGCCGCGGCAGCAGCGCCTCGGCCAGCGCGCGCGGGGCCATGCCGGCGCCCTTGGCCAGCACCATCGCGGCGTTGGTCGAAAGATCGCCATGCGCCGCATCGCGCGGCGGCTCGACCGTGATGGCACGGCGCGCCAGCCCGCCCGGCAGCGTGCCGGCGGCGACGAGATCGTCCAGCACGGCATCGAGATCGGCGGCGAAGCGGGCGTAGAGCGTGGTCACGTGCGATGGGTCTCCGAACAAGTGCGCGCCCTTACCGGAACCCCCGCCCCGCCTCAACCGGCGGGGCGCGACCGGTGGGCGGGGCGGCCCTTGCGCGTAGCCCTTGCATCTTGCGGTTGGCCCGATTCGATGCGTCGGATGGGGTGAGCGGCGGGGGTGGCCACCCCCGCCGCTCGGCCGGGCGGGACCGTTTGTCCCTTGGCTGGAACCGTAGTCGAGACAGGTCCGCCCGGTCCCTTTGTCTGGCCTGAACAGATGATGGGGAGCAAGTCCCGCATGCAAGGCAAGGAACAGACGATCTACGTTGGTATCGACGTGTCCCGGGCACGGCTCGATGTCCACCTCCACCCCTTGGACGAGCGGTTCGCAGTCGGCAACGATGCGGCCGGGCGACGGCAGCTTGTCCGGCGGCTGCGGCAGCTGGACATCGCGTTGGTGGCGATCGAGCCGACCGGCACTTTCCACCGTGCGCTGCACCGCCATCTCCATGCCGCCGGCCTCGCTACGGCCCTCGTCGATCCGCTGCGTGCCCGTCGCTTCGCTCAGGCGATCGGGCAGCTGGCGAAGAATGACAGGATCCATGCGGCGATGCTCGCGCTCATGGCCGAGCGGCTGTCACCGGCACCCACGGCACCGCCCGATCCCGCCCAGGAACACCTCGCCTAACTCGCCACCGCCAGAACCGCCGCCATCGCCGAACAGGTCGCCCTCGACAATCGCCGCGCCGCCACCACCGACCCATGGCTGCGCCGGACGCTCGGGTGCCGCAGCCGAGGCATCGTCCGCCACATCGCCCGCCTCGACCGGCAGATCGAAACCGCCATCGCCCAGGCCCCCGCCATCGCCCGGCGTGCGGCTGTCCTCAGGTCCATTCCCGGCGTCGGCCCCGTCACCGCCCTCGCCTTCCTCGCATACCTGCGCGAACTCGGACAGCTCACCGCCAAGCAGGTCGCAGCCATGGCCGGCCTCGCCCCCATCGCCCGCGACAGCGGCACCAGTAGCGGCCAAAGACGCATCCGCGGCGGCCGCGCCGCCCTCCGACAGGCTCTCTACATGAGCGCCCTCGTCGCCAGCCGATACAACCCGAACCTCGCGGAAACCTACCGGCGCCTGCGCGACGCCGGCAAACCCCCAAAAGTCGCCCTCGTCGCCATCGCCCGCAAACTCGCCATCCTCGCCAACCGCCTCGTGGCCGAAAACCGTACCTGGACCCCCATCCCAGCTTGACGTCAAAGACAGATGCTCGACTTCGCTCGGCATGAACGGAGGGGTGGCGTAGCCCGCGCCCCTTTTCGCTGGCGTTTTCGCGGCACTATTGATAATCAATCGCATCACCCGATGCCTGGATATTCGCCCTTGCGCCTCGATCAGCTTCCGCTCCGCCGCCCCGCGGCGGTCACCGTCATCGCCTGGGATCAGCTGACCCCCGGCGAGGCGCGGCGGCTGCGCGAGCTCGGGCTGGACGAGGGGGTGGCGGTGGAGGCGCTGCATCGCGGGCCGTTCGGCCTCGATCCGATCGCCTGCCGGATCGGGCGGATGACGATCGCGCTTCGCCGCCGCACCGCCAGCGCCGTCACCGTCGCCCCCGCCGCATGACGCCGGCGCCGCTCGTCGCACTGGTCGGCAATCCCAATGCCGGCAAGAGCGCGCTGTTCAACGCGCTGACCGGCGCGCGCCAGAAGGTGGGCAATTATCCGGGCGTGACCGTCGAACGGAAGTCGGGCCGGCTGGCGCTGGACGACGGCCGCCCGGTCGAACTGATCGATCTGCCGGGCACCTACAGCCTCGACCCGTCCAGCCCCGACGAGCAGGTGACGCGCGACGTCGTGCTGGGCCGCCACCACATGGATCGGCTGCCCGCGGCGCTGGTGGTGGTGGTGGATGCGACCAATCTCGACAATCACCTGCGCTTCGCGATGCAGCTGATCGCGCTCGGCCGGCCGGTGGTGATCGCGCTCAACATGATCGACATGGCGACGCGCGACGGGCTGACGATCGACGCCCCCGCCCTTTCCGCCACGCTGGGGGTGCCGGTGATCCCGACCGTCGCCGTCCGCCGGCAGGGGCTGGACGCGCTGCGCGCCGCGCTGGCGGACGCGGTGGGGGACGGGACGCGCGCACTGGCCGACGTGCCCGCCCCGCTCGATCTCACCACCTATCAGAAGCGCGCCCGCCAGATCGCCGGCGCCGTCACCACCGGCAAGGGCGCGGGCCATCGCTGGTCCGAACGGCTCGACCGCGTGGCT
Organism: Edaphosphingomonas fennica; assembly: GCA_036946415.1. GTDB lineage: Bacteria > Pseudomonadota > Alphaproteobacteria > Sphingomonadales > Sphingomonadaceae > Sphingomonas_Q > Sphingomonas_Q fennica_A. The sequence goes on along the minus strand of JAQIJD010000001.1, from coordinate 296,693 downwards.
CTGCATCCGGTGGCGGGGCCGATCCTGCTGGCCTTGCTGCTGTTCGTGATGTTCCAGGCGGTGTTCGCCTGGTCCGAGGCGCCGATCGGCTGGATCGAACAGGGCTTCACCTTCCTGGGCGACAGCGTGACGGCGGTGCTGCCGGGCGGGCTGCTGCGATCGGCGATCGTCGACGGGCTGATCGCGGGCGTCGGCTCGGTCATCGTCTTCCTGCCGCAGATCCTGATCCTGTTCGCCTTCATCCTGCTGCTGGAAGCGTCGGGCTACATGGTGCGGGCGGCCTTCCTGATGGACCGGCTGATGGCGGGCGTCGGCCTGTCCGGCCGCGCCTTCATCCCCCTCCTCTCCTCCTTCGCCTGCGCCATCCCCGGCATCATGGCGACGCGCACCATCGAAGACCCCAAGGACCGGCTGACGACGATCCTCGTCGCCCCGCTGATGACCTGTTCGGCGCGGCTGCCGGTCTACACGCTCATCATCGCCGCCTTCATCCCGGCGCGGCAGGTGGCGCCGGGCATCGGCTTGCAGGGCCTCGTCATGTTCGGTCTCTACATCGTCGGCACGCTTTCGGCGATGGCGGCCGCGCTGATCCTGCGCCGGACGGTGGCGAAGGGCCCCTCCTCGGGCTTCCTGATGGAATTGCCGCGCTACCAGATGCCGCTCCTGAAGGACGTGGCGATCGGCCTGTGGCAGCGCGCCTTCATCTTCCTGCGGCGCGCGGGCACGCTGATCCTCGCCGCCTCCGTCCTCCTGTGGGTGCTGCTGACCTTTCCGCAGGCGCCCGAGGGGCAGAGCCAGGTCGAATATTCGGCCGCCGGCCGCGTCGCCACGGTGCTGGAACCGGTGGTCCGCCCGATCGGCTTCAACCATGCGATGGCGCTGGCGATCGTGCCGGCGATGGCGGCGCGCGAGGTGGCGGTCTCGGCGCTCGGCACCGTCTATGCGATCGAGGATGCCGAGGCGCCGGGCGCCGAGCAGACATTGATCGGCCGCCTGCAGGGCCGCTGGTCGCTGCCGACGGCGCTCGCCTTCCTGATGTGGTTCGTATTCGCGCCGCAATGCCTGTCCACCATCGCGGTGATGAAGCGGGAGACGGGTGGGTGGAAATGGCCAGCCTTCGCGCTCGCCTATCTGTTCGGTCTCGCCTACATCTCGGCCGGAATCACATATTGGCTGGCGGTGGCCGCCGGCCTCTGAGGAGCGACAGATGGCAGGAAGCGTGAACAAGGTCATTCTGGTCGGCAATCTCGGCCAGGATCCGCAGTCGCGCTCGTTCCAGAACGGCGGCAAGGTGGTGAACCTGCGCATCGCCACGTCCGAGACGTGGAAGGACCGCAATTCGGGCGAGCGCAAGGAAAAGACCGAATGGCATTCGGTCGCGATCTTCAACGAGGGCCTCGCCAACACCGCCGAGCGTTATCTGCGCAAAGGCAGCAAGATCTACATCGAGGGCCAGTTGCAGACGCGCAAGTGGCAGGACCAGTCGGGCAACGACCGCTATTCGACCGAGGTGGTGCTGCAAGGCTTCGACGCGAAGCTGGTGATGCTGGACGGCCGCGGTGAAGGCGGCGGTGGTGGTGGTGGCGGCGGCGGCCGCGACTATGACGACGGCGGCGATTTCGGCGGCGGCGGCGGCGGTGGCGGCTTCAACCGCGGCGGTGGCGGCGGGCGCAGCGCGCCGGCCAAGCCGTCGAGCGCGTTCGACAGCGATCTGGACGACGACGTTCCGTTCTGAAAGCGGGCCTTGCCGGCGCGGAACCGGTAAGGGTCACACCAAGAACGCCGGGTGTGGCGAAAGACCCCGTCCCCAGCCCCTCCCCTGAAGGGGAGGGGAGCTTCTGCATTAGGCCCCTCCCCTTCAGGAGAGGGGAGCCTCGATGTAAAGCCCCTCCCCTTCAGGGGAGGGGTTGGGGTGGGGCCTGTCCTCCGCGATGCATCGCCGGGCAAAGGCTCAGAACGCCGGCTCTTCGCCCGGCTTGTGGATGCCGCATTCCGTCTTGTCGAACCCGCGCCAGCGTCCCGCGCGCGGATCCTCGCCGGGGCGGACGACGCTGGTGCAGGGCGCGCAGCCGATCGAGAGATAGCCTTCGGCCTCCAGCGGGTGGTGCGGCAGGCCGTGATGCGCGAACCAGCCGTTCAGATCGTCCTTGGTCCAGTCGGATAGCGGATTGATCTTGAGCTTGCCGTCCGCCACCTCGAACCGGCCTAGGCCGGCGCGGGTCTTCGCCTGGAAGCCCTTGCGGCCCGAAATCCACGAATCGTAGCCGGCCAGCGCCAGATCGATCGGCCCGGTCTTGCGGATCGCGCAGCATTCGTCGGGATCGTAGGACCAGCGCAGGCCGGTGGGATCACGTTTCTCGAGCAGCGCCGCATCGGGCTGGAGGCTGATGACGTTGGTCAGCCCCAGCCGCGCGACCAGATCGTCGCGATAGGCGAGCGTCTCGGGGAAATGCTTCAGCGTATCGACGAACAGCACCGGCGTCGCCGGATCGGCCATCGCCACCATGTGCAGCAGCACCGCCGATTCCGCCCCGAAGGAGGTGACGGCGGCGACCCGCCCCGCCAGCCCCTCGCGCAGCACCGTCGCCAGCAGGTCGGGGGCGGACACGCCCTCGAACCGCCGGTCGAGCGCGGCGGCATCGGCGGCGCTTGGGCCGAGATCCAGCACGTCGATCTTGCGCAGCGCCTCAGCCATGGCGGAGTGCCCACACCGGCGGCCGGCCGTCCGCCGCCTTCTGATAGACGTGGTCGTAGCGATCGAGTGCGCGGCCCACCGCGGCCATGTCCAGCGCTACATCGGGGGCGAAGCTGTCGAACCCGCAGCGGCGCATGAGGGGCAGCTGATCGACCAGCACGTCGCCCGCCGCGCGCAATTCGCCGGCATAGCCCGCCTCGCGCAGGATGCGCGCCGCGGAGTAGCCGCGCCCGTCGCGGAACTTGGGAAAGGCGATCTCGATCAGCGCCAGCCGGTCGAGCGCGGGCAGCAGCGCGCGCGCATCCTCGCCCGGCTCCAGCCGGACGGCGGTGGCGTTGGACTGGCCGAGGAAGGCGTCCAGCGTCACCGCCGGTTCCTCATGCGCGGCATCGTCGCGGAAGCGGAACGCCTCACCCATAGATCGCCTCCTTGAAGGGTGCCAGGCCGACGCGGCGATAGGTGTCGAGGAAGCGTTCGCCCTCCTCGCGCAACCGCAGATAGACGTCGGTCGCCTTTTCCACCGCATCGACCACGCCGTCCTCCGAGAAACCGGGGCCGATGATCCGCGCGACCGCGGCATCCTCCGCCCCCGATCCGCCGAACGACAGCTGGTAATTCTCCTCGCCCTTCCGGTCGACGCCGAGGATGCCGATGTGGCCGGCGTGGTGGTGGCCGCAGGCGTTGATGCAGCCCGAGATCTTCACCTTCAGCTCGCCCAGATCGCGCTGGCGGGCGAGATCGGAGAAGCGCGTCTGGATCTTCTGCGCGACCGGGATCGAGCGGGCGTTGGCGAGGCTGCAATAATCGAGGCCCGGGCAGGCGATGATGTCGCTGACCAGATCGAGATTGGGGGTGGCGAGGCCGGCGGCGTCGAGCGCGCTCCACAATTCGTGCAGCCGCGCGCGCGGCACGTGCGGCAGGACGACGTTCTGCGCATGGGTGATGCGCAGTTCGCCGAAGCTCATCCGTTCGGCGAGGTCGGCCAGCAATTCCATCTGATCGGCCGACGCATCGCCGGGGATGCCGCCCAGCGGCTTGAGCGCGACGGTGACGATCGCATGGTCGGCGCGCTTGTGGGGGTGCGTCTGGTGGTCGAGCCACACGGCGAAATCGGGGTCTCGGCGATCCACCTCGACCGGGCCGTCGACGAACGCGGGATCGGCGAAGAAGGCGGCGATCCGCTCATATTCCGCCGGCGGGGGATCGAGACCGAGCGTCTTCACGTGGAGGAATTCCTCCTCGACCTGCCGGCGATATTCGTCCGCACCGATCTCGTGGACGAGGATCTTGATGCGCGCCTTGTACATATTGTCGCGCCGGCCGTAGCGATTGTAGACACGCAGGCACGCCTCGACATAGCTGATGAAGTCTTCCGGCCCCACGAAGTCGCGGATCAGCGGTGCCACCATCGGCGTGCGCCCCATGCCGCCGCCGACATAGACCTCAAAGCCGATCGCGCCTGCGTCGTTCCGGACGATCTTGAGGCCGATATCGTGCAGCCGCATCGCCGCGCGATCGCTGTCGCTGGCGATCACCGCGATCTTGAACTTGCGCGGCAGATAGCTGAATTCGGGGTGGAAGGTGCTCCACTGGCGCAGCAATTCGGCCCAGGGGCGCGGATCGGCCACCTCGTCCGCCGCGGCGCCCGCGAACTGATCCGAGGAGATGTTGCGGATGCAATTGCCGCTGGTCTGGATGGCATGCATCTGGACGGCGGACAATTTCTCCAGGATCGCCGGCGTATCTTCCAGCCGGATCCAATTATATTGCAGATTCTGGCGGGTGGTGAAGTGGCCGTAGCCCTTGTCGTCGGTGCGCGCGATCTCCGCCAGCACGCGCATCTGTGTGGAGGACAGGGTGCCATAGGGAATGGCGACGCGCAGCATATAGGCGTGCAGCTGGAGGTAGAGACCGTTCATCAGCCGGAGCGGCTTGAACTGATCCTCGGTCAGCGCGCCGGACAGGCGGCGCTCCACCTGATCGCGGAATTCCGCGACGCGGGTATCGACGATCGCCTGGTCGTATTCGTCATAGACATACATGGGTCAGATCACTCGGCTTGCCGCGGCGGCGGGCTCGATGGCGAGGTCGGTGCGCACGGTCGGGCCGTAGGCGCGGATGCGGTCCTTGATATGGGCGGGGCGGGGCGCGCCGTCCACCAGCGTCGCCTCGATCACATAGGGCACGTTGACGCGGAGCGCGGCTTCCTCGGCGGCGGCCAGCGCCTCGCCGCTTTCGCCCACGTCCGCCGCCTCGGCGATGTGGCGCGACCAGCCGCTGCCCGTCCACCACGTCACGTCGCCGGTGACGAGATCGTTGCCGGTCAAGAGCTTCATGCCAGCGCCTCCGCCTGCGCGGCGAGCCGGCCGAGCCGGTTCTCGGCATCCGACAGCAGCACCACCTCGCCCACGACGATGATCGCCGGGCTCTTCACCTGTTCACGCCCCACCATGTCCCCCAGATCGGCCAGCAACGTGCGCATCGCGCGCGCGTCCTCATAGGTGCCGCGTTCCAGCACCGCCACCGGCATGTCGGGGGCGACGCCGTCGGCCATCAACTTGTCCGCGATCAGCGGCGCGCAGCTCACCCCCATGTAGATGACGAGCGTCCGCCCTTGGCCCGCAAGGCCCGACCAATCCTGTTCGCGGAGGCCCTTGCACTGGCCGGCGACGAACGAGACGGCCGAAGACCAGTCCCGGTGCGTCAGCGGCAGCATCGCATCCGCCGCGCAGCCGAGCGCCGCCGAGACGCCGGGCACCACCTCGACGGGCAGACCCGCGGCGCGCACCGCCTCCACTTCCTCGCCGCCGCGGCCGAACACGAACGGATCGCCGCCCTTCAGCCGCACGACGATCGATCCCGCCTTCACATGCGCGATGATGAGCGCGTTGATCGCGTCCTGTGGCAGCGTATGCCGGGCGCGCTGCTTGGCGACGGAGATGCGCTGCGCCTCCGCCGGCGCAAAATCCAGCACGCGCGGGTCGATCAGCCCGTCATGGACGACGACGTCCGCGACCTTCAGGGCCTCCACCGCGCGCAGCGTGAGGAGGCCGGGATCGCCCGGCCCCGCGCCCACGAGGATGACGCGCCCGCGCGCATGCGGATCGAGAAGCGTGGCCATGCTGGCCAGATGCGCCCTCACCGCCGCCGCCGCAACCGAAGGTTGGTTTGGATGGGGGTAGGAAAGGTTTGGCCGCGACGGATGAAAATCGCCCCGGCGGACCCCGGCGATGCGCCGCCGCGCCGGCCCTGCAACTTCACGATGTCGGAAATGGTGGAGCCGAGGGGGATCGAACCCCTGACCTTCGCAATGCCATTGCGACGCTCTCCCAGCTGAGCTACGGCCCCGAACCTTCGTCGATCCGCGCTGGAAGCGGATCGGAGGGCGCCCACTAGAAGGCGGGCGCCCGCTTGGCAAGCCTCAATTTCGGCGTCTCAGTTTTCGTCCTCGTCGGTCGCCGTCTCGACGCCGATGTCGTCGTCGCCGCCCAGGTCGACGTCGTCGTCGGGGCTGGGCTCGCCCTCCTCGTCGATGTCCAGATCCTCGGACAGGTCGGAATCGTCCTTCTCGGGCGAAACCTCCTTCTTCGGCGCGTCATAGGGCAGCGGCTGCTTGGACTTCAGCACGGGATCCGGCTCCCACTGGCTGCCGCATTCCACGCACGTCACCGGATCGGCCTGGCCGAGATCGTAGAAGCGCGTGCCGCACTTGGGGCACTGGCGCTTCGTGCCCCATTCCGCTTTCACCACGTTCGCAAGCTCCGAAACCAAAGGGAATATGGCCCGCTGCAAGGGCAGGCGGGCCGATCCTGCGCGCCTTGCCATAGGCCCCGGCCGCTGTCAAAAGCCGCGGCCATGCGTCAGGTGGCCCCCTCCCCCGCCGTCTTCAAGGCCATCGGACCGCTCGCCGGCCGCGTGACCGTGCCGGGCGACAAATCCATATCGCACCGTTCGCTGATGCTGTCCGCGCTCGCCATCGGCACCAGCACCGTCCGTGGCCTGCTGGAGGGCGAGGACGTGCTGGCGACCGCCGCGGCGATGCGCGCGATGGGTGCGGCGATCGTGCGCGGCGAGGATGGGACCTGGACGATCGACGGCGTCGGCGTGGGCGGCCTGCTCCAGCCGGCCCAGGCGCTCGACATGGGCAATTCGGGCACCTCGACGCGGCTGCTGATGGGCCTCCTCGCCAGCCATCCGGTCACCGCCTGCTTCACGGGCGACGCCTCGCTCTCGCGCCGGCCGATGGGCCGCGTGATCGATCCGCTGTCGACGATGGGGGCGGAATTCTTCGCCACGCCGGGCGGGCGGCTGCCGCTGATGATGCGCGGCGCCGCGCCCGCGGTGCCGATCAGCTATCGCCTGCCCGTCGCCTCCGCGCAGGTGAAGTCGGCGATCCTGCTCGCCGGCCTCAACACGCCGGGCATAACGCGGGTGATCGAACCGGTCGCGACGCGCGACCATAGCGAGCGGATGCTGGCGGGCTTCGGCGCGCAGCTCACGATCGGCGAGGAAGATGGCGCGCGCGTCATCGAGATCGCGGGCGAGGCGGATCTTGTGCCGCAGGATATCGTCGTGCCGGGCGACCCGTCCTCGGCGGCGTTCCCGGCGGTGGCGGCGCTGCTCGTGCCGGGATCGGACGTGACGATCGAAAATGTCGGCCTCAACCCCACCCGCGCCGGCCTCTACGACGTGCTGCGCGCGATGGGCGCGGACATCGAAATCGAAAACCCCCGCACCGTCGGCGGCGAGCCGGTCGGCGACCTGCGCGTCCGCCACTCCGCGCTGAAGGGCATCGACGTGCCGCCCGACGTGGTGCCGAGCATGGTCGACGAATTCCCGATCCTGTTCGTCGCCTGTGCTCTGGCCGAAGGGCGCAGCGTGCTGACCGGGCTGGAGGAATTGCGCGTCAAGGAATCGGACCGGCTGAGCCTGATGGCGCAGGGCCTCGCCCGGCTCGGCGCGCGCGTCGCAGAACAGGCCGACGGCCTCGTCATCGACGGCACCGGCGGGCTGCCGCTGGCGGCGCCCGATGGCGATCCCCTCATTGCCGCCGATCTCGACCATCGCATCGCGATGAGCTTCGCGGTCGCCGGCCTCGTCTCGCAGGATCGGGTGACGGTGGACGACATGGCCCCCGTCGCCACCAGCTTCCCCGGCTTCGCGGATCTGTTCCGCACGCTGGGAGCAGACGTCTCGTGACGGTCGATCTCGCCAATGTCGTGGGGCTGATCGGCAGCGCGATGATGGTGGCGGCCTATGCCTACAGCAATTTCGCGGCGCGGCTGAACTTCGTCGTCTTCAATGTCGCCAACCTCGTCGGATCGCTGTTGCTGATCGCGTCGCTGGCGGTCCATTTCAATCTCGCGTCGATGGCGCTGGAGATCGTGTGGGCGCTGATCGCGGTGATCGGCTTGGCCCGCGCGATGTGGAGGCCGGCGCGATGATCCTCGCCGTCGATGGACCCGCCGCATCGGGCAAGGGCACGATCGCGCGCGCGTTGGCGAAGCATTACGGCCTGCCGCATCTGGATACCGGGCTGCTCTATCGCGCGGTCGGGATCGGCGTGCTGCGCGCCGGCGGCGATCCGGCGGACGCCGAGGCGGCGCTCGGCCAGTGCGGCTTCTCCGATGCGCTGTTCCACGATCCGGCGCTGAAATCGGAAGCGGCGGGGCGCGCCGCCTCGATGGTGTCGGCGCATCCCGCGGTGCGGGCGCGGCTGCTCGAACGGCAGCGCGCCTTTGCGGCGCAGCCGGGCGGCGCGATCCTCGACGGGCGCGACATCGGCACGGTGATCGCGCCCGAGGCCGACGCCAAATTGTTCATCACCGCCTCCGCCGCGGTCCGCGCCGACCGCCGGCATCGCGAATTGCAGCGGATGGGGATCGAGACGCAGTTCGAGCACGTTCTCCACGACATACAGGCGCGCGACGCGCGCGATGCCGGCCGCTCCGCCGCCCCCCTCGTCCAGGCTGCCGACGCCTGCTTGCTGGACACGAGCGACATGGGTATAGAGGAAGCCGTCCAGCGGGCGGTCGCGCTCGTGGAGGCGAGGATCAGGACAGCCGCGAACGACTGACCTGCCCGGAACCACCTGAGGGGCGCGTGAGCTTCGGCTGACGCGCTTTTTGCGTATTCCCACGGCCCCCACGCAGCATCGGCCCGTCCGCGGGATGCGGCGGCCTGCATCCGGCAGCCTCCGCATTTCGGCTGAAGACCTCCGGAGACAACCGGACGGCCGGAAAACACCACGAGGAACCTCTAACCCATGGCCACTATGGCAAATCCCACCCGCGACGATTTCGCGGCGATGCTGAACGAGACGCTCGGCGGCGAGAACGAAGGCTTCGAAGGCCGCGTCGTCAAGGGCACCGTGACCGGTATCGAGAATGATCTGGCCGTCATCGACGTCGGCCTCAAGTCCGAAGGCCGCGTTCCGCTGCGCGAATTCGCCGCCCCCGGTCAGAAGGCCGATCTGAAGGTCGGCGACGAGGTCGAGGTCTATGTCGACCGCGTCGAGAACATCCATGGCGAGGCGATGCTCTCGCGTGATCGCGCCCGCCGCGAAGCCGCCTGGGACAAGCTGGAAACCGAATTCGCCAAGACCGCGCGGGTCGAAGGCGTGATCTTCGGCCGCGTCAAGGGCGGCTTCACGGTCGACCTGTCGGGCGCCGTCGCCTTCCTGCCGGGCAGCCAGGTCGACATCCGCCCGGTGCGCGACGTGACCCCGCTGATGGACATCCCGCAGCCCTTCCAGATCCTCAAGATGGATCGTCGCCGCGGCAACATCGTCGTTTCGCGCCGTGCCGTTCTGGAAGAGACGCGCGCCGAACAGCGTTCGGGCCTGATCCAGTCGCTGGCCGAAGGCCAGGTGATCGACGGCGTCGTCAAGAACATCACCGATTACGGCGCCTTCGTGGACCTGGGCGGCATCGACGGCCTGCTCCACGTCACCGACCTCAGCTACAAGCGCGTCAACCATCCGTCCGAGATGATCGCGATCGGCGACACCGTGCGTGTCCAGATCGTCCGCATCAACAAGGACACGCAGCGCATCTCGCTCGGCATGAAGCAGCTCGAGAGCGATCCGTGGGAAGGCGCCTCGGCCAAGTATCCGGTCGGCGGCAAGTTCCGCGGCCGCGTCACGAACATCACCGAATATGGTGCCTTCGTGGAGCTGGAGCCGGGCATCGAGGGCCTCGTCCACGTCTCCGAGATGAGCTGGACCAAGAAGAACGTCCACCCCGGCAAGATCGTCTCCACCAGCCAGGAAGTCGATGTCGTCATCCTCGAGGTGGACGCCGAGAAGCGCCGCATCTCGCTGGGCCTGAAGCAGGCGCAGCAGAATCCGTGGGAAGCGTTCGCCGAACAGCATCCGATCGGTTCGACCGTCGAGGGCGAAGTCAAGAACGCCACCGAATTCGGCCTGTTCGTGGGCCTCGACGGCGACGTCGATGGCATGGTCCACATGTCGGACATCGCCTGGGGCGTGACCGGCGAGGAGGCCCTCGCGCTGCACCACAAGGGTGAGACGATCCAGGCGGTGGTGCTCGACATCGACGCCGAGAAGGAGCGCATCTCGCTCGGCATGAAGCAGCTCGAGCGCGGCGGCGTCGCGGCGGGCGGTGCGGCCGGCGGGGCCGGCGGCGTCTCCAAGAATGCGATCGTCACCGTGACCGTCCTCTCGGTCGGCGACGGCGGGCTCGACGTGCAGGTCGGCGACGACGGCGTGACGGGCTTCATCCGCCGCGGCGACCTCGGCCGCGATCGCGACGAGCAGCGGCCGGAGCGTTACCAGGTCGGCCAGAAGTTGGACGCGATGGTGACCGGCTTCGATCGTTCCAAGAAGCCGACCTTCTCGGTCAAGGCCATGCAGATGGCCGAAGAGAAGCAGGCGGTTGCCCAATATGGTTCGTCCGACTCGGGCGCATCGCTGGGCGACATTCTGGGCGCTGCGCTGAAGGCGCGCAACGAAGACCAGTAAGTTGAAGGGTTTGGCCCGCACCTCCCCGGGGTGCGGTGCCGGACTTTAACTTGACTTTGTCAATAAAGAACACGGAAGGCCTTGGCCTTTCGTGTTTTTTTGTGCCTGATTACCTGTGACCGCGTTGAGGTTATGCAGAAATTGATCCATGATGGCCCTATGGTCGGGTGAGGTGGCTGCGGGGGCGCTGGCATCGAGATCCTGCCCTGAAAGGAGCAATGCATGATCCGGTCGGAGTTGGTTGCGCGTCTGCAGAACGAATATCCCGATCTTACCTCTCGCGAAGTCGAACAGGTCGTCGCCCTGATCTTTTCCGCGATTACTGATCGTCTGGCGTCAGGGGGCCGCGTCGAACTGCGCGGCTTCGGCACTTTCTCGACGCGCGCCCGCATCGCACGCACGGGACGAAATCCGCGCACCGGCCAGCCCGTCGACGTCGCCGCCAAGCGGGTTCCCTATTTCAAGCCCGGCAAGGAGATGCGAACCCGCCTGAACGTGGAGGCGTGACCGGATACGGCGGGGGTTGACCCGGCGCGTCCGCCGCCGCTTAGCTTCCGCCATGGAGCGGACGTGGCGAAACCGGTAGCCGCAGCGGACTTAAAATCCGCTTTCCGAACGGAAGTGCGGGTTCGAGTCCCGCCGTCCGCACCAATGCCGTGCCCGGGACCGGGGCCGGCCCCGGTCGGCAAGCCCTGACGCGTCGGTGCGCCGCTCCTCCCTCCTCCTCCTCGCCGTGCTGGCGCTTCTGGCCGGTTGCGATCCGCCACCGCAGCCGGCGGGGCCGATCGCGGTCAGCCTGATCGGCAGCGATGCCAGGCTGGAACCGCCCGCCAGGGTCGATCCGGACGGGGCGCAGCGCGCCTTGCTGGCGGCCGTCGCCGAGGGATTGTTGCGGCGCGACGCGCAGGGCCAGATCGAACCGGGCCTCGCCAGCCGCTGGGACGTGTCCGACGACGGGCTCGCCTACACCTTCCGCATCGCCGAGGACGCGCCGTTCGATGCGGAGGCGGTGGCGCGGCTGCTGCGCGCCGCCATCGCCCGGCGCAGCGCCAATCCGCTGCGCCTGCTGTTCGCCGCGGTCGAGGAGATCGTGGCGGTGACGCCGGAGGTCATCGAGATCCGGCTGATCGCGCCGCGACCGGACCTGCTCGACCTGCTCGCGGCGCCCGAGATGGCGCTGATCGCGGACGGCAAGGGCGGCGGCCCGTTCCGCATCGCGGACCGACGCGGCACGACGCTGATGCTGTCGCCCCCGGCCGACGATGCGGAGGCGGACGAGGCGTCCGGCCGCCCGCCGGCGGTGCGCGTCCGCGTCGAGCGGGCGGCGCTGGCGATCGTGCGCTTCGCGGCGGGTGGCGCGGCCTATGTCGGCGGCGGCACCTTCGCCGATTTGCCGGTGGTGAGCGCGGCCGATGCCGATGTCGCGTCGCTGCGCTTCGATCCCGTCCAGGGCCTGTTCGGGCTGCGGGTGGCGAGCCTGCGCGGCGCCCTGGCCGATCCCGCCGGGCGCCTGCTGCTGGCGCGTGCGATCGATCGGGCGCGGATCGTGACCACCATCGGCGCGCCGGGCCTTCAGCCGATCGAACCGTCCGCCACCGCGCCGCCCGTGCCGCCGGCACCGCAGGCCGTGCCGCCGGCGCCGCAGGCCGGCCCGCAGGCGGCGCCGACCGTCCTGACGCTGGCGCTGCCGGCGGGGCCGGGGGCCACGCAACTCTATCGGCTGATCGCGGCGGACTGGGCACGGATCGGCATTTCGGTGGCGCAGGCGGCACCGGGCGATCCGGCGGCCGACCTCCGGCTGGTCGATCTGGTGGCGCCCACCGCCGCCCCCGACTGGCGCCTCGCCGCCCTCGCCTGCCGCCGCCGCGAACCCTGCGCGGAGGCGGCCGAGGCCGCGCTGGTCGCGGCGTTGCGCGCGCCCGATCGCGCCGCCCGCACCGCGGGCGTCGCCGAAGCGGTGCGCCTGCTCGACGAAAGCGGGCTTTACATGCCGATCACGCTGCCGGTGCGCTGGTCGCTCGTCTCCGCGCAGGCCGGCGCATGGCGCGAGAACGACCGCGCCGCCCACCCGCTCGATCGCCTCCGGAAATAGGCCCACCCTGCCCGCCTGACGGACATATCGGTGCGCTTTCGTCGCATCCGCGCAAGACTCATGATGCACCGCGTCATATTGCCTGCTATCGAGGCATCATGCGGTGTCGATAGGGTTCGCCGGCAGAGCGAGATCGACAACTGCTTGAAAAGGGGCATGATCGATGAAAGCTTCGTTCCGTCTGCTATACGTGGTATATGGATTGCTGGTCGGCGGCGCAGCGGTGGCGCAGGGGGTCGAGCGGCAGCAGGCGCCGAATGCGATGATCGCCAGCGCCGCGGCGGTCCCCGCCACCGCCAAGACCTATTATCTGTCCGGCTCGACCGGATCGCCGATCGACCCCAAGGACATGGATAGCGCCAACGCCTTCGGCGACACCAAGGCGCAGGCGATGAGCATCCTGACGAAGATGAAGGCGCAGCTGGCCACCCTCGGCCTCGGCATGGGGGACGTGGTGAAGCTCACCGTCTTCATGGTCGGCGATCCCAAGCTCGGCGGCAAGATGGACCGCGAGGGGATGACGGCCGCTTACAAGAGCTTCTTCGGCACGCCCGAGCAGCCCAACCTGCCGACGCGATCGACCGTGCAGGTGGCGGCGCTCGGCCGCCCGCAGACGCTGATCGAGATCGAGGCGATCGCCGCCAAGTGACGCGCACCACGGGGATATCGGACATGACGGAGGACAAGGAGGCCGGCGTGCCGACGCGCCGGCAGCTGCTGACGGCGATCGGCCGGGCGGGGGGTGCCGCGGCGCTCTATCAGGCGATGACCGCGCTCGGCCATGCCGAACCGACGCAGTTCAAGGGGCCGCCCAGGCTTTCGGGCGCGAAGAAAGGCGCGAGCGTCGTCGTGCTGGGTGCGGGGCTGGCGGGCATGCTTGCGGCCTATGAATTGCGCAAGGCCGGCTACAAGGTCCGCATCCTCGAATATCAGGCGCGGCCCGGCGGCCGCAACTGGACGCTGCGCGGCGGCGATACCTTCACCGAACTGGGCGGCGCCACGCAGAAGGTGGGCTTCGCGCCCGGCAATTATCTGAACCCCGGCCCGTGGCGCATCCCGCACCACCACCGCACGCTGATCCATTATTGCCAGGCCTTCGGCGTGGCGCTGGAGCCGTTCATCCAGCTCAACCACAATGCCTATATCCACAGCTCCAACGCTTATGGCGGCAAGCCGCAGCGCTACAAGGAAGCGGTGGTCGATTTCAAAGGCCATGTCGCCGAACTGCTGGCCAAGGCGGCCAACCAGAAGGCGCTGGACGGCGCGGTGACGGCCGAGGACCAGGCCAAGCTGCTGGAAGCGATGCGCGGCTGGGGCCTGCTCGACAAGGACATGGCCTACAAATCCTCGCTGCGCGTCTCTTCCCAGCGCGGTTACGATCGCGCGCCGGGCGGCGGGGTCAACGGCGCGCCGACGCCCTCGCAGATCGCCAAATTGTCCGACGTGCTGGACCCCAAGGTGTGGGGGGCGATGAACACGCATCTCGGCTACCTGACCCAGACGACGATGTTCCAGCCGGCCGGCGGCATGGACATGATCGGCAAGGGCTTCGCCAGACAGGTGAACGACCTCATCACCTACAATGCGAAGGTAATGAAGGTGGCGCAGGCCCCCACGGGGGTGACGATTTCCTATCAGGATCTCCCCTCGGGCCAGATGCGCGAGGAGAAGGCCGATTATTGCGTGTGCACGATCCCGACGACAATCCTCAGCCAGATCGACCTCCAGGTGGCGGACAGCATGAAGGCCGCGATCCAGGCGGTGAAATATTCGATGCAGGTGAAGGTCGGCCTCGAGATGAAGCGCCGCTTCTGGGAGGAGGACGATTACATCTACGGCGGGATCAGCTTCACCGACCAGCCGATCGCGCTGATCTCCTACCCCAACGACCGGATGTTCTCGAAGGGACCGGCGGTGGTGCTGGGCGCCTATTCCAACGGCGCGGCGGGGCTGCTGCTGTCGGGCATGACGCCGGCCGAACGGATCGAGACGGCGCTGGCCCAAGGCGCCGTCTTCCACCCGCAGAGCTACCGCAAGGAATTCTCCAACGGCGTCGCGGTCGCGTGGAGCCGGGTGCCGTGGATGCTGGGCTGCACCTCGCAATGGACCGAGGAGAACCGCGCCCGCCACTATCAGAATCTGTGCGCGATCGACGGGCGGGTCGTCCTCGCTGGCGAACACGCCTCTTATTACGGCGGCTGGATGGAGGGGTCCCTCCTCTCCGCGCTGGACGCCATCACCCGACTCCACAAGCTGGCGCAGGAGGCCTGATCCCCATGAAGCTTCGTTATCCGGCCCTCGGCCTCCTCGCCGCCTTCGCCGCGGCGCAGGCGATCGCGCAGAATACCGGGGACAGCCCCGGCGGCGATTCGCTGGGCGGCAACAGCCGCGCCAACCCCGGCATCCAGAACCGCCCCGGCGGCGGCCCGGTGAAGACGCCCGATCCGCGCAGCGGCAAGGAGGTCTATCGCCAGATTTGCCAGGCCTGCCACATGGCGGACGGCAAGGGCGGCACCGGCGCCGGCACCATCCCGGCGCTGGCGGGCAATGCGAAGCTGGGCGTCGCCGCCTATCCGATCACGGTGGTGGTGCGCGGCAAGGGCGGGATGCCGCCCTTCGCCGGCACGCTCAACCCGGCCGAGGTGGCGGCGGTCGTCACCTACGTCCGCACCAATTTCGGCAACAATTTCGCCAAGCCGGTGACGGAGGACGAGGTGAAGCGGCTGTGGGTCGCCCCCTCCGCTTCCGACCACTGATCCCCTTCCCCGCGACAGGAACCGAGACGATGAGCGAATATACGGCGACCTCGCGGCGGCAGCTGCTGACGGCGATCGGGCGCGCGGGCGGTGCCGCGGTCCTCTATCAGGCGATGACCGCGCTCGGCCATGCCGAACCGACCCAGTTCAAGGGGCCGCCGAAGCTCTCGGGCGCGAAGAAGGGCGCCAGCGTCGTCGTGCTCGGCGCGGGCCTGGCCGGGATGGTCGCGGCCTACGAGCTGCAAAAGGCGGGCTACAAGGTCCGCATCCTCGAATATCAGAACCGGCCGGGCGGGCGGAACTGGTCGCTGCGCGGCGGGGACGTCTATACCGAACTGGGCGGGGCCGTGCAGAACGTGCGCTTCGCCCCCGGCAATTACCTGAACCCCGGCCCGTGGCGCATCCCGCACCACCACCGCAGCCTGCTCCATTACTGCCAGCAATTCGGGGTGGCGCTGGAACCGTTCATCCAGCTCAACCACAATGCCTTCGTCCACTCCTCGCAAAGCTATGGCGGCAAGCCGCAGCGCTACAAGGAGGTCGCGGTCGACTTCAAAGGCCATGTCGCGGAGCTGCTGGCCAAGGCGGTCAACCAGAAGGCGCTGGACGGCGCGGTGACGGCCGAGGATCAGGCCAAGCTTCTGGAAGCGATGCGCGGCTGGGGCCTGCTCGACAAGGACATGGCCTATAAGTCCTCGCTGCGCGTCTCCTCGCAGCGCGGCTACGACCGCGCGCCCGGCGGCGGCGTCAACGGCGCACCGACCCCGTCCCAGATCGCCAAACTGTCCGACGTGCTCGACCCCAAGGTGTGGAGCTCGATGGCCTTCTTCACCAATTATGTGATGCAGACCACGATGTTCCAGCCGGTCGGCGGCATGGACATGATCGGCAAGGGCTTCGCTCGCCAGGTCGGCAATCTCATCACCTATCAGGCCAAGGTGACGAAGATCGCGCAGGGCGATGCCGGCGTCACCATCGCCTATCAGGATCTGCCGAGCGGCCAGATGCGCGCGGAGAAAGCGGATTATTGCGTCTGCACGATCCCGCTGCCGGTGCTCGGCCAGCTCGACGTGCAGGTGTCCCAGCCGATGGCGGCGGCGATCAAGTCCGTGCCCTATTCCAACTCGGTCAAGGTCGGGCTGGAGATGAAGCGCCGCTTCTGGGAGGAGGACGATTACATCTACGGCGGGCACAGCTTCACCGACCAGCCGATCTCGCTGATCTCCTACCCCAACAACAATATGTTCAAGGCGGGGCCGGCGGTGCTGCTGGGCGCCTTCGCCGGCGGCGAGGCGGCCTATCTGATGGGCGGGATGACGCCCACCGAGCGGATCGAGGCGGCGCTGGAGCAGGGATCGGTCTTCCACCCGGCCAGCTATCGCAAGGAGTTCCTCAGCGGCGCCGCCGTCTCGTGGAGCCGGGTGCCGTGGATCATGGGCTGTGCCGCCGCCTGGACCGAGGATACGCGCAAGGCCCATTATCAAAACCTGGCCGCGATCGACGGCCGGATCGTGATGGCGGGCGAGCATGTCTCCTACTACGGGGCGTGGATGGAAGGGTCTTTGCTGTCCGCACTGGATGCGATCACGCGCCTCCACGCCCGGGCGCAGCAGGGGTGATCGACGCCGGGGCGCAGCGTCCCTTGGAAAAGCGCCGGCCGATCTGTTAGCGCTGTCGGCATGGCCGCAACCGCCTCCTCCGCCGCCCGCGAGATATTGACGCGGCTGCACGACGTGATGGCGTCGCGCGCGGCGGCGCAGGTGAAGCTGAACCAGGTCGTCCAGATCATCGGCGAGGCGCTGACGAGCGAGGTCTGTTCGATCTACCTGCTGCGCGACGGGGTGCTGGAGCTGTTCGCCACGCGCGGGCTGAAGCAGGAGGCCGTGCACGTCACCACGCTGGCGCTGGGCGAGGGGCTGGTCGGCACGATCGCCGAGCGTGTCGCCACGCTCAACCTCGACGAGGCGACCAGCCACCCCGATTTCGTCCACAATCCGGAGACGGGCGAAGACCTCTATCACAGTTTCGCCGGCGTCCCGATCGTGCGGCGCGAACAGGCGATCGGCGTGCTGACCGTCCAGCATGTCGAGCGGCGCCGCTATGCCGAGATCGAGATCGAGGCGTTGCAGACCGTGGCGATGGTGCTGGCCGAACTGATCGCGGGCGCCGGCCTCGTCGACGAGAGCATGGAGGGCGGCCGCGCCGCGCGCGATCAGGGGCCGGATCGGCTGACGGGCCTCAAGCTGGTGGAGGGGATGGCGCGCGGCGTCGCCGTCTATCACCAGCCGCGGGTGGTGGTGGAACATACCGTCGCCGAGGATATCGAGGCGGAGCGCCACCGCGTCTATTCCGCGTTCGACAAGATGCGCGACCAGATCGACCGCATGATGAGCCAGGCCGAATTCGGCGTGGCGGGCGAGCATCAGGACATCCTGCACACCTATAAGATGTTCGCCTATGACGAGGGCTGGCGCAACCGCATCAACGCCGCGATCGACAGCGGGCTGACCGCCGAGGCGGCGATCGAGCGCGTGCAGCAACGCACGCGGATGCGGATGCGCGAGATCGCCGATCCGCTGCTGGCGGACCGGATGCACGATCTGGAGGATCTCTCCAACCGGCTGCTGCGGATCGTCTCCGGCCAGCTCGGCACCGCAGCACAGCTCGGCCTGCGCGAGGATACGATCCTGATCGCGCGCAATCTCGGGCCGGCGGAACTGCTGGAATATGACCGGCGGCGGCTGAAGGGCGTCGTGTTGCAGGAAGGGTCGCTCACCTCCCACGTCGTGATCGTGGCGCGGGCGATGGGCGTGCCCGTCCTCGGCCGCGTCAAGGATGCGCGCCGGTCGATCCAGGAAGGCGACGTGCTGCTGCTCGACGGGCAGCAGGGCTTTGTGCAGGTGCGCCCGACGCCGGTGATGGACGAGGCGTTCGAGACGCGCCTCGCCATGACCCAGCGGCGCCGCGCCGAATTTGCGGCGATGCGCGATCTGCCGCCCTGCACGAAGGACGGCACGCGCATCACGCTGATGGTGAACGCCGGCCTGCGCGACGACGTGGCGGCGCTGGACGTGACGGGGGCGGACGGGATCGGCCTGTTCCGCACCGAATTCCAGTTCCTCGTGTCCGCCACCATGCCGCAGCGCGAACGGCAGATGCGCCTCTACCGCGACGTGATGGAGCAGGCCGGCGACCGGCCGGTGATCTTCCGCACGGTCGACATCGGCGGCGACAAGGCGCTGCCCTACATGAAGACCGAGGCGCTGGAGGACGAGGAGAATCCCGCGCTCGGCTGGCGCGCGATCCGCCTCGCGCTGGAACGCGACGGGCTGATGAAGGCGCAGGCGGGCGCGCTGATCGAGGCGGCGGCGGGCCGCGTCCTCCACGTGATGTTCCCGATGGTGTCCGAGCCGTGGGAATATGACGAGGCGCGGGCGCTGTTCGAGGCCCAGCGCCAGCGCATCGCCCAGCGCGGGCGGGCCGGGCCGCTCGCCATCCGCTACGGATCGATGCTGGAGGTGCCGGCGCTGGCCGAACAGCTCGACCTGCTGCTGCCGCACCTCGATTTCCTGTCGATCGGCACCAATGATCTGACGCAATTTCTGTTCGCCGCCGATCGCGCCCACCCCAAGCTCGCCGAGCGGTTCGACTGGCTGAGCCCCGCGATCCTGCGGTTCATCGCGCGCGTGGGCGGCCAGGCGCGCGATGCCGGCGTGCCCGTCGGCGTCTGCGGGGAGATGGGCGGGCGGACGCTGGAAGCGATGGCGCTGATCGGCCTCGGCATCGAACGGCTGTCGATCACGCCTGCGGCGATCGGCCCCGTGAAGGCGATGATCCGTTCGCTGGACCTTTCCACGCTCCGCCCGTTCGTGGCATCGCTGCTCGCCTCGCCGCCGCCCTCGATGCGGGCGGCACTGGCGGCGTGGGCGCAGGAAGCCGGCGTCGCCATCGCCTGATCGTTCGGCACGGCGCCGCAACGACGATATTTGACAAGGCCGCCGGCCTGTGGCCATCCAGCGAAGGTTGCGGCCGGAGCGGCCTTTAGGAGACGCCGATGGGCGACGCCGGACACGAACTGCCGAACGCGGCGCCCACCGTCGGCGCGGAACTGCGCCAGGCGCGCGAGGCGCGGGGACTGGCGCTGGAGGCGGTGGCCGAGCGGACGCGGATCCCGATGCGGCACCTGCTGGCGATCGAGCGCGGCGTGCACGACGATCTCCCCGCCCTCCCCTACAGCGCCGGCTTCGTGAAGGCCTATGCCCAGCAGGTCGGGCTCGACGGGGCGGATCTTTCCCGACGCTTCCGGATCGAGGCGGGCGAGGTCGATCGCTCCGCCAGCCGCTACGAACCCTATGAGCCGGCCGATCCCCGCCGCGTCCCCTCCCGCCTGATCGCGGTGCTGGGGGCGGTGGCGGCGGTGGCGCTGGTGCTCGGCTATCTGCTGTGGCGGGGCGGACCGGGGCAGGAGGAACTGACGCGCACCGCCGCCGCCGATCCGGTGGCGGTCGCGCCCGTCGCGCCGCTGGCGGCGCCGGCGGTGATCCCCGCCGCAGCCCCCGCGGCCCCCGCCGCGGACGCGCCCGTCGTCCTCGCCGCCGATCGCGACGTGTGGGTGAAGGTGAGCGAGGCGGGCGGGCCGAACCTGTTCATGGGCGTGATCAAGGCCGGCAGCCGCTACGAGGTGCCGCCGGCCGCGACCGCGCCGCGCCTTCAGACCGGCCGGCCCGAGGGGCTGACGGTGACGGTGGGCGATACGCGGATCGCCGCCCTCGCCCCGCCCTCCACCGTGATCCGCGATGTCGGCCTGAAACCGGCCGACCTGCTCGCCCGGCCCGGCCCCGCCACGGGCGCCGCGGCTGCCGGGCCGCCGGCCGCGGCGTCCGAGACCCCGCCGGCGGCCGCCGGCGAAGGGATCGTCCTGCCCGGCGCCGCATCTTCAGGCTGACGACAGGTGCCGCGGGTGATAGGGGCGCGGTCGTTTCCTCCCTCCGGTTTCACTGACCCGAAAGGCATTTGCCCGATGCGCCTGGCGCCCGCCGCTTTCTCGCTCCCGCTCGCCGCCGCGATCGTCGCCGCCGCGCCCGCCGCGGCGCAGACCGCCGCCCAGCCGATCGCGCCGCGCGTCGACAAGCTGGAGCGGGAGATGCGGGCCGTGCAGCGCAAGGTCTTCCCGGGCGGGGCCTCGACCTATTTCGAGCCGGAGATGGCGGCGCCCGCGCCGGCCGCCGCCCCGGCCGGCACGCCGGCCGACAGTGCGGTGTTCGAACTCACCTCCCGCGTCGATACGCTGGAGAAGGAGCTGGCGCGGCTGACCGGGCAGATCGAACAGAACGGCTATCGGCTGAAGCAGGTGGAAGACGGCCTCGCCGCGATGCGCGCCGACACCGAGGCGCGGCGCGCACAGGAGGCGGCACCGCTGCCGCCGATCGGTGCCGCCGCCCCCGCCACGATCGAGGCGACACCTGCCCCGCGCACGCCCGCGCGCCGCCCGGCAGCCCCCGCCGCCACCGTCGTTCCGGCGGACGAGGCACCCGCCCCGGCCGCCGCTCCCGCCCCCTCCAGCGGCGATCCCGGCGAGGATGCCTATATGGCCGGCTACCGTCTGTGGGAGCAGAAGAAATATCCCGAGGCGCAGGCCGCGCTGAAGGATGTCGTCGCCAAATATCCCAAGCACAAGCGCGCCAGCTACGCCCAGAACCTGCTCGGCCGCGCCTATCTGGACGATGGCAAGCCGGCGATCGCCGCCGAGGCCTTCTACGCCAATTACCAGAAGATGCCGCGCGGCGAGCGGGCGCCCGACAGCCTCTATTATCTCGGCCAGTCGCTCGTCCGCCTCAAGAAGAATGCCGAGGCCTGCAAGGTCTATGACGAGCTGACCGACGTCTATGGCGCGACGCTGAAGGAGCCGCTGAAGGGCCGCGTCGCCACCGCCCGCACCGAGGCGAAATGCGGCGCGTGACGCCGCTTGTGGCGTGACCGACGCGGTCACGCCGGAGGAACGCGCCCGCTTCGCCGCCGATCTGCGCGCGGTGGGGGTGCGGGACGGCGATCGGCTGGCCGTGGCGGTTTCGGGCGGGGCGGACAGCCTCGCCCTGCTGCTGCTGGCGGCCACCAGCCACGGCGATGTCGCCGCGGCGACGGTCGATCACGGGCTGCGCCCCGCGGCGGCCGACGAGGCGGCGATGGTGGCCGGCGTGTGCGACGGGCTGGCGATACGGCACGAGACATTGCGCGTCACCGTAGAGGATCGGGGGCGGGGCCTTCAGGCGGCGGCGCGCACAGCCCGCTATGCCGCGCTCGACGGATGGGTGCGCGAGGCGGGGGCCGCCGCGCTGGCGACCGCGCATCATGCCGACGATCAGGCCGAAACCTTCCTGATGCGCGCGGCGCGCGGCGCCGGGGTGGCGGGGCTGGCGGGCGTGCGACGCCGGATCGCGCGCCCGGGCGGACCGGCCATCGTCCGCCCCCTCCTCGGCTGGCGCCGCCGCCACCTCGCGCTGATCGTCGACCGGGCGGGGCTGACGGCGATCGACGACCCTTCCAACCACGACGACCGCTTCGACCGCACGCGCATGCGCCGGACCCTCCTCGCCCATGAGGACGTGCTGATGCCCGAACGGATCGCCACCGCCGCATCGTGGCTGGCCGAGGCGGAGGAGGCGCTCGCCTGGCATGCTGACCGTCTGTTCGGCGAACGGACCCGATGGGTGGCGGACGGGGATGAGGACGTGCTGCTGCTCGATCCGACCGATCTGCCGGGCGAGACGATCCGGCGGCTGGTCCGGGATTGCTTCCAGGAGGCTCAGGATCGCGTCACCTGCGGGGCATGGGCGTGGGAGCCGCCCGGCCCCGATCTCGCCCGGCTGATCGCCCGCGTTTCGGCCGGGGACCATGCCACGCTCGGCCGGATCAAGGTCTCGCCCGGCCCCCTGTGGCGGTTCGAGGCCGCGCCGCCGCATCGATCGGGCTGATCGTCGGGTCCGGCCGGCCCTGTTCCATTGCGATTAACGCTTCTGTGCTTATCTTGTCCCCGAGACTCGGGAAGGCATGCGGCAGATGAACGACGACAAGGAGCCGCAAGGCCCCAACCCCTGGATGAAAAGCCTGGCAGTCTGGCTTGGCATCCTTTTGGCGCTCGTGCTGTTCGTATCGCTGTTCGAAGGCGGGTCGCGTCGACAGGCGGGCGAGAGCATCGCTTATTCCGAATTCCTGAACCGCATCGACGATGGCTCGATCAAGGAGGTCGACATCGGCCCCGGCGTGATCAGCGGCACCTATTCCAACGGCTCCACCTTCCGCACCAACGCGCCGACCGACACCGGCTTCGTCCAGCAGCGGCTGGCCGCCAACAAGGGCATCACCGTGCGCTTCCGCGCCGAGGAGCAGCCCTCGATCTGGATGTATCTGATCTATCAATCGCTGCCGTTCCTGTTCATCCTCGGCATCGGCTTCTTCGTGATGCGTCAGATGCAGAAGAATGCCGGATCGGGGGCGATGGGCTTCGGCAAGAGCCGCGCGCGGATGCTGACCCAGAAGGAAGGGCGCGTGACGTTCGACGACGTCGCCGGCATCGACGAGGCGCGCGAGGAATTGCAGGAGATCGTCGATTTCCTGAAGGATCCGTCCAAGTTCGCCAAGCTGGGCGGCAAGATCCCGAAGGGCGCGCTGCTGGTGGGCAGCCCCGGCACCGGCAAGACGCTTCTCGCCCGCGCCATCGCTGGCGAGGCGAACGTGCCCTTCTTCACCATCTCCGGCTCCGATTTCGTCGAGATGTTCGTGGGCGTCGGCGCATCGCGCGTGCGCGACATGTTCGAACAGGCGAAGAAGAACGCGCCCTGCATCGTCTTCATCGACGAGATCGACGCGGTCGGCCGCCATCGCGGCGCGGGTCTCGGCAACGGCAATGACGAGCGCGAGCAGACGCTCAACCAGCTCCTCGTCGAGATGGACGGGTTCGAGGCCAACGAGGGGATCATCATTATCGCCGCCACCAACCGGCCCGACGTGCTGGACCCCGCGCTGCTGCGGCCGGGCCGGTTCGACCGGCAGGTGGTGGTGCCGCGGCCCGACATCGACGGGCGCGTCAAAATCCTCGAAGTCCACATGAAGAAGGTGCCGCTGGCGCCCGACGTCAACGCGCGCACCATCGCCCGCGGCACGCCCGGCTTCTCGGGCGCCGATCTCGCCAACCTCGTCAACGAGGCGGCGCTGATGGCGGCGCGGCGCGGCAAGCGGCTGGTCGCGATGAGCGAGTTCGAGGCGGCCAAGGACAAGGTCATGATGGGCGCCGAGCGCAAGTCCATGGTGATGACCGACGACGAGAAGAAGATGACCGCCTATCACGAGGCCGGCCATGCCGTGATCGCCGTCCACGAACCCGCGTCCGACCCGATCCACAAGGCGACGATCATCCCGCGCGGCCGGGCGCTGGGCATGGTGATGCGCCTGCCCGAGCGGGACAATTACAGCTACCACCGCGACAAGATGTACGCGAACCTCTCGGTCGCGATGGGCGGCCGCGTTGCCGAAGAGATCATCTTCGGCTACGACAAGGTGTCGTCCGGCGCCTCGTCCGACATCAGCTACGCCTCGGGCCTCGCCCGCGACATGGTGACGCGCTGGGGCATGTCCGATGCGGTCGGCCCGCTCGAATATGCCGAGCCGGAGGGGGAGAGCTTCCTCGGCTATTCCAACAGCCGGCCGATCCGCATGTCCAACGAGACGGCGCAGCTGATCGATGCCGAGATCAAGCGGATCGTGGAAGGATCGCACGATCGCGCCAAGCAGCTGCTGACGGACAATCTCGACCAGCTCCATCGCCTAGCGGCGGCGCTGCTGGAATATGAGACGCTGTCGGGCGACGAGGTGAAGAAGGTGATGGACGGCCACGACCTCGGCCGCGACGATCCGGGCGCACGCGCCGCCACGCCGCTGCCGGCGGCAGGCTCCTCTATCCCGCGATCGAAGCGGCCCGGCAGCGGCTGGGGGGACGCCGCGCCACAGGGTGCGTGACGTTAAGAGCGCTTTAACCTCAACAACTTAGGCCGGGGGCATGATCGATGCCCCCGCCCCGCCCCGCCAGACCCCCAATTTCGAAGCGGCCTGGGACGCGATCTGCCGGTCGCAGGCCGTGATCGAATTCACGCTGGACGGCCATGTGCTGTGGGCGAACGACGTCTTCCTCGACCTGACGGGATATGAACTGGCCGAGATCGTCGGCCGCCACCACCGCCTGTTCTGCGATACCGAGACGAGCGGCACCGAAGCCTACCGCCTGTTCTGGGCGAAGCTGGCGAGCGGCGCGTTCGACAGCGGCGAATATCGCCGCATCACGCGCGACGGCCGCAGCCTGTGGTTGCAGGCGACCTACAATCCGGTGCTGGACGCAGGCGGCCGCCCCCGCAGCGTCCTGAAGATCGCCGCCGACATCACCGCCGCCAAGGCGATGCGCGCGGGGCTGGAGACTGTGGTCGGCCAGATCGGCTCGATCGTCACCGCCATCGGCCAGATCGCCGGGCAGACGCGGCTGCTGGCGCTCAACGCCGCGATCGAGGCGGCACGCGCCGGCGAAGCGGGGCGCGGCTTCGCGATCGTGGCACAGGAGGTGAAATCGCTGGCGGACGAGACCCGCGCCGCCACCGAGCGCGCCGCGACGATCGCGCTGCCCGCCGTCTGACCGAAACCGCAGAGATCGGTTCGCGCAGAGACGCGGAGGCGCAGAGATGTCGCCCGCGCGACAGCGCCTCCTATCCCAATACGGCACTCGATCGCTCGTAGCCGCTTCGCGGCAGGCGATGCCCCCTCTGCGGCTCTGCGGCTCTGCGCGAAATACCCGTCGTACGTACGAATGCCGCTTCCGCCGAAGACGTCGCAACCGCCCGCGCCATCGATCCGTTCTAACCCCGAGAACGGGAGCGGACATGGACCTGCGCGGCGCCCTTCGCGGGCGCATCCATCACGTCGTCGGATCGGGCACGGGTGCGATCGATCTGGCGCGCCCGCCGGGCGACCCGGGCCTGTTCGGGCCGGGATCCCCCGCCTGGGCGGTGCATGGCGATTTCACCGCGATGATGGTGGGGGGCATGAGCGCGCTGTTCCTCCAGATGCTGCATCCGGCGGCGCTGGCGGGCGTATGGGACCATAGCGGCTTCCGCACCGACATGGCCGGCCGCCTGCGCCGCACCGCCCAGTTCATCGCCGGCACCACCTATGGCGGCACGGCGGAGGCGGAGCGGCTGATCGCGCGGGTGCGCGCCATCCACACCCGCATCCGCGGCACGACGGCGGACGGCATCGCTTATGCCGCCGACGATCCGGCGCTGCTGACATGGGTGCATGTCGCCGAGGTGCGCAGCTTCCTGGCGGCGCACCTGCGCTATCGCGATCCCGCCTTCCCGGCCGCTCGGCAGGACGCCTATTACGCGCAGGTGGCGGAGATCGCGCGGCGGCTGGGTGCCACCGACGTGCCCGACAGCCGCCGCGCGGTGGAGGCCTATCTGCACGCGATGCGCCCCGCCCTCCGCTTCGACGATCGCACGCGCGCGGTGGCGGAAGCGCTGCTGGCCGAACGCGGCGAGCAGCCGGTGCTGGAGCCGGCCGCCCGGCTGATGAAGCGCGCCGCGCTCGATCTGCTGCCGCCCTTCGCGCTGGCGCTGCAAGGCCGCCGCTTCGTGCCCTTCGAGCGGCAGGCGATCCGCGCCGGCGTGGCGGGCGCGGGGCGCGTGATCCGCTGGGCGCTGACCGACGGCGCCCATGCCCGCGCCCGCCGCTGCACCGGCGATACCGCGGCGGCGGCGGGCTGAGCGCTTGTCGCCGCGGCGCGACCTGCTATGATCGTTGCGACTTCAACGAGATCGCCGGGCCGCGGCGAGGAGAGGCCGCAATGACCATCCAATTCCCCAAGACGCCGAGCTTCACCGGCTTCTTCGCGCCCGTCGGCGTGGAGGGTGCGGTCGATCACCTGCCCGTGCTGGAAGGCGCGATCCCCGCCGATCTGGACGGCGCCTTCTACCGCGTCGCCCCCGATCCCCATTTCCCGCCGCTCGCGCAGGACGACATCTGGTTCAACGGCGACGGCATGGTCACGATGTTCCGCCTGAAGGACGGCCATGCCGGCCTCCGCCAGAAGTGGGCGCGGACGCCCAAGTTCCTGAAGGAGGAGGCCGCCGGCCATGCGCTGTTCGGCGCCTATCGCAACCCGCTGACCGACGATCCGGCGGTGAAGGGCGAGGTGCGCGGCACCGCCAACACCAATGTCATCGTCCATGCCGGCAAGCTGCTGGCGCTGAAGGAAGACAGCCCCCCGGTCGCGATGGACCCGTGGACGCTGGAGACGACCGATCCCGAATATCGCTTCGGCGGCAAGCTGAAGTCCGAGACGTTCACCGCCCACCCCAAGGTCGATCCCAAGACGGGCGAGCTGCTGGCGTTCAGCTATGCCGCCACCGGCCTCCTCACGCGCGACATCGTCTTCTACACGATCAGCCCGGGCGGCGAGATCACCAAGGAGATCTGGTTCGAGATTCCCTATTATTGCATGATGCACGATTGGGGGATCACCGAGGATTATGTGGTCTTCCACGTGGTGCCCAGCGTGTCCGACTGGGAGCGGCTGGAGAACCGCCTGCCGCACTTCGGCTTCGACAAGAAGCGGCCGGTGCATCTGGGCGTTCTGCCGCGGAGAGGCGGGGCGGCGGACATCCGCTGGTTCTCGATGCCGAACCTGTTCGCCAGCCATGTGATGAACGCGCACAACGTCGGCTCGAAGGTGTTTTTCGATACGCCCACCGCCAAGGGCAACATGTTCCCCTTCTTCCCCGACGTCGATGGCGATCCGTTCGAGCCGCACAACGCCGCCTCGCGCCTCACCCGCTGGACGGTGGACATGCTGGACAACAGCGACGAGATCCACATGGAGCGGCTGACTGATCTGGTCGGCGAATTCCCGCGGATCGACGATCGCGTGGCCGGGCAGGATTACACCCATGGCTGGCTGCTGGTGCAGGATATGGAAAAGCCGGTCGAGATCCCCGGCGGCCGGTCCGCCGCGGGGATGCTGATGAACACGATCGGCCATCTCAACGTGAAGACCGGCGAGACGGAGACGTGGTGGTGCGGCCCCGTCTCCTCCTTGCAGGAGCCGGCCTTCATCCCCCGCCCCGGATCGACGCAGGAAGGTGACGGCTATCTGGTGATGATCGAGAACCGGCTGGCGGAACTCGGCTCGCGGCTGTTGCTGCTCGATGCGCAGAGGGTGTCGGAGGGGCCGATCGCGGTGATCGGCCTGCCCTTCCGCATCCGGCCCGGCCTGCATGGCAATTGGTATACCGCCGACCAGATCGGCGCGGCCTGAGATAGGGGGCGGGTTTCGCACAGCCGCCCCCAACCCCCGTTCGCCCCGAGCGCAGTCGAGGGGTTCGCGCTGCACCTGCCCCGGACGATGAGCAGAGGCGCGGGCGCCGCAATTTGTTCACGCGGAGACGCGGAGGCGCAGAGAGGGCGGGATTTGCCGCCCTGCATCGGTCGGAGAGGCGTTTGCGGTCTTCCGATCGCTCGCCTCACCCCCGGCGCGTCAGCCGTTCCAGCGCCAGCACCGCCACGATCACCCCCAGCGGCGGCAGCGCGATGAACAGGAAGGTGGGGCCGAGCGCGAGGTGGCTGGAAAGCGCGAGGCCGCCCAGCAGCGGGGCGATCACCCCGCCGATCCGCCCCGCGCCGCCCGCCCAGGAAAATCCCGTCGCCCGCGCCGCCGCCGGATAGGCCCCCGCCACGATCGCGTTCAGCCCCGCCTGCCCGCCCGATTGCGAAAAGCCGGTCAGCGTCAGCGCCACCGCGAAGGCGACCGTGCCGAACGGCAGGTGGCCGATCGCCGCCAGCGCCACGGCGTTGAGCAGGAAGATCGCCGCCAGCACGCGATGCGGGCGCATCCGGTCCATCAGCGGGCCGATCGACATCGTGCCGGTGATCCCGCCGGCGAAGGTGAGCATCGAGACGAGCGCGAAGCGCTGGATGGAAATGCCGCCCATCTCCTGGAAGAAGGTCGGCATCCATGCCCCCAGCAGCGCGATATTGGCCATGCTGAGCAGGTTCGCCGCCCACAGCAGCATCGTGGACGGCAGGCGCCCGTCGGTGAACAGCGCCGCCGGCCCCACGCGCGGGCGGCTGGCGGCGCCGCGATCCTCCTCGTTGTAGAAAGCCGCGTCGAGCAGCGCCGGATCGGGCTCCAGCCGCATCAGGGTGCGAGCGATGCGCGGATCGTGGGGATTGCGGCGCGCCTGCACCTGCGGCGATTCGGGCACCAGCCGCCAGTAGAGCAGCAGCAGGACCAGCGGCACCGTGCCGCCGATCCAGAAGCCGCTCTGCCAGCCGTAGCGATCGAGCAGGAAGGCGGCGACCAGCGCGCCCCCCGCCCCGCCCGCCGAATAGCCGACGAACAGGATCGACAGGAAGGTCGATCGCCGGCGGGCGGGGCAGAGTTCGGCCATCAGCGCGCAGACGTTGGGCACCACGCCGCCCAGGAAGACGCTGGAGACGCCGCGCAGCACCGCCACCTCGCCCAGCGTGCGCGCGAACGGGATGGCGAGCGTCAGCGTGCCGAACACCGCCATGCTCAGCATCAGCACCGCCTTGCGCCCGCGCGCGTCGGCCAGCGGCCCCATCGCGAAGGCGCCGATGGCGAGGCCGATCTGCTGGAAGAGAAAGACACGCGCCATCGCCGCCGGCGTCTCGCCGAAACCCGCGGCGATGGCGGGGGCGAGCTTGCCGATCATGAACACGTCGAAGCCGTCGATCAGCATCAGCAACGTCGACAGGGCGACGATGCGGCGGTGGAAGCCCCCGATCGGCTGGCGATCGAGCAGTGCACGCACCTCGATCCATCGTCCGGCCGCCTCGGTCATCGCTTCGCCTCCCGTCGTGCGCTCTGCAGGCGCCGCACGCCAGTATCGACGGCTTCCGTTGACGGATCAACAACATTGACGGGTTCCGCTGGCCTGCGCCGGCGTGGCAAAGGCATTCGATGCTGCATCGCGCCCTGCCCCGCCGCCTGATCCTCATCGCCCTGCTGCTGGCGCCCGGCACCGCCTGGAGCGCCGCGCTGCCGCAGGTGCGGCTTGAGACGAGCGCCGGGCCGATCGTGATCGAGCTCGAAGCGCGGAAGGCCCCGATCACCACCGCCAATTTCCTCGCCTATGTCAGCGAGAAGCGCTTCGACGGCACGACCTTCTATCGCGCCGCGCGCAGCAGGACGAACCCGTCGACCGGCCTCGTCCAGGGCGGGATCAACCACCAGATGCGCAATGCCCGCCCGGCGATCGCGCACGAGCCGACCAGCCGCACCGGCCTCGCCCATGTCGACGGCACCGTCTCCATGGCGCGCAACGATCCCGGCACGGCGATGGGCGATTTCTTCATCATCGTCGGCAAGAATTCGACCTATCTGGACGCGCGCCCCGGATCCCCCGGCTACGCCGCCTTCGGCCATGTCGTATCGGGCATGCCGATCGTCCGCCGGATGCTGGCGATGCCGACCTTTCCGGGCGGCTGGTCCCGCACCACCATCGGCCAGTCGCTCCGCCAGCCAGTCCGCATCCTGTCCGCCCGTCGCATCCGCTGATCGCGCTGGACAAAAAGGCGGCATAATGATGTTTTACAAACCCATAAGCGTGGAGGGGTCAGCGGAATCGGGGATATTTTGGGCATGTATGATCTTGAAGCACGTCTGGACTGGTTCAAGGCGGTCATCCTGCCCCATCGTGCGGCATTGTTCGGGCGTGTCATGCGGATCACGCCGCCGGGCACCGATGTCGAGGATATCGTCGCCGAGGCGCTGTCGCGGGCCTATGCGGCGCGGGACTGGGCGGGCGTCACCAACGGGCGTGCCTATCTGTTCCGGATCGCGCGCAACCTGCTGATCGACGGCGCACGGCGCGAGGCGGTCGTCTCCTTCGGCTATGTCGCCGACATCGAATCGCTTCAGGTCGATCACGGCACCGAGGATGCGCTGTGCGCGCGGGCCGAACTGCGGCGCCTTCAGGCGATCGTCAACGCGCTGCCCGGCCAGTGCCGCACCGCCTTCATCCTGCGCCGGGTGGAGGAATGGACCATGCCGGCCATAGCGGAACGGATGGGCTTATCCGTCTCCACTGTCGAAAAGCATCTTGCCAAGGCGGTGATGCTGGTCAAGCGGGGCATGGCGACGACCGAGGACGATGGTGACGAGCGATCCCTTCCGGCCCCCGCACCAGCGGCGGGCGATCGAAGAACAGGCCGCACGGCACGTCGTTAGGCTGCGCAGCGGCGCGGATGCGGCCGAGCGCACCGCCATCGCCGCTTGGATCGGCGCCGATCCCGCGCATGCCGTCGCCTTCGCCGAGGCCGATCTCGCCTGGGATGCGGGCGCGGCGCTGCGCCCGGCGGCACCCCCGGTTCCCGAACCCGCGCCCGTCGATCGCGGCCGCCGGCGGCTGGTGGCAGGGGTGGTGGCGGCCGGCGCCGCGACGGCGATCGGCGTGCCGCTGGCGCTCCGCACCCGCGGCGGCCATGCCGATTATGCGACCGCGATCGGCGAACGGCGCACGGTGACGCTGGCCGACGGCAGCCGCGTCGGCCTCAACACCGATACCCGCATCGCCGTCCGCTACGGCCGGACGCATCGGGTGGTGCGGCTGATCCGCGGCGAGGCGCTGTTCGACGTTGCGCACGATGCCGCCCGCCCCTTCCTGGTCGAAGTCGGGCGCAGCTGGATCCGCGCGGTGGGCACCGCCTTCAACGTCCGCGTCCGCCGCGATCTGGCCGAACTGACCGTGACCGAAGGGGTGGTGGCGCTGGGCGATCACGAAACGCCCCGCACCGGCGAAGCGCCGGCCGCCCGTGTCGCCGCCGGCCAGGGCGCGGTCATCCGCGCCGCGGCGGCGACGCCGATCGCGCTCGATCCGGCGCTGGTGGCGCAGCGCGTCGCCTGGGCGGACGGGGTGATCGATCTGGCGGGCAACACCGTCGAGCAGGCCGTCGAGGAGTTCAACCGCTACCGCCCCGCCCCGATCCTGATCGGCGACCAGCGCCTCGCCTCGATCCACGTCGGCGGGCGGTTCGAGACGGGCGAGGCGGACAAGTTCCTGAAGGCGATCCAGCGCACGCTGCCGGTCGACACGGTGCGCAACGCGGATGGTTCCGTGCTGCTCGTCTATCGTGAATAAAAAGTTACGGACGTGATGGCGGACTGAGGCGATCCGCCCGTCTTCCCTTGTGCAACGCCGAAAACGGCCAAGCGGGGGAAAACGGACATGATCGGCTTCAAAACGGCTTTGTTCTGTTGCGTCGCAACCTTGGGGCTGGCCCCCGCAGCGGCCATCGCCGCGCCCGTGGCGGCAGCGCCCGCCGAACGCAGCTTCCGGATCGACGCGCAGCCGCTGCCCGCGGCACTGAACGCCTTTTCCGAACAGTCCGGGCTGCGCATCCTGTTCCCCTACGATGCGATCGCGGGCTTCCGTTCCGCGCCCATCCACGGGCGGATGACGCCGCAGCGCGCGCTGGCGCGGCTGATCGCGCGCACGCCGCTGCGCGTCTCGATGGCGGAAGGCGACGTGGTCGCCCTCGCCGCCACCGGCCCTGCCGCGGGCGCGCCGCGGCGCGCCGGCATCCAGCTTGCCGCCGCCGCGGCGCCGCAGGGGGCTGCCGCCGCCGAGCTGGTGGCGCTGGCCGCCGCCGCGCAGGCCGTTTCCACCGCCCCCGCCGACGATGCCGGCGGCGAGGTGATCGTGACGGGCACGCGCCAGATGAACCGCACGGTCGCCGAAAGCCTCGCCCCGATCGACGTGCTGTCCGCCAGCGACCTGACGCAGACCAGCGGCCGCCAGTCGGTGCGCGATCTGCTGGGCACGCTGGTGCCCTCGATCAGCGTTTCCAATTCGGGCGCGGGCGCGTCCTTCGCGGTCAAGACGCTGTCGCTGCGCGGGCTTTCGTCGGATCAGCTCTTGGTGCTGGTCAACGGCAAGCGCCGCCACAATACGGCGACGATCTTCATCAACGGCACCACCCAGAACGGCC
The DNA here is from genome assembly GCA_036946415.1 of Edaphosphingomonas fennica. Lineage (GTDB taxonomy): Bacteria > Pseudomonadota > Alphaproteobacteria > Sphingomonadales > Sphingomonadaceae > Sphingomonas_Q > Sphingomonas_Q fennica_A. Next base: position 264,123 of record JAQIJD010000001.1, on the reverse strand, counting down.
AGAGCCCCGCCGATCTCGATCTGATCCCGGCGAGCGCGATCGAACGGATCGAGGTACTGCGCGACGGCGCCTCGGCGCAATATGGGTCGGACGCGCTGGCCGGCGTCATCAACCTGATCCTGAAGGACGACGACGAGGGCGGCACCGGATCGCTGCTGATGGGCCAGCAGTTCCGCGGCGACGGCAAGACCGGACAGGCGCTCGGCAGCCTCGGCTTCCGCATCGGCGAGGGCGGGCATCTGACCGTCGCCGCCGACGGCCGCATCCAGGGCCGCACCAATCGCGGCGGGCCGAACACCAGCGTCTTCTATCCGCTGGTGAACGGCCAGCCGGACCCGCGCGAGGCGACCGTCAACCGCTTCGTCAACCGCCCCGGCCAGCCGCAGGTCGTCGTCGGCAACGCCTCCTACGACGCGGCGCTGCCGATCGGCGATGCGCTCAAGCTCTACGGCTTCGGCACCTATTCCAAGCGCGCTTCGGACGCGTGGCTCACCTTCCGCAATCCCAACGCGGCCAACAACATCCTCGCCGTCTATCCGGACGGCTACACGCCGCGCCTGCACGTCAACGACGAGGATTATCAGTTCGCCGGCGGGCTGAAGTCGGACGGGGACGCGCTGCCCTTCGATTTCGACCTGTCGACCACCTATGCGCGCAACCGCGTCAATTATTTCGAGCGGACCGCGCTCAACGCCTCGCTCGGGCCGCTGTCGCCGACGCGCTTCTACATCGGCAAGGTGGTGGCGCGCGAATGGACGTCCAACCTGGATGTGCGCAAGGCGATCCCGCTCGGCCTGACCGAGCCGCTGTCGGCGGCGATCGGCGCCGAATATCGCAAGAACTGGTATCAGATCGGCGCGGGCGACGTGCCCTCCTACATCGACGGCGGCTACCGGGCGCCCCCCGGCCAGCTCTTCGCCGGCGTCGCGCGGCAGGCCGGATCGCAGGGCGTGACGGGTTTCCCGCCGTCCGCCGCCGGCACCTTCAGCCGCAACAACTGGAGCGCCTACGTCAACCTCGAACAGGTCGTGGCCGAGGGGTTCGAGGTGGCGCTGGCCGGCCGGCACGAGGATTATTCCGATTTCGGCACCACCGATACGGGCAAGGCCAGCTTCCGCCTCGAACCGGTCGAGGGCGTCGCGCTGCGCGGCACCGCCAGCACCGGCTTCCGCGCGCCGACGCTGCAACAGCAATATTACGCCTCCTCCTCCACGATCGGCATCCTGCTGCCGGGGGCGACGGTGACGACGCTGGCGCCGGTGCGCGCGCTGCCGGTGAACGATCCGGTGGCGGTGGCGCTGGGCGCGCAGCCGCTGAAGCCCGAACGGTCGACCAACTTCTCGGCCGGCCTCGTCCTCACCCCCGTGCCGCGGCTGAACGTCACCATCGACGCCTATCAGATCAAGATCCGCGACCGCATCCTCCTGTCCGGCACGCTGACCGGTGCGGCTGCGGCCAACGGCGCGCTTAACGGCGTTGCCACCCTGCTCCAGCAGGCGGGGCTGAACCCCTTCCAGTCGGGCTTCTATTTCTCCAACGCCGCCTCCACGCGGACGCGCGGTCTTGATATCGTCGGCACCTATCGCGCGGGCCTGGGCGATCTCGGCACCGCCACGTTCAGCCTGTCGGGCAATTACAACAAGACGATCTTCACCCGGCTGGAGGTGCCCGCCCGGCTGGCGGCGATCGGCGCGTCGCTGATCGATCGTGCGCGGCAGGGCGATTTCACCCGCGGCACGCCGCGCACCAAGATCATCGGCAGCGTCAACTGGGATGCCGGCCCCGCCACCGTCAACCTGCGCGCCACGCGCTACGGCCGCGTCGTCCAGGTCAGCAACCTGCCCGCCAACGACGATCCGATCGAACCGAAGGTGATCTTCGATATCGAGGCCGCCGCCAATCTGGTGGATGGGGTGCGCCTCGCGATCGGCGCGAACAATTTGTTCAATGTCTATCCGACGGTGCTGAAACCCGCCAACCAGGGCTTGACCGGCTTCAGCTACTACAATCCCTATTCGCCCTACGGCATCAGCGGCGGCTTCTATTACGCCAAGATGACCTTCACCTTCTGATGCACGACGATAACGGAGAGGCCAGGATGACGGACGGGATCAGCCGGCGCGCGGCGCTCGGGGCAGGCGGCGCGGTGCTGGCGGCGGGGGCGGCGGCGGGCGTGGCGATCGGCCAGCGCCGCCGCGGCGGCCACCCCGCCCCCGCCGCCGACATCGCGACGACCGTGACGGAAGCGACCAACGTCGCCCTCGCCACCTCGCCCGACGGCCAGTGGCTGGCATTCGACCAGCTCGGCATCCTGTGGATCGCCCCCGTCGCCGGCGGCCCCGCCCGCCGCCTGACCGACGATTTCCAGGACATCGCCCAGCCCGACTGGTCGCCCGACGGGCGCACCATCGCCTTCCAATCCTATCGATCGGGCAATTTCCACATCTGGACGATCCGGCCCGACGGCAGCGGCCTGACCCAGTTGACCAGCGGCCCCAACGACCATCGCGAGGTGCGCTGGTCGCCCGACGGCAGGAGCCTCGCCTTCTCGTCCGACCGGCCGGGCCGCTACGCCATCCACGTCATGGACGTCGCCACCCGCGCGATCCGCATGGTCTCGCACGGCGACGGGCAGGATGCGGAGCCGGCGTGGAGCCGCGACGGCCGCCGCATCGCCTATGTCACCAACGGCAGCGCGCTGACGGTGGTCGGCGTGGACGGCGACCCCGCGGCGAAGGTCGTGCAGACGGTGAAGCCCAACCCGGATCGCTTCCGCGCGACCGACCTGCGCTCCCCCAGCTTCGCACCGGACGGAACGCTGGTCTACACCGTGATCCGCGACGGCAAGGCCGAACTGATGCGCGACGGGCGGACGATCGTGGCGGGCGAGGACGTCTATCCGTTCCGCGTCGGCTGGCTGCCCGACGGCGGCTTCCTGTTCGGCGCGACCGGTCGCATCCGACGGATGCCCGCGGGCGGCGGCGGGGGGGGTGCCGATCGCGCTCAGCCTGTCCGCCCCGGTGCGCACGCCGGTCTACACCAAGAAGCGCCGCGATTTCCTGTCGACCGCGCCGCGCCCCGTGGTCGGCATCTCCGGCCCCGTCCTCTCGCCGGACGGCCGGCAGGTGGCGTTCCGCGCCTTGAACGACATTTGGCTGATGGATATCGGCCAGCCGCCGCGCCGGCTGATCGCGGACGCCCATTTCAAATGCGATCCGGCCTTTTCGCCCGATGGCAAGACGTTGCTCTACTCCTCCGACAGGGGCGGCACGCTCGATCTCTGGCTGCGCGACATCGCCGCCGGCACCGATCGCCAGCTGACCAACCTGAAGGACATGGCGGCGGTGTGGGGCAATTGGTCGCCCGACGGGACGCGCATCGCCTTCCTCAACCAGGACGGCGCGGTCCATCTGGTCGAAGTGGCGAACGGCACCGTGCGCCGCGTCTACGATGCGATGTGGGAGCCGGGCCGCCCCTCCTTCGGGCCGGACGGCAAGACGCTGGCGCTGGCCGCCTTCAAGCCCACCGCCGCGCGCTATCGCGAAGGCCATTCGGAAATCCTGACGATCGACCTCGCCACCGGCCGCGGCACCTACACGCCGATCGCCCCGTTCAAGTCGATCGGCACGCGTGGGGACGACGGCCCGGTCTGGTCGCCGGACGGGCGGCACATGGCCTATGTGTTCGGCAGCACCTTGTGGCTGCAACCGGTGGCGGCAGACGGCAGCTTCGCCGGCCCCGCCCGCCAAATCACCCGCGAGACGACCGACGCGCCGACGTGGAGCGGCGATTCGCAGACCTTGCTCTACCTCTGCAACGGCAAGCTCCGGACGGTGGCGGCCAGGGGCGGCGCACCGCGCACGATCCCCTGCGCGATCAACTGGGCGAACAAGCTGCCCGCCGGCCGCACGATCGTCTCCGCCGGCCGGCTGTGGGACGGGGACCGGCCGGGCTACGCCGCCGATCGCGACATCGTGATCGAGGGCGGCACGATCCGCGCGGTGGTGGCCAGGGGGGCGGCTGGCGCATCGGACGCCAACGCCACCCGCGTCGATGCCTCGCGCCTCGTCGTGATGCCGGGGCTGATCGACATGCACACCCACCGGCAGATGGCGGGCTATGGCTATGGCGACCGGATGGGGCGGATCTGGCTGGCGATGGGCATCACCGCCACCCGCTCGCCCGGCTGCCCCGCCTATCAGATGGTCGAGGATCGCGAGGCGATCGACAGCGGCGCGCGCATCGCCCCGCGCCATTACGCCACCGGCGAGGCGATCGACGGATCGCGCATCTATTACAATTTCATGCGGCCGGTGACGGAGCCGGGGCAGATGGCGCTGGAGATGGCGCGCGCCGACGCGCTCTCCTACGACATGATCAAGACCTATGTGCGCCTGCCCCACGCCGATCAGGCGAAGGTCACGGCCGAGGCGCATCGCCTGGGGATGCACGTCAGCTCGCACTATCATTATCCGGCGCTGCATTCGGGCGTCGATTGCATGGAGCATCTCGGCGCCACCAGCCGCTACGGCTATTCGCGCACGGTGACGGCGCTGGGCGCGGGCTATGGCGACGTCAACGGCCTGTTCGCGGCGGCCAAGGCGGCGCGCACGCCGACGCTGTTCGGCGCGAGCGTGCTGCTGGGCGAGGACGACGGCCTCGTCACCGATCCGCGCATCGCCACGCTGTTTCCGGCGTGGGAATATGCCAAGCTGAAGGCGCGCGCCAAGGCCATGCGCGAGGGGGGACCGGGCGCCGCTGCTCGCCGCGCTGGAACGCAACGTCGCGCAGATCAGGGCGACGATGGCGGCGGGCTGGCACGTCATCTCCGGCACCGATGCGCCGATCGATTTCGTCGCGATCAGCCTGCACCTCAACCTGCGCGCCATGCAGCGGTTCGGCGTCTCCGGCCATGACGTGCTGCTGAGTGCGACGCGCCATTCGGCCGATTTCCTCGGCGAGCCGCTCGGCCGGATCGCGCCGGGGATGCTGGCGGACCTGATCGCGGTCGAAGGCGATCCGCTCGCCAACGTCGCCGATGCCGCGGCGGTGCGGCATGTGGTGGTGGGTGGGGCGGTGCATACGCCGGCGACGCTGACGGCACCATTTGCCGGACGGCAGGCGGTGGCACTCGCCAACCGCATGCTGCCGCCGATCCCGGCCGCGCATCAGCATTATTGGTGGCAGGACGCCGAATATGTCGAAAGCGGGCGGGCCGCCTGCTGCGGCGGGCACGCCATCGTCCAGCATGCCTGACGGGGGCTCGCGCGATGCCGCCGGCAAAGGCAGCATCGCGCACCACCCGCAACCAGAATGGATCATCCTGCCCGCATTGCAGGCAGGTGCCGGAAATCGATAGTTTTGACTTGCTGCGTCGCGCAAAGATGCGCATTCGTGCCGCAGTCCTGATGCTGAGTCACGATGCAGCAATGTTTCCGGTGCGAAACGGGCGCGTCATGCCAGCAATCGGGCAGCCGCGCTGCCGTTTCGGAGGCAGCCGGCCATGTGATCGATCCGAGGGGGGTTAGAGCGCGTGAACGACGAGATGATGCAGGGCCTTTCGGGGGGTATGACGCGGCGCCGGTTCATCAACCGGCTGGGCGCCATCGGCGGTTCGGCGCTGGTGATGGCCGGCATGGATGCGTTCGGCATGGGCATCGCCTCGGCGATGGCGGCGCCGCCGCCGTTGCAGGGCGGCGGCAAGGGCAAGCGCGTGGTGATCCTCGGCGCGGGCGTCGCCGGGCTGACCTCGGCCTACGAACTCACCAGGGCCGGCTATACCGTCGAGGTGATCGAGGCGCGGTCCTTCGCCGGCGGCCGCGCGCAGACGGCGCGCAAGGGCTTCGAGCTGACCGAGCTGGGCGGCGAACGCCAGGTCTGCACCTTCGATGACGGCCTCTACATCAATCACGGCCCGTGGCGGATCCCGTTCCACCACGACAGCACGCTGCATTACACGCGCGAATTCGGCGTCGAGCTGGAACTGTTCAACAACGACAACGACAACAGCTACATCTATTTCGAGAAGGGCAGCGGCCCGCTCGCCGGCAAGGCGATCCGCAAGATGGAGATCGCCGCCGACATGCGCGGCTATGCCGACGAGATGCTGGCCAAGGCGGTGCAGGGCAACAAGCTCGATACGCCGATGAATGCCGCCGATCGCGAGCAGTTCATCGCCTATCTGGTCGACGAGGGCTATCTGAACAAGAAAGACCTGACCTATACCACCAGCGAGGGCCGCGGCTGGATCGAGGAGCCGGGCGCCGGCCTCCAGGCGGGCACGCCCTCCAAGCCGCATTCGCTACTGGACGTGCTCCATTCGGGCGGCTGGCGCACGCTCCGCTCGGTGGCCGGGTGGGAACAGCAGCGCACCATGTTCCAGCCCAAGGGCGGCATGTACATGATCCCGATGGGCTTCGCGAAGAAGGTCGGCCACCTCATCCGCTATTCGACGGTGGTCGAACAGATCCGCAACACGGCCAAGGGCGTCGAGGTGCAGGTGGTGGACGGCCGCGGCCAGCGCCGCACCGTTGCCGGCGACTATTGCATCTGCACCATCCCGCTCTCCGTCCTGAAGACGATCGACAACGGCCTGTCGCCGGTGATGAAGACGGCGATGAACGGCATCAGCTACGCGCCGGTCGGCAAGATCGGCCTGCAGATGAAGGATCGCTTCTGGGAGACGCAGCACCGCATCTACGGCGGCCACGTCTATACCGACGATCCCAACATCAACACCATGTCGCTGCCGTCGACCGGCTGGCAGGGGCAGAAGGGCGTGATCCTTGGCTATTACAATTTCGGCGCGCAGGCGGCGAAGGTCAGCGCGCTCTCGCCCGCCGATCGCGCCAGGCTGGCGACGGCCGCGGGGCAGAAGATCTTCCCCGAATATCAGGCCGCCTACGAGAGCAGCTTCTCGGTCGGCTGGCACCGCGTGCAATATAATCTCGGCGGCTGGGGCGTGTGGAGCGAGGAAGCGCGCGCCCGCGACTATCCGGTGCTGCTGAAGCCCGACGGGCGCATCTTCCTGGCGGGCGAGCATCTCAGCCACATCGGCGGCTGGCAGGCCGGCGGCATCGAATCCGCCTGGATGCAGATCGCAGCGCTTCATGCCATGGCAAGCCGCGCCTGAGGATAAGGACATGATGAAGACGATTCGGTTCCTGCCGCCCACCGCCGCCGTGCTCGCCGCCGCCGCCGGCGTGGCCTTCGCGCAACCCGCCGCCCCCGCCGCCGCCCCGGCCGGCAAGGACGTCTACGAGGCCAATTGCGCCGCCTGCCATCAGGAAGACGGCAAGGGCATCCCCGGCGCCTTCCCGGCACTGGCGGGCGACGCCTTCGTGACCGGCGATGCCGCCCAGCCGATCGGCGTGGTGCTGGAAGGGCGCGGCGGCATGCCGACCTTCAAGGACGAAATGGACGACGCGCATATCGCCGCCGCCATCTCCTATATCCGGACGAGCTGGGGCAATGCGGCGACGCCCGTCACCCCTGCCGCGGTCGCTGCGCGGCGCAGCGGCGCGATGGTGCCGGACAAGCTCAGTCCGCTCGGTGCGCACTGACCTTCTCATTTGTATCGGCGGCGCAAAGTATTGCGCTGCCGATATTTTTTGATCCATTATGGATCACGCACATTAAGATTCCTTGACCTCACGCGTTGCTGCCCGCGATCTTGTCCGCGAAAGGTGGATCGTGGGTCAGCATATATTCATCCAGTCCGAACAGGTTATGGGCGAGATTCGGGAACGGCTGGAGCGGCTTCGCCTGCCCGCCGACGCGATCGCGACGGTGATGGCGATCGTCGACAGTCGCGGCCACCCGCCCGCAGCGCCCGCCCCGCCGGCGCTGACGCATGCCGAGATCGCGCGCAGCTTCTACAAATCCTCGCTCAAGCGGACGATCTACCTGGGCGAGAAGCTGGGGGCGGACATGGCGTGGAACATGCTGCTCGATCTGTTCGCCGCCAGCGAGGAAGGCCGCTCGGTCTGCGTCAGCAGCCTGTGCATCGCCAGCGGCGGCCCGCCGACGACGGCGCTCCGCCACCTCCACAAGATGCACGACATGGCGCTCGTCCGCCGCGCCGCCGACCAGCGCGACGGCCGCCGCATCTGGGTCGAGACGACCGAGGAGACGCAGGCGATGATGCGCCGGTTGATCGAGGAATTCTGCGTTCCGCCGCCGGCCAAGGCCTGATCGGGCGCGGTCCGGGCCGCAGCGCCCTTCCCCCGCAATCCCCCCCTTGCTAAGGGCTGCTGCAACACACCGCATCGCAGCAAAGGAACGCCTATGACCGCCGTCGGCCAGGACACGCTCGCCACCCGGGACACGTTGACCGTCGGCGGCAAGACGGTGGCTTATTATTCGCTCGCCAAGGCGGCCGCGCAGATCGGCGACGTCTCCCGCCTGCCCTTCTCGATGAAGGTGCTGCTGGAAAACCTGCTCCGCTTCGAGGACGGCACCACCGTCACCGTCGAGGATCTGAAGGCGATGGTCCAGTGGCTGACGGATCGCGGGTCGGAGCGCGAGATCCAGTATCGCCCGGCGCGCGTGCTGATGCAGGATTTCACCGGCGTGCCCTGCGTGGTCGATCTGGCGGCGATGCGCGATGCGATGTCGGCGCTGGGCGGCGACGCGCAGAAGATCAACCCGCTCGTCCCCGTCCACCTCGTCATCGACCATTCTGTTATGGTCGACGAGTTCGGCAGCCCGCAATCCTATCAGGACAACGTCGATCTCGAATATCAGCGCAATATGGAACGGTACGAGTTCCTGCGCTGGGGCTCCAAGGCGCTCGACAATTTCAAGGTCGTGCCGCCCGGCACCGGCATCTGCCACCAGGTGAATCTGGAGAATCTGGCGCAGACCGTCTGGACCTCCAAGGATGCGGCCGGCGAGCTGGTCGCCTATCCCGACACTCTGGTCGGCACCGACAGCCACACGACGATGGTCAACGGCCTCGGCGTCCTCGGCTGGGGCGTCGGCGGGATCGAGGCGGAAGCGGCGATGCTCGGCCAGCCCGTCTCGATGCTGATTCCCGAAGTCGTCGGCTTCAAGCTGACCGGCACGCTCGCCGAGGGCATCACCGCTACCGATCTGGTGCTGACCGTCACGCAGATGCTGCGCGCCAAGGGCGTGGTCGGCCGCTTCGTCGAATTCTACGGCCCCGGCCTCGATTCGCTCAGCCTCGCCGATCGCGCGACGATCGCCAACATGGCGCCCGAATATGGCGCGACCTGCGGCTTCTTCCCGGTCGATCAGGCGACGATCAACTATCTGCGCCTGACGGGGCGCGAGGAATGGCAGATCGAGCTGGTCGAGGCCTATGCGCGCGCGCAGGGCCTGTGGCGCGACGCCAACGACAAGGACCCGCTGTTCACCGATACGCTGGCGCTCGACATGGCGACCGTCCAGCCGTCGCTCGCCGGCCCCAAGCGCCCGCAGGACCGGGTGCTGCTGTCCAACGTCGACGACAATTTCAACACCGAGCTGGTCAAGGGCTACAAGAAGACCGGCGAGGCGGATGCGCGCGTGCCCGTGGAGGGCGCCAGCCATGACGTGGGCCATGGCGACGTGGTGATCGCCGCGATCACCAGCTGCACCAACACCTCCAACCCCAACGTCCTCGTCGCCGCCGGCCTCGTCGCCCGCAAGGCGCGCGCGCTGGGCCTCAACGCCAAGCCGTGGGTCAAGACCTCGCTGTCGCCCGGCAGCCAGGTGGTGACGGATTATTTGACCCGCTCGAAATTGCAGGACGATCTCGACGCGCTCGGCTTCAACCTCACCGGCTACGGCTGCATGACCTGCATCGGCAATTCCGGGCCGCTGCCCGCGCCGATCAGCAAGGCGATCAACGAGAACGACCTCGTCGCCGCCTCGGTCCTCTCCGGCAACCGCAATTTCGAAGGCCGCGTCAGCCCCGACGTGCGCGCCAATTTCCTGGCGTCGCCGCCGCTGGTCGTCGCCTATGCGCTGAAGGGCACGGTGCGCGAGGACATCACCAAGGAGCCGATCGGCGAGACCGAGGACGGCAAGAAGGTGTTCCTGAAGGACATCTGGCCGACCAACCAGGAGGTGACCGACGTCATCACCTCGGTGATCGACAGCGAGATGTATCGCACCCGCTACGCCAATGTGTTCGAGGGCGATCGCAAGTGGCGCGGCATAACCATCGAGGGATCGGATCGCTACAGCTGGTCGGCCGGCTCCACCTATGTCGCCAACCCGCCCTATTTCGAAGGGCTGACGATGACGCCGGCGCCCGTCGCCGACATCGTCGAGGCGCGGCCGCTCGCCATCCTGGGCGATTCGATCACCACCGACCACATCTCGCCCGCCGGATCGATCAAGGCGGACAGCCCCGCCGGCCGCTACCTGCAAGAGCATCAGGTCGCCCGCGCCGACTTCAACAGCTATGGCGCGCGCCGCGGCAACCATGAGGTGATGATGCGCGGCACCTTCGCCAACATCCGCATCCGCAACGAGATGGTCCCCGGCGTCGAGGGCGGCATGACCCGCTACGTGCCGACCGGCGAGACGATGGCGATCTACGACGCCGCCATGCGCTACAAGGCGGACGGCACGCCGCTGTTCATCGTCGCCGGCAAGGAATATGGCACCGGCTCGTCGCGCGACTGGGCGGCCAAGGGCACCAACCTGCTCGGCGTGCGCGCCGTGATCGCCGAGAGCTTCGAGCGGATCCACCGCTCCAACCTCGTCGGCATGGGCGTGCTGCCGCTCCAGTTCCCCGAAGGCGTGACGCGCCAGACGCTGGGGCTGGACGGTTCGGAGACGATCTCGATCGAGGGCGTCGCCGGTCTGCGTCCGCGCCAGACGGTGACCGTGAACCTCACCCGTGCGGACGGCCGCCGCGAGACGTTCGAGGCGCGGTGCCGGATCGATACCGTCAACGAGCTGGATTATTTCCTGAACGGCGGCATCCTGCCCTACGTGCTGCGCAAGCTGGCGGCGTAAGGGAGGAAGCCCCGCCACTTGGGGGCGGGGCGGGGCTTCCCCTCATCGCCCGGCCAGGAGGACAAACCCCACCCCAACCCCTCCCCTGAAGGGGAGGGGCTTTCCGTACCGCCCTACTCTTCCGAGAGATGTATATATCTCTCCCCTCCCCTTTAGGGGAGGGGTCGGGGGTGGGGTCTGTCCTCCCCACCATGTTCCGGGGATTACCGCAGCCCCGCCCCTCAGGCCCGCGCGCCCTCCGCGATCCCCACCGCGTTCCGCCGGAGCGCGCTGCGCACCGCATCGACGATCGCATCCGCATCGACGCCCGCCTCGGCATATTGCTTCTCAGGCTTGTCGTGATCCTGGAACAGATCGGGCAGGCGCAGCGTGCGCAGTTTCAGGCCGGCATCTATCAGCCCCTGGTCGCTCGCCAACGTCAGTACATGCGCGCCGAACCCGCCGACAGCGCCTTCCTCCACCGTGATCGCCACCTCGTGCGTCGTCAGCAGGCGGCGGATCAGCGCCTCGTCGAGCGGCTTGGCGAAGCGCAGGTCGGCGACGGTGGTCGACAGGCCCTGCGCATCGAGCCGCTCGGCCGCCTTCAGCGCATCGGCCAGGCGCGTGCCGAGCGACAGGATCGCCACCGTCTTGCCCTCGCGCACCACCCGGCCGCGGCCGATCTCCAGCCGCTCGGGCATCGCCGGGATCGCGACGCCGGTGCCGTTGCCGCGGGGATAGCGCACCGCGATCGGCCCCGTGTCGTGGAGGGCGGCGGTGTGGACCATGTGGGTCAGCTCCGCCTCGTCGGCGGCGGCCATCACCACGAAATTGGGGAGGGTGGCCAGATAGGTGACGTCGAACGATCCGGCATGCGTCGCCCCGTCCGCCCCCACCAGCCCGGCGCGGTCGATGCCGAAGCGGACCGGCAGGTTCTGGATCGCCACGTCATGCACCACCTGATCGTAGGCGCGCTGGAGGAAGGTGGAATAGATGGCGCAAAACGGCCGCATCCCCTGCGCGGCGAGGCCGGCGGCGAAGGTCACGGCATGCTGCTCGGCGATGCCGACATCGAAGGTACGCTTGGGGAAGGCCTTGCCGAAGGCGTCCAGCCCGGTGCCGGAGGGCATCGCCGCGGTGATCGCGCAGATCGTCTCGTCGCGCTTCGCCTCCGCGATCAGCGCATCGGCGAACACCTTGGTGTAGCTCGGCGGCCCCGCCTCGCCCTTGGCCTGCACGCCGGAAACCACGTCGAACTTCTGCACGCCATGATATTTGTCGGCCGCCGCCTCGGCCGGGGCATAGCCCTTGCCCTTCTTGGTGACGACATGGACGAGGATCGGCCCTTCCGCCGCATCGCGGACATTTTCCAGGATCGGCACAAGCTGGTCGAGATTGTGGCCGTCGACCGGGCCGACGTAATAGAAGCCCAGTTCCTCGAACAACGTGCCGCCCATCGCCATGCCGCGGGCGAATTCGTCGGTCTTGCGCGCCACCTGCCCCAGCGGGCGGGGCAGCTTGCGGGCGAGGCGCTTGGCGAGATCGCGCAGGCCCAGGAACTCGCGGCTGGAGACGATGCGGGCGAGATAGGCGGAGAGGCCACCCACCGGCGGCGCGATCGACATGTCGTTGTCGTTGAGGATCACCACCAGCCGGTTGCCGGCGGCCTCGGCATTGTTCATCGCCTCATAAGCCATGCCGGCGGACATCGCCCCGTCGCCGATCACCGCGATCGCCTTGCCCGGCTGGCCGGCCAGCTTGTTGGCGACCGCGAAGCCCAGCGCCGCCGAGATCGAGGTCGAGGAATGGGCGGCGCCGAACGGATCATATTCGCTCTCGGCACGGCGGGTGAAGCCGGAAAGGCCACCGCTCTGGCGCAGCGTGCGGATCCGGTCGCGCCGGCCGGTCAGGATCTTGTGGGGGTAGGCCTGATGGCCGACGTCCCAGATCAGCACGTCGCGCGGCGTATCGAACACATAATGCAGCGCCACCGTCAGCTCGACCACGCCCAGCCCGGCGCCGAGGTGCCCGCCCGTCACCGAGACGGCAGAGATCATCTCCTGCCGCAATTCGTCCGCCACCTGCGGCAGATCGGCATGGGTGAGGGTGCGAAGCGCTGCGGGATCGGGAATACGGTCGAGCAGCGGCGTGGACGGACTGTCAGTCATCGACGGGGTTTAGCCTATCGACGGGCCGGCGTGAACCATTTCGCGCGGGGTCTTTCGATACGCTATGCGTCGGCGATGCGGCGGCGGTGCGCGCCACGCCCGTTCAGGTGATGCGCCAGCGCCACCAGCGTGACGCCCAGGATCGAGACGATCGCCTCGCCCGGCCCGTGGGGCACGAACAGCCCCGCCGCCATCAGCGCAAGGCCCGCCCCGCCCAGCAGCACCGGCGCCAGCCGGCCATGGCGGAGGATGCCCGCGCCCAGCCCCAGCGCGGCCAGCAGCAGCGCCACGGCGAGGCCGATCTCGTGGACATGCGGATCGAACAGCAGGCCGCCGCCGATCGTGGCGAAGGCCGCCGCCAGCAGCACCGTCGCCACGCAATGGACGACGCACAGGCCGGACAGCGCGATCGCCGCCCGATCCAGCCACCGCCCGGCGACGCCCGCCCGCTTTTCGATCCCGCCATCCATGCCAGGGCTCCTAGCGCATCGCTGCCGTTGATACAACATAACATTCGGAGGGCCGGCCGGTTGCTTGAACGCGCACGCCGCCGGGCGCATAGCGCTGGCCCATGTCGCTGTCCCGCCCCGCCGGCCCCCGCCCCGCCCCCCGCGCGATCGCCCGCTGGCTGCTGGCGGTCGCGGCGGTCGTCCTGCTGATGGTCGTGGTCGGCGGCATCACCCGGCTGACCGAATCGGGCCTGTCGATGACGCGGTGGGAGCCGATCTCGGGCACGGTGCCGCCGCTGAACGATGCGCAATGGGCCGCCGAGTTCGATGCCTACAAGGCAACGCCCGAATATGCCCAGGTCAACCGCGGCATGGCGCTCGCCGAGTTCAAGCGCATCTTCTTCTGGGAATATCTGCACCGGCTGATCGGGCGCAGCATCGGCCTGATCTTCGCCTTGCCCCTGCTGTGGTTCTGGTGGAAGCGGGCGATCCCGGCCGGCTACGGCCCGCGGCTGGTGGCGCTGCTGGCGCTGGGTGGATTGCAGGGGGCGATCGGCTGGTGGATGGTCGCCTCGGGGCTGATCGACCGGCCCGACGTCAGCCATTTCCGCCTCGCCACGCATCTGCTGGCGGCCCTGTTCATCTTCTCCGGGCTGATCTGGACCGCGCTCGACTTGCGCGCCGGCGGGCCGCCCGCGCGGCCCACGCGGGGCGCGGTGGCGGCGGTGGCGGTGCTGGCGATCCAGATCATACTCGGCGCCTTCACCGCCGGGCTGGATGCGGGCTTCCTGTTCAACGAATGGCCGCTGATGGGCGGCGGCCTGTTCCCGGCGGGCGGGTGGAACCCGGTCGCCGGTCTCGCCGCCAACCTCTCGTCCAATCCGATCGTCGTCCAGTTCGTCCATCGCTGGTTCGCCTGGGCCGCGGCGGCGGCGCTGGCGGCGCTGGCGTGGCGCGCGCGCCGGGCGGCGCCCGCGGCGGCGGCGGGGATCGTGGCACTCGTCGCGCTCCAGATCGCGCTCGGCGTCGCCACGCTCCTCACCGTCGTCGCCTTGCCCGTTGCCGTGGCGCATCAGCTGGTGGCGACGCTACTGCTCGGGGCGGCCGTGGCGGCGGCGCATGCGCTGGGCCACGGCAGCGGCGGTTTTGCGCCACGCGCCAAGAGGTATTGAGTTACCACTCGCGAAAGCGGCGGTTTCGTTGACTTTTCGAAGGGCCCGCGGCATCTGCCCGGCCACGACGCCGCAGCCTGACGGGTGCGGCGCGATTCGCTCATAGAACATAGGTCTCGAACGCCCATGAAAGCGCTCATGAAGACCACCAAGGTGGCCACGCCATCGACGGTGGAAAAGAAGTGGCACCTGATCGATGCCGACGGCCTGGTCGTCGGCCGCGTCGCCACGCTCATCGCCAACATCCTGCGCGGCAAGCACAAGCCGAGCTTCACGCCCAACATCGATTGCGGTGACAACGTCATCGTCATCAATGCGGACAAGGTGCGCTTCACCGGCCGCAAGGCGCAGCAGAAGGTGTATTACAAGCACACCGGCTATGCCGGCGGCATCAAGGGCATCACCGCCGCCAAGGTTCTCGAAAGCCGCTTTCCCGAGCGCGTCCTCGAAAAGGCCGTCGAGCGGATGATCCCGCGCGGGCCGCTGGGCCGCCAGCAGATGCGCAACCTGCGCCTCTTCTCGGGCGCCGAGCACGACCATGCCGCGCAGAACCCCGAAGTCCTCGATGTCGCGGCGCTGAACCGCAAGAACAAGGTGGGCGCCTGATGTCCGACAATCGCCAGTCCCTCGCCGATCTCGCGTCGCTGACCAACCAGCCCGCGCCTGCGGCCCCCGCCCCTGCCACCGGCGATGCCGCCGCCGCCCCGGCCTATACGGTGGACGAAGGCACGGCCGCCCCGGCCGAGCCCGCGACGCCCTTCACCCCGCTGCGCGAGCAGATCATCGATGCGCAGGGCCGTGCCTACGCCACCGGCCGCCGCAAGGATGCCGTCGCCCGCGTTTGGCTGAAGCCGGGTTCGGGCAAGATCACGATCAACGGTCGCGATCAGGAAGTCTATTTCGCGCGGCCGACGCTGCGCCTCGTCATCAACCAGCCGTTCGACGTGGCCGAGCGGCAGGGCCAGTATGACGTGGTCTGCACCGTGCACGGCGGCGGCCTTTCGGGCCAGGCCGGTGCGGTCAAGCACGGCATCAGCCAGGCGCTGACCAAATATGAGCCGGTGCTGCGTTCGCCGGTGAAGGCCGCCGGCTTCCTCACCCGCGACAGCCGCGCGGTGGAGCGTAAGAAGTATGGCCGCGCCAAGGCGCGTCGCAGCTTCCAGTTCTCGAAGCGCTGATCCCTTCACCGGGTTCTGCGAAGGGCGGTTCCGGGATGCCGGGACCGCCCTTTCCTTTGCCCGCATATTGCCGCGGCCGGGGCGGTGCGACATGCGCGATCGTTACGCATAGCCGGATACCGCAGATTCGCCGCCGAACCGCGCGGCGGGTCGGCCTGCGACCGGCGCCAGCAACCGTTACTTCGCCTTGCCGCGCCCCGCATAGAGCGCGGCGGCGACGATCGCCGCCGATCCCACGCCGATCGCGGCACCCGCCGCCAGCCACTTGGCGGTGCGGCCGTCGCCGCCGTCGGCCGTATCCGGCTCCTCGTCGGCCGCGGGGGCCGGGGGCGTCGCCGCGCCGTGGGGGGCGGGTTGCGGCGGATAGGGGGCGGTGGCCGCTTGGGGCAGCGGGCGGGCGTGCGACATGTCTCTCTCCAATCCTCTCTTGGCGTGGCGCCGGTCTCAGGCCGGCTGCCACAATCCGTCGATCAGCACGCTTCCGGTATAAGCCACCAGCACGTCGCTGCCCTCATCCAAAGTCAGCGCGGCATCGCCATCCACCATCCATACGCCGCCCGCTTCGAACCGTTCGCCGTCGATCATGCCGCCGCCCGTGACCGGGATCAGCCACAGCCGCTGCGCGCTGCCCTTCAGCGTACCCGCGCCGGCCTTGCGCCACCGCTCCATCACGAACTTCGGCCCTTCGGCCAGCACCGTGCCGCCCGGCCACACCTCGTGCGGGACGAACGGCGCGACGTAGGGGACGGGGTGGGAGACGGCGATCCCGTCCTCCAGATGCAGTTCGCGGTCGCTGCCATAATCATAGAGGCGGTAGGTGAGGTCGACGTTCTGCTGCACCTCGATCAGCGTCAGCCCGGCGCCGATCGCATGGACGGTGCCGGCCGGCGAATAGAAGGTATCGCCCGGCTTCACCGGCTTCCAGTCCATCCACTCGACGATCGTGCCGTCCAGCGCGCGCGCCTTCAGTTCGTCCTTGTCCATGACCTGCAACGTGCCGATCGCGATCGAGGCGTGCGGCTCGGCATCCAGAATCAGCCACGCCTCGTCCTTGCCGCGGGGGTAGCCGCGTGCCTGCGCCTCCTCGTCATTGGGGTGGACCTGGATTGACAGTTTCTCGCTGGTGAACAGATATTTGACGAGGAGGTCGGGCTGTTCCCCGCCCGGCGCCTCGAACCACACCTCGCCCACCTTCGCGCCGCCCGGGGCGACATCCTCGAAACCCGGCCACAACGTCTCGCGCCCCCAAGGCTTCTCGACGCGCTTGGTGGTGAGGCGGGTGACGGTCATCGGGGAGGCACTCCAGACAGGCGGCGGGATGCAACGCACTATGCCGTCGAACGTAGAGCGTGGCGATGCGTTTCCTCCGCCTTTTCGATCGCCTGCTAAAAGCGGTGGCCATGCTCGCGCTGCTGGCGGCGGTGCTCGCCGCGGGCTTCGTACTGACGCGCCGCAACCCGCAGGATCTGCCGTGGACCGCGCTCGATCTCGGTCGGCCGATCGGGCTGTTCACCCTCCCCCGGCTAGTCGATCTGACTGAGGATGCCCCACGCTGCACCGGCCTCCTGGCCCGCGCCGGCATCGCCTTTACCCCGCTGCCGCCCCGAACGTCGGGTGCCTGCGGCTATGCGGATGGCGTGCGGCTGGAGTCCGGCGGCGCACGCGGCCTCGCTCTGGCACCGGCCGGGTTGGGCACCGCCTGCCCGGTCGCGGCGGCGCTGGCGATGTGGGAATGGCAGATCGTCCAGCCGGCGGCTCTCGAACATCTCGGCCAGCCCGTCACCCGGCTCGATCATTTCGGCAGCTATTCGTGCCGCCGCATCTACGGCCGGGCGGAGGGCGCGGCCTGGAGCGAGCATGCCACCGCCGATGCGATCGACATCGCCGGCTTCCGCCTGGCGGATGGCCGGCGCATCACCGTCGCCGCCGACTGGGGCGGCGACGACGCCGACGCCCGGTTCCTCCACGCGGTCCGGGACGGGGCGTGCCGGCTGTTCGCGACAACGCTCAGCCCGGACTACAACCGCGCCCACCACGACCATTTCCACCTCGACATGGCGCGGCGGGGCGGCATCGGCCGCGGGGTCTGCCGATGACCACCGAAATGGAGCAAATTTACGAAATATTAACATATTAACCAATAGCCAGAAACCGATGTCGCTGGCAGGAATCGGTTCATGAGTATCAGCCTTTATACTCCGCCGGGCCAGCCTGACGACGAGCCGTCCCGTGAGAAAGCGGTGACGGGATCGGGGCTGCTTAACCAGCGCCAGTCCGACGAGCTGGAACGGATCGCGGCGCGCGCGGCGGCGACGCTGGGCACGGCAATGGCCGCCATCACGCTGATCCACCAGGAACGGCAGATCATCCTCGCGGCCGTCGGCCTCACCGCCACCGAGACGAGCCGCTCGGTCTCCTTCTGCGGCCATGCCATCCTCGATCCGCAGAACGTGATGGTCGTGCCCGATACGCATGCCGACGAGCGGTTTGCCGGCAATCCGCTGGTCCTCGCCGATCCGCATCTCCGCTTCTATGCGGGCGCGCCGATCGTCTCAGCCGACGGGCAGGCGCTCGGCACGCTGTGCGTGTTCGACCGCTATCCGCGCACGAGCCTGAGCGCGGAGGACGAGGCGGCCTTGAGGACGCTCGCGGCCGACGTCCTCGCCCCGAACAACGAGGACAAGCCCGCCTGAGCGCGCGTCAATTGGCCAGCGACAAATCCACCTTTTCCACCCATTGCGGGTAGAAACGCGGCTCGCGCGCCGACCAGCCGGGGGCGGTCGCGGCATTCTCGCTCATCGACTGGAGGAGGATGCGGCGCTTCTCGGGATGGAGGTGGGGCAGGGCCGCACCCGCGCAGAAGGCGCCGGGCAGCCACGGGCGGACGCCAGCCCCCACCAGCCGCTCATACAGGAAGCGATAGGCGGCGAAGCTCGACAGCCGGTCCTGCCCCAGATCGAAGGCCGTCACGGTGACCAGCGGCGCGAAGAACGGTTCAACCGAGTCCAGCCCGCTGTCGTCCGGAAGCCGCCGCCGGATGTGATCGAGCCTGCCGTAGACGCGGGACTGAGCGCGGATCGCCGCCGCCTCGACGACATCGCGCGACCAGCAGGCCAGAGCATCGGCCCGATCGAGCCCGACATCGAGCGAGCGGCGGATGTAGCGTTGCGTGCGGGCCGGAAAGCCGGCGAATTCCTTCATCTCCGCCAGCGCCCTCGCGCCATCTGCCGGCCGTGCCCGTCCACCCATCGCCACCTCCTTCACAGGTTGGTGGACACGGTATGCGCCTCTGGCAGTTGCCGGACGGTTAACCGTGCCCGCGATTCATCCCGGGCACGATCGAAGCATCCTTCCTGCTGCAATGCAACATCAGTGAAACGCGGTCGTCATCGTTCCTGTTCGGCGCGGGCCGCCTCGGCCTCCTCGTCGAAGCCCGATGACGGCGCGGGATCGCTGCCCTTGCCGGGCTGGGTATTGGACGGGGCGTCCGATGTCGGGAACGTCTCGTCCAGCGCGATATCGAGCTTGGCGTCCTCATCCGCCGGGTTGGTCTTCAGGGCCGGCCGGTCTTCGGCATCGAAGGCGTCGCGCGGGCCCGGGGGGCCGCCTTCGTCGGTCGGGTCTATGTCTGCCATGGCGTCTCTCCTGCTGGCCTCGAACAACCTGAACGTCCGCCGCTTTTTTGCTGTTCCGTTGCCGCCTGCGCCTTTTTCGACGAAGCGCTGTTTGAGATTGCGGCACGCGGTGGGCGGTTGCGCTATGGCGCCCGGATGACGCCTGCCCCCTCTCGCGGCGATCCCGTCCCGCCGCGGGCGGCGCTGCTGTCGATCCTCGTCTTCTGGCTATTCTATCTGGTGATCGGCACCGCGCGATCGCTGGTCATGCCGTTCGCCCATCCGGTCGAGATGGCGGGCTATCGCACGCTGGTCTGCGCGATCGGCGTGGTCATCACGCTCGGCCTCTATGCCATCCTCCGCCAGGCCGCGGGGCTGGGGCTGCGCCATGCCATCGCCATCGCGGCGCTCGCCTCGCTGCCGGCGGCGCTGGCCTATTCGGCCGCCAATTGGGCGGTCTTCTACAAATTGCGGGACGGGCCGCGCGCGCGGATCTTCATCCAGGCCCCCTCCGATGTGCTGCGCGCCGGCGCCACCGTCGGCACCGATCCGGTCGGGCGGGAGGTGCCGGTGCGGTCGATGATCGTCGATCAGGCGATGAACGGCTATTTCTTCATGGTCGCCTGGTGCGCCTTCTATCTGGCGCTCGCCTCGGCCACCGCCGTGCGCCAGGCGGAGCGGCGCGCGGCGCGCTTCCATGCCGCGGCGCAAGCGGCGGAATTGCGCGCGCTGCGCTATCAGGTAAGCCCGCATTTCCTGTTCAACACGCTCAATTCGCTGTCGACGCTGGTCCTGCGGGATCGATCGGACGAGGCCGAACGGATGATCCAGAACCTCGCCACCTTCTTCCGCACCAGCCTCACCTCCGATCCGACGGCCGACGTCACGCTGGCGCACGAGATCGAGTTGCAGCGCCTCTATCTCGGGATCGAGGCGATCCGCTTCCCCGATCGGCTACTCGTCGCGGTGGACGTGCCGGCGGCGCTGGAAGCGGCGTGCGTGCCCGGCCTGCTGCTCCAGCCGCTCGTTGAGAATGCGGTGAAATACGGCGTCGCCCGCGCCCGCCGCCCGGTCACGGTGGGCATTGCCGCGTGGGAAGACGCGGGCCGGCTGGCGATCGCCATCACCGACGACGGCGATCCGATGGGCGAAGCCGAGGCGGCGGACGTGCGCGGCACCGGCGTCGGCCTCGCCAACGTGGCCGATCGCATCGCCGCGCGCCACGGTCCGGCCGCCGCCATCACCTATGGCCCGCTGCCCGGCGGCGGCTGGCGCGCGCTGCTCACCCTGCCGCTGGTGCGCCATGGCTGCTGATCGCCCGCTCCGCACCTTGCTGGTCGACGACGAGCCGCTGGCGATCGAGCGGCTGGAGCTGCTGTGCGGCCGCCGCGCGGACATCGACGTCGTCGGCCGGGCCGGCGACGGGGAGACCGCGCTGGCGCTGGTCGCCGGGCTTTCGCCCGATCTGCTGCTGCTGGATATCGCGATGCCGGGGCTGGACGGGATGGCGGTGGCGCGCGCCGTCGCCATCCGCCAGCGTCCGCCCGCGATCGTCTTCTGCACCGCCTTCGATCGCTTCGCGGTCGAGGCGTTCGACGTGGCGGCGGTGGACTATCTGCTGAAGCCCGTCGCCGCCGACCGGCTCGACCGCGCGCTCGATCGCGCCGCAAAGGCGATGCGCGCCGCCGATGCGCCGCCCCCCGCGCCCGCCGCCCCCTCGCCTTTTGCCGAGGAATTCTGGGTGCCGCACCGATCGGACATGGTACGCATCGCCGCGACCGACATCGATCGGGTCGAGGCCGAGCGCGACTATATGCGCCTTCACGTCGGCCCGCGCTCGTATCTCCTGCACCATACGATCAGCGAACTGGAACGGCGGCTCGATCCGGCGCGGTTCATCCGCCTCCACCGCTCCACCATCGTCCGCCGCGATCGCATCGTCCGGCTGGTGCACGACGGGATGGGTGGCTGGCAGGCGATCCTAGCGGACGACACCGCGGTCCGCATCGGCCGCACCTATCTCTCCGCCGCGCGCGCCATCGCCGGGCGGTAAGCGCTCAGACGGTAGCGGAAGCGAAGGTCAGCATCGTCATCACGGGTGCGCGCAACACGAGGACCGGGAGCCGTAGCCGCAGGGCGCCGCGGCGGGCCGGGTGCGGCGCCTCGGCCGCCACCATCCGCTCGACCATCCGGCGGAAGGCGGCGTCGCGCGTGGATCGCATCCCGTCCGCCCACGCCACCGCCAGCGGCAACCGCCACCGCCTGAGCTGCGCCAGCGGCGTGCCCGTCGCGCGCGCATAGCGGCGGACGTAGAAGGCGCCCAGCAGATCGCGCACCATGTCCAGCAGCCGATCGTGGATGCGGCGGCCGCCGTGGGCGGCGAAGCGGATCAGCAATTCGGTGCGCACCGCATCCGCCGCCGGGTGGCCGATCGAAGCCTTGCACCAGTCGATCAGCGTCAGCCCGTCGCGCGTGGCGATGACGTTGCCGGGGTGGACGTCGCCATGGCACAGCCGGTCGCCGTCGGGCAGCGCCGCCAGTGCCGCCTCGGCCGCTGTCTTCCAATGCGGCGGGGCGCCGTTGTGGCGGATCTCGTTCGCGATCTGGTCGCGCTGGCGGCGAAGGCCGGGCGCGGGGGGCACGGCATGGACGCGCGCGTGCAGCAGCGCCAGCCCGCCCAGCGCCGCCAGCGCCGCGATCAGGCGGAAACGCACCCCCTTCAGCATCGTGCGGCCGTCGATGTGATCGAACAGCAGCCCGTCGCGCCCTGCCGCCCGCATCCGGCCGAGCGGGCGCGCGGTCGGCAGACCACAGGCGGCGGCATAAGCGGCGGCGGCTTCCTCGCGCGCGATCAGCCGTTCGGGCATGCCGGCGGTATAGAGCTTCAGCACGCGCCCGTCGGCCAGCCGATAGACGTCGGAACTGCTGCCCCGTCCGATCAATGCTGCTGGCGGCATGTCCGTCATCGCATCGATATGCCTGAGAGACGGCGGCGAAACCAGTGCGATGCGGCAGCCCGGACCGGCGATCGCGCGTTGCGCGGCGATGGACGGGATCGATCGTGCCGCGCTCGAGGCGCGCTGGCTGGCGCTGACCCGCCGCACGCTGCCCGCGCTGGCGGCGCGCGGCTGGCCGATCCGGGCGGATCATTGCTTCATGCGCGTCCTGCTCGATCACGCGCACCACGGCCGCTGGACGGATCATGTCGCCAAGCGGCCGGCCTATGCTTATGCCGCCCCCGCCGCCCTCGCCCGCGCCGTGGCGCTGGGCGAAGCGGTGGCGGCGGGCACCGCCGATCTCACCGCGCTCAACCGCCAGTCGCTGGCGTGGCGGGGCAAGCTCACTTCGGCGGGGTAAGGCCCGTCCAGCGCGCCGCGAACGCCCACATATCGGCATATTCGGCGATCGCCTTGTCGGTCGGCTTGCCGGAGCCGTGGCCGGCGCGCGTCTCGATGCGGATCAGGTGCGGCTTGTCGCCGATCGCCGCCGCCTGGATCGCCGCGGCATATTTGAAGCTGTGCCCCGGCACCACGCGATCGTCCGTATCCGCCGTCGTCACGAGGATCGCCGGATAATCCTTGCCCGACCGGATGTTATGATAGGGCGAATAGGCGCGCAGCACCCGCCAGTCCGCCGCCACCGCCGGATCGCCGTAATCGCCCGTCCAGTAGCGGCCGGCGGTGAAGCGGGTGAAGCGCAGCATGTCCATCACCCCCACCTGCGGCAGCGCCGCGGCGAACAGGTCGGGCCGCTGGTTGGTGACGGCGCCCACCAACAGGCCGCCGTTCGAGCCGCCGTTGATGGCCAGCTGCGCGGGGGTGGTGATGCCCTGCGCCACCAGATATTCGCCCGCGGCGATGAAATCGTCGAACACGTTCTGCTTGTTGGCGCGGCGGCCGGCATCGTGCCACGCCTTGCCATATTCGCCCCCGCCGCGGAGATTGGCGACGACATAGACGCCGCCCATCTCCATCCATTGCAGCCGCGCCACCGAGAAGCCCGGCGTCAGCGAAACGTCGAACCCGCCATAGCCGTAGAGCATCGTCGGCGCGCCCTTCGACAGATCGAGGCCCTTGCGGTGCGCGACGAACATCGGGATGCGCGTCCCGTCCTTCGACGGATAGAAGAGCTGGCGGACCTCATATTGCGCCGGATCGAACGGCGTCTCGGGCTTGCGGAACAGCGCCGAGGCGTTGGCCGCCGCATCGTAGCGATAGATCGTCGTCGGCACGTTGAAGCTGGTGAAGGCGTAATAGGTCTCCGCCCCATGCCCGCTTTCGAAGCCGAAGGCGCTGCCGATGCCGGGCAGCGCCACCTCGCCCGCCGGCGCGCCCGCCAGCGTGAAGCGCCGCACGACCGATCTGGCATCCTCCATCGTCGTCAGCACGATATGGTCGCCCAGGATCGATCCGCCCTCGATCGTGCCCTTGCCCTCGGCGATCAGCGTCGTCGCCCTGGGCAGGCCGCTGCCGCCGGCCATGTCGAGCGAAACGACCTGCCGCCGAGGCGCATCGTCGGTCGTGGTCAGGATCAGCCGCTCGCCGGTCGATCCCACCAGCCCCAGCTTGTGATCGGCATAGGGCACGATCGTGCGCGGGGTGGCGCCCGGCTTCGCAAGGTCGATCGCGGCGGCCTGATAGGCGCTGTCGTCCTCGGTCGAGAAGAACACCAGCCAGCGGCCGTCGTCGGTGATCTGCGTCTCGTGCGTCAGCTTCGGCCGGTCCGGCGTCGCATAGACCAGCCGGTCGGCCGCCTGCGCGGTGCCGAGCGCATGGTAATAGACTTCGTGGTTCAAATTCTGCGCCTGGAACGCCGCCCCCTCGGGCGGCTTGGCGAAGCGCGCATAATAGAAGCCGCGGCCGTCCTTGGCCCAGGTGATCGCCGTGAACTTCGCCCATTCCAGCCGGTCGGCCAGTTCGGCCCCGGTCGCGACGTCCAGCACGCGGATCGTCCGCCAGTCGCTGCCGCCGTCCTGCACCGCGAAGGCGACATGCGTCCCGTCGTCGCTGGGGGACCATTCGGCGAGCGCGGTCGCCCCGTCCTTCGCCCAGGGGTTGGGATCGAGCAGCAGCCGGGGGTTTCCCGCCGGCCCTTCCTGCACATAGAGCGGCGACTGGTTCTGAAGGCCCGAGTTGCGCTGGTAGAACAGCCGCCCGCCGCCCTGCCGCGGCAGGCCGAACCGCTCGAAATCCCACATCTGCTTCAGCCGCGCGGCGATCGCATCGCGCCCAGGCAGCGTCGCCAGATAGGCATCCGTCACCTTCACCTGCGCATCGACCCACGCCTTGACCTTCGCATCCTCGCGAACGTCGGCTTCCAGCCAGCGATAGGGATCGGCCACCGTCTCCCCGAACACCGTCTCGGTCGGGCCGGTGGCCTCGGTTTTCGGATAGGTGATGGCGGGGTCGGCGGCGGTGGCGGGGCTGGTGGTCATGGCGGCTGCAACGATCAGGGGGAGGAGATGGCGCATCTGGCTGTCCCGAAACGGACGGGGGCCGCGAACATCGCTGTCCGCGGCCCCCGCCACTCTACGATCGGATGGGAATAGCGGATCAGGCCGCCTCGTCCATATCCTCGTCGTTCTGCACCGGGCCGGAGTCCTGGCCCTTGGCGCTCACGTCGCGATCGACGAACTCGATGATCGCCATCTGCGCCGCGTCCGACATGCGGATGCCGGCACGGACGATGCGGGTGTAGCCGCCGTTGCGGCCCGCGTAGCGCGACGCCAGCACGTCGAACAGCTTTACCAGCTGCGTGTCGTCCAGCAGGCGGGCATGGGCGAGACGGCGATTGGCGAGGCCGCCCTTCTTGGCCAGCGTCACCAGCTTCTCGACATAGGGGCGAAGCTCCTTCGCCTTGGCGAGCGTGGTGGTGATCTGCTCATGCTTGATGAGCGCCGCCGCCTGGTTGCGGAACAGGGCGGTGCGGTGGGCCGAAGTCCGCTGAAGTTTACGACCGCCGACGCGATGACGCATGTCTCTTACCTTCATGTTCGTCCGGCGACCGTATCAGGTATCGCCGGCCAGGCGGTGAACCGGGGCACCGCCCATACCCCGTGATGATCGCCCCCATCGCCGGGGGCGCGGATCAATATTCCTGCTCGAGCTTCTTGGCCAGTTCCTCGATATTCTCAGGCGGCCAGCCGGGGATTTCCATGCCCAGCCGGAGGCCCATCGAAGCGAGGACTTCCTTGATCTCGTTCAGCGACTTGCGGCCGAAGTTCGGCGTGCGCAGCATCTCCGCCTCGGTCTTCTGCACCAGATCGCCGATATAGATGATGTTGTCGTTCTTCAGGCAGTTGGCCGAACGCACCGACAGTTCCAGCTCGTCCACCTTCTTGAGGAGGAAGCGGTTGAGCTGGTTGCTGTTGCCCTCCGGCTCGACGCTGCCCATCGGCACCGCCGACAGGCTGGTCGCGGCCGACGGCTGCGCCATCGCCATGCCTTCGTCGAAGTGGACGAACAGTTGCAGCTGGTCCTGCAGGATGCGCGCCGAATAAGCGATAGCATCGTCCGGGCTGATCGTGCCGTCCGTCTCCACGGTCAGCGTCAGCTTGTCGTAGTCCAGCTCCTGGCCGACGCGGGTATTCTCCACCTTGTAGGCGACCTGGCGGACGGGCGAGTAGAGCGCGTCGACCGGGATCAGGCCGATCGGCGCATCCGCCGCGCGGTTGCTGACGGCGGGCACGTAGCCCTTACCCACTTCGGCGGTCAGCTCCATGTTGAGCGTCGCGCCGTCGTCCAGGTGGCAGATCACCAGATCGGGGTTCATCACCTCGATGTCGCCGGTGGTTGCGATGTGGCCCGCGGTCACTTCCGCCGGGCCGGTCACCGCCAGCTGGAGGCGCTTGGGCGCATCGCCCTGCATGCGGAGCGCGATCTGCTTCACGTTCAGCACGATGTCGGTCACGTCCTCGCGGACGCCGGCGAGCGAGCTGAATTCGTGCAACACGTTCTCGATCTTGATCGAGGTGACGGCCGCACCCTGCAACGAGGAGAGCAATACGCGGCGCAGCGCATTGCCCAGCGTCAGGCCGAAGCCCCGCTCGAGCGGCTCGGCGACGAAGGTGGCGCGACGCTTGCCGTCGCCGCCGGCCTTCTTCTCCAGGCTGTTCGGCTTCTTCAGTTCCTGCCAGTTCTTGGCGTTGACAGCCATGTTGGTCCCCTTGGGGTTGGGCCGGCGGCGCGTCCGCCATCGGCCGGAAAAAGGAGTGGCGCCGCGCTTACGGGTGCGCGGCGCGAATGGGCAGGATCAGACGCGGCGGCGCTTGGACGGGCGCACGCCATTGTGCGGGATCGGCGTCACGTCGCGGATCGAGGTGATGTGGAAGCCGACCGCCTGCAACGCGCGCAGCGCCGATTCGCGGCCCGAGCCGGGGCCCTTGACCTCGACCTCGAGCGTGCGGACGCCGTGCTCGGCGGCCTTCTTGCCCGCGTCTTCCGCCGCCACCTGCGCGGCATAGGGGGTCGACTTGCGGCTGCCCTTGAAGCCCATCATGCCGGCCGAGGACCAGCTGATCGCATTGCCCTGCGCATCGGTGATGGTGATGAGGGTGTTGTTGAAGCTGGCGTTGACGTGGGCCACGCCCGCCGAGATGTTCTTGCGCTCGCGCCGCTTGATGCGCTGAGGTTCGCGTGCCATCGATTTCGTCCTGACCTAGAATGAGTAGCGCGGAAGCGGCCTTCTCTGCGAGGCTCCGCCTCCGGCGGAGAAGAAGTGGCGAAACAGTCCCCCGGACTGTTTCTGCTACTTCTTCTTGCCCGCGATCGGCTTGGCCTTGCCCTTGCGGGTGCGCGCATTGGTGTGCGTGCGCTGACCGCGGACCGGCAGGCCCTTGCGGTGGCGGAGGCCACGGTAGCAGGCGAGGTCCATCAGGCGCTTGATGTTCACCGCCACCTGGCGGCGCAGATCGCCCTCCACGGTGTAGGCCGCATCGATCGTCTCGCGGATCTGGAGGACTTCCTGATCGGACAGGTCCTGCACGCGGCGCTGCGACTCGA
Organism: Edaphosphingomonas fennica; assembly: GCA_036946415.1. GTDB lineage: Bacteria > Pseudomonadota > Alphaproteobacteria > Sphingomonadales > Sphingomonadaceae > Sphingomonas_Q > Sphingomonas_Q fennica_A. Next base: position 236,592 of record JAQIJD010000001.1, on the reverse strand, counting down.
TGCCCAGCTTGCCGGTGATTTCCTTGGCCTTGGCCGGGCCGATGCCGTGGATGTAGGTCAGCGCGATCTCGACGCGCTTGTTGGTCGGGATGTTGACACCCGCGATACGTGCCATGTGATACTTTCTCCTGCTCCACGGGGCGGTTGGCCGCCGCCCCATCTCGACGCGATGGTCCAAAGACGATCGGGCACGCGCAGCACGCGGCCGGAAACCGTTCTGTTGGATCGAAGGCCCTTAGGGCGCGGAACCGAGCCCTGTCAAGCGAGTTGCCGCGCCCTTCAGGCGGGAACGGCCGTCCCGTCCAGGATCGCCGCGATCTGCGCCGTCACCGTGCCGATCTCGGCCATGCCGTCCACGCGGCGCACGATCCCGCGCGCCTCGTAATAGGGCAGGATCGGCGCGGTCTTGGCGCGATATTCGGCCATCCGCGTCCGCACCGTCTGCTCATTGTCGTCGGGCCGGCGCTTGAAGGCGTGCGATCCGCACACGTCGCAGGTGCCGTCGACATGCGGCGGGCTGAAGACGTCGTGATAGCCGGCACCGCATTCGGCGCAGGTGAAGCGGCCGGTGATGCGCGTGACGAGGGCGGCTTCGTCCACCGCCAGTTCGATCACATAATCCAGCTGGCGCCCGCGCTCGGCCAGCAACAGGTCGAGCGCCTCGGCCTGCGCCTGCGTGCGGGGATAGCCGTCGAACGTCGCGCCGGACGCGGCATCCGTATCCAGCCGCTCGCCGATCAGCGCCGAGACGATCGCGTCGGAGACGAGTTCGCCCGCCGCCATCACCGCCTTCACCTGCCGCCCCACCGGGCTGTCGGCGGCGATCGCCGCGCGCAGCATGTCTCCGGTCGAAAGCTGGACCATGCCGCGCTCGCGTTCCAGCCGCGCCGCCTGCGTGCCCTTGCCGGCCCCCGGCGGCCCCAGCAGGATGATGTTCAAGGCCGCGCCCCCCCGAGCTTCCGTCACCGCCGCACCCCTCCCCTGAGCTTCGCCTTCTTGATGAGGTCGCCATATTGATGCGCCAGCAGGTGGCTCTGGATCTGCGTGACGGTATCGATCGTCACGTTGACCACGATCAGCAGGCTGGTGCCCCCGAGGTAGAAGGGGATGCCCGCGCGCGCCACCAGGAATTCGGGCACCAGGCAGATCACCGTCAGATAGGCGGCGCCGATCACGGTGATCCGCGTCAGCACGTAGTCGAGGTAATTCTCGGTCGCCTTGCCGGGGCGCACGCCGGGGATGAAGCCGCCGTAGCGCTTCAGATTGTCCGCCGTCTCCTCCGGGTTGAACACCACCGCGGTGTAGAAGAAGCAGAAGAAGATGATCCCCGCTGCATAGAGCGCCATGTAGAGCGGCGTGCCGTGCGCCAGATACTGGTTGAGGCTGATGATGAAATCGCCCCACGCGCTCTCCCCCGCCACGCGCTGGCCGGCGAATTGCGAGATGGTGAGCGGCATCAGCAGCAGCGAGGAGGCGAAGATCGGCGGGATCACGTTGGCGGTGTTGATCTTCAGCGGCAGGAAGCTCTTGTCGCCCTGGATCGTGCCGCGCGCCGTCTGCCGCTTGGGATATTGGATCAGCACGCGGCGCTGCGCCCGCTCCATGAAGCAGATGAACAGCACCAGCGCCGCCACCAGCACCAGCACGCCGATGATGAGGATGGGGGAGAGCGAACCCGTCCGCCCGCCCTCGAACACGTTGGCGAGCGCCGTCGGCAGCTGGCTGACGATGCCGGCCATGATGATCAGCGACACGCCGTTGCCGATGCCGCGGCTGGTGATCTGCTCGCCCAGCCACATCAGGAACATCGTGCCGCCGATCAGCGAGATCACGGTCGTGACGCGGAACAGGTAGGGATCGACGATCACCGCCGTCTGCCCCTGCGAGGCACCCCAGGTCTCCAGCCCCACGGCGATGAAATAGCCCTGGATCGCGGTCAGCAGGACCGTGCCGTAGCGGGTATATTGGTTGAGCTTCTTGCGCCCGCTCTCGCCTTCCTTCTTGATCGCGGCAAGCGTCGGGAACAGCGAAGTCGCCAGCTGCACCACGATCGAGGCCGTGATGTAGGGCATCACGCCCAGCGCGATCAGGCTCATGCGCGTCAGCGCGCCGCCCGAGAAGGTGTTGAAGAAGTCGAGCACGCCGCCCTTGGTCGTGTCGAACAGCGTCGCCAGCGCGCGCGGATCGATGCCGGGCAGCGGAACGTGGCTCAGCAGCCGGAACACGACGAGCGCGCCCAGCGTGAACCACAGCCGCTTCTTGAGATCGGTCGCCTTGGCGAATTGCGAGAGGCTGACGTTGGCGGCCAACTGCTCGGCGGCGGATGCCATTATGCTCTAACCTTCATCGTCGTCATGGCAGAACGGCGGGGCGCGCCCGCACCCCGCCGTTCCATGGATAGCACCGCCACCGCCCCGGCGGGCGGGGCGGGTGGAACGGCGTCAGGCGCGGGCGGCCGCCTTCTTGGCGTCCTTGTTGGCCGCGCGCTCCTTCTGGGCGACGCGGTGCTTGGCCTTGTGCTTCTCGGCGGCGGGGACGACCTCGATCACGTTGACGCTGCCGCCGGCGGCCTCGATCGCCTCGCGCGCGCCCTTGGAGACGCCCGCCACGGTCAGCGCCAGCTTGGCGGTGATCGCGCCCTTGCCAAGGATGCGCACGCCGTCCTTGCCGCCGCGCGCCACGCCCGCCGCCTTCAGCGCGGCATGGTCGATCGTGCCGTCGGTCGCCAGCGTGCCGGCATCGACCAGCTTCTGGAGCAGGCCGACGTTCACCTCGGCATAATCCTTGGCGAAGGGATTGTTGAAGCCGCGCTTCGGCAGACGCATGTGGAGCGGCATCTGGCCGCCCTCGAAGCCCTTGATCGACACGCCCGAACGGCTCTTCTGGCCCTTCTGGCCGCGGCCGCCGGTCTTGCCGAGGCCCGAACCGATACCGCGGCCGACGCGGACTCGGCCCTTGCGGGCACCGGGATTGTCGCTGATCTCGTTCAGTTTCATGGGATTTGCACTCGCTTTCGCTAGGTTCGCGCTGGATGGAAGCCGTGGCCCTTAGCGGATGGGGCCGGGCCTGTCACCCCTCCCCGCCCGCAGGACGCGCGACACGGCGGCTTGGCACACGGCCCGCCCTGCCCTACCGCCGCCGTGGGGGTACGGTCATGCGCCACATCGCGACGCTGGACGGATTGCGCGGCCTCGCCGCGATCACCGTCGTCCTCTATCACCTGCTCGAGGTGGTGCCCGTCCTGCCGCAGCCGCCGCGCGCCTATCTGGAGGTCGATTTCTTCTTCCTGCTGAGCGGCTATGTCGTCGGCCACGCCTATGACGCGAAGCTGCGCGCGGGGATGGGCGTGCGCCGCTTCGCCGCGATCCGCCTGATCCGCCTCTATCCGCTGATCGCGGCCGGCGTGCTGCTAGGGGCCGCCGTGTGGCTGGCGGACACGGGCCGAGGCTATGGCCCGAAGCAGGTCGCGGGCGCCGCCGCCGTCGCGCTCCTTATGCTGCCGGTGCCGCGCGCCAATGCCGGGCGGGCATGGCCGATCAACAATTCGCTCTGGTCGCTGGCGTTCGAGCTGGCCGGCAATTTCGCCTACGCGCTCGCCGCTCCCCGCCTGACGACACGGGCGCTGGCGATCGTCACCGCCTGCCTGCTGCCGGCCCTCGCGCTGACGTCCTGGGCGGCGGACGGGCTGATGGTCGGCCCGCTGTGGCGCTGGACGCTGCCGCTGGGCCTCGTCCGCATGGCCTTTCCCTTCGCGCTCGGCCTGCTGATGGCCCGCCTCGCGCGCCCGCGCTCGACGCTCCCCGCTGCGGGAACGCTGTCGGCGCTGGTGCTGGGCACGATGCTATGGGCACCGGTGGCGGACGGCACGGTCTACGATCCCGTCGCCGTCGTCCTGGTCTGCCCGCTGATCCTGTGGCTCGCGCTGCACGCCGCCCCCGGTCCCCGCGCGGCGGCGGTCAGCGGCTGGGCGGGCGCGCTCTCCTATCCGGTCTATGCGCTCCACCAGCCGCTCGTGCAGGCGGGCGGCGCCCTCGCGCTCCGCCTGACGCCGGACCGCACCGGCCTTGCCCTGCTCGCCGCCGCGGCGATCCTGCTCGTCATCGCGCTGTCGTGGGCGGCCCTGCTCCTCTACGACGCCCCCGTCCGCGCCTGGGCCTCGCGCCGCTGGCTCCGCCGCCCGATCGCGCCCCTCCCCGCCTGAGCGGCCGATGCGCGACAGCATTGTCCCGCACGACCTTTCCGCGCGTCCGCGCAAACGAAAAAGGGCGGCGATCCGAAGACCGCCGCCCGATTGTCCGTCCGTCCGATCGCCTGTGGATCAGTCGGCCACCGTCACCATGTGCGCCACCTTGGCGATCATGCCGCGGACTTCGGGAGTATCCTCCAGCTCGCGCGTGCGGTGCATCTTGTTGAGGCCGAGCCCGATCAGCGTCGCGCGCTGGCTCGGGTCGCGCCGGATCGGGGATCCGGTCTGGGTCACCTTGATCGTCGCCATGTCGCTTACTCCGTGACCGCAGCGGCTTCGGCTTCGGCAACCTCGGGGGCGGCACCGCCGCGGCCGAGCAGGTCGGCGATCTTCTTGCCGCGCCGCTGCGCCACCGCCTTGGGGCTCGTCTGGTCGCCGAGCGCCTCGAAGGTCGCGCGGATCATGTTGTAGGGGTTGGACGTGCCGACCGACTTGGTCACCACGTCGGCCACGCCCAGGCTCTCGAAGATGGCGCGCATCGGGCCACCCGCGATGATGCCGGTGCCCGGAGGCGCCGAGCGCAGCGTCACCCGGCCCGCGCCGAAGTGACCGTTGCCGTCGTGGTGCAGCGTGCGGCCCTCGCGCAGCGGCACGCGGATCATCGCCTTCTTGGCGGCCGCGGTGGCCTTGGAGATGGCTTCCGGCACTTCGCGCGCCTTGCCGTGGCCGAAGCCCGACCGGCCCTTGCCGTCGCCGACCACCACCAGCGCCGCGAAGCCGAAGCGCTTGCCGCCCTTCACCGTCTTCGAGACGCGGTTGATGTGGACCAGCTTCTCGATCAGCTCCTCGCCGCCGTCCTCGCCGCCGCGACGGTCGTCGCGCCGGCCACGGTTGCCGTCCCGGCCGCCGCGCCCGCGATTGTCGCCGCCGGGGCCGCGCCCACGGCCGCCGCGCGGACCACGACCCTGACCTTCGCGACCCTGCGGCGCAGCCTCGGGGGCGGCGCCTTCGGCCGGAGCCGCGTTCTGGATTTCGTCAGCCATTTAGAACTCCAATCCGCCTTCGCGGGCCGCATCGGCCAGCGCCTTGACGCGGCCGTGGAACAGGAAACCGCCGCGATCGAACACCACCTGGGTGACGCCCGCCGCCTTCGCCTTCTCGGCGACGCGGGTGCCGACCGAGGCCGCCGCCGCGAGGTTCGCGCCCGAGGCTTCGCCCTTGACGCCCTTGTCGATCGTCGAGGCCGAGGCCACGGTGCGGCCCTGCGCGTCGTCGATCACCTGGGCATAGATGTGCTTGCCCGAACGGTGGATGGACAGGCGCGGACGCCCGCCGCCACGAACGCGCAGCATCGTGCGGACGCGCTGGCGGCGCTTCTGGAAAAGAGAGAGACCCTTGGCCATTACTTCTTCTTCCCTTCCTTGCGGAAGATGAACTCGCCGGCATATTTGATGCCCTTGCCCTTATAGGGCTCCGGCTTGCGCCAGCGGCGGATCTCCGCGGCCACCTGGCCGACCTTCTGCTTGTCGATGCCCGAGATGTTGACCGTGGTCTGGTCGGGCGTCGCGATGGTGATGCCCTCGGGAATGTCGAAATCGACGTCGTGGCTGTAGCCGAGCTGAAGCTTCAGCTTCTTGCCCTGCGCCGCGGCGCGATAGCCGACGCCGGTGATCTGGAGGGTCTTGGTATAGCCCTCGGTCACCCCCTGCATCAGGTTCTGCACCAGCGTGCGCTGCATGCCCCAGAAGGAACGGGCGCGCTTGCCGTCGTTCGCGGGCTGCACGGAGACCGAACCGTCCTCGACGGCATAGGTCACCTCGTCCGCCAGCGGCATGCTGAGCGTGCCCTTCGGGCCCTTCACGTTAAGGGCGCGGCCCTCGATCGTGGCGGTCACGCCGGCCGGGATCGCGACCGGCTTCTTGCCGATGCGGCTCATCAGAACACCTCCGCGAGCACTTCGCCGCCAACATTCTGCTCGCGCGCTTCCGCGTCCGAGAGAACGCCGCGCGGCGTCGAGACGATGGTGATGCCGAGGCCGTTGCGGACCCGCGGCAGCTCCTGCGCGCCGGAATAGACGCGACGGCCGGGCTTGGAGACGCGCGCGACATGCTTGATCGCGGGCTGGCCCTCGAAATATTTCAGCTCGATGCGCAGGCCGTTGTGGCCGGCGACGGCTTCCTCGGAATAGCCGCGGATATAGCCCTCGCGCTGGAGCACGTCGAGAACGCGCGCACGCAGCTTGGAGCCGGGCGAGACGACGCTGTCCTTGCGCGCGCGCTGCCCGTTGCGGATGCGGGTGAGCAGGTCACCCAGGGGATCGGTCAAAGCCATATCGTGTCCCTTACCAGCTCGACTTGGTGACGCCGGGGATCATGCCCTTGTTGGCAAGATCGCGCAGCATCACGCGGGCGAGGCGGAACTTGCGGTAATAAGCGCGGGGCCGCCCGGTGATCTCGCACCGGTTGCGGATGCGCGTGGGGTTCGCGTTGCGCGGCAGCTCGGCCATGCGCAGGCGGGCGATCAGCCGCTCGGTCTCGTCCTTGGACTCGTCGTTCGCGATCGCCTTCAGCCGGGCGAACTTGCCCGCATATTGCTTCACGAGCTTCTTGCGACGCTCGTTCTTGTTGATCGAACTCAGTTTCGCCATGACTTAAGTTCTCTTCCTCAGATCAGGAAAGGGGCCACGCTCAGGCGGCCTGCTTCTGCTGCTGCTGGCCCTCGGGCAGCGGGAACGGGAAACCGAACAGGCGGAGCAGCTCGCGCGCCTCCTCGTCGGTCTTGGCCGAGGTGGCGACCACCACGTCCATGCCCCGGATGTTGTCGACCTTGTCGTAGCTGATCTCGGGGAAGATCAGCTGTTCCTTCAGGCCCGTCGCGTAATTGCCGCGGCCGTCGAACGACTTGTCCGAAAGCCCGCGGAAGTCGCGGACGCGCGGCAGGGCGATGGTGACGAAACGGTCGAGGAACTCGTACATCCGCTCGCGACGCAGCGTCACCTTGCAGCCGATCGGCATGCCCTCGCGCAGCTTGAACTGCGCGATCGACTTCTTCGCCTTGGCGACCACGGCCTTCTGGCCCGCGATCAGCGTCATCTCGGCGGCGGCCTGCTCGACCTTCTTCTTGTCCTGCGTCGCTTCACCCACGCCCATGTTGAGGACGATCTTGGTGATCTTCGGCACTTCCATGACGTTCTTGTAACCGAACTTCTCGGTCATCGCCTTGGCGATCTCGTCATGATATTTCTTCGCGAGGCGGGGCGTGTAGCCTTCAGCCATCGATCTTCTCCCCGGTCTTCACGGCCACGCGGACCTTCTTGCCGTCCTGGGTTTCGAAGCGGACGCGCGTCGGCTTGCCGTCGGCGGTGGCCAGCGCCACCTTCGACACGTGCAGCGGCGCCTCGATCCGCTCCAGCCCGCCCTGCGGGTTGGTCTGCGTCGGCTTCTTGTGGCGGGTCGCCACGTTCACGCCGGCGACGACCACCTTGGCCTCCTTCGGCAGCGAGCGCGTGACTTCGCCGGTCTTGCCCTTGTCCTTGCCGGACAGGACGACGACGCGGTCGCCCTTCTTGATCTTCAGCGCAGCCATCACAGCACCTCGGGCGCGAGCGAAATGATCTTCATGTGGCCCGACGCGCGCAGCTCGCGCACCACCGGCCCGAAGATACGGGTGCCGATCGGCTCCCCGTTGTTCTTGTTGATGAGGACCGCGGCATTGCCGTCGAAGCGGATCGTCGATCCGTCGGGACGGTGGATGTCCTTGGCGGTGCGGACGATGACCGCGCGGTGCACGTCGCCCTTCTTCACCTTGGCGCGCGGCGCGGCTTCCTTGACGGAGACGACGATGATGTCGCCCACGCCCGCGAAGCGGCGCTTGGAGCCGCCCAGCACCTTGATGCACTGGACGCGCTTGGCACCCGAATTGTCCGCGACGTCCAGGTTGGACTGCATCTGGATCATGGTTCAGTCCCTCCTGTTCAGGCGTGGAGCGTGGGGGTGACGCCTTCGCCACCCACCTTGCCGATGACGGTCCAGGTCTTCAGCTTGGAGATCGGCGCGCATTCCTCGATGCGCACGGTCTCGCCTTCCTTGAAGACGTTGCCCTCGTCATGGGCGTGATACTTCTTCGACCGCTTGATGATCTTGCCGTAGACCGGGTGCGTCACCCGGCGCTCGACGGACACCACCACGGTCTTGTCGGTCTTGTCGGAGACCACGACACCCGTCAGCACGCGCTTCGGCATGGCTGGTTGCTCCTTACTTGGCAGCCGAGCGGGTGCGCTCGGTCTGCAGCGTCTTGATCTGGGCGATGGTGCGGCGCACCTCGCGCACCCGGCTCGGCTTCTCGAGCTGGTTGGTCGCGGCCTGGAAGCGCAGGTTGAACTGCTCGCGCTTCAGCTCGCCCAGCTGGGTCGACAGCTGGTCGTCGGTCTGACCGGTGAGATCGGAAATCTTGGCCATCTTGTTACGCAGCCTCGTGCACGGACTCGCCCAGGCGGGCGACGACCTTGGTCTTGATCGGCAGCTTCTCCATCGCGCGCTCGAAGGCGACGCGGGCGAGCGGGCCGGGCACGCCGTCCAGCTCGAACAGGATGCGGCCCGGCTTCACGCGCGCCACCCAGAATTCGGGCGCGCCCTTGCCCGAGCCCATGCGGACCTCGGCGGGCTTCGACGACACCGGAACGTCCGGGAAGATGCGGATCCACAGGCGCCCCTGGCGCTTGATGTGGCGGGTGATCGCGCGGCGGGCCGCCTCGATCTGGCGGGCCGTAATCCGGTCCGGCTCCATCGCCTTCAGGCCGAACGACCCGAAGTTGAGCGCCGTGCCGCCGGGGGCGTTGCCGGAGATGCGGCCCTTGAAGGCCTTGCGGAACTTGGTGCGCTTTGGTTGCAGCATGTCTAATCGCCTTCTGACACCGTGACGACGGTCGATCAGGCGACGCGGAGTGGCGGGGCCTTATGCCCCACCCCTCAACGCGCCGGCCGGACCCCCGACGTTTGAGCTTCCATCATGAGCCGGTCCTGCGCCAGCGGATCGTGGCCGAGGATCTCGCCCTTGAAGATCCACACCTTCACGCCGCACACGCCATAGGCGGTGTGCGCTTCGGCTTCGGCATAGTCCACGTTGGCGCGCAGCGTGTGCAGCGGCACGCGGCCCTCGCGATACCATTCGGTCCGCGCGATCTCCGCGCCGCCGAGACGGCCGGCGCAGGTGATGCGGATGCCTTCCGCGCCGAGGCGGAGGGCGGACTGCACCGCGCGCTTCATCGCCCGGCGGAACGCCACGCGACGCTCGAGCTGATCGGCGACCGACTGCGCCACGAGCTTCGAATCGATCTCGGGCTTGCGGATCTCGACGATGTTGAGCGACACGTCGCTCGACGTCATCTTGCCGAGCGTGCGGCGCAGCTTCTCGATGTCCGCGCCCTTCTTGCCGATGATCACGCCGGGGCGCGCGGCATAGATGGAGATGCGGCAGAGCTTGGCGGGACGCTCGATGACCACCTTCGAGATCGCGGCCTGCGGCAGCGACTTGAAGATGTGCTGGCGGATCTTCAGATCCTCCAGCAGCAGGCGGCCGTAATCGGCGCCGTCGGCATACCAGCGGCTGTCCCAGGTGCGGTTGATCTGCAACCGCATCCCGATCGGGTTGGATTTCTGACCCATATTACTCCCCAGCCCCAGTGGACTCGTCGCCCTGCTCGCGGACGACGATGCGGATGCGCGAGAAGGGCTTGACGATCCGGGCGGAGCGGCCGCGCGCACGCGTCGCGAACCGCTTCATGACCAGGCCCTTGCCGACCGACGCTTCCTGGACGACCAGCGCGTCGACATCCAGATTGTGGTTGTTCTCGGCGTTCGCAATGGCCGAGGCGAGCGTCTTGCGGACGTCGAGCGCCATGCCCTTGCGCGAGAAGGCGAGGATGTTGAGCGCGTCGCCGGCCTTCTTGCCGCGGATCAGGCCCGCGACGAGGTTCAGCTTGTAGGGCGAGCCGCGCACCGCGGTGTTCACCGCCAGCGCTTCCTTGTCGCCCACCTTGCGCGGGGATGCAGGCTTGCTCATCAGCGCTTGCCCTTCTTGTCGGCGGCGTGGCCGGGGAAGTAGCGCGTCGGCGCGAATTCACCCAGCTTCATGCCCACCATCTCTTCGTTGACGGAGACGGGCACGAACTTGCGGCCGTTGTAGACGTTGAACGTGAGGCCGACGAACTGCGGCAGGATCGTCGAGCGACGCGACCAGGTCTTGATCGCGCCACGGGTCGAGCCACCCTGCGCCGCTTCCGCCTTCCGCAGCAGGTGCAGGTCGACGAACGGGCCTTTCCAGACGGAACGGGCCATGATTACCTCTTCTTCTTCGCGTGACGCGAACGGATGATCATCTTGTCCGTCGCCTTGTTGCTGCGGGTGCGCGCACCCTTCGTCGGCTTGCCCCACGGGGTGACTGGGTGACGGCCGCCCGAGGTGCGGCCTTCGCCGCCGCCGTGCGGGTGGTCGACCGGGTTCTTGGCGACGCCGCGCGTCAGCGGGCGGATGCCCAGCCAGCGGTTGCGGCCTGCCTTGGCGAGGTTCTGGTTCGCGTTGTCGGGGTTCGACACCGCACCCACCGTGCACATGCAGTCCGCCCGGATGTAGCGCTGCTCGCCCGAGTTCAGGCGAACCATCACCATGCCCTTGTCGCGGCCGACGACCTGCACATAGGTGCCCGCCGCCCGCGCGATCTGGCCGCCTTTGCCCGGCTTCATCTCCACATTGTGGACGATGGTGCCGACGGGGGCCTGGCCGATCTCCATGGCGTTGCCCGGCTTCACGTCCGCCTTCTTGGCGGCGACGACGACGTCGCCCGCGGCCAGCCGCTGCGGCGCCAAAATATAGGCCAGCTCGCCGTCCTCATACTTGACGAGGGCGATGAAGGCGGAGCGGTTGGGATCATATTCCAGCCGCTCGACGGTGGCCGGCTGGTCCCACTTGCGCCGCTTGAAGTCGACGTAGCGATACTTCTGCTTGTGGCCGCCCGCGATGCCGCGCGCGGTGGCGTGGCCCTGGTTGTTGCGGCCCGCCCGACTTGCGCTTGCCCTCGACCAGCGCCTTGACCGGCTTGCCCTTCCACAGGCCGGAACGGTCGACCAGGATCAGGCCGCGCCGTGCCGGCGACGTGGGGTTGTAATGCTTCAGCGCCATGGCGTCAGAGTCCCGTCGTCACGTCGATGGACTGGCCTTCGGCCAGCGTCACGATCGCCTTCTTCGTGTCCGAGCGCTTGTAGGGGGCGCCCTTCCACTTCTTGGTCTTGCCCTTGACGACGACCGTGTTCACGCCCGTCACCGTCACGTTCCACAGCGCTTCCACCGCGGCCTTGATTTCGGGCTTGGTCGCCTTGTTGGCCACCTTGAACACCACCGCATTATGCTCGGAGAGCAGGGTGGACTTCTCGGTGATGTGGGGCGCCAGCACCACGTCGTAATGGCGATTGTCGATCGCCTGCTGCTGCTTAGCCATTGAAGCGCGCCTCCAGCTTCTCGACGGCGGCGCGGGTCAGCACCAGCGTGTCGGCCTTCAGGATGTCATAGACGTTGGCGCCGACTGCCGGGAGCAGGTTGACGCCGCGGATGTTGCCGGCGGCCCGCGCGAACGAGACGTTCAGCGCATCGCCGTCGATCACGAGCGACTTGGTGCCGAAGCCCAGCTTCGCGAGCTGGCCGGCCAGCACCTTCGTCTTGCCCTCGGCCACGTCCAGCGCGTCGACGACAATCAGATTGCCGTCCTTCGCCTTGGAGGACAGCGCCATCTTCAGGCCGAGCGCGCGAACCTTCTTGTTCAGCGACGGGTTGAAGTCGCGGACGCGCGGGCCGTGCGCCTTGCCGCCGCCGATAAAGACGGGGGCGCGGCGGTCGCCGTGACGGGCGGTGCCGCCGCCCTTCTGGCGGCCGAACTTCTTGCCCGAACGCGCCACGTCGCTGCGCTCGCGCGCGGCGCGGGCGGTGCCGCGACGCTTCTCGAGCTGCCACGTAACCACACGGTGGAGGATGTCGGCGCGCGGCTCGAGGCCGAACACGTCGTCGTTGAGCTCGATCTCACCGTTGCCGGCGGCGTCGAGGGTCTGGACCTGAACCTTCATGATCAGCCCTCCTGGCCGTCGGTTTCGGTGGCGGCATTGTCCGCGGCGATCGCGCGATCGGCCTCGGCGACGCCGGCGGCGACCTCCTCGGCGCTGGGCAGCGCGGGGATTTCGTGGACGGCAGCGGCCTCGACCATGCCGGGCGCGGCTTCCTCGTGATGCTCGACTTCCGGCGTATGCGCGGTCGCGGCGCGCAGGCCCGCAGGATAGGGCGCGTCGGCATGCGCCGCGACCTTGACCGCATCCTTCACCAGCAGCCACCCGCCCTTCGAGCCGGGCACCGAGCCCTTGACGAACAGCAGGTTGCGCTCGGCATCCGTGCGGACAATCTCGAGATTCTGCTGGGTGCGCTGACGGTCGCCCATGTGGCCGGCCATCTTCTTGTTCTTGAAGACCTTACCCGGATCCTGGCGCTGGCCGGTGGACCCAAGCGAACGGTGCGAGACGGAGACGCCGTGCGTCGCGCGCAGACCGCCGAAGCCCCAGCGCTTCATGCCGCCCTGGAAGCCCTTGCCCTGCGTGTGGCCGACGATGTCGACCAGCTGGCCGGCGACGAAATGCTCCGCCGAAAGCTCGGCGCCGACGTCGAGGAGATTGTCCTCGGTCACGCGGAACTCGGCGAGGATCGCCTTGGGCTCGACCTCGGCCTTGCCGAAATGGCCGCGCTGCGGCTTGGCGACATTCTTCGCCTTGGCAGTGCCCGCGCCGAGCTGGACCGCGACATAGCCGTCGTTCGCCGCTTCCTTGCGCGCCACCACCTGGACGCCGTCCAGCTGCAGGACGGTCACGGGCACATGGCGCCCGTCTTCCTGGAACAGCCGGGTCATCCCCATCTTCTTCGCGATCACGCCGGTGCGCATGATCCAATTCCTTCCGAACAGAGGCTCCGGCGCGGCCGGAGCTTGCCAACGAAAAAGGCCCGGGTAATCCCGAGCCCGGCCCAAATGATCCGTATGCCCCCGTCAGGGCCAGTTTTCCGCGATGCCAAGCCGAAGCCCGTCACAAGCGGAAGACGGGGACTCGGTCGGCAGCATGCTGCCCGGTATCCCTGCTCTTCCCGCCCCCCGGCCATATCCCCAAGGGATGAACCGAAAGACGTTAAGGCCGGCGGGGTGAATCACCCTCGCCGGCGGTGCCAGCGCCTTAGGCCAGCTTGATCTCGACGTCAACGCCGGCGGCCAGGTCCAGCTTCATCAGCGCGTCCACCGTCTGCGGGGTCGGCTGCACGATATCCAGGAGGCGCTTGTAGGTGCGCACCTCGAACTGCTCGCGCGACTTCTTGTCGATGTGCGGGCCGCGGTTGACGGTGAACTTGTCGATGTGGGTGGGCAGCGGGATCGGGCCACGGATGAGGGCGCCGGTGCGGCGCGCGGTATCGGCGATGTCGCCGGTCGCCTGGTCGAGCACGCGGTGGTCGAACGCTTTCAGGCGGATGCGGATGTTCTGGTCCATGGTGTTCCTGCTTGATCAAAGAGCCGTGCCGTCGGGCCGTAAGGGCCGTCGGGCGATACACAAAAGCGAAGCCGCCCGGCCCTCCTTTGGGGGAGAACCGGGCGGCTGGCAGTCAGCTTACTTGGAGATCGACGCGACGACGCCGGCGCCGACGGTGCGGCCGCCCTCGCGGATCGAGAAGCGCAGGCCCTCTTCCATCGCGATCGGCGCGATCAGCTTCACGCCGAGCTGCACGTTGTCGCCGGGCATCACCATCTCGGTGCCCTCGGGCAGCTCAACGGTGCCGGTCACGTCCGTGGTGCGGAAGTAGAACTGCGGGCGGTAGTTGGCGAAGAACGGCGTGTGACGGCCACCCTCTTCCTTCGACAGCACGTAGACTTCCGACGAGAAGTCGGTGTGCGGCTTGATCGAGCCGGGCTTGCACAGCACCTGGCCGCGCTCGACCTCTTCACGGCCGACGCCGCGGATCAGCGCGCCGATGTTGTCGCCCGCCTGGCCGCTGTCGAGCAGCTTGCGGAACATCTCGACGCCGGTGACGGTCGTCTTGCGCGTGTCCTTGAGGCCGACGATCTCGACTTCCTCGCCGACCTTGACCTGGCCGGTCTCGACGCGGCCGGTGACGACGGTGCCGCGACCCGAGATCGAGAACACGTCCTCGATCGGCATCAGGAACGGACGGTCGAGCGGACGCTCCGGCTGCGGGATATATTCGTCCACGGCGGCCATCAGCTTCAGCACGGCCTGCTTGCCGATTTCGTCGTTCGAACCGTCGAGCGCCTTGACCGCCGAACCCTGGATGACGGGGATGTCGTCGCCCGGGAAGTCGTAGGAAGACAGCAGCTCGCGAATCTCGAGCTCGACCAGCTCGAGGATCTCGGCGTCGTCGACCAAGTCGACCTTGTTCATGAACACGACGAGCGCGGGCACGCCGACCTGGCGGGCGAGCAGGATGTGCTCGCGGGTCTGCGGCATCGGGCCGTCGGTCGCGGAGACGACGAGGATGCCGCCGTCCATCTGCGCCGCGCCGGTGATCATGTTCTTCACATAATCGGCGTGGCCGGGGCAGTCGACGTGCGCATAGTGGCGCTTCTCGGTCTCATACTCGACGTGCGCGGTCGAGATGGTAATGCCGCGCTCGCGCTCCTCGGGGGCCTTGTCGATGTTGGCATAGTCGACGAACGTCGCGCCGCCGGTCTCGGCCAGCACCTTGGTGATGGCGGCCGTCAGCGACGTCTTGCCATGGTCGACGTGACCGATGGTGCCGATGTTGCAGTGGGGCTTCGTCCGCTCGAACTTAGCTTTCGCCATTTTCCTACCTTCTCACTTGTCTGATTCGAGCGACCCACGCTCTTGGCGGGCGCCCATAGCCACAAAATCGGGGTTAGGCCAGCGCGCTTACGCCAGCTTCGCCTTCACCTCGTCCGCCACGTTCTGCGGCACCTCGTCATAGTGCGAGAACTGCATGCTGTATTGCGCGCGCCCCTGCGTGAAGGAGCGGAGCTGGTTGACGTAGCCGAACATGTTGGCCAGCGGCACCATCGCCTCCACCGCCTGCGCGTTGCCGCGGGTGTCGGTGCCCTGGATCTGGCCGCGGCGGCTGTTCATGTCGCCGATCACGTCGCCCAGATAATCGTCCGGCGTCACCACCTCGACCTTCATGATCGGCTCGAGCAGCGTGATGCCGGCCTTCTGGGCGGCCTCGCGCATCGCGCCGCGCGCGGTGATCTCGAACGCCAGCGCCGACGAGTCGACGTCGTGATAGGCGCCGTCGTACAGCACGATCTCGAAGTCGATGATCGGGAAGCCGACCAGCGAACCGGTCGCCGCCGTCTCGCGGAAGCCCTTCTCGATCGCGGGCAGATATTCCTTCGGAATGTTGCCGCCCTTGATCTCGTCCTTGAAGATGATGCCCGCGCCACGCTCGCCCGGCGTCAGCTTCACCTTCACGCGGCCGAACTGGCCGGTGCCGCCCGACTGCTTCTTGTGCGTATAGTCGATGTCGACCGGCTTCTTCAGATATTCGCGATACGCCACCTGCGGCGCGCCGACGTTCGCCTCGACCTTGAACTCGCGCTTCATGCGGTCGACGAGGATCTCGAGGTGGAGTTCGCCCATCCCCTTGATGATCGTCTGGCCGCTCTCCGGATCGGACGAGACGCGGAACGACGGGTCTTCGCGCGCCAGGCGGTTGAGCGCGACGCCCATCTTCTCCTGATCGGCCTTGGTCTTCGGCTCCACCGAAAGCTCGATCACGGGATCGGGGAATTCCATCCGCTCGAGGATGATCGGCGCGCTCTGCGCACAGAGCGTGTCGCCGGTCGTCGTATCCTTGAGGCCCGCCAGCGCGACGATGTCGCCCGCGAACGCCTCCTGGATGTCCTCGCGGCTGTTCGCATGCATCAGCAGCATGCGGCCGACCTTTTCCTTCTTGTCCTTCACCGAGTTCATGACGACCGAGGCGGTGTCCATCTTGCCCGAATAGATGCGGGCGAAGGTGAGCGTGCCGACGAACGGATCGTTCATGATCTTGAAGGCGAGCGCCGACATCGGCGCGTCGTCGGCGGGCGGGCGCGTGTCGGCCGTCTCGCCGTCAAGCTTCACGCCTTCCACCGGCGGAATGTCGAGCGGGCTCGGCAGATAGTCCACCACCGCGTCCAGCAGCGGCTGCACGCCCTTGTTCTTGAAGGCCGAACCGCACAGCACCGGCACGAAGCCGAAGCCCAGCGTGCCCTTGCGGATCAGGCGCTTCAGCGTCGCGACGTCGGGCTCGTTGCCTTCCAGATACTGCTCCATGACGTCGTCGTCCTGCTCGACGGCCATCTCGATCAGTTCGGCACGGGCGGTCGCGGCGGCGTCGGCCAGTTCGGCCGGGATCGCCTGATATTCGAACTTCGCGCCCAGGCTCTCCTCGAGCCACACGATCGCGCGATTCTCGACGAGGTCGACCAGCCCCTTGAACCCGCCCTCGATGCCGATCGGCAGGTAGAGCACCGCCGGACGCGCGCCGAGACGATCCTTGATCATCTCCACGCAGCGTTCGAAATTGGCGCCGGTGCGGTCGAGCTTGTTGACGAAGCACATGCGCGGCACGCGATACTTCTCGGCCTGGCGCCACACCGTCTCGGACTGCGGCTCGACGCCCGCCACGCCGTCGAAGCAGGCGACCGCGCCGTCCAGCACGCGCAGCGACCGTTCGACCTCGATCGTGAAGTCGACGTGGCCGGGCGTGTCGATAATGTTGATGCGATGCTCGGGGCCCTTGCCCTCTTCCGCCTTCCAGAAGCAGGTCGTGGCGGCCGACGTGATCGTGATCCCGCGCTCCTGCTCCTGCTCCATCCAGTCCATCGTCGCGGTGCCCTCGTGGACCTCGCCGATCTTGTAGGACTTGCCGGTATAATAGAGGATGCGCTCGGTCGTCGTCGTCTTGCCGGCGTCGATGTGCGCCATGATGCCGATGTTGCGATAGCGGTCGAGCGGATGGCTGCGGGCCATGGGTCAGGTCCTTGCGAAAGAATGTCGGTGGCGAGCGGGGCCGGGGCCGGCGCTCAGGGGAAGAACAGCTTGGCGATGGCGGCGCCGGCGCCGATCAGCGCCGCCATGGCGATGAAGCCCTGAAAGACGACGCCGTAGGAGACGACCTTCGACTCGGCCAGAAGCTTGCGCGTCTCGGCAGAGATCTGGTCGATCTCCTGCTGGGCCTTGCGGATGCGAACGATCTGCTCCTCGATGTCGAGCGCACGCGGATCGATCTGGCTGGCCATGCTTTTCGCCTCCTGCCCCCGCTATATAGCGCCTACCAGCGATAATGCGAGAAGGCGCGGTTGGCTTCGGCCATGCGGTGCGTGTCCTCGCGCTTCTTCACCGCGTTGCCGCGGTTGTTGGCGGCGTCCATCAGCTCACCCGAGAGGCGCGCCGACATCGTGTTCTCCGAACGCGCGCGCGCCGCGGAGATCAGCCAGCGGATCGCCAGCGCCTGCGACCGCTCGGGCCGCACCTCGACCGGCACCTGATAGGTCGCGCCGCCGACGCGGCGGCTGCGGACCTCGATGCCCGGCTTGATGTTGTTCAGCGCATCGTGGAACACGCCGATCGGCTCGCGCTTGGCGCGGGTCTCGACCGTGTCGAGCGCCGAATAGACAATGCCCTCGGCGGTGGACTTCTTCCCGTCGAGCATGACGGAATTCATGAACTTGGAGAGAACGATGTCCCCGAACTTGGGATCGGGGAGGATTTCGCGCTTCTCGGGACGACGACGACGTGCCATCTTCTTCTTCCTTTAAACTTCAGCCTGATATGGTCGAACGATCCGCCGACCGGCTTACTTCGGACGCTTCGCGCCGTATTTGGAACGGGACTGCTTGCGGTTCTTCACGCCCTGCGTGTCGAGCACGCCGCGCAGGACGTGGTAGCGCACGCCCGGCAGATCGCGCACGCGGCCGCCGCGGATCAGCACCACCGAGTGCTCCTGGAGGTTGTGGCCCTCGCCCGGAATGTAGCTGATCACTTCGCGCTGGTTGGTCAGGCGGACCTTGGCCACCTTGCGCAGCGCCGAGTTCGGCTTCTTCGGGGTCGTGGTGTAGACGCGCGTGCAGACGCCGCGCTTCTGCGGATTGGCCTCCATCGCGGGGACCTTGGACTTTGTCTTCTGCAGGTCGCGGCCCTTGCGGACCAGCTGGTTGATCGTCGGCATGAAACCCTTCACCTTCGCAGTTACTTTGCCGGGCGCACGCTCCACCCGCCCGGGCGAGCGGAATACGAACAGGCGGACAAGGCGGCCTCGCGGCCCCTCCGCCTCCCACGCAACGGCAATGTTCAAGCATTGCGGGCGGGACAGACCCCACCGCACCCCGCGCCCATAGCGCCGGGGGCGGCCGTGGTCAACCGTGGGCGGGCAGATCGCGCCGCGGGGCCACCCCCGTCCGCGCCGCCGCCCGCCGCCGGCGCACCGCCGCCGCCGCCCGCGCCAGCGCGTCGGTCGCCATGCAGGTCAGCGCCGGATAGATCAGCCACGTATAGCGCGGGATCGGCTGGAACGGCACGTAGACCAGCACCGGCACGATCGCGAAGGCGGCCATATAGAAATAGCGCCCGTCGCGCCGCACGGCCGCCAGGGCCAGCCCCAGCAACGCCGCCAGCCCGACGAAGGTCATGATCGCCGATCGCACCAGCGGCAGCGCCACCGACTTGCGCGTCTTGAACATCCACGATCGGGTGAACAGCATCTCGCGGACGTGCGTGGTCCACAGCCTCGCCACCGCGCGGGGGTTGGCCGCCATCCACGCCTTGGCCTCGGCGCCGAGCTGCTTGGAATAGGCCACCTCGCCGCCCGCCGCCTGCAATCTGGCGTAGGCGCCGGGGTGGAGATAGGGCTGGATGGCGACCAGCCGCTCGCGGAACGCCTCGGCCGGGTCGGCGGGGTCGACCGCGCCGGGATGGTTGGCGACCGCCAGTTCCATGCCCAGATTGTCGCGCAGCAGGATCGGATGGCCCATCACGATCCAGTTGCGCGCGGTCCATGGCGCCACGATCAGGACCAGCGCCGCCGCCGTCGCCACCATCACCCGGAACACGGGCACCGCGCGCCGGTTGCGCCACAGGAACAGGCCCCACGCCGCCACCGCCGCCAGCCCGACCGGCCCGTTGACGAAGAAGGTCGCCGCCGGCAGCACCGACAGCCAGAAGAGGAATCCGCGCGGCCGTTCCCCGGCATCGGCGCGCACCACCAGGAACAGCAGCGCCGATCCCAGCGCCAGCGCCAGCGCCCCCTCCCACACCCGGAAGTCGAACACTTCGGCCGAGGTGTAGATCGGCACGCCCCACAGGAACAGCAGCGCCGCCAGCGCCCAGCCGCGCGGCACGCCCAGCCGCAGCGCGACGCGCGCGAAGATCACGTAGCAGAATGCGGCAAGGCCGATCGCCCACAGGAACAGCACCACCTCCGCCGCCATGCTGCGCGGCCCGAGCAGCCAATAGACCGCACCGGCGATGGCGGGGGATACGGGCAGCAGATGCGCGGTCGGCCCCTGCCCCGCGACGAAGCCGTCGGCAAACCCGCGCCCCTCGGCCAGCGCCAGCGCGATATAGGACGCCTCACCGGTGCCGAAGTAGCGCGCCCGCGTCAGCGCCCAGCCAAGTTTCACCACGATCCCGGCGATCAGCGCGATGGCGATCCAGACGATTGCGGTGCGGTTGCGCGCCGGCACCAGCTCTCTCACCCAACCCACGTACCACTGCCTCCGGATGCGCCACGATTCGCCATGCCCTACCGCCATTTCGGGGCGCAATTACGTCATTCGCGTGAACGCGCGGTCAGCCTTTGCAGGGATCGTGGCCCCAGTTCATCAGCGAATAGCGCCAGTCGCTGGTCTTCACGTCCTTGTCCGGGCCGCCCTGCGCCAGATGGCGGCGGACGTAGGAGACGACCTTCTTCATATGGGCATGATCGTCGTCGGTCAGGTCGGCCTTCCTGGCCCGCTTGATCGCGACGATCCGGACGCCGGACTTGTGGCCGACGCTTTCGCCCTTGCCCTTGCCGTCACCGCCCTTCCAGCCGACACGCCGGCTCTCCTCGGTATCGAGGAAGCGTTCCAGTTCGGCCGGGGCCATGTTCACCGCCTCGCGAAACGCCTGCCAGGTCTCGGCTTTCTCATCGTCGGTCATGCCTTTCTCCTCGCAAGGGAGAACACGGCGGGCGGGGGCCGGCTCCGGCCGCGATCAGCACGATCGCGCCGCCGATCGCCCAGCCGGCGACGACATCGCTCGGCCAATGCACCGCCAGCGCCACGCGCGAGAGGCCGATCGCCGCGGCGAGCAGCATCGCCGCCGCCACGGCGGCCCCACGCCGCCGCGGCGGCGGCAGCAGCAGCGCCAGCATCAGCCACACGATCGTGCCGTTCAGCGCATGACCGCTCGGAAAGGAAGCGGAGGATACGGCGTCGAGATGCGGCAGCAGCGCCGGTCGCGGCCGGCCGACCAACTCCTTCAGCCCGCTGCTGGCGATGAGGCCGACGCCGATCGCGCCGGCCAGCCGCAGGGCGTCCCCGCCCCGCCGCCGGAACAGCAGCCACGCCGCCGCCAGCACCGCCGCCGCGATCCGCGTCGCCGGATCGCCGGCATGGGTCAGCGCCAGCCGCAGCCACACGGAGCCGTCCGCCATCGCCAGCAGACCGGCGCGATCGGCGCCGGCCAACGCCCCCGCCATCGCCGCCAGACCGACGGTCGCGGCGAGGATCAGCAGCAGCAGGGCGGCCGCGATCCGCCCGCGCGGCAGGTCAGCCAAACGTCGCCAGCAGGCGCGCGACGCGGGCGATGTCCACCGCGAAGCCGATCCACATGGCGGACAGGACGATGCAGGAGGCGAGATAGGCCCAGAAGCGCGGCAGCACCCGCTTCGGCCCGATATGGATGAAGCTGTGCACCGCGCGGCAGCCGACGAACAGCCACGCCAGCACCACCTGCGTGGTGGAGGGCACCGCGAACAGCACGATCAGCGGCACCAGCGCGAAATACAGCACCGGCATCTCGAAGATGTTGGCGAGGTTGTTGCCCGCCATCTCCACCGGGCGGAAATAGGCGCGCGCGGCATCGCCGCTGGCGAAATCGTCCGGCCCCGGCGGGTGGCGGCGCATATGCGCCGCGCGCTGGACGAACAGGGTCAGCCACACCGCGAACACCAGCGCCGCCATCGCGATCGTCGGCCAGGCGAGGCCGAGCGACAGCCAGATCGCCGGCGACATCAGAAGTGCAGCGCCCGGCCGTAGGCGGACAGCACGCTCTCGTGCATCATCTCGGACAGCGTCGGGTGGGGGAAGACGGTGGCCATCAGGTCGGCCTCGGTCGTCTCAAGCTGGCGGGCGACGGTATAGCCCTCGATCAGCTCGGTCACTTCCGCACCCACCATATGCGCGCCCAGCAATTCGCCGGTCTTGGCGTCGAACACCGTCTTGATGAAGCCCTCGGCCTCGCCCAGCGCGATCGCCTTGCCGTTGCCGATGAACGGGAATTTGCCCACCTTCACCGACAGGCCCATCTCCTTGGCCTTCGCCTCGGTCAGCCCCACGCTCGCCACCTGCGGCCGCGAATAGGTGCAGCCGGGGATGTTGGCCTTGTCCATCGCGTGCGGGTGGACATCCTTGTTGCCACGCTTCTGGGCGATGGCTTCCGCGGCGATCACGCCTTCGTGGCTCGCCTTGTGCGCCAGCCAGGGCGCACCGGTGATGTCGCCGATCGCCCACAGCCCCTCGACATTGGTGCGGCAGAGGCCGTCGGTCACGACATGGCCGCGCTCGGTCTTCACGCCCGCCGCTTCCAGCCCGATATTCTCGGTATTGGGGACGATGCCGACCGCGACGATGACGTGGCTGTAGTCGCGCGTCTCGCTCTTGCCGTCGGAGAGCTTGATCGTCGCCTTCACGCCCGACGAGGAGGCGTCGATCTTCTCCACCCCCGCCTTGGTCAGGATCGTCATGCCCTGCTTGGTCAGCGCCTTGCCGACAAACTCGCTCACCTCATGGTCTTCCACCGGCAGGATCCGGTCGAGCATCTCGACGATCGTCACCTTGGCGCCCATGTCCGAATAGAAACTGGCGAATTCCACGCCGATCGCGCCCGATCCGATCACCAGCAGCTCGGTCGGCATCTCGCTCGGCGTCATCGCGTTGCGGTAGGTCCAGATGCGGTTGCCGTCCGCCTTGGCGAAGGGCAGGTCGCGCGCGCGCGCGCCCGTCGCCAGGATGATGTCGGCCGCCGTCAGCTCGGTCGTCTTGTCGCCGTTCTTCACGGTCACGCCGCCCTTGCCGGTCAGGGAGCCGGTGCCTTCCACCACCGTGATCTTGTTCTTCTTCATCAGCCCCTTGACGCCGGCATTGAGCTGCCCGGCCACCTTGCGGCTGCGATCGACGACCTTGGCGAGATCGAACCCCGCCTTCTCCACCGACAGGCCGTACGCCTCGGCATGCGTCATGTAATGATAGATTTCGGAGGAGCGGAGCAGCGCCTTGGTGGGGATGCAGCCCCAGTTCAGGCAGATGCCGCCCAGACGCTCCCGCTCCACGATCGCGACCTTGAGGCCGAGCTGCGCCGCGCGGATCGCCGCGACATAGCCGCCGGGGCCGGAGCCGAGCACGATGAGGTCATAAGGTTCAGCCATTGTCTTCCTGTCCCCGGTTCCAGTCGGCCGTCGCATCCGCCGGCAGGGGCGGAACGGTGCGTTTCTGTCGTTCGTCGTCCAGCGCCACGAAGGTGAACGTCGCCTCCGTCACGCGCTGCGTTTCTTCCTCGTTGCGGGCGCGGCGCCACGCCTCCACCGCCACCCGCATCGACGTGCGGCCGACCGCGATCAGCCGCGCATAGACCGACACCTCGTCCCCCACCGTCACCGGCCGGTGGAAGACCATCGCGTCCGCCGCGATCGTCACCGCCCGCCCGCGCGAGTGGCGCGAGGCGACCGACGAGGCGGCGAGGTCCATCTGGCTCATCAGCCAGCCGCCGAACAGATCGCCATAGGGGTTGGTGTCGGCGGGCATCGCCGTCACCCGGATCGCCGGGGCGATGGCGGGCGGCCTGTCCGCGGCCGAGGCCATGTCAGGCGAGCATCCCCAGCGGCGCTTCCACCAGCCGCTTGAAGGCGGCCATGAACTGCGCGCCGTCCGCTCCGTCGATGGCGCGATGGTCGAAGCTGCCGGTGGCGCTCATCACCGTCGCCACGGTCAGCTCGTCGCCGACCACATAGGCCCGCTTCTCGCCCGCGCCGATCGCAAGGATCATCGCCTGCGGCGGATTGATGATCGCCTCGAACTGCTTGATCCCGAACATGCCCATGTTGGAGAGGCTGGCGGTGCCGCCGGCATATTCCTCCGGCTTCAGCTTGCCGTCGCGCGCGCGGGTGGCGAGATCCTTCATCTCGCTGGCGATGGCGGACACGCTCTTGGTATCGGCGCCCTTCACCACCGGCGTGATCAGCCCGCCGGGGATCGACACCGCCACCGAAATGTCGGCGCGCGTGTAGCTGACGAGGCTGTCGCCCGCGAACATCACGTTGCAGGCTGGCACTTCCATCAGCGCCATCGCCTGCGCCTTGATGAGCAGATCGTTGACCGACAGCTTGACGCCCCGGCTCTCCAGCCCCTTGTTGAGCTGGCCGCGCAGCTTCAGCAGCGCATCGAGGTTGATGTCCACCGTCAGGTAGATGTGCGGCACCTGCTGCTTCGATTCCGTCAGGCGGCGCGCGATCGTCTTGCGCATGCCCGACAGTTTGGAAACCTCGTGCGGGATGTCGGGCACCTGCGCGGGGGCCGCGGCCGGGGCGGGTGCCGCGGCGGCCGCCGCCGGCGCCGCCTTGCCCGCCTCGGCCGGGGCCGCGCCCTTGGCCGCGCCGGCGAGGTCCGCCTTCACCACCCGGCCGCCGGGGCCGGAGCCGGTGACGGCGGCCAGATCGATCCCCTGCTGCTCGGCCAGCCGGCGGGCGAGCGGGCTGGCCTTCACCCGGCCGTCCTTCGATGCGGGCGCCGGGGCGGCCTCGGGCGCCTTGCCGGCATCGGTCCTGGCGGGCGCGGGATCGTCCTTGGGGCTGGCGCCATAGCCCTTCTCCTCGACCGGCGGCTCCTTGCCCGCGGGCGCGGCCTTGTCCCCGGCCGGCGCGGCGGCGGCGGCGGAGGCATCCTCCCCCTCCTCGGCGATCAGCGCGATCACCGCGCCCACCTTAACCCCGTCGGTCCCTTCGGCGATCACGATCTTGGCGACCGTGCCCTCGTCGACCGCCTCGAACTCCATCGTCGCCTTGTCGGTCTCGATCTCGGCGAGAATGTCGCCGGACTTCACCGTATCGCCTTCCTTCACCAGCCACTTGGCAAGCGTGCCCTCCTCCATCGTCGGGGAGAGGGCGGGCATCTTCAGTTCGATGGGCATCAGGCGGGGGCCTCTCATGCGGAAAGCTGCATTTTCCGGGATGTTTCGGCCAGCCGGCGGCTCGGGTCAAGGCTTGGCGGGGGCGGGCACGGCGCGTAACATCGCCTGCGGACGGTAAGGGACGGAATGTGCGCACCTATCTGGTTGTGATCGACGACAGCGCCGAAGCCCGCGTCGCCCTCCGTTTCGCCGCGCGCCGCGCCGCGCGCACCGGCGGCGCGGTCGAGATCGTGGCGCTGCTGCCGCAGGCGGATTTCGTCCAGTGGGGCGGCGTCCAGGCGGCGATGGAGGAGGAGGCCGAGCTGCGCGCCGAAGCCCTCGTCGGCCAGGTCGCGGGCGAACTGATCGAGGAGACCGGCCTCCGCCCCGCCATTTCCGTCCGCCAGGGCGAAGGCGTGGCGGTGGTGCGCGAACGGCTGAAGGAGGAGCCGCCCGTCGCGGCACTGGTGCTGGGCGCGCCGGAGAACGGCGGCCCCGGCCCGCTCGTCACCTATTTCGCCGGCGCCGGCGCGGGATCGCTGCCGTGCCCGGTGATGATCATTCCCGGCGGGCTGGACGGCGCCGCCATCGACGAACTGAGCTGAGGAGAATGTGATGGCGGCGATGACCTATGCCACGGTCGGCACCAACCGGCTGGAGGAGGCCAAGGCCTTCTACGACGATCTGCTGGGCGGCATCGGCCTCACCGTCTTCGGCGATCATCCGCGCGGCGGCCGCATGTATCTGAAGGACGGCACGCTCAATTTCGCGGTCCTCCAGCCGTTCGACGGCGCGCCGGCCACCGCCGGCAACGGTACGATGATCTCCTTCTCGTTCGATACGCGCGCGGAAGTGGACGCCTTCCACGCCCGCATCCTGGCGCTGGGCGGCACCGACGAGGGCGAACCGCGCGTTCGCGGCCCCAATTGGTATTTCGCCTACGGGCGCGATCTGGACGGTAACAAATTGTGCGCCTTCACCGTCAACTGACGGCAGCACGGATCGCCCGGCCGGCCCCTGCGTAATCCCCGCCGAAGGAGATTGCGATGGGCAGGATGGTGGATGGCGCCTGGGTGGCGGGCAAAGTGACGGACGATGCGAAGGGCGGCGCCTTCGCCCGCGCCGATGCCGGTTTCCGCGAATGGGTGACGGCGGACGGCGGGCCGGGGCCGGACGGGCGGCCCGGCCGCCCCGCCGCCGCCGGCCGCTACCATCTCTACGTCAGCTATGCCTGCCCGTGGGCGCACCGCACGCTCATCCTGCGCGCGCTGAAGGGGCTGGAGGGGATGATCGGCGTCTCCGTGGTCGATCCGCTGATGCTGGACGACGGCTGGACCTTCGCCACGGATCGCGGCGGCACCGGCGATCCGCTCCATAGCGCCGATTTCCTCTGGCAGCTCTATGCCCGCGCCCGCCCCGGCTACAGCGGCAAGGTGACGGTGCCGGTCCTCTGGGACTGCGAGACGGAGACGATCGTCAGCAACGAATCGGCGGAGATCATCCGCATGCTGAACGGCGCGTTCGACGGCCTCGGCGCGACGGAGGGCGATTATTACCCCGCCAGCCTGCGCGACGAGATCGATGCGCTGAACGCCCGCGTCTACGATCGCGTCAACAACGGCGTCTACAAGGCCGGCTTCGCGACGACGCAGGCGGCTTATGAGGACGCCGTCCACCCGCTGTTCGAGACGCTCTCCGAGCTGGAACAGCGCCTGTCCACCGCCGATCGGCTGGTGGGCGACCGGCTGACCGAGGCCGACATCCGCCTGTTCACCACCCTCGTCCGCTTCGACGCCGTCTACCACGGCCACTTCAAGTGCAACCTGCGCCGCATCGCTGACCATCCGGCGTTGCAGGCGCATGTCGAACGGATGCTGGCGGTGCCCGGCGTCGCGGAGACGGTCCAAATGGACCATATCCGCACCCATTATTACGCCAGCCACCGCGATCTGAACCCCAGCGGCATCGTGCCGGCGGGGCCGATCCTGCCATGGGCGAAGGGGCTGGCGGGGGCGATAAGCTAGGGCAGGCCGTCCTTCAGCAAGAATGAAACGCCTCCCCTCCCTGAAAGGGAGGGGCCGGGGGTGGGTTCGTTGCGAGGTGCGGTCGCGCCCGGCAACGCGCGAACCCACCCCTGCCCCTCCCTTTCAGGGAGGGGGCCCCCATCCTCGGGACGAAGCGATTGCCGGCACGCCGCACCCCAACCCAGCGCCGGGTGAATAGCGCCCCGCTCTGTTCAGGTCATGCCGGAGGCATGACCGACCCAGCCCCTCAGCGGAGGAGCAGTCGACGTCCATCACCCGAACCGGAACTGCGTCGCGATCGCCCGGTCCAGCCGGGCATTCTCGATGATGAAGCCGCTCAGATATTCGTGCAGGCCGCCGCCGAAGATCGTGTCGATCGTCGTCCGCTCCATCGCCACCTGCCGGGATCGCGCCAGCCGGTCCGCCTCGCCGGCGAAGCCGGTGCGCTGGCCGATCGCGGACAGGTGCGTCACCACCTCGTCAACCGATGCCGCCACCGATCGAGGCAGCTCGCGCCGCAGGATCAGCAGGTCCGCCACCAGCCACGGCTTCAGCCCGTCGGTATAGAGCCAGCGATAGGCGGTGTTGGCGGAGACGGTGTGGAGGATCGTCGTCCACTGGTCGCGATCGATCAATCCACCCACCTTCTCGCCCTCGGGCAGCAGCAGATGGTATTTCACGTCGATCAGCCGCGCCGTATTGTCCGCCCGCTCGATCGCAGCCCCCAGGCTGATGAAGCTGTAGGGTTCGTTGCGCAGCATCCGGTGCAGCGCGCCCTCGAAACCGCGGGCTTCGGCGCGGACCGGCTCGACGAGCGCCAGCAGCGCCTGCCCGCCGCCGTCGCAGGCGGGATCGCGCAGGCCCAGCCACGCGCGGTTGATCGCTTCCCACGCATCGCGCGACAATGCCGTCCGCACCGACTTGGCGTTGGAGCGCGCCGCATCGAGGCAGGACCGGATCGAGGACGGATTCTCCCGCGCCACCGTCAGATAGCGGCCGACGTTGGCGGCGGTCCGCTCCTGTCCGGTCAGCCCGAAATCATAGTCCGCCGCAGTCACCAGCAGCGCGCTTTCCCATGCCCCCTCGCCCGCCGGCCGGGCGGACAGCGCATCGAGCCTGACCGTCGCCTCGATCAGCCGGGCAGTGAATTCGGCGCGCTCGACGTAGCGGCCGAGCCAGTAGAGCGCGCTCGCGGTGCGGCTGAGCATCGTCAAGCCTCCCCGCCCTGCGACTGGGATTGCGACTGGCCGTTCTGGCTCTGCCACTGTCCGCGCGGCGGGCCGGACAGGATCAGGCTGTCCTTGGTGCCGCCGCCCTGGCTGGAATTGACGACCAGCGACCCCTCCTTAAGCGCCACCCGCGTCAGCCCGCCCGGCACGATATTGACCCCTTCCGCACCCGACAGCACGAACGGGCGGAAATCGACATGGCGCGGCGCCACCCCCGCCTCGGTCAGCGTCGGCACGGTCGACAGCGCCAGCGTCGGCTGGGCGATGTAGCGATGCGGCTCGGCCACCAGCGCGGCGCGGAACGCCTCGATCTGCTGCGCCGTCGCGGTGGGGCCGACGAGCATGCCGTAGCCGCCCGATCCGTCGACCAGCTTGACGACCAGCTTCTCGAGATTGTCGAGCGTATATTGCAGCGCATCCGCCTCGCGGCAGCGATACGTCTCGACATTGGGCAGCTTCGCCTCGGCGCCCGAATAATAGCGCACGATCTCCGGCATATAGCTGTAGATCGCCTTGTCGTCGGCAATGCCCGTGCCGGGCGCGTTGACCAGCGCGACATTGCCCGCGCGATAGGCCGCGATCAGCCCCGGCACGCCCAGCATCGAATCCGGGCGGAACACCAGCGGATCGATATAATCGTCGTCGATGCGACGATAGATCACGTCGACGCGCACCCGCCCCTCGATCGTCCGCATCCAGACGATGTCGTCGTCCACTTCCAGGTCGGCGGCCTCGACCAGCTCGACCCCCATGGAATCGGCTAGGAAGCTGTGTTCGTAGAAGGCCGAGTTGAAATGGCCGGGCGTCAGCACCACGCAGCGCGGGCTGCTGCCGGCGCCGCGCGGCGCCACCGATCGGAGCGTGCCCAGCAGTTCGTCCGGATAGCGATCGACCGGACAGATATCGAACGCCTGGAACAGCTCGGGGCAGAGGCGCAGCATCGCCTCACGATTTTCCAGCATGTAGGAGACGCCGGAGGGGGTGCGGGCGTTGTCTTCCAGCACGAAGAAATCGGTCGGCCCGGTGCGGACGAGATCGATGCCGCAGATATGGGCGAAGATGCCGTGGGGCGGTTTCTGCCCCGCCAGGAAGCCGCGATATTGCGGATTGCCCAGGATCAGTTCGGGCGGAAGGATGCCGTCCTTCAATATCTTCTGCGGGCCGTAGATGTCCGCCAGGAAGGCGTTGATCGTCTCGACACGCTGGACGAGCCCCTCGCTCAGCGCCGCCCATTCGCCTTGCGTGAACACGCGAGGCACGATGTCGAACGGGATGATCCGCTCGGCCGCTTCCTCCTGCCCGTAGACGGCGAAGGTGATGCCGAGCTGGCGGAAGGCGGCCTCGGCGGCGCGCTGGCGGCGGTCCAGCTCGGCAGGCGGCGTCTCCGCGATCCATTGCGTCAGCCGCGCCAGTTCGGGGCGGCCCGTGCGGCCGGCCTCGCCACCCCAGACTTCGTCGAACGCGGTGGGCTTGGTCATGCGGCCTGCGGAGCGAAAGGGAGGATGGACGGGTTGCATCGCAGCGCCGGATGGCGCGCGTTGGGCCCATAACGCATGATGTCGCCCGCGGTGCCGCCGCCTGCCCGCATCGCCCTCACATCCGGTTGGCGGCGGCGGTGGCGGCATCGCCCGCCGCATCGGCGGCGCGATCGATCCGCGCCGCGGCGGCGTCCGCCCCGGCATCGATGCGCGCGCCGGCGCGGTCCGCGGCCGCCTCGATCCGGTCACCGGCCCGATCGGCGGCGGCGCCGGCACCGTTCAGGCTGGCGGCGGTGGCGGCATCGACATCGTCGACCGCCTTGGCGGCGGTGGCGTTGAGTTCGGCGGCGGTGGCGCTGGCGTCGGCCGCGGCATTCTGCTGCGCCTCGCGCGAGCAGGCGCCGAGGCCGAGCAAGGCCGTCCCCACCACCGCCATCATCGCCGCCTTCGTCATCGCCATTCCCCCCGAACGCCATCGTTCCGATCGGGGGAGGCTATCCGCTCTGTCGTGGGCAGGCAATCCGGCTTGATGGATGGTCCGTCAGCGATCGGGCGTCGCGGGCGGCACGCGGCCCGGATCGCCGACCGGCGTCGGCACCGCCTCCCCGGCCGGGGCGGGCGCGCCGTCAGTCTCGGCGGGCACGGGCGGAATTCCTGTCCCGCCATCGGCTTGCGTCGGCACGATCGGGTCGTCCGCACCTGCCGCGCCGTCGGCCGCCGTCGGCACGATCGCATCGTCCGCGCCGTCGGCGGCGGTCGGCACGATCGCATCGTCCGGGGATGCCGCGGCTCCCTCCTGATCGACGATCGCGGCCCGGCGCGACTGGAGATAGGCCGATCGCGCCGCCGCATAGGGATCGAGGCTGCTGTTCAGGAACGCGTCCCCGCCCGATTCGGCAAGGTCCGACCGGGCCGAGACCACCTGCACGCCGCGATAGACCAGCCGCGCGGTATTGCTCACCTCGTCGCTGCGGATCGCGGCGTTGACGGGATCGCCCACCCAGGCGACGCCGGTGCCGACGCCGTCGCGCAGCGTCGACGGCCCCAGGATCGGCAGCACCACATACGGGCCGCCGTTGACGCCCCAGCGCGCCAGCGTCTGGCCGAAATCCTCGCGCGCGGGGCGCAGCCCGATGCGGCTCGCCTGATCGATCAGCCCGCCGAGGCCGACCGTGCTGTTGAGCAAAAAGCGGGCGAGCGTGCGCATCGCGCGCTTGCCCTTGCCCTGCGCCAGATTGTTCACGAACGACCAGGGCTCGGTCAGATTGGCCAGCGCGTTGCTGATCCCCTGCCGCGCCGGCCGCGGCGTGATCGTGCGGTAGACGCTGGCGGCGGGCTTCAGCGCCACCTTGTCCACCGCCTGGTTGAAGCCCCAGATGCCGCGATTGACCTTCTCCAGCGGATCGCGCTCGGCCAGCCGATATTGGCCCGGCGCGGTCGCGCAGCCGCCGAGGAGCGCGAGGGCGATCGCGGCGGGGATCAGCCGCGTGCCGCGGGTTACGAATTGTGTCATGATCGCGCGGTGCCATAGCCCGCCTGTCGCCACAAGGTCTTGACGACAGGCCTTGACCCTCGGCCCGCCGCATCCTCTAGCGCATCCATGCCCGCCCCCCTCGCCATCTTCCGCGCGCTCGCCGATCCCACCCGGCTGCGGATCGTCGCCCTGCTGCGGCAAATGGAATTGTCGGTCAGCGAGCTGGCGCAGGTGCTGGGGCAGAGCCAGCCGCGCGTGTCCCGCCACGTCCGCATCCTCGGCGACGCGGGCCTTGCCGACCGGCGGCGCGAAGGAAGCTGGCTGTTCCTGCGGCCGGGCGCGGTGCTGGCGGACGGGCAGTTGCTAGCGGCGATGGACGGCTGGCGCGATGCCGCGGGCGATGCCTGGGCGGCGGCCGACGCCGCGCGCCTCGCCGCCGTCCGCACCGAGCGCGCGGCCCAGGCCGAGGCGTGGTTCGCCGATCATGCCGCCGAATGGGATGCGATCCGCTCGCTCCACGTCGCCGATGCGGCGGTGGAGGCGGCGATCGTCGACCGGCTGGCGGACCGGCCGGTCGGCCGGCTGGTCGATATCGGCACAGGCACCGGGCGGATGCTCGAACTGCTCAGCCCCGCCGCCGCCGCCGCGACCGGCATCGATCGCAGCCCGGAGATGCTGCGCATCGCCCGCGCCAAGCTGGATGGCCTGCCGGTCGACCTGCGGCAGGGGGACATGGCCGCCCTCCCGCTCGATGCCGGCAGCGCCGATACGGTGATCCTCCATCAGGTGCTGCACTATGCCACCCAGCCCGATCGGGTGGTGGCGGAGGCGGCGCGGCTGCTGGCGGCGGGCGGCCGGCTGCTGATCGCCGATTTCGCGCCGCATGACCGCGAGGAATTGCGTACCCGCGACGCGCACGCCCGGCTGGGCTTCGCCGATGACGCGATGGCCGGCTGGATGGCGGCCGCCGGCCTCGCCGCCGATCCCCCCGTCACGCTCGGCGGCGGCGCGCTGACGGTGAAGCTGTGGCTGGGGCGTCGATAGTCGCCACGCGCTGGCGTCCACCCCCGAACCCCCTATATTCCGGCATCATGCGCCGCCTCGCCCTCCTCCTCGCCCTGCTGTTCCTGCCGACCCTCGCCGTCGCCCAGCAGGCCCCGCACATCACCCCCTCGCTGATCGCCGAGAGCGCCAGCCCCCGCGCCGGCGGCACCGTGGAGATCGCGCTTGCGATGAAGGCGGCCGAAGGCTGGCACGGCTATTGGAAGAACCCCGGCGACAGCGGCATGGAGACGCGGATCGAATGGCAGACGCCGCCCGGCGTCACCGTCGGCCCGCTGCGCTATCCGGTGCCGCAGACGCTGATCGTCTCGGGGCTGATGAACTACGTCTACGAGGGCGATTATGCCCAGCCGATGGAGGTCACGATCCCCGCCGGCCTCGCCCCCGGCACGAAGCTGCCGCTGACCGCCAAGGCCGACTGGCTGGAATGCACGCACGAAATCTGCGTCCCCGCCTCCGCCACCGTCTCCACCACGCTGACGGTGGGCGACGGCGCGGTCGATCCGGCGATGCGCACCCGCTTCGATGCGATCCGCGCGACGCTGCCCCGCCCGCTCGGCTCCCGTGCGACGTGGGCGAAGGACGGGGACCGCTTCCGCCTCGCCGTGCCGCTGCCCGCCGCGGCGGAGGTGGCGACGGACGCCTATTTCTTTCCGCTGACCGACGGCGCGATCGATTATGCCGCGCCGCAGACGGTGACGCGCGACGGCGACCGGCTGATCGTCGAGACCAAGGCGGGCGGATCGCCCCCCGCCGGCCCGATCGAGGGCGTGCTGAAGATCGGGCCGGACCGCGGGCTGGAGATCGCCGCCGATCCCGGCACGGTCGCGGCGGGCGGCGTGCCGGTCGGCGCGGCGGGCGAGGAAGCGCCCGGCGGCGGCGGCACGGCGCTCACCATCGTCGCGGCGCTGGCCGGGGCGGTGCTGGGCGGGCTGCTGCTCAACATCATGCCCTGCGTCTTCCCGATCCTTAGCCTCAAGGCGATGAGCCTCGTCCGCCAGGGCGGGGACGAGCGCGCCGCGCGCGTCGAGGCGCTGGCCTATACCGCCGGCGTGGTGCTGGTCTGCCTGATCCTCGGCGGCATCCTGCTCGCGCTGCGCGCCGGCGGGGCGGCGGCGGGCTGGGCGTTCCAATTGCAGGATGCGCGCGTCATCCTCGTGCTGTTGCTGCTCGTCTCGGCGATCGCGCTGAACCTGGCCGGCCTGTTCGAGCTGCCGATGCTGTCCGCCGGCGGCCGCCTGGCCGCGGCGGGCGGGGCCGGCGGCGCCTTCTGGACGGGCGCGCTCGCCGCCTTCGTCGCCACGCCCTGCACCGGGCCGTTCATGGGCGCGGCGCTGGGCGCGGCGCTGGTGCTGCCGGCGGCGGCGGCGATGGCGATCTTCGCCGGCCTCGGCCTCGGCCTGGCCCTCCCCTTCCTCGCGCTCGGCTTCGTCCCCACGCTGCGCCGCCGCCTGCCGAAGCCCGGCCCGTGGATGGATCGCTTCCGCCGCATCCTCTCGCTGCCGATGTTCGTGACCGCGATCGGCCTCGCCTGGATTCTCGGCCGGCAGGCGGGGGTGGACGGGATGACGCTCGGCCTGTTCGCCGCCCTCGCGCTGGCGCTGGCCCTGTGGTGGGTCGGCCGCCGTCAGTTCGCCGGCCGCGCCGCGGCGTGGTGGCCGCTCGCCCCGGCGCTGGCCGCCGCGCTGCTGCTGGCGGTCGCGCTGCCGCGTCAGGCGAGCGAGACAGCCGCCCCCGCCACCGCTGCCGCCGGGGAGGAGCCGTTCAGCGAAGCCCGCCTCGCCGCGCTGCGCGCCGAGGGCCGCCCCGTCTTCGCTTATTTCACCGCCGACTGGTGCCTGACCTGCAAGGTCAACGAGCGCACCTCGATCGCGCGCGCCGAGGTCCACGACGCCTTCGCCGCCAAGCGGGTGGCGGTGCTGGTGGGGGACTGGACCAACGGCGATCCGGCGCTCGGCCGCTTCCTCTCGCAGCACGGCCGCTCGGGCGTGCCGCTCTATCTCTTCTATCCGGCCGGGGGCGGCGAGCCGCGCGTCCTGCCGCAGGTGCTGACGCCGGCCACGCTCACGTCGCTTTGAGGAGGAGAAGGATCATGCGTTCCGTCATCCCGTTCGCGCTCGCCGCCGCCGCAGCGGCCCCCGCATTCGCCGCCACGATCGGCCAGCCCGCCCCCGCCTTCACCGCCACCGACGCCACCGGCAGGACCGTCAGCCTCGCCGATTTCCGCGGGCGGCCGGTGGTGCTGGAATGGAACAACCCCGGCTGCCCCTTCGTCCAGAAGCATTATGGCAGCGGCAACATGCAGCGCTTGCAGGCCGCCGCCAAAGCGCAGGGCGCCGCGTGGCTGACGGTCAATTCCGGCGCGCCCGGCAAGCAGGGCCATATGAACGGCCGCGAGGCGCTGGCCTTCGTGGCGAAGGAGAAGGCCGCGCCCACCGCCTATCTGCTCGATCCCACGGGCAAGGTCGGCCGGCTCTATGCGGCCACCGCCACCCCCGGCATGGCGGTGATCGATGCCACCGGCCGCCTCGTCTATCAGGGCGCGATCGACGACAAGCCAACCGCCGACCCCGTCGACATCAAGGGCGCGCGCAACCATGTCGCGGCGGCGCTGGCGGACCTGAAGGCGAAGCGCCCCGTCGCCGTCGCGCAGACGCGGGCCTACGGCTGCTCGGTCAAATATAGCTGAAGCCGCGCCGGCGGCCGCGGCTCACCCCGCCAGCGGCCGCCGCGCGAACAGGGCGAAACCGAGGATGCCGGCGTAGCAGAGCGCCGGCACCGCCAGCGCCAGTCGCAGCGTCGTCCCATCGGCCACCGCCCCCGTCAGCAGCGGCACGATCGCCCCGCCGACGATCGCCATGCAGATGATCCCCGATCCTTCGGCACTGCGCTTGCCGAGCCCCTCGCTCGCCAGCGAGAAGATCGTCGGGAACATGATCGAATTGAACAGGCCGACGCCCAGCAGGCTGTAACCGGACACGACGCCGACGCTGTTGGCGGACAGCGCCAGCAGCGCGATCGCCGCACCCGCCGCCGTCGCCAGCACCACCGGCGGCGGCACCAGCCGCAGCACGACCGCGCCCACGAACCGGCCGACCATCGCCCCGCCCCAGTAGAGCGCGACATGCTGGCCCGCCGCCTCCGCCCCCAGTGCCAGCGTGTCGGCGCGTTCGAGGTAGAGGACGATCAGGCTGCCGATCGCCACTTCGGCGCCGACGTAGAGGAAGATGCCGAGCGTACCGAAGGCGAAGCGCGGGCGGCGCAGCAGGCCGAGCGCGGCGCCGAAGCCCGCGGCCTCGTCCGTCCCCGCCTGCAACCGGTTGCGCGCCGTCCACACCACCACCGCCACCACCGCGATCGCGGCGGCCAGCACCAGATAGGTGCGCACAATCGTCTGCGTCTCGGCGGCGCGATAGGCGTCGAGCGCGGCGCCGGCCAGCGTCGCCGGATCGACCGTCTGGAGCGAGCCGAGGATGATCGACGCGCCGACCAGCGGGAAGATCGTCGTGCCGAGCGAGTTGAACGCCTGCGCGAAGGTCAGCCGGCTGGACGCGGTCGCCGGATCGCCCAGCAACGAGATCAAGGGGTTGGCGACGACCTGCACCACCGTGATCCCCGCCGCCAGCACGAACAAGGCGAACAGGAACGGCCCGAAGGCGGCGGCCTGTGCTGCCGGAATGAACAGCAGGCACCCCGCCGCCATCAGCCCCAGGCCGACCACCGCCGCGCGCAGATAGCCGATCCGCGCCACCAGCAGCCCGGCCGGGAAGGAGACGATGAAGTATGCGGCGAAGAAGGCCGATTGCGTCAGCATCGCCTGCGCCGTCGTCAGCGTGAAGAGATCCTTCAACTTCGGGATCAGCACGTCGTTCAGGCTGGTGATGCCGCCGAACAGGAAGAACAGGGCGAACACGAAAGGCGCGAGCGTCGCCGCGCCCGCCACCGCCGCACCCGTCACCCGGCCGGTGCCGGTTGGACCCATCGCCATCTCGCTACTTCCTCACCCAGGCGCGCGCGCCGCCGATCCATGTTTCGATCACCTTCACCGCGCGAAGGCCCGCCGCATCCAGCGCCGCCGGATCGCGATCGACGAGGATGAAATCGGCAAAATGCCCCGGCTCCAGCGATCCCAGCCGATCCTCGGCGAAGCCCGCCTTCGCCGCCCCGGTGGTGAAGGCCGCCAGCGCCGCCGTGAAATCCAGCTTTTCCTCGGGCCGCCAGCCGCCGGCCGGCTCGCCCGCCGCATCGGTCCGCCCGATCGCGGTGGCGAGGCCGGCGAACGGATCGGGGCTTTCGACCGGATAGTCCGATCCGAACGCCAGCGTCGCCCCCGCCTTCAGCATCGACGCCCAGGCATAGGCCCCGGCCAGCCGCGCCGGGCCGAGCCGCGCTTCCGCCATCCGCCAGTCGGACGCCTCGTGCGTCGGCTGCATCGAGGCGACGATCGAATTGCGGCCGAACCGCGCGATGTCC
This sequence comes from Edaphosphingomonas fennica, assembly GCA_036946415.1. Classification (GTDB taxonomy): domain Bacteria; phylum Pseudomonadota; class Alphaproteobacteria; order Sphingomonadales; family Sphingomonadaceae; genus Sphingomonas_Q; species Sphingomonas_Q fennica_A. Next base: position 200,220 of record JAQIJD010000001.1, on the reverse strand, counting down.
TTCGGGTCGACGATCTGGGCATGTTCGATCCGCCAGCGCCGATCGCCCTTGTAGGTCTCGGCCAGTTCCTCGATCGCGTCGAGCGCCTGCGCATTGGCGGCATCGCCGATCGCGTGGACCGCGACCTGGAAGCCGTCCATCGCCGCGCGGCTCATCAGGTTGCGCAGCTTGGCGTCGTCCAGGAATTGCAGGCCGCGCGTGCCCGACGCATCGGCATAGGGCGCCTTCAGCCACGCCCCGCGCGATCCCAGCGCCCCATCGGCATAGAGCTTGACGCCGCCCATCTTCAGCCGGCCGTCGTAGAGCCACGGCGTCGGCGCGGTGCCGGCGATCGACAACAGCGGATCGATTCCCGCCGCATAGGCCATGATGCGGACGCGCAGCCGTCCGGCATCGCCCATCCGCCGCATCGCGTTCCAGTCGGCTTCGTCCGTCCCCATGTCGGCGGTGGCGGTGATGCCGTTGGCCAGCAGCGCGCCCTGTGCCTTGGCCAGCGCCTCGTCCCGCTCGCGCGGCAGCGGCTTCGGGATGGCGGCGGCGAGCAGATCCTGCGCCGCATCGACGAACAGCCCGGTCGGCCGGCCGCGGGCGTCGCGCTCGATCCGGCCGCCCGCCGGATCCTTGGTGGCGGCGCTGATCCCCGCCTCGGCCATCGCCCGGCTGTTGACGAGCGTGGCGTGCCCGTCGACCCGCGACAGCGCCACCGGCCGGTCCGCCACCGCCGCATCCAGATCGGCCGCGGTCGGGAAACGGCCCAGCCGCCACTTCTCCTGATTCCAGCCGCCGCCCTGAATCCAGACCGGCGCCGGCGTCTTGGCCGCATAATCGCTGAGCGCCGCCTGCGCTTCCGCCAGCGAGGTGGTGGCCGAAAGGTCCAGCCGCAGCAACGCGAAGCCCAGCGACAGGACGTGGCCGTGGCCGTCGATCAGCCCCGGCAGCAAGGTGCGCTTCTGCCCGTCCAGCCTGAAATCGAGCCGTTCGGGCCGCGCGTCCGCCGGCCCGAGCAGCTTCACCACGCGGCCATCCTTGCCGATCAGCACGCCCGTGAAGCGCTTCAGCCGGCCGGCCTCGTCCAGCGTATAGCCGTTGACGTCGTCCACCAGCCCGCCGGCCGAGGGCGGTGGCGGCGCGGCGGGGGCAGGCTTGCGCCGTGCCGCCGCGGGCATCGCCAGCGCCAGCGCGATGCCGATCGCGGCGAGCCGTCTCACCGTGGCAGCCGCCGCACGATCGCCGACGTATCCTGCCGGCCGCCGCCCAGCGCCTGCACCTCGCCGTAGAATTGATCGACCAGCGCCGCCACCGGCAGCACCGCACCATGGGCGCGCGCCTCGTCCAGCGCGAGGCCCAGATCCTTGCGCATCCAGTCGATCGCGAAGCCGAAGTCGAACTCGTCCTTCGCCATCGTCGCCCAGCGGTTGAGCATCTGCCAGGAGGACGCCGCCCCGCCCGAGATCGCCTCGAACACCTTGTCCGTATCCAGCCCCGTCCCTTGCGCGAAGCGCAGCGCCTCGGCCACGCCCTGCACCGCGCCGGCGATGGCGATCTGGTTGGCCATCTTCGCCTGCTGCCCCGCCCCCGCCGGCCCGACGTGGACGATGCGCGCGGCATAGGCCTCGATCAGCGGGCGGGCGGCGGCCACCGCATCGTCGCTGCCGCCCATCATCACGGACAGCGTGCCCTGCTCGGCCCCCGCCTGCCCGCCCGAGACGGGCGCATCCGCCACCAGCAGGCCGCGCGCCGCCCCCTCCTCCGCCAGCCGCCGCGCGATCGTGGCGGAGACGGTGGTGTGGTCGACGAACAGCGCCCCCGGCGCCATCGCCCGGAAGCAGCCGTCCGGCCCCATCGTCACCGCCGCCACGTCGGCATCGGCGCCGACGCAGGCGAACACCGCCTCCGCCCCGTCCGCCGCCGCGGCCGGCGTATCGGCGACGCGGCCGCCGCACTGCTCGGCCCAGGCCGCGGCCTTGTCCGCCGTGCGGTTGTAGACGGTCACGTCATGCCCGGCGGCGACGAGGTGGCGGGCCATCGGCGCGCCCATCACGCCGAGGCCGAGAAAGCTGATCCTGCTCATGCGGCGGATCGTTACGGCCTTTCCCGCTGGTTTGCCACGCCCTTCTATCCCCGATCACTTTGGCCTAGAGGCCGTGCATGGCCACGCTCTCCACGCCCCTGCCCGAAACCCCCGCCCTCCCCGTCTCGCTGGACGACGTGAAGGCCGCGGCGACGCGGATCGGCGGCGCGGTCATCCACACGCCCACGCTGCACAGCCGCACCCTGTCCGAAATGACGGGTGCCAACGTCTATCTGAAGTTCGAGAATCTCCAGTTCACCGCCGCCTACAAGGAGCGCGGCGCGCTCAACACGTTGCTGCAACTGGACGATGAGGCGCGCTCGCGCGGCGTCATCGCCGCCTCGGCCGGCAACCACGCCCAGGGCCTCGCCTATCACGGCCGGCGGCTCGGCATCCCGGTCACGATCGTGATGCCCAAGCCCACGCCGACCGTGAAGGTGCAGCAGACCGAAGGGCATCAGGCGCGCGTCATCCTCCATGGCGAGCGGTTCGACGATGCGCAGGATCATGCGCTGGGGCTGGCGGAGCGCGACGGCCTCACCTTCGTGCCGCCGTTCGACGATCCGCGCATCATCGCGGGCCAGGGCACGGTGGCGCTGGAAATGCTGGCCGACGTGCCGGCGATCGATACGCTGATCGTGCCGATCGGCGGCGGCGGGCTGATCGCCGGCTGCGCCACCGTCGCCGCCGCGCAGGAGCGGCCGGTGACGGTCGTCGGCGTGCAGGCCGAACTCTATCCGTCGATGTATGCGCGCATCAAGGGCGTCAGCCTGCCGTGCGAAGGCGATACGCTGGCCGAGGGCATCGCCGTCAAGCAGCCCGGCCGCCTCCCCGCCGAGGTGGTGGCGGCGCTGGTCGACGACATTCTGCTGGTGGGCGAACGGCACTTGGAAACCGCCGTCGCCATCCTCCTCCAGATCGAGAAGACGGTGGTCGAAGGGGCGGGCGCCGCCGGCCTCGCCGCGCTGCTGGCGCATCCGCAGCGCTTCGCCGGCCGCACCGTCGGCATCGTGCTGTGCGGCGGCAATATCGACACGCGCCTCCTCGCCAACGTGCTGCTGCGCGATCTGGCGCGCTCGGGCCGCCTCGCCCGCCTGCGCATCCGTTTGCAGGACCGTCCCGGCGCGCTGTTCGCCGTCGCCCGCGTGTTCGACGAGCAACAGGCCAACATCATCGAAGTCTATCACCAGCGCGTGTTCACGACGCTGCCCGCCAAGGGGCTGATCGCGGACATCGAATGCGAGACGCGCGACCGCGCCCACCTCGACCGGCTGGTCGATGCGCTGATGCGCGAAGGGTTCGAGGTGGCACCGGTCGAGCCGGCCTGAGGGCATCCGCCCCATCCTCCGTTCGTGTCGAGCGCAGTCGAGACACATGTGCAAGCAGGCGCCCCGCGTGCCCCTCGACTGCGCTCGGGGTGAACGGAGGTAGCGGACCGTTCCTCTGCCCCCCGCGCCTCCATCCGTCGCAAAACCGGCCCCGCCAGCCCTGCGGGCGGGTTTGGGTTAACCCTCTTTTCAGTGTTCTGCGTCTTTTCATCCCCGCGGGTGCGGCCCATAGATTGCGGTCATTGTGCAGGGGACGATTCGGCGGTGACAGCGCAGTTCCGGTTTCCCCGCTTCTTCGTGACGACCCCGTCGCCCTGCCCCTATCTGGCGGGCCGCACGGAACGGAAGGTCTTCACAGAGCTGTCGGGCGAGAATGCGGGGGAGCTGAACGATGCGCTGGGCCGCATCGGTTTCCGCCGCAGCCAGTCGGTCGCCTATCGCCCGTCGTGCGTCGATTGCCAGGCCTGCGTCTCCGTCCGCGTCGTGGCGGGCGAGTTCCGCGCCAACGCCACCCAGCGCAAGCTGATGCGCCGGCACCAGGATCTCGTCGTCACCGCCTGCAAGCCGTGGACCACCGAGGAGCAGTTCGCCCTGCTGCGCCGCTATCTGGCAGAACGCCACCCCGGCGGCGGCATGGCGGAGATGGACGAGCTCGATTTCGCCGACATGGTCGAGCAGACGCCCGTCAACACCTATGTCGTCGAATATCGGGAGCCTTCGCAAGGCGGCCGCCCCGGCCGGCTGGTCGGCGCCTGCCTGACCGACCATCAGGCCGACGGCCTGTCGATGGTCTACAGCTTCTTCGAGCCCGACGCCGCCGTCCGCCCCGGCCTCGGCACCTACATCATCATCGATCACATCCAGCGCGCCGCCGCCGCCGACATGCCCTACGTCTATCTCGGCTATTGGGTCGAAGGCTCGGCGCGGATGCAATATAAGGTCCGCTACCGCCCGATCGAACGGCTCACCCCCTCGGGCTGGGCGCGCTTCGATCCGCCCGCGCCGGACATGCCCGCCCGCGCCCATAGCGGCAGCGGCAAGGTCACGCCCTTCCGCTGATCCCGGGGACGGCGCCGGCCGCATCGCCGCCCGTCGCGCCATTTCCGCCGCACGCCGGGGGGGGGGCGTCGTCAGCCCTGCGCCTGCACCATCGCCGCATCCGCACCGACGCGGACGTTCACCGCAAGATGCTCGTCGCCGCCGCCGACGCGTTGACCCGAAACGGGTGCCGCCTCGCCATGATCCAGCCCCACCGCCACGCGCACGTAGCGCGCATCGGGGCAGCGGTCGGCCGACGGATCGAAGCCGATCCAGCCATAGCCGTCGACATGCGCCTCCGCCCAGCCGTGCGCGGCATGGACGGTTTCCCCCTCGGTCGCCATCAGGCCGGAGACGTATCGCGTCGGCAGGCCGATCCGCCGCGCCGCCGCCGCGAACAGATGCGCCATGTCGCGCGGATTGGCGGCCTCCGCGGCGATGGCCGCCGCCGCCCCCACGTCCCCCACGGTCGGATCGGTGACGAGCGCGAGGCGGGCGTGGATCGCCGCCATCAGCCCGTGCGCCCGATCGAGCGGATCCTCGCTCGCCGCCGCCACTTCGTCCGCCAGCGCGGCGATCGCCGCGGACGGGGCGGTCAGCGCGGTCGGCTGGAGGAAGAAGGCGGGCGGCAGCGGATCGGGGGCGGAGCCGACCATGCCGGCGCGATCCTCGGTGATGGCCATGCCCGACACGGTCAGCGTCAGCTCCGTCAGCGGCCCGTCGACGTAGAGCATCGTCACGAGATTGCCGTAGCCGTCGTGACTGCGGCGCAGGCGCGCGTCGCGGCAGGCGTCGATCCGCCACTGGAGCACGTTCTGCCCCTCGTAGCTGGCGGGCGTGAGGCGCAGGAGCTGGATCAGCCGCGCCTGCGGCTGGGAGAAGCTGTAGCGCATGGAGTGATGGACGTGGAGGCGCATGGCCGCCGATTTATCGCGTCACGGCGCCGGAATCGAGAGGGGCGAGGCGTGGCCCGAGCAAGGCCATCAGGGCTGCGCAACCCTCCGCATCGGCGGCGTCGAAACGCCCCGCCGTCGGGCTGTCGAGATCGAGCACGCCGATCAGTTCGCCCCCCGCCCCGAACACCGGCACCACCAGTTCTGCCGCCGAGGCCGCATCGCAGGCGATATGGCCGGGGAAGGCGTGAACGTCCGCCACCGTCTGCACCGTGCCCGTCGCCGCCGCCGCGCCGCAGACGCCCCGGCCGAAGGGAATGCGGATGCAGGCCGCCTTGCCCTGGAACGGCCCCAGCACCAGCTCGTCCCCGATCGCGCGGTAGAAACCGGCCCAGTTGAGATCGGGCAGCGCCTGCCACAGCAAGGCCGCGGCATTGGCCATGTTGGCGATCGGATCCGGCTCGCCCGCGGTCAGACCGTCAAGCGCGCCGGCCAGTTCGGCATAGAGCGCGGGCTTGTCGGCAGCGGCGATGGCGAAATCATACATAAGCGTCCCTCACTCCACCGTCACCCGGCCGCGCCCGCGCTTCACCGCGCCGCGCTGCGCCTTCGCCTCGACGCGCTTGGCCTTGGCGGCACGCGACGGCCGCGTCTTCACCCGCCGTTCGGGTGCGATCAGCGCTGCGGCGACCATCTCGGCCAGCCGCGCGCGGGCATCGGCCCGATTTGCCTCGCGCGTGCGGAAGCGCCGCGCCGTCACCACGATCGCCCCGTCCGCGGCGAAACGGCTGCCGGCCAGCGCCTTCAGCCGCTGGAACGCCGCCGGGTGGAGCCTCAGCGCATAGGTATCGAGCCGGATCTGCACCGCCGTCGCCACCTTGTTGACGTTCTGCCCGCCCGGCCCGGTGGCGGCGAGGAAGCGTTCTTCCAGCGCCGATTCGGGCAGCGCCGGCGGATCAGGCGTCGCCATCGCCGATGTCTGGAGCGGTGAAGCCGGCGGCGGCGAAGGTCTCGGGCAGCGGCGCCTCCGCCACGATCGGCGCCTTCGGGTCGCGCGGCACCGTCAGCCGCCAGGCGTGGAGCAGCATCCCCGTCCGCGCCGCCCGGCCATAGACCGGATCGCCCGCGATCGGCAGGCCGAGCCCGCTTGCCGCATGGACGCGCAGCTGATGCGTGCGCCCCGTCTCCGGCGCGAACAGGATGAGCGCGCGGCCGCCCGCCGCGCCGACCAGGCGCCAGCGGGTCCGCGCCGCCTTGCCCTTCGCGTCGGCCACCATCCGCCATCCGTCGGCACGGCTGCTGATCTTGGCGAGCGGCATGTCGATCGTTCCGGCCGGCTGTGCGGGCACGCCGTCCACCACCGCCAGATAGCGCTTGCCGACCTGCCCCGCCTCGAAGGCGGCATGATAGCGGCTGAGCGCGCGCGGCGTGCGCGCCAGCAGCAGGCAGCCGGACGTGTCGCGGTCCAGCCGGTGGGCGGGCGCCGGCCAGCGGCGGAAACCGAAGGCGAGGCTGGCGAGATGATTCTCGACGCTGATCGCCCCGTCGCGGGTCGGAGTGACGGGCAGGCCGGCGGGCTTGTCGACCACCATCGCCTCGGCGTCGATGAACAGGATGCGATCGGCCAGCATGGCTGCCCCCATCCCACGGGACGGGCGCGCGGGCAACGGGTGGGTGCTTTCTCGCCAAACCATTCCAAAATGGGCTTAACTGCCGATTAATCTTTTGCCTTCATTCAAGCGTTATGGATTCATCGCTGCTGGATCGCGGGGCGGGCGCGGGCCGGGCTGTACGGGACGGAGACGACGGACATGCGGGTTCTGCTGATCGAGGACGAGCCGACGACCGCCAAGAGCATCGAACTGATGCTCGGATCGGAAGGCTTCAACGTCTACACCACCGATCTGGGCGAGGAAGGCCTCGATCTGGGCAAGCTCTACGATTACGATCTGATCCTGCTGGATCTGAATTTGCCCGACATGCACGGCTATGACGTGCTGAAGAAGCTGCGCACCGCCCGCGTGCAGACCCCGGTGATGATCCTGTCCGGCACGGCGGAGATGGATTCCAAGGTCCGCGGCCTCGGCTTCGGCGCCGACGATTATGTCACCAAGCCCTTCCACCGGGACGAGCTGGTGGCGCGCATCCATGCCATCGTCCGCCGCTCCAAGGGCCACAGCCAGTCGGTGATCCGCACCGGCAAGCTGGCGGTGAACCTGGATGCCAAGACGGTCGAGGTCGACGGCGCGCGCGTCCATCTTACCGGCAAGGAATATGCGATGCTGGAGCTGCTCTCGCTCCGCAAGGGCACCACGCTCACCAAGGAGATGTTCCTGAACCATCTCTATGGCGGCATGGACGAGCCGGAACTGAAGATTATCGACGTCTTCATCTGCAAGCTGCGCAAGAAGCTCAGCCTCGCCTGCGGCGGCGACAATTATATCGAGACGGTGTGGGGCCGCGGCTACGTGCTGCGCGAACCCGAGGAAGCCGCCACCGCCAAGGTGGCGTGACGCCGCTCAGGCGTCCGCCACCCGGAAGGTGAGATTGTAGCGGCATTCGCCTGTCGCGGGATGCGCGCCTGCCTTCAGCGGCGCGATGCCGTGGAAGGTCAGCCGCGCCGGCCCGCCCCAGACCACCACGTCGCCGTGCCGCAGCGGCACCCGCGCCGCCGGATTGCTGCGGGCGGCCCCGCCCCACAGGAACGTCGCCGGCAGACCGAGCGACACCGACACGATCGGCTGGCCCATATCCCGCTCGTCGCGATCCTGGTGCAGCGCCATCCGCGCCCCGGCTTCATAGCGGTTGACGAGGCAGCTATCGGGCACGAACCCGGCGAAACCGCCCGCCGCAGCGGCCCGCATCGCCAGCGCCGAAAACGCGGGCGGCATCGCCGGCCACGGCCGCCCGCTCGCCGGATCGGTGGCGGCATAGCCATAGCCGCGCCGTCCGCTCGTCCAGCCGAGCGGTCCCGCGCTCGTCATCGCGACCGACATCTGCCGCCCGCCCGGCGTCTCCATCCGGCGGAACGGCGCCTCGAGCGCGATGCCGGCGATGCCCTCGATCAGCGCGTCCGCCTCGCCCAGCGCGAAGCCCGGCAGCACTACGGCGCCGGGCGCGAGGGCGATGGCAGGGCGGTCATCCGCGAACAGCTCGGCCTGCATCGATCCTCCTCCGTGGCCTTTGCCGCCTGCCCGATATAGGAAGCCCGGACGCCTCCGGGAGACCGCCCCATGCAGCTGCCGCACCTCGTCCTGCCGACCGTCGCCATCGCCGGGCGGGAGGATCTTTTTCCCGTCCGCCGCATCTTCTGCGTCGGTCAGAATTATGCCGATCACGCTCGCGAGATGGGCGGCGATCCATCCCGGCAGGCGCCGTTCTTCTTCACCAAGCCCGCCGACGCCGTGGTTTCGGGCGGCGGCCGCCTGCGCTTTCCGCCGATGACCGACGATCTCCACCATGAGGTCGAACTGGTGATCGCGCTCGGCGCGGGTGGCGCGGACATCGCCGTGGACCGTGCCACCGCGCTGATCTGGGGCCATGCGGTCGGCATCGACCTCACCCGCCGCGACCTCCAGAGCGCGGCACGCAAGGCCGGCCGACCGTGGGATATGGCCAAGGGCTTCGACGCGTCCGCCCCGATCGGCGCGCTGACCGAAGGCCCGCCGCCGTCGAAGGGCGCGATCGGGCTGACGGTGGACGGCGTGCCGCGCCAGGCGGGCGATCTCGACCAGATGATCTGGACCGTGCCCGAGATCATCGCCACGCTCTCGACCTATGTGGCGCTGGCGGCGGGCGACCTGATCTTCACCGGCACGCCCGCCGGCGTCGGCCCGATCCGGCCGGGCGAGACGGTGCGCGCGACGATCGCGGGGCTGGAACCGGTCGCGGTGACGTTCGGGGCGCGGCAGGCATCGCCGGGCTGATCGGCCCGATCCCGGCGGCGGGCGACGCGCGAAGGACGCTATGCCGCCTCCGCCGCCAGCAGCGCGGCGAGGCGATCCAGCAGCGGTCGCTGGCTGGCCAGCATGGGGCCGGCACCCGCGACCTCCAGATCGAACCAGCGTGCCTCGTCCACTTCCGGATAGCTGCCGATGCGGCCGCTGCCGGGGGGCCATTCCAGATCGAAGCGGATCGAGTTGAGCGTCGCGATATCGAAGTCACCGGCCAGCGCGAAGCCTTCCACCTGCTTGCCGCCGGCCTGGCGGATCCGCCCCAGCGGGCGGAGCGGGCCGGACGGGCAATGGCCCAGCTCCTCGGTGAATTCGCGCCGTGCCGCCTGCTCCAGCGTCTCGCCCGGTTCCACCCCGCCCTTGGGCAATTGCCACGCGCCCTCGTCGCGCCGTCGCCAGAACGGGCCGCCCGGGTGGACCAGCAGCACTTCCGGCCCCGCCGCGCCGGGGCGGTGGAGGAGGATGCCCGCGCTGAGCCGCGCCGCCGTCATCGCCCGATCAGATGCAGCGCCAGCGAACGGACGTGCGGCCGCCGGCGATGTTCGAACAGATAGAGGCCCTGCCACGTGCCGAGCAGCATCCGCCCGCCGTTTACCGGGATCGACAATTGCACCCCCGTCAGCGCCGCACGCAGGTGGGCGGGCATGTCGTCCGGCCCCTCCTCGTCATGCTCGTAGTCCGCGCTCTCAGGCGCGATCCGCGCGAAATAGCGTTCCAGATCGCGGCGCGCCGCCGGTGCCGCATTCTCGTGGATGAGGAGCGAGGCCGAGGTGTGGCGGCAGAGGATGGTCAGCAGTCCCTCGTCCATCTGCTGCCGGTCCACCCATTCGGCGATCGGGCGCGTCACCTCGTGCAGGCCCTGGCCACGGCTGGTGATTTCCAGCAGGCGGCTCGCCTGCCGCATCATGCCGCCGCCACCCCGTCCGCCTCGACCACGCCGTCGGCGCGGCGCAGGCCGCGCACGCGGACCCGCTTCTCGACGTGATCGACGGGCACGCGGGCCAGATCGAGCCGGATGGTCTGGCCGCTGTCCGCCCGCAGCGCGAATCCGCCGCTGTCGCGGACCAGCGTTCCGGTTTCGTCGATGCCGTCCATAATCCCTATAACCCTGCGTTACGGCGAAAGGTGCCCTGCGTGCCCCCGCGATTCATCGCGACGGTGGCATTTCGTTTCGCTTGAGCCTACCCCGCGCCGCATGGACGTCAGCGACCTGCGCCTCGCGCTCTTTTCCGGAAACTACAATTACGTGCGCGACGGGGCCAATCAGGCGCTGAACCGGCTCGTCCGCTACCTGATCGGTCAGGGCGCGCGCGTGCGCATCTATTCGCCGAAGACGGACAAGCCCGCCTTCGCCTCCGCCGGCAAGGTGGTGGGCGTGCCGGCGATCGCTTTGCCCGGCCGATCCGAATATCGCGCGCCGGTGATGATCCCGCCGCGCGTGAAGCGCGATCTGGCGGAATTCGATCCCACGCTGTTCCATGTCGCCAGCCCCGAGATCCTGGGCCATCGCGCCGTCTCGCTCGCGCGCCGGCGCGGCACGCCGGTGGTCGCCTCGGTCCACACCCGGTTCGAGACCTATCCGCGCTATTACGGCTTCGCCTTCCTCGAACCGCTGGTCGAGGCGGGCCTGCGCCGCTTCTACCGCCGCTGCGATGCGATCTTCGCGCCATCCGAATCGATGGCGCAGTTGCTGCGCGATCAGCGGATGAACTACGATGTCGGCATCTGGTCGCGCGGGGTCGACCGGGACGACATCTTCACGCCCGAACGGCGCGACATGGCGTGGCGGCGGAGCCTTGGCTTCGCCGACGGGGATGTGGTGATCGCCTTCGTCGGCCGGCTGGTGATGGAGAAGGGGCTGGACGTCTTCTCCGACGCGGTCGACCAGCTCGCCCGGCGCGGCGTGGCGCATCGCGTGCTGGTGGTGGGTGAAGGCCCGGCGCGCGACTGGTTCGAGCGGCGCCTGCCGCAGGCGGTGTTCACCGGCTTCCAGAAGGGCGAGGATCTGGCGCGCGCGATCGCCTCGGCCGATCTGCTGTTCAATCCCTCCGTCACCGAGACGTTCGGCAACGTCACGCTGGAAGCGATGGCCGCCGGCCTGCCGGTGGTGGCGGCGCGCGCTACCGGCAGCCTCAGCCTGGTGGCGGATGGCGTGACCGGCCGGCTCGTGCGCCCCGGCGGCACCGCCGCCTTCGTCGAGGCGCTGGCCGATTATTGCGCGCGCCCCGATGCCCGCAAGGCGGCGGGAGCCGCGGGCCGCGAGGCGAGCGCCCGCTACGGCTGGGATCAGGTCAATCAGGAACTGGTCGACGCCTATCTGCGCATCGCCCGCCAGAAAGGCCGTGGCTAGAAAATCCCCAGCACCTTCTTGCGCGGCTTGGCTTCGGCCGGCGAGGCGGCCTGTCGGTCGTTCTCCGCGCGCGTGCCGGTGTCCTTGCGCGCCTTGCCGTCCTCGGTGCGTTGCTGCGCGGCGGTGGCGCCGGCGAGGACCGGCCCGCATTGCGCCGCCTTGGCATCGCCCACGTCGATGAAGGCGAGCGCGGCGCCCAGCGGCCCGGCCGCCAGCCCCAGCGCCGCCCCCGCGCCGCCCCGCGCCAGCAGCTCGGGCGAAATGATGCGCAGCGACGGCGCGCCGAAATAGCCGCCGATGCCGACCGGGGACTGGCCGGAAAACAGGCTGAACTTCTTGGAATCCGCACGGAAGCGCACGTCGACCGATTCGTCCTTGAAGCTGAAGCCGCCGCGCGCGGTCATCACGTTCTTGTCGGTGTCGATCAGGATCGGATCCGCCGCGGCGACCCCGTTGCGCACGGTGAAGGCGATCAGGCCACAATTGATCTGCACCGGCTTCTTCAACTTGTCCTCGAACATCTTCTGCACGAAGGTGCCGATGTCGAATTCGGCCAGCTGGATGTTGCGCGTCCAGAAGGTGCCGCGCGGCAGCACGATCGCGATCCGCCCGTCCGAACTGGCGAGCGATTCGCGCACCGTATCGCCGGTGCCCTTCATCTGGATGCGCGCGGCGATCGACCCGGTCGTGCCCGACTCCTCGACGCCGAAGCCCGCCAGCAGCTTGCCCATCGGCGTCGGCGCCAGGCGGATGTCGTAGGCGGTGACGACGGCGGGCACCCGCGCGTCGATGGAAATGTCGGAGGAGAGCGCGCCGCCGGACAGATTCATCGTCAGCGGCGACAGCTTCATCAGCCGGTCCTTCAGGTCGAAGGTCAGCGCGATGTCCGACACGGGCAGGTGCGGCGCGCGCACCGTCGTCACCTTATAGTCGATATGCGCATCGAAATTGCTGATCGCATCGACGCGGAGCGGCGCATCCGGCAGGATGCGGACATGGCCGATCTGCGCCCCCGCCGCCGCCGCCACGCCGGTCGTGGCGATGGCGTTGGGTTCGTAGCCGATGAACGGCGCGATATCGAGAATGTCGACCCGGCGGCTGGCGAGATCGCCGTCGATGTACAGGCGGTCGTTGGGCAGCGAGATCGTCATCCGCCCGCCCAGGTCGCTCGTGCCGAACTTGCCGGCCAGCCGCGTGAAGCGATATTCGCCGCCCACCTTCATCAGGTGCGAGCGAAAGGCATAGCCGCGCGTATCGGGCACCGCGACGCCGAGGAAATCGAACAATGTGCGCAGGTTCGGCCCCCGCACCTTCAGCAGCAGATTAGCATTCTCGATCTGGGTGGCGGCGGGCAGGACGCCCGAAAGCTGGAGCCGCGTGCCGCCGGACCGCGCGGCGAGGACCAGGCCGGTCCGCCCGAACCGTACCGTGCTGTTGGGCGAGGTCAGCGCGCCGCGCATCGTGAACGGATTGCGGCGCAGCGTGCCCGTGCCGGTAAAATCGATGCGGTTGTTCTCGATCGACGTCTCGGCCGAGCGGACGGTGCCGACGTCGATGTCGGTCGACAGGAACAGCGACGGATCGCGATAGCGGACGCGCGTGCCCGTCACCTGCGCGCGATCGATCACCGGCCATTCGAACGGCTCGCCCTTGGCGTCGGGATCGCCGAACGTCCAGGTGTTGCGCCTGTCCTCGCTCCATTCGGCATCGACGCGGCCGTCTTCCAGCACCAGATATTCGGCGCGGCGGCGGCCGAACAACAGTTGCAGCGTCCTGACCCGCGTCTCGATATGCCGCGCGGCGAAGAAATCGGGCAGCGACGCCCAGCGCGGGTTCGAGACTGACAGGCCGTCCGCCACGAACTTCAGGTCGATCGGATCGAAATAGAATTGGAAATCGCCCGCCACGCGTACGTCGCGTTCCGCCGCGGCGCTGGCGAAGCGCTCGAACGTGCCCTTCAGGAAGCGGCCGCGCGTCACGAACAGGATCAGCCAGGCGACCAGCAGCAGCCCGATCAGTGTCGAGAGCACGGCGACGATGGCGGCGATGGCGGTCGCCGCGGGATCGCGGCCGCTGCGCGGGGTAGGCTGGCGGGGGGCGGCCCCGGCGGTGCGCGCGGCATCGGTCATCGGCGGAGGAACCCTTCGCGATCATTGCGGTTCCGATGCGGTTGCCAAGCCGCCCCGCATCCTCTAAGGGCCGGCGCTTCCTGCGATAGGATGAACTGCCCGGCCGGTATGGGCTGCCGTGGCCGTTCCCCCAAGCGTCGCTCGATCAACGGAGACGAAAATGCCCAAGCTCAAGACCAAGAGCGGCGTGAAGAAGCGCTTCAAGCTCACGGCCACCGGCAAGGTGAAGCATGGCGTGGCCGGCAAGCGCCACCGCCTCATCAGCCACAACGCGAAGTACATCCGCACCAACCGCGGCACCACCGTTCTCGCCGAGGCCGATACGGCCCGCGTGAAGCTGTGGGCGCCTTACGGCCTCAATTAAGGGAGTAGCGGACAATGGCACGCGTCAAGCGGGGAACGACCACCCGCGCCAAGCACAACCGGATCCTGGAACAGGCGAAGGGCTATTACGGCCGTCGCAAGAACACGATCCGCATCGCCCGCCAGGCCGTCGAGAAGGCCGGGCAATATGCCTATCGCGACCGCAAGGTTAAGAAGCGCTCGTTCCGCGCGCTGTGGATCCAGCGCATCAACGCCGCGGTCCGCGCCGAGGGGCTGACCTACGGCGTGTTCATGCACGGCCTGAAGCTGGCCGGCGTCGAGCTGGACCGCAAGGTGCTGGCCGACATCGCCATGCACGAGGGCGAGGCGTTCAGCGCGATCATCGCGCAGGCCAAGGCCGCTCTGCCAGAAGGCGCCCGCGTCGCCGCCTGAGGCGGAGCGAGGGTTCGCGACAAGGGGCGCTCCCGGCGACGGGGGCGCCCCTTTTCGTTTCGATGCGGCAGGATGGCCGATCCGTTCGTCCTGAACAAAGCGAGCCGGGCGTAGAGGGCGGCGCCGTCAGCCCTCGGAATGCCCTGACAGCCGTTCGGACCGAGCGAAGTCGAGGTCCACACGCGCCGCGCGCTGGCAGGAGACCTTCTCACCCCTCCGTCAGCAGCCCGTGTTTCTTCTTGCCGAGGCTGATCTTCACCGCCCCCTCGATCACGATCTCGTGCCGCTCGTCGCGCACTACCACATCGTCGAGACGGACCGCGCCCTCGCCGATCTTGCGCCGCGCCTCGCCGTTGGAGAGGCAGAAGCCGAGCGCCGTCAGCGCCTGCACGACCGGCATCCGCCCGCCCGATACCGCCAGCGTCGGCAGGTCGGCACCGGTGCCGCCCTCGCCGAAGGTGGCGCGCGCCGTCGCGGCGGCGGCGTCGGCGGCATAGGCGCCGCGGCACAGCGTCGTCGCGGCGTCGGCCAGCGCGATCTTGGCGGCGTTGATCTCGGCCCCCTCCAGCGCCTCCAGCCGGGCGATCTCGTCAAGCGGCAGATCGGTGAACAGGCGCAGGAAGCGGCCGACGTCGCGATCGTCCACGTTCCGCCAATATTGCCAGTAATCATAGGCCGGCAGCGACGCCTCGTTGAGCCACACCGCGCCCGACAGCGTCTTGCCCATCTTCGCGCCGTCGGCGGTCGTCAGCAGCGGCGTCGTCAGCCCGAACACTTCCGTCCCGTCCGCCCGCCGCGCCAGCTCGACCCCGTTGACGATATTGCCCCACTGGTCCGATCCGCCCATCTGCAAGCGGCAGCCGGCGCGGCGCGACAGCTCCAGGAAATCATAGGCCTGGAGGATCATGTAATTGAACTCGAGGAACGACAGCGATTGTTCGCGATCGAGCCGGAGCTTCACCGAATCGAAGCTCAGCATCCGGTTGATCGAGAAATGGCGGCCGATCTCGCGCAGGAAGGGGATATACTCCAGCGCGTCCAGCCACTCGGCATTGTCCAGCATCACCGCATCGGTCGGCCCGTCGCCGAAGGTCAGGAACTTCTCGAACACGGTGCGGATCGAGGCGATGTTCTCGGCCAGCGCATCGAGCGTGAGGAGCTTGCGCGCCTCGTCCTTGAAGCTCGGATCGCCGATCTTGCCGGTGCCGCCGCCCATCAGCACGATCGGCTTGTGCCCGGCCTGCTGCATCCGCCGCAGCATCATGATCTGGACGAGGCTGCCGACGTGGAGCGAGGGGGCGGTGGGATCGAAGCCGATATAGCCGGGCACGATCTGCCGGCTGGCGAGCGCATCCAGCGCCCCCCCGTCCGTCACCTGATGGATATAGCCGCGTTCGGCGAGCGAGCGGAGCAGATCGGAACGATATTCGGTCATGCCGGCCGCCTAGCATGGGGCCGCAACGGAGGGTAGCCGCCCGCCGTTCAGCCGCGGTTGCCGATCGCGCGGGCATGGGGGCGGGCCTGTTCCTGGGAGAGCCACCATGCGCGCCGTCATCGCCCTTGCCGCCGCGATCCTGTCCACCGCCGCCGCCGCCTCCTCGCCCGACGCGTGGAAGGCGAGCGACGCCCGCGCCACCGCCGCCTGTCTGAAGGCCAGCGGCCTCACCCGCGCCACCGTCGCCGGCCGCACCGGCTTCGACGACCGCTCGGGGCAGGACGCGCTGCTGGTGCAGGGCCGCTGGCCGCAGAAGCACATGGCCGGCAAGCCGGGCACGATGCTCTGCCTCTACACCCGCGCCACGGGGCGGGCGCTGGTAGCGGAAGCGGCGGGGTGGGGCGTGCGGCGGTAGGGGCGGTTGGCGGCGGCAAGTTTTATTGGAACCACACCTCTGTGCCGCCTTTCCCTATTGGGATGGTCAAGCGGGAAAGCTTGCCCCATGCGCATTACTGGGCTGGCGGCTGCATGAACTCTAACGTGATATGATCGGGGCCTGAAACATAGGCCACCAAAGTGCCTTTTCGTGGACCACCCGCGATTGGCAGAGGGCTACCCTTGGCTTTCCATCCGGCTGCTTCGACACGGGCGATGGCGGCATGAATGTCTTTCACGGTCAGAGCCAGATGCGCTGCACCGATCGCCCCCGCGCTAGCAGGCACCGCCCCATTCTGGTGCCCTTTCGAATATTGCAACAACTCGACGACATGACCGTCTGGCGCCCTGACGATCGCCGTTCTCACTCTTGGATCGTCGACCCCTGTCACCTGATGCAGGAAGTCGCCCCCCATCTGCGATTCTCGCTCGAGTGTGAAACCGAGCGCTTTCGTCCAAAACCGAATGGCCTCGTCCAGAGACGATACGGCGAAACCCGTGTGATCCACTGTGATTACGTTTGCGGCGTCGTTCATTCCTGCATTCTCACGGGCTGTGCTTGCGCTGTCTGTGCCTGCGCCCCGGTTGCAACCGACGCCAGCAGCATGGCGAACATGATCTTCGTGGTGATGCTTTAGGGCACGGATGCTTTCCCCCAAAAGGGACGTATGAAGGGGATCCGGTTCCATTGATAGCGCTCGACAGCCGCCTCCCAAACGTGCGGACAGGTGATGGAGAAACGGGAACGGCTTTATCGTCAAGCTACGCGAACGCCTCGCCGCCCTATCGCATCGCCACCCGCGGCGCCGCCTGTTCGCCCAACAGCGTGATCTCAACCCGGCGGTTGCGGATGCGATCGGCCGGGGCGTCGCCGAAGGCCAGCGGATAGTCCGCGCCGGCGTCGACCAGTTCGATCCGGCTACGGGCGACGCCGGCGGCGATCATCGCGGCAACAACGGCGGCGGCGCGGCTGCGGGCGCGGGCGGTGGCGGGGCCGGTCGGCAGATCGGCGTGGCCGGCGACGCGCAGGCGGATGGCGGGATCGGCCAGCGCATAGGTGGCGAGCGCGGCGAGCGGCGCGGTGCCGCGCAGCCCCGCCGCGGCGAAGGTCGCGTCCGACAGCACCAGCGTCAGGCCGTAGGCGGTCTGGCGTGGACGAAAGGGGTCGAGCGCGCGGCGGGCGGCGGCGTCGGATGCGATCACGGCGGCGCTGCCGGGCGCCTCGTCCAGCCCCGCGGTCGCCAATCGCGGGGCCGGCCCGGCGGCAAGTGCGGGCATGGCGGGCAGCAGCGCGGCCAGGAGCAGGGGGAGGAGGACAAGGCGGGGCGGACGCATGGCTTTCTCCCTGCTCGCTTCCGGGATCACTGCTGGCGCACGCTCCGCCGGGTATCGAGCAGATCCCAGAGGTGGCGGTGCTGTGCGGCGAGCTGGCCGGCGCCGAACAGGATCGCCCGCTCCATCGCCGGCGTCACGACGGCCGCCTCGGCCGCCGCCAGCGTCGCGTCCATGTCGGGCAGGCGCTGCGGCTGGAGCGCCACGTCGAAGCGCATCGCCGCCGCGTCCAGCAGCGGGCGGATGGCGTGCCAGTCGTAGACGAGCGCCAGCGCCGCGCCGATCGCGCAGCCGGCCCGGTCGGAGCGGGCGAGCAGTTCGATCGCGCCGCGCTGCCCCGCCACCGCGGCATCGGCGGCACCCTGGCCGGGGGTGGCGGGCACCGGGCCGGCGGCCACCATCAGCCGGGTCAGGTAGAGCCGCTCGATGTCGAACCCGCGCGAGGCCTGCTCGAACCACAAGCGGATGCCCTCCGCCCCCGGCCGCAGCGCCGCCAGGTCGATCACGCCGGGGTGGCGGGCGTGAAGCATCGACAGATAGTGGACGGCATCGGCCAGCGCGCGCGCCGCATCGGCATGGTCCGCCTCGGCGCGGCCGGGCACATGGGCACGGTGGGCACTGCCGTCCGCCGCCATCAGGCCGGCCAGCCGATCCGCCATGGTCACCGACCTCAGCTCGCTCACCTGTGCCATCGCCCGTCCTGACTCCTCGTTACGCGAAGCCCCTCATAACCGGCCGATCTCAGGGATTTGCTGAGGGATATGGTTGACGCGCCGTTCATCTCGCGGAGGCCGCCGGGCTGCGCTAGGAAGGGTCGATGGCATCCCCTGGCACCCCCACCTTCGATCAGCTCCGCCTGTTCCTGGCGGTGGTGGAAACGGGCAGTTTCGCCGGTGCCGGGCGGCGGCTGAACCGCGCCGTCTCGGTCGTCAGCTACGGCATCGCCAATCTGGAAGCGCAGCTCGGCGTGCTGCTGTTCGAGCGCACCGGCACCCGCCGCCCGACGCTGACCGACGCCGGCCGCGCCGTGCTGGCCGAGGCGCGGACGGTGGCGCAGGGGGTCGATGGCCTGCGCGCGACGGTGAAGGGCCTGCTCGACGGGCTGGAGGCCGAGGTCGACCTGGCGGTGGACGTGATGCTGCCCGCCGCCCGGCTGGGCACGGTGCTGCGCCGTTTCGCCGAGACCTATCCTACGGTAGCGCTGCGCCTGCATGTCGAGACGCTGGGCGGCATCACCGCACTGGTGCGCGACGGGGCGGCCGGGATCGGCATCTCCGGCCCGCTCGAGACGGGGACGGACGGGATCGAGCGGATCGCGGCGGGTGCCGTCGCGATGGTGCCCGTCGCAGGCCCCGATCATCCGCTCGCGCGCATGGCGGCGATCCCGCCGGGGGCGGTGCGCGATCATGTCCAGCTCGTCCTCAGCGATCGGTCGCGGCTGACCGAGGGCCGCGATTTCGCGGTCGCGGCGACGCGCAGCTGGCGGCTGTTCGATCTCGGCGCCAAGCATGCGCTGCTGCGCGAGGGGATCGGCTGGGGCAACATGCCGTGGCCGCTGGTGGCCGAGGATGTCGCCGCCGGCCGGCTCAGGCGGCTGGCGGTGCCCGATCATCCCGGCGGCGTCTACCGCCTCTCCGCCATCTGGCGGCGCGATCGCCCCCCCGGCCCCGCCGCCGCCTGGCTTCGGGACGCGCTGATCGCGGAGTGCGCCGGCGAGGCGGGGCTGGAGGCGGGCGCGGCGGACATCTGACGCCCGGTCCATTTCGGATACGCAAATTCCTTGATCCCGATCAATTCCGCCCGCCATTCCCGTCATCGGGGGGCGGCGGGCGATGCTGACGGCGATCACTTACGAACTGCTGCTGTTCGCCGCGATCGGCCTGGCGATCGGCGGGGTCGACGATCTCGCCGTCGACGCGATCTGGCTGTGGCGGACGGCGCATCGCCGGCTCACCGTCTACCGCCGCCATCCGCGCGCCACCGTCGCCACCCTGCCCCCGCCGATGCAGCCGGGGCGGTTCGCGATCTTCGTGCCCGCGTGGGCGGAAGGCGCGGTGATCGGCCCGATGCTGCGCGCGGCGCTCGCCCGCATCGATCATCGCGATTACCGCATCTATGTCGGCACCTATCCCAACGATCCCGCGACACGCGCAGAGGTGGCGGCGGTCGCCGCGGCCGATCCGCGCGTGCGCGAAGTATGCGGCACGCGCGCCGGGCCGACCACCAAGGCCGAATGCCTCAATCGCCTGTGGCGGCGGATGGCGGCGGACGAGGCGGCGGAAGCGCGGCCGTTCAAGGCGATCGTCCTCCACGATGCCGAGGATGTCGTCCACCCCGATGCGCTGGCGGTGTTCGACCGCCTGATCGAGCGGTTCGATCTCGTCCAGCTGCCGGTGCTGCCGCTGATCGATCGCGGCGCGCGGCTCGTCTCCGGCCATTATGCGGATGAGTTCGTCGAGGCGCATGGCCGGCAACTGGTGGTGCGCGAGGCATTGGGCGCGGGCATGCCCTCGGCCGGGGTCGGCTGCGCGATCGGGCGGGCGGCGCTGGGGCGGATGGCGGAGGCGGGCGGCGACGCGCCGTTCGACGAGCGCAGCCTGACCGAGGATTATGAGATCGGGCTGAGGCTTGGCGCGGCCGGCGGGCGCGGCATCCTCGTCCGCATCGCCGGGCGCGGCGGCGGGATCGTGGCGACGCGCGCCTATTTCCCCGCCACGCTCGACACCGCCGTCCGCCAGAAGACGCGGTGGCTGACGGGCATCGCGCTGGCCGGCTGGGATCGGCTCGGCTGGGCGGGCGGCTGGGCGGAATTGTGGATGCGGCTGCGCGACCGGCGGGCGATCCTGGCCGCGGCGGTGACGGCGGTGGCCTATGCCGCCGGGCTGCTGGTGATCGCCACGGCGCTGGCGGGGGTGGCGGTGCCGCTCGACCCGGTGATGGCGGCGCTGCTCGGCTTCAACGCCGCGACCTTCCTGTGGCGGATCGCGATGCGCGCGACGATGGTCGGCCGCGTCTACGGCTGGCGCGAGGGGCTGTGGTCGATCGCGCGGCTGGTGCCCGCCAACATCATCGCCATCGCCTCGGCCTGGCGGGCGGTGCGCGCCTATCTGACGGTGCGCGAAGGCCCGCCCGCCTGGGACAAGACCACCCACGTCTTCCCCGCCGATCCGCCGCCGTGCGGCTGAACCACCGCTCCCGCCCCTTGCGATTCCTCGCGGCGGTGCTGGTCGGCTGGGTGGCGCTCCGCACGACGATCCTGCTGTGGCCGGCGGCGGATGCGCCGCGGGCCGCGCGACCGGAAGCGCGGCGGCCGACCGCCGCTGCGGCCGCGCCATCGACCCACCTTCCGCCTTCGCGTCCGCAATCCGGACGATCCGGTGCCGCCTTCGAAAACGACATCGCGGCGGACGCCGCATCCGTGGCAGTGCGCGAAACCCGTCCGCCCGCCCCCCGGACAAGCGATGGCGCTTCGCCGCGCGCCTTTGCCCGGTCGATCGATCCGCGGGAACGTCCGACCCCGGCAGGGCGCGATCCGATGGTCATCGACCAGACCGGAAGGCGTGCGTGCAAAGGCACTATCCCCACCGCATCGAACGCTCTCCCGCCGCCCATAGAGCAGCCGCACGCCGCCCGGTCCGCGAACGACCGCCCGCCCCGCATCATCCCCGCCGCCCCGGACGCTGCCTCGCTGCCGGCCGCTCACCGTGCCGCAGGCACCCCGCCCTCCAGTCGACCGGCGGCCGATCGCAGCGGTCTGCCCGCGCCGGCCGATCCCACGGTCGCCACCCCGCCCCCGCGCCTCGAAGGCTGGGCCTATGCCTTCGTCCGCCCCGGCGGCGGGCCGCGCGGGCTGGCGGGCGTGGGGCAGATCGGGGGATCGCAGGCGGCGGCGCGGATCGCGTGGCGGCTGTCGCCCGGCACCGCGCCGCGCATCGCCGCCGCCGTCCGCATCGCCTCTGCGATCGGGGACGCGGGGCGGGAGGCGGCGCCGGGGATCGAGATCGGCGGCAGCCGCCTCCGCCTCACCGTCGAGCGGCGGATCGCGATCGATCGCGCAGGGCGCGATGCCTGGGCCGGCTTCGTCTCCGGCGGTGTCTATCATGCGGCGGGCGGCTGGGTGGCGGAGGGCTATGCGCAGGCGGGCGTGGTGGGCGCGCGCCGGCGCGACCCGTTCGCCGACGGGGCGGTGCGCGGGGGCCGGCGGCTGGGGGCGGCGATCGTCGGCGCCGGCCTGTGGGGTGCGGCGCAGCCCGGCGCGGCGCGGATCGACGCCGGTCCGCGTTTCGCCGTCCGCCTGCCCGGCACCGCGATCCTGATCGCCGCCGAACAGCGCTTCCGCCTCGCGGCGCGCGCGCGGCCGGGCAGCGGCCCCGCCGTCACCATCGCCGGCGATTTCTGAAGGCTTGCCCGCGCCACCCGCGGCGGGGCATAAGCCGGCCCTCCCCGATCCAGCCGAGGCCCTGCCCCCCTTATGTCCGATATCGCGATCACCCTGCCCGATGGTTCCGTCCGCCAGGTGGCGGCGGGCACCACTGCGGCCGAGATCGCCGCCGCGATCGGCCCCGGCCTCGCCAAGGCCGCCATCGCCGCGCGCGTCGATGGCGAGTTGCGCGATCTCGACCGCCCGATCGAGGCGGACGCGCAGCTCGCCCTCGTCACGATGCGCGACGAGGCCGACGCGCTGGAACTCGCCCGCCACGACTTCGCGCATGTCCTGGCGGAGGCGGTGCAGCATCTGTACCCCGGCACCCAGATCACCTTCGGCCCGGCCACCGACGACGGCTTCTATTACGATTTCGCGCCGAAGGACCGCCCCTTCACCGAGGAGGATCTGCCCGCGATCGAGGCCGAGATGCGCCGCATCATCGCCCGCAACGAGCGCTTCGTGCGCGAGGTGTGGAGCCGCGAGGCGCTGATCGAGACTTGGGAGAAACAGGGCGAGACGTTCAAGGCCGAATGGGCCGCCGAGCTTCCCGACGGCGAGGAACTGACGATCTACCGCCAGGGCCAGTGGCTCGACATGTGCCGTGGCCCGCACATGCCGACGACCGGCCGGCTCGATCCCCAGGCGTTCAAGCTGACGCGCGTTTCGGGCGCCTATTGGCGCGGCGACCAGAAGAACGCGATGCTGAGCCGCATCTACGGCACCGGCTGGCTCAACAAGAAGCAGCTCGACCAGCATCTAACCCGGCTGGAGGAGGCCGCCAAGCGCGATCACCGCAAGATCGGGCAGGAGATGGACCTGTTCCACCTCCAGCCCGAGGCGCAAGGCTCGGTCTTCTGGCATCCCAAGGGCTATATCGTCTGGCGCCAGCTGGAGGCCTATATGCGCCGCCGGCTGGACGCGGCCGGCTATGCCGAGGTCAAGACGCCGCAGCTGATGGACGCCCGCCAGTGGGAGCAGTCCGGCCACTGGGGCAAATATCGCGAGAATATGTTCGTCGTGCCCGACGAGGTGCCGAACACCGAGGACGAGGGCGCGATCTTCACCGGCGAAGGCGACCTGATGGCGCTGAAGCCGATGAACTGCCCCGCGCACGTCCTGATCTTCCGCCAGGGGATCAAGAGCTATCGCGATCTGCCGATCCGCATGGCCGAATTCGGCTGCTGCCACAGGAACGAGGCGCATGGCGCGCTCCACGGGCTGATGCGCGTCCGCCAGTTCACGCAGGACGACGCGCACCTGTTCGTCCGCGCCGACCAGCTGGTCGAGGAAGTGCGGCTGTTCTGCGACCTGCTCGATACGATCTACAAGGATCTGGGCTTCGAAAGCTATGCGATCAAGCTGGCGCTGCGCCCGGAGAAGCGCTTCGGCAGCGAGGCGATGTGGGACTGGGCCGAACAGTCGCTGCGCGATGCCGTGGCCGCCACCGGCCGCGCCACGCCGGAGTTCGGCTGGGAGGAACTGCCCGGCGAGGGCGCCTTCTACGCCCCCAAGCTGGAATTCCACCTGACCGACGCGATCGGGCGGACGTGGCAGTGCGGCACGCTCCAGACCGATACGGTGCTGCCCGAACGGCTCGACGCCAGCTATGTCGGCGAGGACGGCCAGCGCCATCGGCCGATCATGCTCCACCGCGCCATCCTCGGCACGTTCGAGCGGTTCCTCGGCATTCTGATCGAGCATCACGCCGGGCGCTTCCCGCTATGGCTGGCGCCGGTGCAGGCGGTAGTGCCGACGATCGTCTCCGACGCCGACGATTACGCGCATGAGGTGGTGGCGGCGCTCAAGGCGGCGGGCCTCCGCGCCGAGGCGGACGCGCGCAACGAGAAGATCAACTACAAGGTGCGCGAACACAGTTTGGCGCGCGTGCCGGCGCTGCTGGTGGTCGGCAAGCGCGAGGCGGAGGAACGCACCGTCGCCGTCCGCCGGCTCGGCAGCCAGGCGCAGACGGTGATGCCGCTCGACGAGGCGGTGGCGCTGCTGGCGAAGGAAGCGACCCCGCCCGATCTGGCGGGGTGAGCGGCCGGGCGAGGCCGCGTCGGTCTTTCGATCCTGTCAAGCCCCAATTGCCGTTCAACCCGAGCGAAGCCGATAGGTCGAAGGCACCTGCCCGACTGCCGTTCCACCTACCCCTCGACTGCGCTCGGGGCGAACGGAGGGGGGGCCGGAACCCGTCTGCGTCAAGTTCAGTCTCTCAACCTCCGTTCATCCCGAGCGCAGTCGAGCATCCGTCTTTGACGTCAAGCTGGGATGGGGGTCCAGGTACGGTTTTCGGCCACGAGGCGCGAGCATCGCCGCATCGATCCTGTCATTCTTCGCCAGCTGCCCGATCGCCTGAGCGAAGCGACGGGCACGCAGCGGATCGACGAGGGCCGTAGCGAGGCCGGCGGCATGGAGATGGCGGTGCAGCGCACGGTGGAAAGTGCCGGTCGGCTCGATCGCCACCAACGCGATGTCCAGCTGCCGCAGCCGCCGGACAAGCTGCCGTCGCCCGGCCGCATCGTTGCCGACTGCGAACCGCTCGTCCGAGGGGTGGAGGTGGACATCGAGCCGTGCCCGGGACACGTCGATACCAACGTAGATCGTCTGTTCCTTGCCTTGCATGCGGGACTTGCTCCCCATCATCTGTTCAGGCCAGACAAAGGGACCGGGCGGACCTGTCTCGACTACGGTTCCAGCCAAGGGACAAACGGTCCCGCCCGGCCGAGCGGCGGGGGTGGCCACCCCCGCCGCTCACCCCATCCGACGCATCGAATCGGGCCAACCGCAAGATGCAAGGGACATGCGGGACGCCGGTCATGCCGATACGCGCTGAACCCGCCGGATTTCGCATCGCTGCGCGATGAATCCCGACCCTTCGACCTCGTTCAGGTCGGGCTTCGCTCGACACGAACGGATTTAATCAGACGTCTTTGACCGTCCGGACCGTGAACCAGATGAAAGGTCGTTCGCAGCCTCGCTCGCAGGCTGATCCACCAAGCCGACAGACCGCCGCGCCACTACCCACCGGTGGACGAGGAACAGCCCCGCCCCGACGCCCAGCACCACCGCCCCGATCAGCCACAGCGGCGGATGGCCATGCGGGATCAGCCGGGCGAGCATGTCGCCGCCGGCAAAGCCGACTGCGGTGAACAGCGGCGCCCAGACGCCCGCGGCGATGGCGTTCAGCGGCACGAAGCGGCGCGCCGGCACGCCCGCCGCGCCGATCGCCAGCGGGCTGGCGATGCGCAGGCCGTAGAGGAAGCGGAAGGCGAGGATGAAGCCGGGTCGGGTGGCGTTCGATCAAGCCGAGCGCGCGGGCGAAGGCCGGACGGCCACGGAGGCGCGCGATACGCGGCGCATCGCGATAGCGGCGGCCGACGAAGAACAGCGCCTGATCGACGGCGAGGGAGCCGGCGAACGCCGCCGCCGCCGCCGCCCAGACGGGAAACAGCCCGCGATGCGCGAGCAGCCCGCCCGTCACCACCGCCGTCTCGCCCTCCAGCCCTGCGCCGATCAGGATCGCGACCAGGCCATAGCGGGCGAGCAGCGCCTCGATCGCCATCGCCCTGTCGTCAGGCCACGGACTCGCGGTAGCGGAGCGCGAGGACGGTGCCGGCGCCCACCAGCGATCCGACCGCCATCACCGTCGCCACCGCCGGCAGGCCGGCCCCCGCATTCAGCAGCACGCCGGCCAGGATCGGGCTCAGCACCGATCCGCCGCGGCCGACGCCGATGACGAGGCCGGTGCCCCCCGCCCGTGCCGCGGTGGGGAAACATTGCGCGCACAGCGCATAGAGGCCGACGACCGCGGCATTGGTGCAGAAGCCGACACAGGCCGCCGCGAACGACAAGGCCTGCAAGTCGGCACCGATCCGCCCGAACAGGTTCACCATCACCACCGAGGCCAGCATCGCGCCGATCAGCAGCGGGCGGATGGCGAAGCGGGTGGTGAGGAAGCTGAACAGGATCGCGCCCAGCGTGCCGCCGACATTCGCCCACACCAGCACGCCGCCCGCGGCGGACGGCGCGAAGCCCATGTCCGCCACGATCTTCGGGCTCCATTTCAGCACGAAGTAGAAGGTCACGATGTGGGTGAAATAGGCGAGGCACAGCAGCAGCGTGGTGCGGATCAGATCGGGGGCGAACAGCGCGCGGAAGCTGCCGGTGCCCGCCTTGTCGGTCGGGTCGGGCAGGCCGGCCAGCGTCGCATGGCCGATGCGGGACAGCGTGGCGTTGATCCGGTCGAGCGCGTTCGCGGGCCGGCGCTGCGCCAGATAGGCGATCGTCTCCGGCATCAGCCACCAGACGAGCGGGATGAACAGCGCCGTCGCGATCGCGCCGAAGTGGAAGACGACACGCCAGTCCCCGCCCTTCAGCAATTCGGTGGCGATCGTGCCGCCGACGACCGCGCCGATCGGATAGCCGGCGGTCATTATGCCGACCATCAGATTCTTGCGCGCGGCATTGCTGTTCTCGGCCGCGACCGCGTTGATCGCGGCCAGCATCCCGCCGATGCCGAGGCCGGTGAACAGGCGATAGGCGGCAAGCTGCGCCACGCTGGCGGCGGTGGAGGCGAGCACCATGCCCAGCGCCATCACGACCAGGCAGCCGAGCACCGTCGGCCGTCGCCCGATCCGGTCCGCCAGATTGCCGATCAGGATCGAGCCGACCGCCATGCCGATCAGTTCCATCGACAGGACGACGCCGAGCACCGCGCGGTCGACGCCCCATTCGGTGGCGATGCCGGGCAGCGCGAAGCTGATCGAAAGCACGTCGAAGCCGTCGAGCCCGTTCAGGAGCACGCACAGGGCGACCGCGATCACCTGCAACGGCCGCATCGGCGACCGCGCGATCAATGCCCTCGGATCCTCCACTTAACGCTCCCCCATGTCCGGCGCCCGTGCCGGGGCCGCCCCGCCTGCCTAATGCGGCCGGGGCGGCTTGGGAAGCGGCGGGATCAGTGGCCCGCCTGCGGCCCGCGCTTCAGGCCGGATAGCGCCAGTTGCTCGTCGATCTGCGCCAGCAGCGCATCCAGCCCCGCCTGATCCTTCGCCTCGGCGCGGGCGACCAGCACGTCCTGCGTGTTGGAGGCGCGCAGCAGCCACCAGCCGTCGGGCGTGTTGACGCGCGCGCCGTCGGTGCGGTTCACGTCGGCACCGGCCTGTTCCAGCCGGTCGAGCACCTCGTCCACCACCGCGAACTTGCGGGCTTCGTCCACCTGGAAGCGCATCTCGGGCGTGTTGACCAGCTCCGGCATCGCATCCTTCAGCGCGGTCAGCGATCCGCCCAGCACGCGCACCGCCTGGATCAGGCGGATCGCGGCATACAGCGCATCGTCGAACCCGTACCAATTATGCTGGAAGAAGATGTGGCCGCTCATCTCGCCGGCGAGCGGCGAATCCGTCTCCTTCATCTTCACCTTCACCAGGCTGTGCCCGGTCTTCCACATCAGCGGCGTGCCGCCCAGCGCCGCGATGCGATCGTAGAGCATCTGGCTGGCCTTCACGTCGGCGATGATCGTGGCGCCCGGCAGTTCGCGCAGCACCGGTTCGGCCAGGATCGAGAGGATCTGGTCGCCCCACACCACGCGGCCCTTGCCGTCGATCGCACCGATGCGGTCGGCGTCGCCATCGAAGGCGATGCCGAAATCGAGGTTCTTCTCCGCCACCAGCGCCTTCAGGTCGGCGAGGTTCTTCTCCTCGGTCGGGTCGGGATGGTGGTTGGGGAAGCTGCCGTCGATCTCGGTATAGAGCAGGTGATGCTCGCCGGGCAGCTGCGCCACCAGCTTCTCGAGCACGCGGCCGCCGGCGCCGTTGCCGTTGTCCCAGCCGATGCGGAACGCGCCGCCGGCATAGCCCGCCAGCAGCCGCGCGACATAATCGTCCTCGATGTCGTAATCGGAGGCGGAGCCTTCGCCCGTCTCCCAATCGCCGTCCGCCGCCATCTGGCCGATCGACTGGATCTGGCTGCCGAAGAACGGCTTGTGCTGGAGGACCATCTTGAAGCCGTTGTAATCGGCCGGATTGTGGCTGCCGGTGATCTGGATGCCGCCATCCACCTCCAGCGTCGCCTCGGCATAATAGAGCATCGGCGTGGGGCCGAGGCCGGTGCGGACGACATCGACGCCGGTCTCGGTCAGCCCCTTCACCAGCGCATCGCGCAGCATTTCGGACGAGACGCGCCCGTCCCAGCCCACCGCCACGCGCGTGCCGCCGGCGCGGCGGACGTGCGTGGCGAAGCCGCGGCCGATCGCATAGGCGTCCTCGGCGCCCAGCGTCTTGCCCACGATCCCGCGGATGTCATATTCGCGCAGCGACGTGGGATCGAAGCGGTGGGTCGTCACGGTCATGGCGGGTGTCTCCGGAAAGGTTTCGGGCACTACGTTCGGAACGGTGTTGCGGTTCAGCGGCGCTCGGCGGCGAGCAGCGCGTCGCGCGCGGCATTCACCTCGGCGGCGAGCGCGTCTGATCCGCCGGCATCGGGATGGAGGCGGGCGAGCAGGCGGCGGTGGGCGCGGCGGATTTCATCGGCCCCGGCGGCGGGCGGCACGCCCAGCACGCGCCGCGCCTCCGCCAGCGCCATGGTCGAGGCGAAGGGGCGGCGGGCGGCGGCGGGTGCGCCGGCGCGGCGCATCCACAGCCACCAGCCGGCCCCCGCCAGCGCGGCGATGGCGGGCACCGCTTCGCCCTTGCGGAACAAGGCGATGGCGGTGATGCCCGCCACGGCGGCGGCGACATCGCCGAAGCGCATCGATCGCGCATCGCGGTTGCGCCATGCCCACCAGCCGACCGCGGCGGCCAGCAGCAGGACGATGCTCACGAGGCGAGCGCCTGCGGCTCCGCCGTCGCCGCCGGCGGGATGGCGAGGCCCGAAACCAGCTCGCGCAATTCCTGCCGCGCGGCGATATGGGCGATGCCCGCATCCTCGCCGATCGCGGCGAGATCGAGCAGGGTCAGCCCGCGCGGGAACAACTCGCGGAAGATCACCCGTTCGGACAAGCCGGGGATGACGCGATAGCCGACGCGCTTGGCCAGATCGCCCAGCGCCTTGGCGACGCGGCGCATGTTGCGCGCCTCGACATGCTGGAGGCGGTTGCGCATCACCACCCAGTCGACCGTACCGCCATCCGCCTGCGCGCGCCGCTTGCGCGCCTCCCACACCATTTCGGCATAGAAGCTCGGCCGCCTGACGGCATAGGTGACGGGATCGACCTGGCCGATCAGGTCGAGATCGACGAAACTGTCGTTGATCGGGGTGACGAGCGTGTCCGCCCGCTCGATCGCGGCGCGCGCATGGGGGTCGTCGCGCCCCGGCGTGTCGACCACCACGATCTCGTGCTCGGCCGCCAGTTCGGCGAGATGCGCGCCGATGTCGGCGCCGGCCGCGGGATCGAAGGTGCGATAGACGGGCGTCGGCAGCGTCACCCCCCTCGCGCGCTGCCGTCGCCTCGCGATTCTCCAGATAGCGGGCGAGCGTGCGCTGCCGCGTGTCGAGATCGATCGCCGCCACGTCGCGCCCCATCGCCGCCAGCGCGACGGCGGTGTGGACCGCACTCGTCGATTTGCCCGATCCGCCCTTTTCATTGGCGAAGACGATGAGATGCGCACCCATGGCCCGCATCTATGACCAAGCGCCGCGACGCGTGCAATCGCGCCCCCGTCATAAAAGACGAATCGTGGTGAGACATCCTTAACCAGCCGATGACCATGATGGCGTCCAACGAGGGGTGACGAACCACGGAGACAGAGATGACCGAGACTGCGATTCGCGACATGGCGCTGGAACGGCGCCTTCTTCTGGCCGAGGCGGGTGATCCCGACGCCTGCTACGATCTGGGCATGGCCTGCTCGACGGGCAGCGGCGGCGTCGCCATCGATCTGATCGCCGCGCATTGCTGGTTCAATCTCGCCGCCCTCGCCGGCCATGCCGCCGCCGCCGACTGCCGCACCGAAGTGGCCTTCGACATGACGGCGCGCGAAGTGGTCGCCGCGCAGCGCCAGGCGCGCCACATCCTCCAGTCGCGGCACCGCATGGCGGCGTAACTTTCCAGGACGCGACAAAGCGTTGCGCCGCCCCCGGCGGGCGACGAAGGCTGGAACGCCTTGGTCCCTGCCCTGTTCTCCCGTTCTGGACGCAGGCCTCCCCGCCGGCGCGCTATCCCGTTTCCGGACGGATGGCCGCACAGGTGAGACGGCGGCCGCCCGACGAGAGGACGTTGAAGACCATGACCGGCCCCGGCCACATCGATATCTCCCGCCGCGACCTGATGGCGGGGAGCGCCGCCACTGCCGCCCTATTCGCCGCCCCCGCCCCCGCCGCCCGCACCCCCGCCCGCCCCGCCCCGGCGCCCGTCACCATGCCGGTGTCGTTCACGGTCAACGGCCGGCCCGTCGAACTCGCGCTCGACACGCGCACCACGCTGCTGGACGCGCTGCGCGAGCATCTCGATCTCACCGGCAGCAAGAAGGGGTGCGATCACGGCCAGTGCGGCGCGTGCACGGTGCTGGTGGACGGCACCCGCATCAACGCCTGCCTGTCCTTCGCCATCCAGCACGAAGGCGCGCGCATCACCACGATCGAGGGGCTGGGCACGCCGGGCGACCTCCACCCCTTGCAGGCGGCGTTCGTCGAACATGACGGCTATCAATGCGGCTATTGCACGCCGGGGCAGATCTGCTCGGGCGTGGCGGTGCTGGAGGAGATCCGCGCCGGTATCCCGAGCCACGTCACCGCCGACATCACCCGCCCCGCCCCGCTGACCGCCACCGAGAT
Source organism: Edaphosphingomonas fennica (assembly GCA_036946415.1). Lineage (GTDB taxonomy): Bacteria > Pseudomonadota > Alphaproteobacteria > Sphingomonadales > Sphingomonadaceae > Sphingomonas_Q > Sphingomonas_Q fennica_A. Next base: position 169,302 of record JAQIJD010000001.1, on the reverse strand, counting down.
GCGCGAACGGATGAGCGGTAACATCTGCCGCTGCGGCGCCTATGCCAATATCGCCGCCGCCATGGCCGATGTCGCCGGCCTGCCCGCGGAGGCCGCGGCGTGAGGCCCTTCACCTACGAGCGCGCCACGACCCCCGCGGGCGCCGCCGCGGCGGTGGCGCGCGTGCCCGGCGCGCGCTTCATCGCCGGGGGCACCAACCTGATCGACCTGATGAAGCTGGAGATCGAAGCGCCGACGCATCTGGTCGATGTCGGCGCGCTGGCGCTCGACCGGATCGAGCCGACCGCCGACGGCGGCCTGCGCATCGGCGCGCGCGTCACCAACACCGCGCTTGCCGCCGATCCGCGCGTGCGGCGCGATTACGGCGTGCTCGCCCGCGCGATCGTGGCGGGGGCGAGCGGCCAGCTGCGCAACAAGGCGACGACTGCCGGCAATCTCCTCCAGCGCACCCGCTGCCCCTATTTCTACGATACCAACATGGCCTGCAACAAGCGCAAGCCGGGGTCCGGCTGCGCCGCCATCGGCGGCTATTCGCGCCAGCTGGCGGTGATCGGGGCAAGCGACCAGTGCATCGCCACCCATCCCGGCGACATGAGCGTGGCGCTGAGCGTGCTGGGGGCGACGATCGAGACGGTCGATGCGACGGGCGCCACCCGCACGATCGCGATCGACGATTTCCACCGCCTGCCGGGACGCACCCCGCATGTCGAAACCGCGCTCCAGCCGGGGGAACTCATCACCGCTGTCGTGCTGCCGCCGCCCGCCGGCGGACGCCAACTCTACCGCAAGGTGCGCGACCGCGCTTCTTATGCCTTCGCGCTCGTCTCGGTCGCCGCCGTCGTCCAGCCGGACGGGACGGGGCGCGTCTCGATCGGCGGGATCGCGCATCGCCCGTGGCGGATGGCCAATGCCGACGAGGCGATGCAGGAGGGCGCCCGCGCCGTTTCAGCCCGGCTGCTGGCCGGCGCGCAGCCGACGGCGGACAATGAATTCAAGCTGACATTGGTCGAACGCACCATCGCCTCGGTGATGGCGGAGGCGCGCGCATGAAGTTCGATACGCCGGCGGGTGCCAACCCGATCGACGCGATGACCATCGTCGGCAAGCCCGCCTCCCGGATCGACGGCCCCGCCAAGACGACCGGCACCGCGCCTTATGCCTATGAACGCAACCGCGACATGCCGAACCGTGCCTATGGCTGGGTGGTCGGCGCCGGTATCGCGAAGGGCCGCATCCGCTCGATCGCGACGGACGAGGCCCGCGCCGCGCCGGGGGTGATCGCGATCCTCTCGACGCTGGATCATGCGCCGCTGCCGCTGGGCCGGGCGCATGCCGCGCACCTGTTCGGCGGGGCGGAGGTGCAGCATTACCATCAGGCGGTGGCGCTGGTCGTGGCCGAGACGTTCGAGCAGGCGCGCGCCGCCGCCGCCCTCCTCCGCATCGATTACGATCGCGCCGCCGGCCGCTTCGATCTCGCCGCCGCCGCCCCCGCCGCCCCGTTCGCGCCCGACAAGGGCAAGCCCGGCAAACCCGACCGGACCGGCGATTTCGAAGCGGCGTTCGCCGCCGCCCCCGTCACGCTCGACGCCACCTATCGCACGGTGGACGAAAGCCATGCGATGATGGAGCCGCATGCCTCGATCGCATCGTGGGAGGGGGACCGGCTGACCGTCCTCACCTCCAACCAGATGATCGCGTGGAGCAAGGCCGATCTCGCCAAGGCGCTGGCGATCCCGGCCGCCAACGTGCGCATCGATTCGCCGTTCATCGGCGGCGGGTTCGGCGCGAAGCTGTTCATCCGGGCGGACATCGTGCTGGCGGCGCTGGGGGCGAAGGCGGCGGGGCGGCCGGTAAAGGTGGCGCTGCAACGCCCGCTCGTCGCCAACAACACCACTCACCGCCCCGCCACCATCCAGCGCATCCGTCTGGGTTGCGAACGCGACGGGCGGATCACCGCCATCGCCCACGAAAGCACGAGCGGCAATCTGCCCGGCGGGCGGCCGGAGACGGCGGTGGCGCAGACGCAATTGCTCTATGCCGGCGCCAACCGGATGACGGCGCTGCGGCAGGCCGCGCTCGATCTGCCCGAGGGCAATTCGATGCGCGCGCCCGGCGAGGCGCCCGGCCTGATGGCGCTGGAGATCGCCATCGACGAGATGGCCGGGAAGCTGGGGATGGACCCGGTCGCCTTCCGCATCCTCAACGATACGCAGGTCGATCCCGCCGATCCGGCGCGCCGCTTCTCCCAGCGCAATCTCGTCGCCTGTCTCGAACAGGGGGCGAAGCGCTTCGGCTGGGCGGATCGACCGGCGCGGCCGGCGTCGCGCACCGATGGCCGCTGGCTGGTGGGAATGGGGGTGGCGGCGGGCTTCCGCAACCACCAGTCGCGCCCCTCGGCGGCGCGGGTCGGCGTCGATGCCAAAGGCGTGGTGACGGTCGCCACCGACATGACCGACATCGGCACCGGCAGCTACACGATCATCGCCCAGACCGCGGCCGAGACGATGGGCGTGCCGATCGACAAGGTGATCGTGCTGCTGGGCGATTCGGACTTTCCGGTCTCGGCCGGATCGGGCGGGCAATGGGGTGCGGGCAATGCCACCGCCGGCGTCTATGCCGCCTGCATGAAGCTGCGCGCCGCCATCGCCCAGCGCGCCGGCCTGCCGGCGGACGCGCCCTTCGCCGACGGCCGGGTCGGCAGCGGTCGCAACCGGCGGACGCTGGCCGAGGTGGTCGGCCCCGCCGGCCTTTCGGCGGAGGACGGGATCGACTTCGGCGATCTCGACGAGCGTTTCCAGCAATCGACCTTCGCCGGCCATTTCTGCGAGGTCGGCGTCGATCGCTACACCGGGGAGGTGCGGCTGCGGCGGATGCTGGCGGTCTGTTCGGCCGGCCGCATCCTCAACGCCAAGACGGCGCGCAGCCAGGTGATCGGCGGCATGACGATGGGCGCGGGCGCGGCGCTGATGGAGGAACTTGCGGTCGATCGCCGCTTCGGCTTCTTCGCCAACCACGATCTGGCGGGCTACGAGGTGCCCGTCCATGCCGACATTCCGCGGCAGGAGGTGGTGTTCCTCGAGGAAGCCGATCCGATCGTCTCGCCGATGAAGGCCAAGGGCGTCGGCGAACTCGGCATCTGCGGCGTCGGCGCGGCGATCGCCAACGCGGTCTACAATGCCACCGGCGTGCGGGTGCGGGATTATCCAATCACGCTGGAGAAGCATCTGGAAAAGCTGCCGGCGGTATAGGCGGGCCGGATTAGCCGCGTATGCCCGCAGCCTCCCGCCAATCGCGGCGAACCCCACCCAACCCTCCCCTTTCAGGGGAGGGCTATGTCTGCCCCGCGCCCGCCTCACGCACTCCCCTCCCCTGAAAGGGGAGGGGCTGGGGGTGGGGTTCGCTGCGTATGCCGCGGCGCCTCGCCGATCGCGGCAAAGGGCTATGTCTGCCTCGCGCCCGCCTCACGCGCTCCCCTCCCCTGAAAGGGGAGGGGCTGGGGGGAGGGGTTCGCTGCGTATGCCGCAGCGCCTCGTCCCTCGCGGCGAACCCCACCCAACCCTCCCCTTTTAGGGGAGGGCTTGATTGGTCGGCGAGGCGTCAGTCCCGCAGCAGTTCGTTGATCCCCGTCTTGCTGCGCGTCTGCGCGTCGACCCGCTTGACGATCACCGCGCAATAGAGGCCAGGGCCCCCGTCCGGGCCCGGCAGCGTGCCGGGCACCACCACCGCATAGGGCGGCACTTCGCCCCGCGTCACTTCGCCCGTGGCGCGATCGACGATCTTGGTCGAGGCGCCGAGATAGACGCCCATCGACAGCACCGCGCCCTCGCGCACGATCACGCCTTCGGCCACTTCGGAACGGGCGCCGATGAAGCAGCCGTCCTCGATCACCACCGGCCCGGCCTGCAACGGCTCCAGCACGCCGCCGATGCCGGCGCCGCCCGACAGATGCACGTTGCGGCCGATCTGCGCGCAGGAGCCGACCGTCGCCCAGGTATCGACCATCGTCCCCTCGCCCACATGGGCGCCGATGTTGACGAAGCTCGGCATCAGGATGACGCCGCGGCCGATGAAGGCGCCGCGCCGCGCGACCGCCCCCGGCACCACGCGGAAGCCGGCATCGCGATAATGCGGCTCCTCCCAGCCGGTGAACTTGGACGGCACCTTGTCGAACGCCGCCGGCCCTTCCATCACGACATTGTCGTTGAGGCGGAAGGACAGAAGTACCGCCTTCTTCAGCCACTGGTGGACCGTCCACTGCCCGTCCTCGCCGCGGGTCGCCACGCGCAGGCGGCCGGCATCCAGCTCGCCGAGCGCGGTCTCCACCGCATCGCGCACCGCGCCGGTGGTCTGGAGGTTCACGCCGTCGCGGGCGTCCCACGCCTGCTCGATGGTGGCCTGAAGATCGTCGGTCATTGTGCTTGCCCTTCCAGGATGCCGTCGAGCCAGGGGCCGAGGGCGGAGATGCGATGGTCGATATGGGCGAGGCTGCCGTCCGCGTCCCCCGGCCCCTGTTCCGATCCGTTGTCCATCCACACCGTCGTCATCCCCAGCGCCTTGGCGGGGGCGAGGTTGCGGATCATGTCGTCGACGAACAGCGCCGTCCGCGGATCGACCGTCAGCCGCCGGCACATCGAGGCATAGCTCTCGACATGCGGTTTCGGATGGTAGGCACAGGCGTGGATGTCGTGGATCGCCTCGAACGTCTCGGACAGGCCGAGTCGCGCGAGGACGCGGCGGGCATAAGGCTCGTCGCCGTTGGTGAAGATCAGCTTGCGCCCCGGCAGGCGGGCGACGGCATGCGCCAGCGCCACATCCTCGGCGATAGCGTCCATCTCGATCGCGTGGACGTCGGCGAGGAATTCGTAAGGGTCGATGGCGTGGGTCCGCATCAGGCCGGACAAGGTGGTGCCATGTTCGTGGAACAGCCGCTTCTGGAGCGCGCGCGCCTCCTCCGCCCCCGTGCCCGTCAGCCGCGCGACATAGTCGGTCATCCGCCGGTCGATCTGGCCGAACAGATCGGACGACGCCGGATAGAGCGTGTTGTCCAGATCGAAGATCCAGGTATCGATATGGGCGAGCGCGGGCAGCACGGGGCGAGCCGATAGAACGTCCGTGGCCGGGGGGAAAGCGCTTTGCCACAGCGGTCCGCCTCGCCACTTTCGCCCCGCAACGTTAACCATAAGCTTACCATCCGCACCGCATGGACGCGTGACGGGCGCCCCGGCCATCGGAGAGGATGATATGCGACGGAATTTCCACGGTTCTTCGGCAATCGTCACCCTCGCCCTGATGCTCGCCGGCTGCGGCGGCGGGGGCGGCGGCGGCATGCAGTCCACCCCGACGCCGACCCCCTCGCCCACCCAGGCACCGGTCGCCGGGGACAATCCGGTCTCGACGACGCCACCGCCCACCGCCACGCCCACGCCGACGCCCACCCCCACCCCGTCTCCCACGCCGACGCCGGCGGCGCCCACCGTCAATTACGACGATGCCGAATATCGCCGGTCGAACGCCGCGTCCGCGGCCAATGCGATCTCCGCCTACAATGCCGGCGCCACCGGGCAGGGCACGCGCATCGCCATTGTCGACAGCGGCCTCACCGATCCGGGCAGCGAATTCGCCGGCCGCATCGATGCCGCCAGCCGCGCCTTCGGCGGCAACACCAGCTTTGCCGACAGCGACGGGCACGGCACGTCGGTGGCGGGCGTGGCGGCCGCCTCGCGCAACGGTACGCAGACGATGGGCGTGGCGTTCGGCGCCACCATCCTCGCCCTCCGCGCCGATACCGCCGGCACCTGCGGCACCACCGACGGCTGCAAATACAGCCACGCCACGCTTGCCCAGGCGATCGACCATGCGGTGGCCAGCAACGCCACCGTCATCAACCTCTCGCTGGGCGGCGAATCGGAACCGAGCCAGACGCTGCGCGCGGCGATGGCGCGGGCGACGGCGGCGGGCGTGATCCTCGTCATCGCCGCCGGCAACAGCGGCGCCGATGCGGACGGCGGCGAGCCGGAGCCGTTCGCGCGCATCGCCGCCGATGCCGCGGTCGCGCGCGGGCTGATCGTGATCGCCGGCGCGCACGACGCCACGAATGCGGCGGCATCCTTCGCCAACAAGGCCGGCAGCTTCGCCCCTTATTATCTGACCGCGCTGGGATCGCGCGTGCGCGGGTTCGACGAGACCGGCCAGTCGTTCCTCTATTCGGGCACGTCCTATGCGACGCCCGCCATCTCCGGCGCCGTCGCGCTGTTGCGCAGCGCCTTCCCCAATCTGTCCGCCACGCAGGCGCTGAGCCTGCTGTTCAACAGCGCGACCGACGCCGGCGCTGCCGGCACCGATCCGATCTACGGCCGTGGTATCCTCAATCTCGCGCGCGCCTTCCAGCCGGCGGGATCGACCAGCCTCGCCGGTTCGGCGGTACCCGTCTCGCTCGCCAGCAACGGCATCGTCGCGGCGGCGATGGGCGATGCGACGGCGCGGCCGATGGGGGAGAGCGTGATCCTCGATTCCTACGGCCGCGCCTTCACGCTGCCGCTGGCGCGCACGCTCGGCCGCGTCGCGCAGCGCCGGCCGCTGGCGATGGCGATCGGCGGCTTCACCGCGGGCGGCGTGGCGGATGCGGGGGCCTTGAGCGTCTCCGTCACCACCGCGCGCGATCCGGGGGCGGACCAGCCGTGGCTCGGCCTCGCCCAGCGGCAGACGGCGCTGCGCCCCGCCGGCCGCGCCATCGCCGGCACGATGCTGGCACGGATCGACGCCCGCACCACCGCCGCCCTCGGCTTCGCCCCCGGCGGCGCGGCGCTGGCCGATCGGGTGAGCGGGCGCGGCGATGCCGCCGCCTTCCTCATCGCCCGCGCGCCCACCGCCGGGCCGGGCTTCGACACCAATGGCGGCGTCTCGCTCGCCGCCGCCCACCGGTTCGGCCAGACGACGCTGGCGCTGTCGGGCGAACAGGGCCAGGCGCAGCGCCTCGCCCGGCAGGAGGCGGTGCCGCCGGCCTATGCGATGCTTGGGGTATCGGGCATGCGGCCGATCGGCGCACTGACGCTTTCGCTCGGGGCGGGGATGCTGCGCGAGGCGCGCAGCGTGCTCGGCAGCCGCTTCGGTGCGGCGCTGGGATCGGGCGGCGCGCTCACCACCACCGGCGACGCCGCCGCCACTCTGGCGCTGGGCGACGGCTGGCAGGCCGGCACCGCCTGGCGCCGCGCCTGGACGCGCGCCGATCGCGGCGGGCTGATGGCGGCGGACGGCCGCCTGCGTTCGGACGCCTTCGCCTTCGATATCGCCCATGCCGGCCGTGCCAACCGCCTCGGTCTGCGCCTCGCCCAGCCGCTGCGCGTCTCGGGCGGCGGCTACCGCCTGTCGATGCCCGTCGCCTATGATTATGCGACGCTCACGACGACCTATGCCGAACGCCGCTGGGGGCTGGCGCCGGACGGGCGCGAGCGGATCGTCGAGGCGGCGTGGGGCCGGCGGCTGGGGATCGGCTGGCTCGACGCCAACCTCTTCTGGCGACGCCAACCTGGCAATATCGCCGCCGCGCCGGACGATCTGGGCGCGGTGCTGCGCTTCGCGACGCGCTGGTAGGGGCGGGCGGCGACCGCTTCGGAAACCTCCGTTCACCCCGAGCGAAGTCGAGCATCTGTCTTTGACGTCAAGCTGGGATGGGGGTCCAGGTACGGTTTTCGGCCACGAGGCGGTTGGCGAGGATGGCGAGTTTGCGGGCGATGGCGACGAGGGCGACTTTTGGGGGTTTGCCGGCGTCGCGCAGGCGCCGGTAGGTTTCCGCGAGGTTCGGGTTGTATCGGCTGGCGACGAGGGCGCTCATGTAGAGAGCCTGTCGGAGGGCGGCGCGGCCGCCGCGGATGCGTCTTTGGCCGCTACTGGTGCCGCTGTCGCGGGCGATGGGGGCGAGGCCGGCCATGGCTGCGACCTGCTTGGCGGTGAGCTGTCCGAGTTCGCGCAGGTATGCGAGGAAGGCGAGGGCGGTGACGGGGCCGACGCCGGGAATGGACCTGAGGACAGCCGCACGCCGGGCGATGGCGGGGGCCTGGGCGATGGCGGTTTCGATCTGCCGGTCGAGGCGGGCGATGTGGCGGACGATGCCTCGGCTGCGGCACCCGAGCGTCCGGCGCAGCCATGGGTCGGTGGTGGCGGCGCGGCGATTGTCGAGGGCGACCTGTTCGGCGATGGCGGCGGTTCTGGCGGTGGCGAGTTCGGCGAGGTGTTCCTGGGCGGGATCGGGCGGTGCCGTGGGTGCCGGTGACAGCCGCTCGGCCATGAGCGCGAGCATCGCCGCATCGATCCTGTCATTCTTCGCCAGCTGCCCGATCGCCTGAGCGAAGCGACGGGCACGCAGCGGATCGACGAGGGCCGTAGCGAGGCCGGCGGCATGGAGATGGCGGTGCAGCGCACGGTGGAAAGTGCCGGTCGGCTCGATCGCCACCAACGCGATGTCCAGCTGCCGCAGCCGCCGGACAAGCTGCCGTCGCCCGGCCGCATCGTTGCCGACTGCGAACCGCTCGTCCGAGGGGTGGAGGTGGACATCGAGCCGTGCCCGGGACACGTCGATACCAACGTAGATCGTCTGTTCCTTGCCTTGCATGCGGGACTTGCTCCCCATCATCTGTTCAGGCCAGACAAAGGGACCGGGCGGACCTGTCTCGACTACGGTTCCAGCCAAGGGACAAACGGTCCCGCCCGGCCGAGCGGCGGGGGTGGCCACCCCCGCCGCTCACCCCATCCGACGCATCGAATCGGGCCAACCGCAAGATGCAAGGGACACGCGCGCGCCCCCTACCCGGCGATCACCCGCGCATAGGCCGTCGGATCGACGTTGCCGCCCGACGCCAGCACCAGCGTCGTGTCGTCGATCGGCGGCAGGCGGTCCGCCAGCACCGCCGCCATCGCCACCGCCCCGCCCGGCTCAACCACCAGCCCGAGCCGGAAGGCGGCGCGCATCGCCGCCGCCACCTCGGCCTCGCTGACCGCAAGGCCGCGCGCCCCCGCCGCCGCCAGTACCGCGAAGGTCCGGTCCGCCACGCGCGTCGTCTGGAGGGCGTCGCAGGCGGTGGCGGGTGCGTCCGGGCCGACCGGCACGATCCGCCCGCCCGCCAGCGAGGCGCCCATATCGTCCCACCCCGAAGGCTCGACCACCACGATCTCCGCGTCGGGCAGCGCCAGCGCCAGCCCCGCCGCAAGCCCGCCGCCGCCGCAGGGGGTGACGACCCGCGCGATCGGCGCCGCACCCGCCGCGGCGGCCTGCACCGCCGCTTCCAGCCCGGCCGTGCCCTGCCCCTCGATCACGTCGACATCGTCGAACGAAGGCACCAGCACCGCCCCCCGCTCCTGCGCCAACGCCGCCGCGATCGCCTCGCGGCTCTGGGTGCGGCGATCGTAGAGGATCACCTCCGCCCCCAGCGCCCGCGTCGCCGCCAGCTTCACCTGCGGCGCGTCCGCCGGCATCACGATCGCCGCCGGCAGCCCGAGCGCGGCGGCGGCGCGCGCCACCCCTTGCGCATGATTGCCGGAGGAGAAAGCGACGACGCCGCGCGGCCGGTCCGCCTCCGCGATCCGCAGCAGCCGGTTGAAGGCGCCGCGCAGCTTGAACGCCCCGCCCATCTGCACCGACTCGGCCTTGATCCAGTGCCGCGGCCGATCCGGCCAGGCGAGCAGCGGAGTCGTTAACACGCGTCCTGCGATTCGGGCGGCGGCGGCAGCGACGCCGGCTGCGGTCGGCCATGATTCGGTGGCGGATTTCGGCGACATTCGGGTGATCCGTGGCAGTTTCGTGACAGGGCGAAATTGATGCGGCGAGGCAACTTTACAGGGGGGCACCCCCCTCCTATATCGCGCCTCCGCTGCCCCATGGGACTTCCACCGCAAGGCAGTGAATTTCTTCAACAGAAAAGACCGCGGGGTTGCCCTGCGGCACTGGAGGTCCCTTGAGTTGCACGAGCATCATAGCGCGCTGGGGGTAGCGTCCCCCGTCCGGAACGCCACCGTTCTCGATATCGCCGCCAAGCGTCCGGTCCAGCCGGTCACGCTGGTGCGTCCGCACGCCGCTCGCGCGGCCGCCCGCTTCTTCACGGAGAAGTTCCCGGGCCGGTCGCTCTATGCGGTGAAGGCCAATCCCACCCCGGCGCTGATCCGCCTGCTGTGGGACAGCGGCATCACGCACTATGACGTCGCCTCGATCGCCGAGGTGCGTCTGGTGGCCGGGCTGCTGCCGGACGCGACCCTGTGCTTCATGCACCCGGTGAAGGCCGAGGAAGCCATCGCGGAGGCATATCACGTCCATGGCGTGCGCACCTTCTCGCTCGATTCGCTCGACGAGCTGGAAAAGATCGTCCGCGCGACCGGGGAGGCTTCTGATCTCACTTTGTGCGTGCGCCTGCGCGTCTCGTCGGACCATTCCAAGCTCAGCCTCGCCTCCAAGTTCGGCTGCGAGGGGGCGGACGTCGCCCCGCTGCTGATGGCGACGCGGCAGGCGGCGGACGCGCTCGGCATCTGCTTCCACGTCGGCAGCCAGGCGATGGCGCCCGCCGCCTATGTGCAGGCGATGGCGCGCGTGCGGCAGGCGATCGTCGAGGCGGGCGTGACGGTCGACGTGATCGACGTCGGCGGCGGCTTTCCCTCCATCTATCCGGGCATGACCCCGCCGCCGCTGGAGGCCTATTTCCACGCCATCCACGAGGCGTTCGAAGCGCTGCCGGTCAGCTATTCGGCCGAGCTGTGGGCGGAACCGGGCCGTGCGCTGTGCGCCGAATATGCGAGCCTGCTGGTGCGGGTGGAGCGGCGCCGCGGGACCGAGCTGTATATCAACGACGGCGCCTATGGGGCGCTGTTCGATGCGGCGCACGTCGGCTGGCGCTTCCCGGTCGAGCTGGTCCGCAAGGACGGGTCGGATGCCAAGCCGCTCCCGTTCAGCTTCTACGGCCCAACCTGCGACGACATGGACCATATGGCCGGCCCGTTCGACCTGCCGGCCGACATCGCCGCCGGCGACTATATCGAGATCGGGATGCTCGGCGCCTATGGCTGCGCGATGCGAACCGGCTTCAACGGCTTCACCGCCGGCGAGGTGATCGAGATGGACGACCAGCCGATGGCCAGCGCCTATCGCGTGATCGAGGCGCCCGCGGCGATCGCCCACAACGTCGTCACGCTGTAACGCACCCGTCGCACACCGCCCGTCTCCTCCCGCGCAGGCCCCCGGCCTGCGCGGGGCCATGCGCTGTTCCTGGAGTTTGACATGACCGACACGCCCCCGAACGACACCCGCAAGGCCGAACTGCTCTCGACACAGGTCGAGCATGTCGACATCCGCTCGTTCGACGCGCGGCCGATCATCGATGCCATGGGCAAGATGAGCTTCACCAGCCGCGATCTCGCCCGCGCGACCCGAATCTACAACGACATGCTGGCCGACAAGGATTGCACGATCTTCCTCGTCATCGCCGGCTCCACCTCGGCCGCGGGCTGCATGGACGCTTATGCCGAACTCGTCCGCTCGGGGATGGTCGACGGCATCGTCGCCACCGGTGCCACGATCGTCGACATGGATTTCTTCGAGGGCCTCGGCCACAAGCATTATCAGGCGCTGGAAATTCCGGACGACGATACGCTGCGCTCGCTCTACATCGACCGCATCTACGATACCTATATCGACGAGGAAGACCTCCAGAACGTCGATCATACCATCTTCGAGATCGCCGAGACGCTGGAGCCGAAGGCCTATTCAAGCCGCGCCTTCATCCGCGAGATGGGCAAATATCTGGTCGAGCACGGCAAGAAGGACAACAGCCTCGTCAAGCTCGCCTACGAGCATGACGTGCCGATCTTCTGCCCGGCCTTCACCGACAGCTCGGCGGGCTTCGGCCTCGTCAAGCATCAGGTCGATGCGATGAAGGCGGGCAAGCCCTATCTCACGATCGATTCGATCGCCGACTTCCGCGAGCTGACCGAGATAAAGATCGCCGCCGGCACCACCGGCCTGCTGATGATCGGCGGCGGCGTGCCGAAGAACTTCATCCAGGATACGGTCGTCTGCGCCGAGATCCTGGGGCATGAGGATGTCGCGGTCCACAAATATGCGGTGCAGATCACGGTGGCGGACGTGCGCGACGGCGCCTGCTCCTCCTCCACGCTTCAGGAGGCGGCGAGCTGGGGCAAGGTGAACACGGGCATCGAGCAGATGGTGTTCGCAGAAGCCGGCTCGGTCGTCCCGCTGCTGACGTCGGACGCCTACCACCGCGGCCACTGGAAGAACCGCGAGAAGCGCGCCTGGGCGAAGCTGTTCGCCTGACGCGCCATTGCCCCCTCCCCCGCGGGGGAGGGGGTCGATCAGACCGTGAAGCTTTCCCCGCAGCCGCAGGCGCCCTTGGCATTGGGGTTGTTGAAGACGAAGCCGGCGGTGAAATTGTCCTCCACCCAGTCCATGCTGCTGCCGATCAGGTAGAGAATCGACGCGCCATCGACGAAGAAGGTGCCGCCGGGCGTCTCGATCCGCTCGTCGAACGGATCGGCCTCGCCGACGTAATCGACCGAATAGGCCAAGCCGGAACAGCCGCGGCGCGGGGTCGAGAGCTTGACGCCGACCGTGCCCTCCGGCGCCTGTGCCATCAGCGCGGCGATACGCGCCTCCGCGGAAGGGGTGAGCGTCAGCGCCGCGGGGCGCGCGCGGGTGGTGGTGGCCATCACAGCATCCCCAATTCGAGTTTCGCCTCGTCGGACATCTTCTGCGGATCCCACGGCGGATCCCAGACGAGATTGACCTCGGCCGTGCCGACCCCCGGCACCGCGCCGACGCGCAGTTCGACCTCGCCCGGCATCGATTCGGCGACGGGGCAATGCGGCGTCGTCAGCGTCATCGTCACCGCGACATGGCCGCCGTCGGTCACGTCCACGCCGTAGATCAGGCCGAGATCGTAGATGTTCACCGGGATCTCGGGATCGTAGATTTCCTTCAGCGCCTCGATCACCCCGTCGTAGACGGCGCCGCCGGGTTCCGCCGGATCGTCGGCGCGCGGCGCCTGCGCCAGGAAACCGTCCAGATAATCGGGGCGGCGCGGCGGCGCCTCCGCATCCTCCACGCGTGCGCGCGGCGGGGGCGGCGGGCTCTCGCTCAGTTCCTGCGTCTCGATCCGGCGTTCCTCGTCCACGGCCTCACCCATTCCCGAATATCCGCGTGACGCGCGCCACGCCCTCGCCCAACCGCGCGATGTCGCCCGGCCCGTTGTAGACGCCGAAGCTGGCCCGCGCCGTCGCCTCCACACCCAGCGCGCGCATCAGCGGCTGCGCGCAGTGATGGCCGGCGCGGATCGCGACGCGGCCTTCGTCCAAGATGGTGCCGACGTCGTGCGGATGCACCCCCTCGATCGCGAAAGAGACGATGCCGGCCGATTGCTCCGGCCCCAGCAGGCGGACGCCGTCGATCGCGCCCAGCGCCGCCCGCGCTTCCGCCACCAGCGCCGTCTCGTGCGCGTGGATCGCCTCCAGGCCGATGCCCTCGACATATTCGATCGCGGCATGCAGCCCGAGCGCGCCGACGATATGGGGCGTCCCCGCCTCGAACCGCGCCGGCGGCGGGGCGTAGGTCGTCCCCTCGAACGACACGCGGTCGATCATCGCGCCGCCGCCCTGCCACGGCGGCATCGCGGCCAGAAGCGCGCTCCGCCCCCACAGCACGCCGATCCCGGTCGGCCCGTAGAGCTTGTGGCCCGAGAAGACGTAGAAGTCGCAGCCCAGCGCCTGCACGTCGACGGTGAGGCGCGGCACCGCCTGGCATCCGTCGACCAGCAGCAGCGCCCCCACGCGATGCGCCAGATCGGCGGCTCGGCGAACGTCGAGGATCGAACCGAGCACGTTGGAGACATGCGCCAGCGCCACCAGCCGGTGCCGCTCGGTCAGCATCGCCGCCGCCGCGTCGAGGTCGATCCGGCCGTCCGCGGTCAGCGGGCAGACGTCGATCACCGCGCCGGTCCGCTCGGCGAGGAGCTGCCACGGCACGATGTTGCTGTGATGCTCCAGCAGGCTGAGCAGGATGCGGTCGCCCGGGCGGAGCGAGGCGCCCCACGTCTGCGCGACGAGGTTGATCCCTTCGGTCGCACCGCGCACGAACACGATCTCGTCGGCGCTGCCGGCCCCGATGAAGCGCGCGGTGGCGGCCCGCGCGGCCTCATAGGCGAGCGTCATGTCCGCCGAGCGCTGGTAGACGCCGCGATGCACCGTCGCATAGGTTTCGGCATAAGCGGCGGTGATCGCGTCGATCACCGGCGCGGGCTTCTGCGCGGTGGCCGCGGTATCGAGATAGGCCCAGCCCTCGGGGATCGCCGGAAAATCGGCGACGCGATCGAGCGGGCGATCGGCGAGCAGGGTCATGCGGTGGGCCTTCCCGGGTCATTCAAGCCCCTCCCCTTCAGGAGGGTCGGGTCGGTCATGCCCCCGGCATGACCTGAACGGTCCGGGGGACTGTTCACCAGACACTGGGTTGGGGTGGGGTCTGTCGCCCTGATCCAGCGTATCGGGGGATGATAGACCCCACCCCCAGCCCCTCCCCTGAAGGGGAGGGGGGCTTTTTGCGCGCTCATCCCAGCCACCGTTCGACATCCGCCACGAACGTCTCCCGCACCGCTTCCTCGCCGATCCGGTCGAGCGCGCCGGCCACGAACGCGCGCGTCAGCAGCGCGCGCGCCGCCGCCGCCGGCACCCCGCGCGAGGCGAGGTAGAACAGCGCCTGCCGGTCCAGCTCGCCCACCGTCGCGCCATGCGCGCACTTCACGTCGTCCGCGAAAATCTCGAGTTCGGGCTTGAGGTTGATCGTCGCGGCACGCTTCAGCAGCAGCCCGCCCAGCGACTGTTCGCCATCGGTCAGCTGCGCGTCGCGCGCCACCTTCACCGCCGCCGCGATCGAGGCGGTGGCGAGGTCGTCCGCCACCGCGCGCCACATCTGCCGGCTGGTGCCGCCGGCCGCATCGTGGCGCACCACCACCGCCGCATCGTGGCGCTGGTCGGTGCGCGCCAGCAGCGCCCCGCCATGCTCCGCGAACGCGCCTTCGCCCGCCAGGACGATTTCCGCATCCAGCCGCGTCCCCGCCCCGCCCAGCGCAAGCTGCGTGGTGACGAGGCTCGCGCCCGCCGCGACCCGCGCCTCGTCGCGCAACGAGACGAAGCCGCTGTCCTGCCGCACGCGCACCGCGCGCATCAGCCGCGCGGCGGGGGCGAGGTCGATCGCGGTCAGCCGGTTGGCCCAGCCGTCACCCGCGAACGTCTCGACGATCGAGGCCTGCGCCCCCTCGCCGAGCGCGATCCGCGCGGGGACGTGGCTGGCGCCGCCGGTCACGACATGGACGAGCTCGATCGTGGCGGCGGCGGCATGGCCCGCATCCAGCGCCAGCGTCCAGCCGTCGCGGCCTGCCGCCAGCCGGCCGAGCGGATGGTCGCTCGCCGCCGGGACCGGGCCGATGGCGATGCCGTCCGCCGCACTCGACCCCGCTTCGAACCGGCCATCGACGAACAGCAGCCGCGGCCCGCCGCAACCGATCCACAGATCGCTGACGTCGATCACGCCATGCGCCGGGGACGCCTCGGCCAGTGCCGGCAGCGCCGACAGATCGGCCCAGCGCCACGCCTCGTCACGTGCGGTGGGGAGCGCGAGGGTCACGCCGCCTGCCCCTCCACGATCGCGCCATAGCCTTCGCGTTCCAGCTCCTGCGCCAGCTCCGGCCCGCCCGATCGCACGATCCGCCCCGCCGCCAGCACGTGCACCCGATCGGGCTGCACATAATCGAGCAGGCGCTGATAATGGGTGATGAGCAGCACCGCCTTGTCGGGCTTGCGCATGATCGTGTTGATGCCGCGGCCGACGACGCGCAGCGCATCGATGTCCAGCCCGCTGTCGGTCTCGTCGAGGATCGCGACGCGTGGGTCCAGGATGCCCATCTGCACCATCTCGTTGCGCTTCTTCTCGCCGCCCGAGAAGCCGACGTTCACCGGCCGCTTCAGCATCTCCATGTCGAGCCCCAGCGCATCGGCCTGGCCCCGCGCCACCTTGAGGAACTCGGCGCCGGACAGCTCAGCCTCGCCCCGCGCGCGCCGCTGGGCGTTGAGCGCGGTGCGCAAAAACTGGAGGTTGGAGACGCCGGGAATCTCGACCGGATATTGGAAGCCCAGGAACAGGCCGGCGGCCGCGCGCTCGGCCGGCTCCATCGCCAGCAGATCGGCGCCGTCGAGCGTTGCGCTGCCGCTCGTCACCTCGTAGCCGGGCCGCCCGCCCAGCGTATAGGCGAGCGTCGACTTGCCGGCCCCGTTCGGCCCCATGATCGCATGCACCTCGCCCGCATTCAGCGTCAGCGAGAGGCCGTTGAGGATCGTCTTGCCGGCGGTTTCGGCGTGAAGGTCGGTGATATGGAGCATGGTCATCCTGAAAGCCCCTCCCCTTCAGGGGAGGGGTTGGGGTGGGGGCTGTTCGTCCGATCGGTCGAGGCCGCTAGTATCGCGCTGATCCTCGCCAGCACGCCGTCGATATTCTCAATCACGTCGCGGTTGGAAACCCGCAGCGTCGTCAAACCCCGGTCCGCAAACCATTCATCGCGTGCAACATCCGCTGCCGCATCTATGTGGGTATCACCATCGACCTCGACGACCAGCCCAGCTGTCGGACAGTAAAAATCTGCAATGTAAGGACCGATGGCCGATTGGCGCCGAAATTTGAAGCCATCGATCTGCGAGGCGCGCAAATGCTTCCATAGCCGGCGTTCAGGCTCGGTCGGATCATTCCGCATGGCGCGGGCGAACCCCTGCCGGCGGTCCAGCTCCGCAACCGACAGCCCCCACCCCCGGCCCCTCCCCTGAAGGGGAGGGGAGTCAGGGCGTTGCCCCTTGTCGATCACCCGACGCTCCCCTCCAGCGAAATCCCCAGCAGCTTCTGCGCTTCCACCGCGAACTCCATCGGCAGCTGTTGCAGCACCTCTTTCGCGAAGCCGTTGACGATCAACGCCACCGCATCCTCCTGCCCCAGGCCCCGCTGCATCGCGTAGAACAGCTGGTCGTCGCTGATCTTGCTGGTCGTCGCCTCATGCTCGATCGTGGCGGAGGGGTTGCGGACCTCGATATAGGGCACGGTGTGCGCGCCGCAGCGGTCGCCCAGCAGCAGCGAATCGCACTGGGTGAAGTTGCGGACGTTCTCGGCGGTCGGCCCGACGCGGACGAGGCCGCGATAGGTATTGTCCGAGCGCCCGGCAGAGATGCCCTTGGAGACGATCGTCGAGCGCGATCCCGCACCCAGATGGATCATCTTGGTGCCGGTATCGGCCTGCTGGCGATTGTTCGTCACCGCCACCGAATAGAATTCGCCGACCGAATCCTCCCCCGCCAGCACGCAGGAGGGATATTTCCAGGTGATCGCCGATCCGGTCTCGACCTGCGTCCACGACACCTTCGATCGCGCACCCTGGCACAGCGCCCGCTTGGTCACGAAATTGTAGATGCCGCCCAGCCCCTCGGCATTGCCGGGATACCAGTTCTGCACGGTCGAATATTTGATCTCGGCATCGTCCAGCGCCACCAGCTCGACCACCGCGGCGTGAAGCTGGTTCTCGTCGCGTATCGGCGCGGTGCAGCCCTCGAGGTAGGAAACGTAGGCCCCCTTGTCGGCCACGATCAGCGTGCGCTCGAACTGGCCGGTGTTGGCGGCGTTGATGCGGAAATAGGTCGACAATTCCATCGGGCAGCGCACACTTTCGGGAATGTAGACGAACGTCCCGTCCGAGAAGACCGCGCTGTTCAATGTGGCGAAATAATTGTCGCGCGCGGGCACCACCTTGCCCAGCCAGCGGCGGACAAGCTCCGGATATTCCTTCACCGCCTCGCTGATCGAGCGGAAGATGACCCCGGCTTTCTCCAGTTCGGCGCGGAAGGTGGTGGCGACGGATACGCTGTCGAACACCGCGTCCACCGCCACCTTGCGGCTGCCCTCGACGCCGGCGAGCACCTTCTGCTCCTCGATCGGGATGCCCAGCTTCTCATAGGTGCGGCGAATTTCGGGATCCAGCTCGTCCAGCGAGGCGAGCGTCGGCTTCGCCTTCGGCTCGGCGTAATAATAAGCGTCCTGATAGTCGATCGGGGGGACGTTCAGCTTCGCCCAGTCGGGCGCCTCCATCCCCAGCCACAGCCGGAACGCCTTCAGCCGCCAGTCGAGCAGCCATTCCGGCTCGCCCTTCTTGGCCGAGATGTAGCGCACCGTATCCTCGCTGAGGCCCTTGGGCGCGAACTCCTGCTCGATGTCGCTCGTGAACCCCCATTCGTAGGTGGAGGCGCGATCCGCCGCGGCTTGCGCTTCGGCATTCATCTCGGCGCGATCCTGGGTGCGGGTGTCGGTCATCCATGTCCTCCGGCGAGGGTGGCGAGGCTCACGCCCCCCAAGGCCCCGCGCAATGCGTCGTTCACCGCCGGCCAGTGCGGGCGGACGGAGCAGGCATGCTCCAGCGTACAATCGTGGCGTCCATGCTCGACGCAGGAGGTGAGCGCGATCGGCCCCTCCACCGCCTCGACGATGTCGGCTAGGCTGATCTCGGCCGGCCCCTTCGCCAGCACGAAGCCGCCCCCCGTCCCGCGCGCCGAGGTCAGCAGCCCCGCCGCCGCCAGCCGCCCCATCAGCTTCTGCGCGGTCGGCAGCGGCACGCCCGTCTCCTCCGCCAGCGTCGTGGCGCTCAGCCGCGCCGCCGCCGGATGGCGCGCGGCGGCGGACAGCATCACCACCGCATAATCGGCAAGCGAGGAAAGGCGCATGGCTCCAATCGGACTGATTCGTTCCGATTGCGCAGATGGGGGCGCGGACGGCGCGGGTCAAGGTTGACTTGGGGGCACAGCGCCCCGCACTCCCCCGCCATGCGCTTCTTTTCCGACAATGCCGCCCGCGTCCACCCCGCCGTCCTCGCCGCCATCGCCGCGGCCGACGTGGCGGATACCGGCTATGACGGGGACGGCTGGTCGCGCCGGCTGGACGCCGCCTTCTCCGCGCTGTTCGGGCGCGAGGCGGCGGTGCTGTGGGTATCGACCGGCACCGCCGCCAATGCCCTGGCGCTAGCATCGCTGTGCCCGCCCCATGGCGGCATCCTCTGCCACGCGCAGGCGCATATCCAGAACGACGAGGCGGGCGCCCCCGAATTCTTCACCCACGGCGCCAAGCTGCTGCTGGCCGGCGGGCCGGGTGCGAAGCTGACGCCGGGCTGCCTGTCGGCGGCGGCGGACGCGATCGGGCCGGGGGTCCACCACGTCCAGCCGCACGCCGTCTCGATCACCAACGCCAGTGAATATGGGCAAAGCTATACGCCCGCAGAGGTGGCGGCGATCGCCGGCTGGGCCCAGGCAAGCGGCCTCGGCCTGCACATGGACGGGGCACGCCTCGCCAACGCTATCGCCCATCGCGGCTGCACGCCGGCGGAGATCACGTCCGGTGTCGACGTGCTGTCCTTCGGCTTCGTCAAGAATGGCGGGATGTCGGCCGAGGCGATCGTCTTCTTCCGGCCCGATCTGGCGGCGGCGGCACGCATCCGCCACAAGCGCGCCGGCCACCTCCTCTCCAAGGGCCGCTACCTCGCCGCGCAATTGCTGGCGATGCTCGAGGGCGGCCTGTGGCTGGAGACGGCCCGCGCCGCCAACGCCGCGGCGCAGACGCTGGCGCGGGCGGCGGCGCATCGGCTGGTCTGCCCGGTTGAGGCCAATGCCCTGTTCCTGCGCGTCTCCCCGGCCGAAGCGGCAGCGCTACGCGCGGCGGGCTTCGGTTTCTACGACTGGATGGTGCCGGGCGAGATCCGCCTCGTCTGTTCGTGGGATCAGGACGCGGACGGCATCGCCCGCTTGGCCGATGCGCTCGCGGCCTTGCCATGAGCGCCGGAACCGCCGCCCCTTTGTCGCCCGCGCTCCGGCGGCGGATGATGCTGGCCTTCGCGATCCCGACCGTGATCTGGGGATCGACGTGGATCGTCATCCGCACGCAGTTGGGCATCGTCCCGCCCGACTGGTCGATCTGCTACCGCTTCGGGATCGCCGGCCTCGCCATGCTCGGCTGGGCGGCGGCGACACGCCAGCCGCTGTCGCTGCCACACGCCGCGACCGGCCCGGTGCTGGCGGTGGGGGCGATGCAGTTCTTCGCCAATTACTGGTTCGTCTATCGTGCCGAGGTCCATGTCACCTCGGGCATCGTCGCGATGGTGTTCGCGCTGCTGGTGGTGCCCAATGCTATCCTCGGCCGCCTCTTCCTCGGCCAGCGGCTGTCGCGGCCGTTCCTCGGCGGATCGGCGGTGGCGCTGGTCGGCCTCGGCTTCCTGTTCGCGCATGAATGGGGGGCGGCGGGCGGGGCGGCGCCGGGCGTCGTCACCGGCATCGCGCTGGCGCTGGCGGCGGTGCTGGTCGCCTCGATCGGCAACGTCCTCCAGGCGCGGCCGGCGCTGGCGAAGGTGCCGCTGGCGGTGATGGTGGGCTGGGCGATGCTGGTCGGCGCGGCGATCTCGGCCGCCGCGGCGTGGGGCACGGCGGGGCCGCCGCGGTTCGATCCGTCGCCCGCCTATGTCGCGGGGCTGCTCTATCTCGGCCTGATCGCCTCCGCGCTCGCCTTTCCGCTTTATTATGTCGTCATCCGCGCGATCGGCGCGGCGCGCGCGGCCTATTCCAGCGTGCTGATCCCGATAATCGCCATGGCCATCTCCACCGTCTGGGAAGGCTATCGCTGGTCGGCGACGAGCGTGACCGGGGCGGTGCTGGTCTTCGCCGGGCTGCTGTTCGCGCTGAGGGCGCGCAGCCCGGCACGATAATCGGCATGAAGCGGCCGCCAGCCGAGCAGCCGCCGCGCCTTGCCCGCCGCCACCCGCCGGTTCTCGGCATAGAAAGCCCGCGCCATCGGGCTGAGGCCGGCCTCGTCCAGAGATTGCAGCGGCGGCAGCGGGCGGCCGGTCAGGCGACAGGCTTCGGCCACCACGTCGTTCTGGTGCGCCGGCCGGTCGTCGGCGAGATTGTAGACGCCTGCCGGCCCGCACGCGATGGAAGCGCGCACGCCGCCGACGATGTCGTCGACGTGGATGCGGCTGAACACCTGTCCGGGCAGGTCGATACGGTGCGCCTTGCCCTCGGCCACCCGCTCCAGCATCGATCGGCCGGGGCCGTAGATGCCGGGCAGGCGGAAGACGCGGACCGCGGGGTGCAGCGCCTGCCACGCCAGATCGGCGGCCACGCGCGGCCCGCGCCGCCCGTTGAGCGGCGCCGCCTCGTCCACCCAGCCGCCGCCGGCATCGCCATAGACGCCGGTCGAGGAAAGGTAGCCGATCCACCCCGCCGGGGCGGCCGCCAGCGCCGCGCCGTGCAGCCGCAGCACGGGATCGCCCTCCCCCTCCGGCGGCACGGACGAGAGAATATGTGTCGCCCGCCCGATCGCCGTGGCGACGGCGGCGCTGTCGGCCATGCCGCGACGGCCGACCGTCTCGATCCGCCACCCGGGCAGAGCCGCGGCGATGCGCGAGGCGGTGTAGCCAGGGCCGAAGACGAGGAGCGAGGGCATGACCGCCACCCTAGCGGCGCCGCCCCCCATCCGAAAACCCCATCCCTCCGCCCCCCCCCCCCCGACCTCCGTTCGGCCCGAGCGAAGTCGAGGGCCACGCGCGGTTTCTACGGCGGGCGTACCGCATAGACCTCGACTTCGCTCGGTCCGAACGGAGGGGGGATAGTTGGCAAGGATACACCCTGCCTCCCCCGCGGCGCAGCCGCATCTCACGCCGGACGTTTTCGCAAGCTGCACGCCGACGGCCGTCCGGGACCCCGCCCCGCCCACACCCCCTCCGCGTCTCCGCGCCTCCGCGCGAACCAAACTTCTTCTCCCCCACGTGGACATCCCCATGACGACCAACCCGGAACGCGATATGCGGGGGCCATGCTCGATGCCCTCGCCACCCCCGTCGCCGCCACGCCCGCCGCCATCCACCGCGCCGATTATCGCACGCCCGACTGGCTGGTGCCAGAGATCGCGCTCGACTTCGTCCTCGATCCCGCCGCCACGCGGGTGACGGCGCGGCTGACGGTGGAACGCAACGGCGCGCACGATCGCCCGCTCCGCCTCGACGGGGACGGCATCGTCCCCGTAGCGGTCCTTATCGACGACGCTTCGCAAGCCGATGCGTGGCGGATGGACGGGCCGGCGCTCGTCATCGATCTGCCGGGCGACGCGCATGTGATTGAAACCGTGGTCGATCTGGTGCCGGAGGCCAATTCGCAGCTGATGGGCCTCTATGCCTCGGGCGGCCTGCTCTGCACGCAATGCGAGGCGGAGGGCTTCCGCCGCATCACCTTCTTCCCCGACCGGCCCGACGTGCTGACCCGCTACCACGTCCGCATGGAGGCGGATGCCGAACGCTTCCCGATCCTCCTCGCCAATGGCGATCCGGTGGGGAACGGCGCACTCGACGGCGGGCGCCACTGGGCGGCCTGGTCCGATCCCTTCCGCAAGCCCTGCTACCTCTTCGCGCTGGTGGCGGGCGATCTCTCCCCCAATCGCGATACGTTCGTCACCCGCAGCGGCCGCCCCGTCGATCTCGCCATTTGGGTCGCCGAGCCGGACCTGCCCAAGACGGGCCATGCGATGGACGCGCTCAAGACGTCGATGGCGTGGGACGAACGCGTCTACGGCCGCGAATACGACCTTGCCATCTTCAACATCGTGGCGGTGGCCGATTTCAACTTCGGCGCGATGGAGAACAAGGGCCTCAACATCTTCAACTCGCGCTACATCCTGGCCGACCCCGATACCGCGACCGACAATGATTTCGATGCCGTCGCCGGCGTCGTCGCGCACGAATATTTCCACAATTGGTCGGGCAACCGCGTGACGTGCCGGGACTGGTTCCAGCTGTCGCTGAAGGAAGGCTTCACGGTGCTGCGCGACCAGCAATATTCGGCCGATCAGGGCTCGCCCGCGGTCAAGCGGATCGAGGATGTGCGGATGCTGCGCGCCACCCAGTTCCAGGAGGATGCAGGCCCCCTCGCCCACCCGATCCGGCCGGAATCCTATATCGAGATCAGCAACTTCTACACCTCCACCGTCTACAACAAGGGCGCCGAGGTGGTGCGCATGCTGCTGACGATGCTGGGGCCGGACCGGTTCCGCCGCGGCACCGACCTCTATTTCGACCGGCACGACGGCACCGCCGCCACCTGCGAGGATTTCGTGGTGGCGATGGAGGATGCGACCGGGGCGGACCTTGCCGGCTTCCGCCTCTGGTATGCGCAGGCCGGCACGCCGCGCATCACCGCGAAGCTAGACTGGGACGCACCCGGCGGCCGCGCGCGCCTCCACCTCGCGCAGACCGTGCCGACGACACCCGGCCAGCCGACCAAGCAGCCGATGCCGATCCCGCTGCGCCTCGCCCTGCTGGGCGATCCCGGCGGCAAGCCCGTCGCGCCCGAGCGACTGGTGGTGCTGGACGAGGCGTCCGCCGAGCTGCTGTTCGAAGGCGTGTCCGAACGGCCGGTGCTGTCGATCAACCGCGGCTTTTCCGCCCCCGTGCTGATCGAAAGCAACCGCGACGCCGCCGACCTCGCCTTCCTGTCGGCGCACGACGACGATCCCTTCGCCCGCTACGAGGCGATGCAGCAGCTGATGCTCGACACGCTGGTGACGGCGGTGACGACCGGCCGTGCCGATCATGCCCCGGTGATCGAGGCGGTGGCGCAGACGCTCGCCGATCCCGCGCTCGATCAGGCCTATATCGCCGAGGCGGTGCTGCTGCCGTCCGAAGCGTTCGTCGGCGACCAGCTGCTCGTCGTCGATCCCGACACGATCGCCACCGCGCGCGAGGCGCTGCGGCGGGAGATCGGCGCCGCGCTGCTCAAGGACTGGGCCGGCGCCTATGCCGGGGCGGGGGCCGAGGCCTATGCCTATACCCCCGCCGCCAAGGGCGCGCGGCGGCTGCGCACGATCGCGCTCGGCTATCTGACCGCAGGCGGCGCGCCCGATGCCGCGGCGCTGGCCTGGGCGCAGTTCGCCGAGGCCGACAACATGACCGACCGGCAGGGCGCGCTGGGCGTGCTGGCCAACGGCGACACGCCCGAGCGGGAACGCGCGCTCGCTGCCTTCTACGATCGCTACCGCACCGATCCGCTGGTGCTGGACAAAT
Source organism: Edaphosphingomonas fennica (assembly GCA_036946415.1). Lineage (GTDB taxonomy): Bacteria > Pseudomonadota > Alphaproteobacteria > Sphingomonadales > Sphingomonadaceae > Sphingomonas_Q > Sphingomonas_Q fennica_A. The sequence continues at coordinate 145,138 of JAQIJD010000001.1, read as the reverse complement.
GGTTCAGCACGCAGGCGCTGTCGACCCGGCCCGATACGGCGGAGGCGGTGCGCCGGCTGGCCGGCCACCCCGATTTCACGATCGCCAACCCCAACCGGCTGCGCGCGCTCGTCGGCGCCTTCGCGATCAACCAGCGCGCCTTCAACGGCGCGGACGGCGCCGGCTACCGCTTCGTCGGCGACATGCTGCTTGAGGTCGATCGCCTCAACCCGCAGGCGGCCGCCCGTCTTGTCCCCCCGCTCGGCCGCTGGCGCCGCTTCGAGGCCGGCCGCGCCGCCTTGATGCGCGCCGAACTCGAACGCATCCTGGCGCAACCCGGCCTGTCGCGCGACGTGTGCGAGCAGGTGACGAAAAGCCTCGCCTGACCACGGCCGGAAGGCGGGGCGCCGCGCGCGACATCTGCCCCGCATACCCCTCGACTTCGCTCGGGGCGAACGGAGGCAGGTGCCCATCGCGGTTTGACGGGGTACGAAGGGACGCGAAAACCCTACAGGTTCGGTTGTGCCCACCCCGTTCGCGTCGAGCGAAGTCGAGACGCCGCACGGTACAATCGCGCCGCACGACAAATTCCTTGGCGGGGCAGCGCGGGTCAAGCTTGGCCGGGACGAGGGAGCCGCATCGTCGATGCTCCGCTACCGGGTCTCCGGACGCCGGCGCGCGTCCCGCCGCCGCCCGCCCCAGCCGCCGCCGCTACCGCCCGACCCAGTCCGCGACCTCGACCGCCACCTGATTGGCCGCCTGCGCCAGCGCCGCCGCCACCGGCTGCGGCATGTGCGAGGAAACGGGCACGCGCGCCTCGAACCGCCGCTCCGTCACCTGATCCACGCCGGACCGCGACAGCAAGGCATCGTAGCGCACGACGACGGCGTTGGCGGCGGCGTCCAGCCCGAACGCCTCGAGCCGCCCCGTCACCCGCGTGTCGGGCGAGAGGCCGGGGGTGCGCGGATCGGGGACGAGGCGGCCTGTGCGCGCCTGCACCGTTTCGGCCACCACGTCGCGGAACAGGCGGTTGGGGGCTTCCACCCACAATCCGTCCTTCAGGTAGGCGACGGCATTGGCCCCGCTCATCACCGCCACGCGCTGCGTCGCCAGCGCCTGCGGCACGGCGGGCACGACGATGGCGACTGCCGTCTTGTCAGTCGCGGTCGCGATGGTGCCGGCGGCGACGGGGGATGCCGCCGACAGGGTCATCAGGCTGGGCGGGGGCTTGGGGCCGAAGCTGACGCAGCCGCCGAGCAGAGCGGGGAAAGCGAGCGCCACGGCGAGGGCGGATGCGGGCAGGCGGGCCATGGTCTTCACCTTCCGGGCTTGTAGTCGGGCAGCGTCGAGCCGCCGATGATGGCGCTGGCGCCGCCGCGATCGAGCCGGCCGGCGACATGGGTCAGCGCCTCGGCCATCTCGTTCAGGTTGCGGATCAGCTCGTTGGCTTCGGGCACGGTGCGCGTCGAGAAGGTCTTGAGGCCGGGCCGCGCATCGGTGATCGCGCTGTCGAGCGTCGCCATGCTGTGTTCGGCGGAGGCGACCGCCTTGTTGAGGTTGGCGAGCGTGGGCCCAAGATCGCGCTGCATCACGCCGTTGGTGGTCGCCGCCAGCGCGCCGATCTGCTCGGCGGCGGCACCGGCCTGCTGGACCGCGAGGCGGGTCTGCGCCAGCGTGTCGGCGATCTCGGGACCGCGATCGGCGAGCGCGCCCGACAGGCGGCTGACGTTTTTCAATATGCCCTCGATCGACTGCTGGTTCGCGGGCGAGAGCGTCGCGGTCAGCCGCTCGGTCAGTTCGGTCAGCCGGTCGAGCAATTGCGGCGCGTTGTTCAGGATCGCGCCCAGCCCGCCCGCCTTGGGCGGGATCAGCGGCGCGCCGAACGGTCCGGGCGCCTCGATCGCCGGCGCGCCGGGGCGGGCATTGTCGAGATTGATCTGGCTGACGCCGGTGAAGCCGACGCCGGCGATGGTGGCGGTGGTGCCCTCCAGGATCGGGCTTTCCTCCTTCACCAGGATGCGCACGCGCACCACGTCGGGCTGGTTAGGCACGAGCGCGATCTGTTCGACCTTGCCGACCGGCACGCCCGAATAATTGACCATCGATCCCTTGGCGAGGCCGTCGACCGAGCTCTTGAACAATATGTCGAACGGCTTGTCGGACGCGCCGTTGAAGCCCGCCAGCCAGACGATGAACACGCAGGTGGCGATCAGCAGTCCGAGGACGACGCTGCCGACGAGGACGTGGTTCGAGCGGTTTTCCATCAGCCTTCGCCTTGCCCCTCGTTCGCCTTGGCCAGATCGACCGGCCGGTCGCGCTCCGCCGCCTGCTCCCGCTCTGCGGCATCCGCCGCCTCGCGGCCGCGCGGGCCGTTGAAATATTCCTGGATCCAGGGATGGTCCAACGCCAACAATTCCGGGATCGTTCCGATCGCGATCACGCGCTTGTCGGCCAGCACCGCGACACGGTCGCAGATGGCGTAGAGCGTATCGAGATCATGGGTGATGAGGAACACCGTCAGGCCCAGCGTGTCCCGCAGCGAGGCGATCAGATCGTCGAAGGCGGCGGCGCCGATCGGGTCGAGGCCCGCGGTCGGTTCGTCGAGGAACAGCAGCTCGGGGTCGAGCGCGAGCGCGCGGGCGAGGCCGGCACGCTTGCGCATCCCGCCCGAAAGCTCGCTCGGATATTTCGGCCCAGCCTCCGCCGGAAGCCCGCTCATCGCCACCTTGTAGCCGGCGATCTCGTCGAGCAGCGCCTGATCGAGCGACCGGTAATGTTCGCGCAGCGGCACCTCGACATTCTCGGCCACGGTCAGCGTGGAGAACAGTGCGCCGCCCTGGAACAGCACGCCCCAACGCCGCCGCACGTCCTGCGCCTCGGTATCCTCGCGGCCGATCATCGGCGTGCCGAACACCTCGACCTCGCCCGCCACCGGCGTTTGCAGGCCGATGATCGACCGCATCAGCACCGACTTGCCGGTGCCCGATCCGCCGACCACGCCCAATATCTCGCCGCGCCGGACGCTGAGATCGAGATCGTCGTGGACGACCTGATCGCCGAAGGCGTTGCGCAGGCCCTTGACCTCGATCACGGCTTCGTCCCGCGCCATCAGATCCATCCGATCGAAGCGAAGAACACCGCGAAGAAGGCGTTGACGACGATCACGAGGAAGATCGACTGGACGACCGCAGCGGTGGTGCGCAGGCCGACCTGCTCGGCATTGCCCTCCACCTGCATGCCCTGGAAACAGCCGGCCATCGCGATGATGAGGCCGAAGACCGGCGCCTTGATGAGGCCGATCCACAGATCGGTGATCGGGACCACCTCGCGCACGCGAGTGATGAAGGTGATCGGCGGGATTTCCAGCGACACCCAGGAGAAGATGCCGCCGCCGATCATCGCCATCATCGAGGCGTAGAAGGCGAGCAGCGGCATCATGATGACGGTGGCGAGCACGCGCGGCACCACCAACGCTTCCATCGGCGCGACGCCGATGGTGCGCATCGCGTCCACCTCCTCGGCCAGGCGCATCGATCCGATCTGCGCGGCGAAGGCTGAGCCCGACCGGCCGGCAACCATGATCGCCGTCATCAGCACGCCCAGCTCGCGCAGCGTGATGCGGCCGATCAGGTTGATCGCGAACACTTCCGCACCGAACTGGCGAAGCTGGATCGCGCCCTGCTGGGCGATGACGACGCCGATCAGCAGGCTCATCAGCCCGATGATCGCCAGCGCCTCGATGCCGACCACCTCGAACTGGCGGATCACCGCATTGGCGCGGAAGCGGCGGGGATGGCGGATCAGATCCCAGCAGGCGACCAGCGTGCTGCCGAAGAAGCCGACGAGGCCGGCGAGGGTCCGGCCGGACTGGACGGTGGCGGTGCCGATCTGGCCGATCACGCGCGCGATCGCGGGGGTCGCATCCGGCCGGATACGGAGCGGCTTGTCCGCCGCCGCCACCTGCGCCAGCAACCGGCCGGCATCCTCGTCGGCCCCGTCCACCGGCACGTCGCCGTCGCGTGCGAGGCGGTGGACCAGCCACGCGCCCACCGTATCCATCCGCTTGACGCCGGACAGGTCGATCCTGTCGGGCCGCGGCGCGATCCGGGCGAGGGCGGCGGGCACATCGCCCAGCCGCGCCAGCGTCATCGTGCCGGCGAAGCGCACGACCCGCGCGTCGCCATCGCGATCCTCGCTGACGGTCGCGGCGCTCATCGATCGCGAGGGAAGCGGAGGCAGACGTGCATCAGGGGCGAGACGCATACGGAGCCGTAATGTTCCCGGCCGAAACGGCTTGCCGCCGCCCCCGGCCCGGCCCTACCGCATGCGGCCATGACCGAACTCGCCATCTACGACATGGACCGCACGATCACGCGCACGGGCACCTACACGCCCTTCCTGATCCATGCGGCGCGCGCGCTGGCGCCGTGGCGGCTGGCGCTGTCGCCCCTGGTCGTGCTGGCGATGGCGGCGTACGGCACGCGCCTCATCAGCCGCAAGCGGTTGAAGGAGGTCAATCAGGCGCTGCTGCTGGGCGGGTCGGTGTCGCGCGCGGCGCTCGCCCCCGTCGCCGCCAGCTTCGCCGATGCGGTGATGCGCGGCAACGTGCTGCCCGGCGCGCTCGCCCGGATCGCGGCGGATCGCGCCGCCGGCCGCCGCCTCGTCCTCGCCACCGCTTCCTACCGCCTCTATGTCGAGGCGATCGCCGAGCGGCTGGGGTTCGACGACGTGATCGCCACCAACAGCGTGGCCGGCGTGGGCGACAGGCTGATGGCGCGAATCGACGGCGTCAATTGCTACGGGCCGGACAAGCTGCGGATGATCGAGGCATGGCTGCGGACCGTGGGGCTGGACCGCAACGCGATCCGCATCCTCTTCTATTCGGATCACGCCTCGGACGCGCCGGTGATGGAATGGGCGGACGAGGCCTATGCCGCCAACCCCTCGCCCAAAATGCGCGCGCTGGCGGAAGTGCGCGGCTGGCCGGTGCTCGACTTTTCCGAGGCCGCCTGACGGGCGATCAGGCGGCGTTGAGCCGCACGACGAACGACCGCGCCGCCGCCTTCAGCGCCCCGGCATTGCCCAGCAGATCGGCGGCGGCGGCACTCACCTCGGCCGAAAGATCGCCAGTGCGGTTGGCGACGTCGGCGACGCGCTCCATGCGGATCGCGATCTCGTCCGCCCCCGCCGCCGAAGCCTGTGCCGATCGCTCGATCAGTTCGGCGGTCGCCCGCTGCTGCGCGACCGACGCGCTGATCGCGCGGCTGGCGGCGGACAGATCCTCGACCGCGCCCGCCACGTCGCGCAGCGATCCTTCGGCGACATGCGCCCCGGCATGGATGCCGGCGACCAGTTCCCCGATCTCGGCGGTGGCGGCGGAGGCCTGCGCCGCCAGCGTCTTCACCTCGCCCGCCACTACCGCGAAGCCGCGCCCGGCCGCCCCGGCATGCGCCGCCTCGATCGCGGCATTCAGCGCGAGGAGATTGGTGCGCGAGGCGATCGCCTGAATGCGGGTGGTGAATTCGCCGATGCCGGTCGTCCGTTCGGCCAGCGCCCGCACCGCCTCGTCGCCGATGCTGCTCGTCTGTTGCGCGGTCTGGCCGAGGTCGGCCTGCGTATCCACGCTGGCGGCGATCTGGCCGATCGATCTGGAGAGCGAGGCGATGCTGCCCGCCACCACCTGCGCCGCCTGCGACGCACCCGAGGCGCTGCCCGCCGCCGCATTGCTCTGCCGGCTGCTCTCGATCGCCATCTCGCTCAACGCCACCGCCGATCGGTCCAGCTGTTCGGCGGCGCTGCCCACCGCGGTGACGATGCCGTTCACCGATCGCTCGAATTCTTCGGCGATCGATCGCAATTCCTGGTCGCGGCGGGCGGCGGCGCGGTTCTCGCCGGCCTCGCGGCGGGCACGCTCCTCGGCGGCATGGTCGCGGGCGCGCGCGGCCTCGGCCAGCGCGCGTTCGGCCTCGCCCTGCGCGGCGCGGGCGGCGGCGGTGGCGGTCTCGGCCTCGGCCCGCGCCGCGACCGCCTCACTGGTCAGCCGCTCGCTCGCCGCCTGCGCGCTCTGCTGGCGGACGAGCAGGCCGCGCAGGCTGCCCGAGATATAGGCGAGGATGCCGAATTGCAGGAACACCGCGGCACCATGCACGCCGATCCGGGCGAGATCGCCGGTGCCGACGAACACCCAGTCGGGCGCCACCATCGCCAGCGCCACATGGTGCACCGCGATCAGCACCGAGGCGAGCAGGATCGGCCGCCAGTCGCACAGCACCGTCAGCGCCGCCAGCGCGACGAAGAAATACATATGCATGTCCATCTGCCACACCGTGCCGCGGGCGAGATAGACGAGCAGCGCCGGATTGGCGGCGGCGAGCGTGCCGACCGCCAGCCGCGCCATGCGATCGTAGCGGTGGCGGATCGCGATCATCGTCGGCACCGCATTGACGGCGAGGCCGAGCAGCAGCACCACGCCGGCATCCCCCCGCCCCCCGAACAGGGCGACGGCCATCATCGCTGCGAACCACGCCCAGCTGAACAGCACCAGCGCCGTCGTGCCGCGGGCGCGCAGCCTGTCGAGTCCGTCCGTCATGTGCGCTTCTCCTGGAACGGCACGGCGCAGCCGCCGGCGATGAACGCGGTGGCGAGGATGCCGCGCGACAGCATCCGGCGGGGCAGGCCCGGCCGGCGTGTCTCGACCACCAGCGAGCCCGGCCACGGGCCCGCGCCGACGAGCAGCGCGCCATCCGCCAGCGCCGCCGCCGGCAGCAGGCGCGCCGCGGCGGCGCCCGCCGGAATCAGCAGCATGCGGCCCTGGGCGGGCGGCATCAGCGCCAGCGATCCGAGCGCGGCGACGACGATCGCCGGCTGCATCGCCGCCGCCCGCCCCCGCCCCTGCCGATCGCGCCTCACCATGCCGCCCGCGTTAGGCGCGAGGCGTTATCAGGCCGTTAACGACGACGCCGTCAGCCGTCTGCTGTGCCCGCGATATCAAGGAAATAGGGCTCGACCGGCCCCATCAGCTTCACCGTCATCGGGTTGCCGCGGCGGTCGCGCGACTTGCCGACCGCCATGCGCACCCAGCCTTCCGAAACCGAATATTCCTCGACCGTCGTCCGCTCGACGCCCTTGAAGCGGATGCCGATGCCGCGCCGGAGGATGGCGGCATCGAAATACGGGCTCGCGGAATCGAGCGACAGACGGTCGGGCGGGGTATCCGCCAAAGGCGCTTCGGCGGCGGGGGGCGTCTCGGCATCGGTCATGGCGCATCCTCGGGGGGCGGTGGATCAAGCGCGGCTGATAACCCGCGCCACCGCCCCGTCAATCGCAGCACCCGTGCAACGAAGCCGGGTCTGATGCTTTCTGCCCGCAGGATCGGCCGGTTCGGCACGCGGCCGTCACATTTTCGGCTCGCGGGCGGTGGCGAAACGCCCTAGGCATTGCCGGAATACACAAGAAGGAGGACATCATGGCGAAGACCCCCGCGAAGAAGCCGGCCGCCAAGGCCGCGGCGAAGAGCGACGACAAGGCCCCGGCCAAGACCGGCGGCATCCACAAGCCCGTCACCCCCTCCAAGGATCTGGCCGAGATCGTCGGTGCGGATGCGCTGCCCCGCTCGGAAATGGTGAGCAAGGTGTGGGATTACATCCGCAAGCACGAGTTGCAGAATCCGGAGAACAAGCGCGAGATCCTGGCCGACGACAAGCTGAAGAAGATCTTCGGCAAGGACAAGGCGACCATGTTCGAGATGAACAAGCACCTGTCCGCCCACGTCAAGTAAGGCGGCGCGTCGTCCTCAGCCCGGCGGCGTCGCGCGCGGCGCCGCCGGGCCGGTACGCCCCGGCGGCAGCGCCTGGCAGATGTCCAGCGCGCCCGCCGGACGGACGAAAAAGGCATCCTGCCGGTTGGCGCGCAGCCGCACCCATGCGGCGAAGCTCGGCGAATCCGGGCGGAGCGTCTCGATCACCGGGCGCTCCCCCTCCGGCAGATCGGACGCGAGCCGCACGCTGACGATGCCGAGACGGTCGGCGGGATCGGTGTAGAAGCCGAGCGCCCCCGGCCCCCGCGGCCTGGCCGACAGGAGCGGCATGCCCTCCACCACCCGGCCGACCACCGCCAGATTGCGATCGAGATGGCGCGGGGCCTGGCCGATGATCGCATAGAGTTCGGTACCGTCGCCGGTATCGGGCGCATTGTCGCGCCCTACCCCCACCATGCCGTAGCAATGCGCGCCCCAGGCCGCGGTCCCATCCGCTGCGATCGGGAAGGCGCCTGACAGGCCGATCGCCGGGGCATAGCTGTCCGCGAAGGGCAACGGGGTGAAGGGCAGGCCGGCGGCGGGGCGGTCGTATTCGGCGGGCGGGCGGGCGACGACGCCGGGCGGCAGCGGCTTGCCCTCTGCCGCCCCGCCCCATTGGACGACATAATTGTCCTGCACGCGCGTGACGGCGCTGCCATCCCACCAGCGCGCGCCCGCGAGCGCCACGATATTGGCGACGTGGACCGGCGCCAGCTCGGGCGCGAGGGCGATCGTCACCCGCCCCCCGCCCGCCAGCGTCATGACCAGCAGGCGATCGGCGGGAATCGCCGACCAGGCGGCCGCGGGCGCGGCGGCAAGGATATCGGCAAGGCTGGGCCGGGCGGCAGCGGTGACGCCGGGCGCCGGCGGCGCCGGCGCGGGGGGTGCGGGCAACACGGCGGGCCCGGCATTGTCCGGTCCGACGCCGGCTGCCCGTCCCGCGGGTGCGGGGGGCGATGCCGGAACCGGTGCCGGCGCGGATGACCCCGCCGCCGGATTGATCGGCACATAGCGCGGCCCGACCTGCCCCGCCGCCGCCCACGGCAGCAGCAGCGGCACGCCCAGCGAGGCGGCGGAGCAGGTCGCGGCACGAAGGACGGATCGCATCATGTCCGCGATCGTGCCACGTCGGCGCGGCTTGCGAAAGCGGCGCGATGCGGCTAGGCGGCACCTTCCCGAGAGGGGAGCGGTGGCCGAGTGGTCGAAGGCGCACGCCTGGAAAGTGTGTAGGGGTCCAAAGCTCCTCGAGGGTTCGAATCCCTCCCGCTCCGCCACTTCGGCGGCTGACCCGCACATTCTGTCGTATTAGCTTTTACGGTGACGCCGGCCATCATGCCGAACATGCTCGTTGCGGTGACGGTAGCGAAACCAGGGGGCTTCACGGGCTGGAATCGGGACACCGGACTGTCCACGGGTGTAAAGTCCATATTCCATAATATCTTACAGAATTATCTAACACCACATAATTATATGTGTTTGACGTGGTCTTGATGATCCCGACAAGGGATTGAATAGATGAATATGACCCTTTGACGGAGGCGCTATCCCGTCCGATATGAATGGTTGCCCAGTGATGATGGAGATCACGACGCGACGTTCGAGCACCCCCGCCGACATCCGCGCGTGGATCGAGGCGATGTTGTACACGCCCGATTATACGGACACGGACGAAGCGTGACCCGGCCGGGACCGATGATCGAAAGGACTATCGCATGAAGCTCTTCGGAAATTCCGGCGCGCTGTCGGTCGCCGACCTCATCACGCGGACGCTCGACTCGATCGGCGTCGAGCGTATCTGGGGCGTGACGGGCGACAGCCTCAACGCGATCAACGATTCGCTGCGGCGTCTCGGCAGCATCGAGTGGATGCACGTCCGCAACGAGGAGGCAGGCGCCTTCGCCGCCGGGGCGGAGGCCGCCGCGACGCGCAAGCTCGCCGTGTGCGCGGGGAGTTGCGGACCGGGCCATCTCCACCTCGTCAACGGGCTCTACGACTGCCAGCGCAACCATGTGCCGGTGCTCGCCATCGCCGCGCACATCCCCTCGCGCGAGATCGGCCTGAACTACTTCCAGGAGACGCACCCGACCGAATTGTTCCGCGAGTGCAGCCATTTCTGCGAGATGGTGCAGGATCCGGCGCAGTTGCCCGAACTGCTCCACCGCGCGATCCGCACCGCGATCGGGCAGCGCGGGGTTGCGGTGCTGGTGATCCCCGGCGACGTGTCGATGAAGGATGCGCCCGCTCACGCCCGTGCCGATATGCCCGCCTTGGCCAGTCCGCGGATCGTGCCGGATGCGGGTGAGATCGCGGCGCTGGCGGCGACGCTGAACGGATCGAAGGCGGTGACTTTGCTGTGCGGCTCGGGCGTCGCCGGCGCGCATGCCGAGGTCGTGGCGCTCGCCGACGCGCTGGCCGCGCCGATCGTCCATGCCTTTCGCGGCAAGGAGCATATCGAATGGGACAATCCGTTCGATGTCGGCATGACCGGACTGATCGGCTTCTCGTCGGGCTATCATGCGATGATGGAGTGCGACACGCTGCTGATGCTCGGCACCGACTTTCCCTATCGCGACTTCTATCCGGAGAAGGCGACCATCGTGCAGATCGATCGTGACCCATCGGCCCTTGGCCGCCGGGCGCAGATCCATCAGGGCATCGTCGGCGACGTGCGCGAGGCGGCCGCGGCCCTGCTGCTCATGATCGAGGGCGGGCGCGATCGCCGCTTCCTCGACAGCGCGCGGGCGCATTATGTCGAGGCACGCAAGGGCCTGGACGATCTCGCCACGCCGCGCGAGGGCGACATGCCGCTTCACCCGCAATATGTCGCGAAGCTGGTCGACGCCCTCGCCGGCGACGACGCGATCTTCACCGCCGATGTCGGCACGCCCTCCGTCTGGGCGGCACGCTACCTGACGATGAACGGCCGGCGGCGGCTGATCGGCTCGTTCAATCACGGCTCGATGGCCAACGCGATGCCGCAGGCGCTGGGCGCGCAGGCGGCCTATCCCGGGCGGCAGATCGTCTCGCTGTCCGGAGACGGTGGCCTGACCATGCTGATGGGCGACATGCTGACCGCGATCCAGATGAACCTCCCGATCAAGATCGTCGTCTTCAACAACGGCACGCTCGGCTTCGTCCAGCTGGAACAGAAGGCCGCCGGCTACCTCGACACCAACGTCTCGCTGAAGAACCCCGACTTCGGCGCGATCGCGCAGCAGATGGGCTTCTTGGGGCGTCGCGTGACCCGTTCCGACGCCTTGGAGACGGCATTGCGCGAGGCGTTCGCCCATGACGGACCGGCGCTGGTCGATGTCGTGACCGACGCGATGGAACTGGCGATGCCGCCCAAGATCAAGGCCATGCAGGTCGCGGGTTTCAGCCTCTATTCGACCCGCGCGATCATGAGCGGGCGTGGCGACGAACTGGTGGAACTGGCGAGAACCAACCTGTTGCGGTGACGGCGGTGGTGCGACCGTCGGCGATCGCCGCGATCCACGCTTTTGGATTCGTCGCCCGGTGCACCACCGCGGCGATGCTGGCCTACGCGGCGGCGGATGCCCTGGGGCTGGGACACCCGGTCTGGGCGGTCGTCTCGGCGCTGATCGTGTCGCAGCAGACGGTCCGGGAAACGCGGCAATCCTATCTCTGGCGCGCCGCCGGCACCGGCATGGGCGCAACCGTGGCCCTGGCCGCTGCGCTGTGCCTGATGCCGGATCCGGCGCGACCGCTGCCGGCGACGGGTGCGGCGGTGACGGTCTGCGCCGCCGTCGCCCGCCGCTGGCCAAGCATGCGCGTCTGCCTGTGGACCGCGCCGCTGGTGATCCTCACCGCCAACGCCGAACATAGCATCGCTGCCACCGCCTTGCAGCGCGGTGGCGAAGTCCTGCTGGGCGGGCTGGTCGGCGCGGCGATCCACCTCGTGCTGGAACATGCCGTCGTCCGACCGCTCGCGAACCGACCCTAATGGGAACGGTGACGCCGCACCAACCGGCAGCTGCGCGCCCGAGATGTCGGCGCACGCCGGGCTTGGGCGGCTATGGCGTAGCCACAGGCCTGTCCGGATCGGGCCGGCCTGTCACCATTCCGGGCCACTCCGTTCGACACGATGACGAGCCCACCGTCGCGCGCCCGTCCGAACCTTCCGATGCGTCGCTCCATCCGCTTCGGGTGTCATGCGATCAGGCCGCAGGATGCGATGCTGGAACGAGATCGCTTAGTCCTTGTTTCGTCGGGCAAAGGGAGATGAAATGAACGCCAGTTCGCGCCTGACGGCCCTGACCCGGATCGGTTTCGCGATGCGCGGCCTGCTCTACATCGTCATCGCTATGCTCATCCTCCGGACCGGCAGGGCGGAAGACCCCGCCGGGGCGATCCAATATCTCGGCCAGGGCGGGGGCCAGCTACTTCTCGCGGTGATCGCGATCGGTCTGGCGGCCTACGGCATCTGGCGCCTTGCCGATGCTGCGCTCGATGTCGAACGGCACGGTTCCGATCGCAGGGGCGCGATCGAACGCGCAGGGGCCGGCGCCAGTGGCGCCATCCACCTGGTCCTGGCGTGGCAGGCGGTGCAGCTGATGCGCGGTACGGCGTCCTTCGGCGACAGCACGCAGGACGGGGCACGCACCGCAATGCAGCTGCCCGGTGGCTGGGCCCTGGTCCTCCTCGGCGCGGTCGTGCTGGTCGGGCTGGGCATCGTCCAGCTCGTCAAGGCAACCAAGGGTTCGTTCCTGCGCTACCTCGATCCCTCGGTCGCCCGGCAGGCCTGGGTGCAATGGAGCGGGCGGGCAGGATATGCGGCACGCGGCCTGATCTTCCTGATCAGCGGCTATCTGCTCGCCCGCGCCGGAATGGCGGAGCAGGCGGGGGGCGCCGGGGGCATGGCGCGCGTCCTCTCCTGGCTGACCAGTCCATTCGATCTGATCGTCGGCGCGGGGCTGCTGGCATTCGGCCTGTTCAGCCTCGTCGAAGCCCGGTATCGGCGCCTGCACGACGTGCCCGTCGACGCCGCCATCCGGCGCGCTACCAGCTGGCGCTGACGGCATCGCATGATCGGGCGACGGCCCGAGGCCGGACCTCAGAAGCGGATGACGAGCCGCCTGGTCGCGCCACCGAGGCTCGATACCTCGGCCACTTCGGATCGGTGCGCGACCGCCCGGTCGCACCGGACCGCGGGCGCGGCGTCCGCAACGGCCACGCACCGATCGACCACGACCGCGGTGACCGTCAGGGTCGCAGCCTTCGTCGCCGCCGCTGCCGGCACGGACGAACCCATAAAGACCGATGCTACCAAGACAACCCAACGCGACACTGCCGACCCCCGATTTGGAGGCCGGATAACAGATTTTGCGCGAAGTGGTTCCCCCTAATTCAATAAGTAATGGTTACCATGACATTATCGGAATACGTGCCCGCGCGGATCTTCTGACCGGCCGGGGCGCGGGCGAAGACGGTCGTCTTCTGGCTCGATCCGAACAACGCCAGCAAGTATATCACCGAGTAAGAGGAGGCAGCCGAGCCCCATACGGCGCTATGGTTGGAATCCTGGTAAAGATTGTACAGAAGCTTTCCGGACGGTCCCCGCATCTCGCGCGACGCGGCGTTCCCGGACTGGCCGGCGGTCATCTCGACGCGATAGGCAAAGGCGACGCAATCGACGACCGTGCAGGTACAGGCGACCTCGACCGTCCCCGTGGTGGTTGCGGCGGCTGCCGAGAGCGGATTGTAGACCCCGAAGTTCGCCGGTGCGGTGGTGACGCCGCACGACACCGCGGACGCGGCCGACAGGCCCGTCATGCAGGCGGCCAAGGCTGCGCCGCGGGAAACGAGCCTAAGCAGCATGGCAGGTCACCGGGCCGCTGCTGCCGACCGTGAAGGCGATGCGGCAGGTCGCCGCACCGGCGCGAACATCCGCCGTCACCGTCTCGCCGACGTCCGTCATATAGGCCAGGCCGTCATAGCCGACGACATCCTCGCGGCCGTCCGCGCGCAGAACGACGGAACCGAGCGGCACGGGCGTTCCGTCGGCCCACAGGATCTGCGCGCTGACCGCGCGAACCGGGTGGACGGGCATACGCACGACCGATCCGCCGCTGCCATGCGGGCCGAGCACGATTTCGGCGTGATCGACATCGCTGTCGAGGCCGATCCCGTCATAGTCGAGCGTGATACGGGCGGCGGCATGCGCCGGCAGGTTGGGGATGAAGAGCCGGCCGTCGCGCCCCGTGCGCCCGGCCGGCCGATTTTCCACGGCGATCCCCACGTCGGGACGACCGGTCTCGATCATGGCGAAGCTCTCCCCCACGCTCGCCGTCATGCGCTGCGCCCCGCCCAGCCAGACGGCGGCGCCCGACGCGAAGACCCGAACGTCCGGCGTCCCGCTGCCGAGGGCGACGTCCGCGCCGACCTCGCCTGCCTGCCCGCGCAGCGTCGCACCACCGAGCAAGCGCGACTGGCCGGACGCGGCGGAAGCCGCCGCACGCCAGGCGACCCCGCCGTCGAGGGGGGCCGCCTGCGACCAGCCCGCCGCACCCGACCAGCCGCGCCGGTCGCGCGTCGCCTGGACGTTGGCGCTCGCGCGGGGGGAGAGCGCCATGGTCAGTCCGGCCGTCGCCAGCAGTTCGGAACCGACGGCACGGCTGTGGATCAGGCTGGCGAAGGCGGCGATCCGGGGGCCGATCGGTTTCGACCAGCTTCCCGCGACGATCCGGCTGTCGCCGAACGCGGTCCGCACGCGGGTGACGGAGACGCCGAGGCTGCCGAACTCCGTCGACTGGAAGGATCCGCCCGCCTGCACCCGAAGCGCGAACAGCCCCTCGCCGCCGATGCTGGCGAGTGTGGCATAGCTGCCGATCGTCTTCTGAACCCCGGCGTAGAGGGAGAAGTGGCCGGCATCGCGTCGGACGGTGATGCCCATCTGTCCGCCCCGCCCCGCCCCACTCGCGGAGACATCGGCGGCGAGGGAGGCGACCGCCACCTCGCCCAGCTTCGCGGTCACCGTGGTGCCCGCGGCCTGAACCGCGTCGGCAGCGACCGCCCGAACCTCGGCCGTCACATGGTCGGTCACGCCCCGGCGGAAAGCGCCGGACGCAAACGCCATGCCGTAACGATCGCCCGGCCCGAAAGCGTCGACACGCAGCAGCCCGGCCTGGACCGAACTGGCCGATAGCCCCTCGCGCAGCAGCTGGTGCGTTCCGTAGAAGGCGATATGCTGCACGCTTTCGCGCCCCAGGACATCCCGCACCAGCAGCGAGACGCGGCCCGCGCCGTCCACCACGGGAATGTTGGAAACGGTGAAGCGGCCGGCCTGCACGTTCTGCGACAGGCTGCGGACCCCATTGACGTAGAGGTCGACCGTGGACGGAACGCCCCGGCCGCCCGACAGATGCGGCATCGGCGCGGTGATCAGGTCCGGCTGAAGCGAGAAATCGGTGGTAAGCTGGATGCCGCCGGCGCGTACCGCCCCTTCGGCGGACCCGTCGGTCGCGACGAAATCCCCGATCGTCAGGCGCCGCATGGAGCCGGGATCCTCCAGAACGTAGCGCGTCTCCAGCCGGCGGCCGACCACCCCGCCGCCGGGCAAGGCGCGCACGACCGCGCTTGTAGACAGCGAACCGGCCGGGCCGAAGACGCGCGCCTCCACGGTGGCGCCACCGCTGATGTGATCGTCCACCCGATCGCCGTAGAAGGAATAGTTGAGCAGCGCGCCCCACGACGCGAGCCGCGGCCGAACCGTGCGCGAGGGCCCCGCCAGGTCCGCCGCGTGCATGGCGCCCGGCTCTGCCGTGATGCGGACGGTCTGGGTCGGCGCATCGATCGTCCAGCGGACGCCGGCCAGCGTGTCGAGACCGATCGCGCCATCCCCCGCCGGCACGTCCAGGCCGATCTGGCGCAGGTCGTCCCGGCTGGCGTTCAGCCGGGCGCCGTCCCGCGTAAATTCGACGATCAGTCCGGTATCCACGCCGTTCATCCACACCTGCCCGAAGAGCGTCTCCCCGACCGCCGGCGCAACGCCGCCCGGCCCGGCCGGGCTCCCCGCGCCGGCCATGCCCGCAACCGGCGGAACAGCCGCCGCCGCCAGCAACAGGGCAACCGCCAGCATCGGGATCAGCGCGCGACGATCACCTTGGCCCGGATCGACGCCGGACCGGAGTGCGCGACGATCGTGAGCGACTGCGGCGCGGCGGCCGTCCTGTAGCTCCATTCGCGCGCCTGGCCCGCCAGCGCATAGCCGGCCAGCCCGGGCGCGACCGGAGTCGACCCGCCACCGTCCTCGACCGCGAGGTCTGTGATCTTGGCGTGGATCGTGCCACGGTTTTCGACGCGGATGCGCATGATGCCGGCCGCCGCGTCGAACCGCGCATTCCATTCCAGGCGATCGACGCGGACGACGCCGGGTGCCGGCGCCACGAAGACGGGCAGCACCATGCGGACCGGCATCTGCAACTGGCCCGGCGCGTCCGGCAGCGGCAATTGATCGACGATCAGGCGGTAGCTGCGCTCGACGGGCCCCGGCGCCACTTTGGACACGAGGCGGATCGCCTGCGTGCCGCCGGCCGCCAGCTTGAAGAGCGGCGGGCTGAAGCCGATCTCGTCCGTCGGCGCGTAGACCTCGTCCTCCCCGCGGCTGGTCCATGCATAGAGCCGCGCCTGCACGGTCTGCGATGCCGCCCCCGGATTGGAGACGATGGTCGAGACGGTGCGCGCATCGCCGGCGAGCGTCAGCATGACGGGTGCCACGGCCAGGCCGGCACCGCCGGCGGGGATCGCGACATCCTGGGCGAGCACGGCCGCGACGGGCATCGCCAGCGACAGGGCGGCGAACAGGGCGCGCGTGCTGGCGCCGGCGCGAGAGACGATCATCGGTCAGCGCCTCAATAATAGATGGTGATCGGGACGGTATCCGAATAGGCATCGGCGGGCGCCGCCTGGCCGCCGGCGATGCCGCCGTAGACGGCCACCGTATTGGCCAGCGATCCCAGGCCGACCTGCCCGGTCAACCGCTGCGTCGTGATGCTGTCGCCGAACCGCTGCGTGCCGGCGCTGTCCCGGAACAGATCGTAGGCCAGATATTGCGCGCCGTTCGCCCCCTTCATCCGGCGCTGGCCGCCGGTCGCATTGGCGCCGTCCCCCAGCCCGACCGCGAAGGTGGTGCCCTGCGTGCACGTCACGTTGAGGTTCACGCTCGGACGCGTATTGGTGCCGGCCGCCGGATCGATGACACCGAAAGCCAGCGTGCCGCTGGCGACGGCGCAGGAATCGACCACCGTCGCCTGAACCGTGAGCACGCCCGTCGACGTCGCGGCGATTGCCGGAGCGGCTGATCCGACAGCGAACGCCGTCAGCAGGAAGGAAGAAGTGGCTCTGAACATGTCGCAGCACCCAGGCTTTTACAGGATACCGCCTGACTAGATCATCTTGGTAAAGTTCCGATTAAGCGTCTCACGAACACGAATCAAAACCGATCCGGAGCGCAATATCACACGTCGATGACGGTATGATCCTCACGTCCAAGCAACAGCGGGGTCCAATATTAAATACCAAGCAACGACTACGCCTGACTTTTACATCGATTACAGAAAATGCGTAACCTGCGTAACGCGACGGATTGATCGTTGCGTCACGACCGCGACAGGATGGCCTCCGTCGAACCCCGGCGTTAGGTTCGGCAGGCTGCGTGCCGCGACGGCGGCCGAGCGTCATCCCGCCCACCGAGGAGTTGCCGATGTCCGACGATTACAGCCGCGGACAGCGCGACGGCCTGCGACTGGCGCTTGCGATCCTGGCGACGGAGCAGGCGAAATGGGCGGTGCTGCTCGGCGAGAGTTCGTCATGGCGCACCAATCTGGCCCGCGAGATCCGGCACCAGACGCTCAAGGTCGCGCAAAGCCGGGTGACGACGGCGCTCGGGCGGATAACGCCGCGGGAAGACGCCGCGATCGATGCGGAAGTCGCCGCGGCGATCGAGAGGGCCGGGCTCTGAGCGGCACGGCGGCCACGACGACCAGATCGGGAGGATGCGGGCGCGGCCGGTTACCCTCAAGGCCGCATCGGTCCCTCGACCTCGAACGTCGCATGCTCCGTTGCGGCCGAGCTGGCACCGACCCGGACATCGAACGTGCCCGGATCGATCACCCAGTCGCGCGCTGCCGCACTCCGGTAGCGGACCGACCGCTCGTCGATCGTGAAGCGCACCGCAGGCTGCTCGATCGTATGTGCGGCAGCGAAGATCGGTCTCCGGCAGGCGTGGGGCAAAGGGAGGTGCACACGGGCACGTCTCGCTGGGGATCAGCCGACACCCCGGCAGTTCGCCCGCCGCCTGCGGAAGCGCCTAAGCTTTGCGGCACGGAATATCGCTGTCGCGCTCCAGGAATAGTCGCGAGCCGTGACGTCATGACATTTCGCTGTGCTCGAGCAGGATCGCCTCGGCCTGGACGCTATCGTCGATCAGGCTCGCCAGATCGTGGCGCCGTCGCGGTTGGCGATCGGCCTGTCGGCCCAGCCAGATCTCCTCCTCGACAAGGACATCCAGCAGGTCCGGTGCCAGCATGGCGGGATAGGCATGATGCGGCCAGGACCGGGCGACGAGATCGGCCGGATAGCCCGTCGCGCCGACGACCAGCGGTTGGGCGAGCGACGGGTCTTGGCGCATCGCCGCTGCCGCATCCATGACAGCGCGCACGAACCGGACGATTTTCGCCCGCCGCTCCGGATCCCGCAGGTTGGCGGCGGTAGTGTTGAGGTTGAAGAGTTCGCGATAGATCCCCTCGCCCGAAAACTCGATCGCATCGTCCCCGACGGCGTTCATGGCGCGTTCGACCTCGGGTTCCCAGATCGTGACCGCATCGACCCGTCCGTCGGCCAGGGCGGCTGGCATCGCGCTGAGCGGCGTGACGTATTCGATCGCGACGTCCCCGTACGAGAGGCCGACCGACTTCAGCAATTTGTGCAGGAAGAAGCCCGACGACGTCGGCGGCACGGTGGCGATCCGCTTGCCCTTCAAATCAGCAACGGACGCGATTCCGGCCGAACGGCGCCCTATCAGGCGATATTTGCCCTCCGCCACGGTCAGGATGATGCGCAGGTCGGGATTGTCGACGGAATAGCGCAGGCCCTGCGTTTCCGCGTGGGTCGCGACGTCCGCGTCTCCCGGCTCGGAATAGCCGGGCACACCCGGTATGCCGAACAGATTGGATATGCCGCCCATCCTGACGGTGGCCGGGCCGGGATAAAACCGATCAGCGGCAAGAAGAACCGGCGCGATCTCGAACGTGATCTTGTTGCCGTGAATGGCGATAGGCGGATGGGACACGTTCATTCTCCGATCGGGCGGGCGGGTCGCGGTATCAATCGCGCCAGTTCAGGGCACGACGCACCGCGCCGCCGAACAATTGGACCTTGTCCGACTGCGATATCTCGTCGCTGTCGAGCAGGAAGTGCAGCGTCTTGGCATAGGGCTTCCAGTCCTTGCGCGGCGGAAACCCGCTGGCATCGGGCGGGGTCGACGTGCCCCACCGCATCCGCGTGTAATCGCTCGCCCACATGCACCGCTCCGGCCCGAACGCCTTGAGCACACGATGGAAATGCGGCCAGACATCTCGATAGGGATAAGGCTCGCGGCTGACGACCGGCACGCCACAGCATTTGACGTAGACGTTCGGATAGCGCGCGAGGGCGAGCAGATCGGGCAACGCCCGCCAGCGATCACCCGCGACAGGTGTCGCCAGCGACTGCGTTATGCCGAAATGATCGATGATGATCGTCAGATCCGGATGGCGCTCGGCCACGGGTGCGATGCGGCTCGCATGATCGTGCCCGCCGACGAACAGCGGGAGGCGATGGCGCGCCGCCAGCGCGTAGTAGCGATCGAAAAGCCCCTGTTCGAACGCGGGGTTGAGCGCCAGTTCCGCCGCCGGGTCGCGCCAGATCTGCGAATAGTTGGTCAGCAGGGTACGGCAGGCGAGCATGCCGGGTTTGGCCCGGAACGCCGCCATCTGCTCGTCCAGATCCTCGGCCAGCGGGTCGAACACCAGCACGGCGGCGAAGCGTTCCGGATAGAGGTTGACGCAGGCCTCGTTGAAAGGCTGACGCGCGAAGACGAGCGCCTTGTCGATGCCCGTGCTGTCGATCGCCTCGCGTGCGAGTTCGACGTTGACGAACGTGCGCATCTCGTCGGAAAGCGTGACGCCGTCGGGCAGAACGGGCCGGAGCGACCCGCCGATCTGCGGCTCGTGAATCTGGGCATCGATGATCTGCATGAACGTCACTCCTTGGAAGCCGGGCGGCCATCGCGGCGCATCGCGTTCGCATAGCTTTGGCGGTAGGGGCGCAGGCCCTGGGCCACGACGAGACAGGTGATCGGCCCAAGCGTGATCGCGCAGAGCGAGATGGAATATTTGAGATCCTGTTCGTTGCTGAACAGATAGTCGGTGAACAGGGCCACGATCAGCGGACCGAGCGCCAGGCCGATAACGTTCATGCAGAACATGTAGATCGCACTCACCTGGGCGCGCATCGGATTGGGCGTGATGACCTGGAGCGAGGCGGTACCCGGGCCGATGCCGAGCGAGGCGATGAAGATGTTCAGCCCATACAGGGCCAGCATCGCATGCGGATCGGCGACCAGCGGGAAGATCACCGACAGGGGCACCGTGACGATCAACGCCCAGAAGACGATCCGCAGATCGGCGTCGATCATGCCGCGGCGATGGAGATATTCGGAAAGCTTCCCGCCCGCGACCAGCCCGATCGGCCCCGCGATGAGAACCACGATGCCCTGCCACAGCCCGATCTGCGTGAGCGTCCAGCCGAACTGGCGGACGAACAGGGTCGGCATCCACTGGGTGGTGCCCATCGTCATCAGCGACTTGACGGCCATGCCGCCGATCACCGCGGTATAGGTCCGCCAGTCCGCCCATAGCAGACGCGCCACGTCCGCTGCCGGAACCGATCGCCTTTGTCCGGCCGCGACGCCGCGACGGGGCGGCTCGCGCAGCGTCAGCACCACCAGAGCCCAGAGCAGTCCCGGCAGGCCGACGATGACGAACGTCCATTGCCAGGGCCGCAGCACGCCGATGACGGGAAGGGCACCGATCGGGAAGGCCGCCAGCAGCGCCAGCACGCTGCCGCCCAGGATCAGGGCGCCGCCGCTTCCCACATACCCGCCGATCGCGATCGTGCCGGTTGCGAAGGCCACCTTCTCTCGCGGAAAGGTGTCCGTGACCATCGACCAGGTCGCCGGCGCATATCCCGCCTCGCCGATGCCGATGCCGAGCCGGGACAGGAAGAGGTGCGCATAATTCTGGGCGAGGCCGCACGCCATGGTGGAAGCGCTCCAGAAGGCGATGCAGGCCGCGATCAGGTTGCGGCGATTGGCGACGTCGGCGATCCTCGCGATCGGCAGCCCGGCGAGCGCATAGGTGAGCGAGAAGGCCGCCCCCAGCAGCAGCGCCGCCTGCGTATCGGAAATTCCGAAATCCGCCTTGATGGGTGCGATCATCAGGGCCAGCACCTGGCGATCGAGGATCGTGAACATCACGACCACACCGAGCACGAACATGGTATAGCAGGAGGATCGGGCCGACGGCCATGGCTGATCGGCGGCGATCCGGCCGGCCGGCGCCGCCCCGTCCTCCGGCGACACCCCCGCCGCCGCCACCTGATCTGTCTCGCCGTGCATCAGAAGCGCTTGGCGAGCGTCAGCGACCATTCGCGCGGCGGCGCCGGCTGACCGTTGACCTGCGGGAACCCGATGTCTTCGTAAACGAAGATGTTCCGATAGTAGAATTTGTTGAACAGGTTCGTCACGCTCAGCGCCACGGTGGCGCCGTGATCGTCGTTGCGGTAGGTGATCCGGCCGTTGAAGACCGAATAGGACGGTTGGTTCGTCTGCGTCCGGGTCACGCTGTATACGAGATCGTCCGTATACAACCAGTCGAGACGCGGAGTGATCGTGCCGCCCAGAGCGGAGGCGGCGATCTCATATTGGATACCGGCGCTCGCCGTCCAATCCGGGATTTGCAGCAGCCGCCGATTGGCGGTGGCCGGCCGTGCCTTCAGGTCCGGCGCGGTGAAATGGGTATATCCGATCGATGCCGAGAGCGTGAGCCGCTCGACCGGACTGGCCTCGATTTCCGCTTCGATGCCCTTAACCTTGCCCGGAATATTCACGTAGAACGTGCGCGAGATGCACTGGAAGCCCTGCGTTCCCGCCGGTGCCGCCTGACAGATGGTGACCCCTTCCTGCCCGGCGGGCACGGTCACCTGATTGCCGGCCACCGGCCGCCCAGCCGGATCGAGCAGATATTCGGCTCCGGCGATCGTCTGGATACGGGTCTTATAGTCGGTATAGAAAGCGGTAGCGTTCAGGCGCAGACGCCGATCGAACAGATCGGTCTTCACACCCAGCTCGTAGGAAAGTATCTCCTCGCCGGGAAACTGGCCGACCTGCGTCGCCTGGAAGGGCCGGGCATTGAAGCCGGGCAGCCGGAAACCGGTCGCCGCCGAGGCATAGACCATCGTGCGATCCGCCAGATGATAGTCGAGCCCGAGCTTCCAGTCGAAACGCTTCTTCGCGAGGTTGATGTCGAAGATGGTCGATCCGGTCGTCGCAGGTGCATACACCGTCGATGCCGCAGTCGTCCCGTCGATGACGCTGTAGAAGTTGACCGGTTTCTTGTCGTCGGAATAGCGGCCGCCCAGCGTGATCCCGAGCTTGTCGAATGGACGTATCACGACGTTGGCGTAGGCAGCTTTGCTGCGGGGCGTGTAGTCGTTGGTTTGGTATCGCAGGGTATTGTTATAGGGTGACGTTCCCGCAAAGCGCTGTGTGCCGTCGGCTTCGTAATAGAATAAGCCGACTACCCAGTCGATCCAGCTTCGCTTGCCCGATACGCGAAACTCACCGGAAAAGTTCTGCTGTGCAACGTCGTTGCGGTTGTTCTCGAGCGCCAGTGGCGTGCCGTCGACGTCGAACGGATAGGTGGCCGTGATGCTGCGATAGCCGCCGACCAGCGTCAGATCGATATCCTCGGCGACACCATATACGAGTTTGCCGGAAACACCCCAGTTCCGCAGGCGGCTGATCGGTGCGTTGCGGATGCCGCCGCGGAAATTGGATCCGTTGTAGAAGCTGTTACCCGGTATGGCCGTGCCTGCCGGCACGGGATCGGCGAAGGTCGCATATGTCGTATAGGGATTACCCGTCAGGAAGCGGCTATCGTAGAAAAAGGTGGGTCCGCCGGGCGCGGTATAGCGGTTGAACAGCGAACGGAGGTTGGCGTTCGTGTTCGCGGTCGCCGGATTGATCGAAAGAAGCGAATCCGCCGGCGCATCCGAATTGTCGCGCACATAATCGGCGCTGATGGTCAGCGATACGTCCGGCCCAGGTCGCCACAGCAGCTGCCCCCTGCCCGCACGCACATTCTCGCCGCCAAGGCGCCCGATCGTGCAGTCGTCGGGCGTGGACCGATTGGACCCGTTGATCAGGTTCGCATCCGAGAATGGAAAGGTGCCCGCCAGTTCCGGCGTCCCGCGCCGGACCATCTCGCAACGGAAATCCAGCCGCTTCTGATATCCCAGCCGCTCCTTGGAGAGGGCTGCGAGATTGATGGCCAGCGTCCCCGTGATCGGGAGATTGAAGCCACCGCGGAAATCCCGCCGGGCGAAATTCCCGGCGGTCGCCTCGACATAACCGCGCGCTTCCGAGAGGCTGGGCTGACGGCTTACCAGATTTATGGCACCCGCGAGCGCGTTCCGGCCGAATAGCGTCCCCTGTGGTCCGCGCAGCACCTCGACGTGATCGAGGTCCAACAGATCGAACAGGGAGCCGAACAGAAGCGGATAATATACGTCGTCGACATAGAAGGCGACACCCGGTTCCTGGGCCAGGCTCGTGTCAAGCTGGCCGATACCCCGGATGAAGGCCGAGACACCGGGACCGTAGATGCCCTGCGATCGGCGAAACGAGGCATTGGGGATGATGCCGGCAAGGTCTGCCGCGTTCGTAAGCCCTCGTTGAACGAGATTCTCGGATGTCACCGCCGTTATGGCCAAGGGCGTGGACTGGACGTTGGTCGCCTGGCGGGTGGCCGTGACAACAATATCCGGCAGCGTGCCGGACTCGCTTCCCGCTCCGGAAACCGCGACGGATCCACGATCAACCTGAGCCGATGCTACGCCAGGCGCAATTGCCGCGATGATGGACGCCGATAAGAGGAAAGAATGTCTCACGCTGGCGCCCTCCGTCGATCTCCGCTTTCTGCGTGCGGCCTATTGACGGACTAGCCGTGCCTCTTCGTGAGGACTTGCCTCGTACGGCACGGATAGGTTGCCGGGCGGCCATTATTACCGAACCTTGCCACAACCATGGCAGCGGGACCGGGCGAGCGATCCCTCTCTCGTCCGGCCGTTTCGACATTTGGCGCCGCCGGCGGCCACGTCGCGTTGCGCTACGGCATCCGTCGGTAGCTGGGCCGGATGATCGCGCGGCGGGAATCGGAGCTTCTGCCGCGCCGACCGGATCGCCCGTACGCCGGCCGAACAACGCCCTATACGCGCTGGCCAGCCTGCCGGCCGAGTTTGTGCCGGCCTGACGATCGATCGGGTATATCCGCATGATCGATTGGGAGGAGCCGCATCCCGCCAAACAGCGCGTCGTGCACGCGGCCATCCGATGTTCTCGACGAAGCCGTTCTGGGTCGGCCCTTCGACAGGCTGACGAGGCCCTTGCCGGCGCGACGGATCCCATCCGACGCCGGCATCACCGGACCGGCGCGCACCGCGTTCGAGGGCGGCTCCGCGATCGGATCTGGTAATTCGCGCCCGACCCGACGGCCGCTCCCGCCGGACCGCCGCCCGGCAACAAACCGGTCGTGAACCGGACGGGCCGGTGCGCCGATCCCGACCTGAAAGACCCAGGACAGCGCTCTGTCCCGTGGCGGCTCAGTAAATTGAAGGAAGCGGCACATTGGCCATATCGAATTGACCGCAAGATCGACGGTTCATAGCCCAGCCTCACTGAGCGGCTTGAAACGCTTACATTCGGGAGCTGGATATGTCTGAAAGGACAGCCATTGCGCATGGCCCGGGCGTCACGCGTCGACAGGCGCTGGTCGGTGGCGGATTGGTTTTGGCGTCGGCCGGGATAGTCGCGCCGGCTGAGGGATATTCCGGTCCGGATTATCGGCCGCCCCGCCCGATAAAGCGGGCGGACCATGCGATCGTCTATCGCCGCGACGATGAATTCGCCGCCTGGCCGCATACCATGGGGTTCTGGAATTTCGGCAACGGCGAGCTTTTGCAGAACGTCATGGCGATGCCGACCGATTATGCGAGCGCCGATGCGATCAGCCATGACAGGATCGGCCGGGGATCGAAATACGTCGCTCTCCGGTCTGCCGATTTCGGCCGTACCTGGAACGGCGCGCACCCCGATATCGACACGTTCGCGACGATCGCCAAGGGCACCGCTGCCGCCCGACGCGTCGGCGATCTCGGGCCGCTCGACGTGCGTGATCCCCGCCTCCTCATCGCCAACTCCGGACCCGGCTTCGGATCGCCCGAGGGGCGGACGCAGGTACGCCTTTCGCGTGACAAGGGACGGAGCTGGAGCCCGCCGCTCGACGTGCCGCTGGACGGCCTGAACGCCATATCGGGCATGAATTCCACGCTCGTCAGGCCGGACGGCACCGCCCTGATCTGGCTGATGGAGGTCAGCAAGGACGGCTGGAATCGTCACCCCGTCGTCTTCGCGCTGCCGCCCGGCGGGCAGGACTTTCATTTCCTGTCGTTCGTCACGCCCAAGGTCGATCCCTACGGGGCGGCGGACGGCGATTGGCAGAGCACCTACCGTTTCGGCGGGCACCGCTGGTTCTATCCGCGCGGCTACCTTCTGCCGAGCGGGCGGATTCTGTGCGTGCTGCGCTGCCAGCGCGATCCGCGCGGCGTGATGTGGACCGAGGTGCACGCCAGCGACGACGGCGCGCGCACATGGGCGTTCTTGTCCCGCGTCAACGATTACGGTGCCCCCGGCAGCCTGGTGCGGATGGCGGACGGCCGGCTGGTGATGGTCTACGGCTATCGCCTCGCCCCCTATGGCATTCGCGCCAGCGTCAGCACGGACGAAGGCCGGACCTGGGGGCCGGAACTGATCGTGCGCGACGACGGCGGAAGCTGGGATCTGGGCTACCCCAACGCCTGGGCGACCGACGACGGCCGGATCGGCGCGATCTATTATTTCAACCAGGCGAACGATCGCATCCAGGCGAATGGCGGCGTGCGCCACATCGCAAGGTCGATCTTCTCGATCGATTGATGGGAAGGAACGGGATGATCGATGCCCCGATGACGCGGCGTAGGCTGATCGGCGGAGCGGCGGCAGGCGCAGCAGCGGCGGCTGCGCCCGCCACGGCCGCGACGCCGATACTGATCCGCGCGACCAGGCCGGAAAAGCGCGCCGCCGAGCATCACATCGTCTACCGCAACGAGGACGAATTCGCTGCCTGGCCATATTATTGCGGCTTGTGGGCCACGGCGGACGGCAGCATCGTCGCCGGCTTCAAGCGCGTGCCGACGAGCTACGGCCGCTATGCCGATGTCGATCATACCAACCTCACCCGCAACATGGGGGAGATCGTGGTCATCCGCTCGCGGGACGGCGGGCGGACGTGGGACCGGAACGGCATCCAGCCGATCTTCGACATGCGGATCAAGGCGGAGGCGGACCTGCCCGGCGGCAAGGCGGCGGACTGGTCCGGCCTGCCACCGCTCGACCTGAAGAGCCGCGACACGCTCATCATGGGGGGCGGCATACCTGCGCTGTTCGCCCCTGAAGCGCGCGGCTGGATGCGGGCGTCGACGGACGGCGGGCGGACGTGGCGGCCGCATACCCTGTTGCCGAACTACGATTTCCCGTCGATCTCGCTTCCCGGCACCTCGATGTATTCGGTCCGCGCGGACGGGGTGATGCTGGTCGGCATCCACACCAATGCCCCGGGCGCGCAGGGGCCACGGCCGATCGTCTACGCCTCGCCGGACGGGGTCGGCTGGTATTATCTCGGTTCGATCATTGGCGAGGAACCGAAATCGCCTTATTATCCCGGTGGCACGCCGTTTGCCGCCGCCCCCCATTTCTATCCGCGGCCGGTGGTGCTGAAGGACGGCCGTGTGCTGACGGCGCTCCGCTACCAGCGCGACGCACGCAACGTGATCTGGACGGAAGTCCATGAAAGCCTCGACGGCGGGCGCACCTGGAGCTGGCTGTCGCGCGTCAACGATTGGGGGGCGCCGGGCGACCTGGTGCCGATGGCCGATGGCCGGGTGGTCTGCGTCTACGGCTATCGCCTGGCCCCGCAGGGCATCCGCTACCGCGTCAGCGAGGATCAGGGCCGGACGTGGGGAACCGAGATGATCCTGCGCGACGACGGCGGCAGTTGGGACGTGGGCTATCCACGCGTGATCGAGACGGCGCCGGGCACCCTGCTCGCCACTTATTACATCAACCTCAGGAACGATCGCATCGACGTGAACGGCGGCGTGCGGCACATCGCCGCCACGATCTTCCGCCCCTGATCGATGCCCCCGCGGGAGACCGACATGACGCGCATCCTCCTTATCGCGACGCTGCTTGCAGGTACGGCCGCGCCCACGCTCGCGGCAACACGCGTCGTCGAACGCGATGTCTCCATCACCACAGCCGACGGCACGGCGGATGCGGTGCTGTTCAGCGCGGCCCGGAAGGGCGCGCCCGCCGTCATCCTCTGGCCCGATCTCGGCGGCCTGCGCCCGCTGTACCGCGAGATGGGGCGGGCATTGGCGGGCGAGGGCTTTACGGTTCTCGTCCCCAATCCCTTCTACCGAAGCGCGAAGGCGACGGGCGAACAGCTCGATCTCAGCGACCCCGCGGTCCGCGCCCGGCGAATGGAGTATCGCGCGGCCGCGACCGACGATGGCATCGCACGCGATACGCTGGCCTATCTCGCCTTCCTCGATCGCGCGCGGCCGGGTGCCAGGGCGGGGACCGTCGGCTATGACGTCGGCGGCTCCTACGCCTTCCGCGCCGCCGCCGCGGCACCGGCGCGCATCGCCGCCGTCGTCTCGATCTACGGCCTGGGCGTCGCGACGCCGAGGCCGAACAGCCCGCATCTGCTCGTCCCGAAGACGAAAGCCGCCTATCTCGTCGTCCAGGCGCGCGACGACGACGGGCGCGAGCCCGAGGACAAGGCCGATATCGCGCGCGTCGTACAGGCGGCGGGCCTGTCGGGCGACGTTACGGTCTATCCCGCCGACCACGGTTTCGCCGATCCCGCGGGTGTCCGGTCCGATCCCGCCGCCGCAGCGCGGGCGTGGGC
Source organism: Edaphosphingomonas fennica (assembly GCA_036946415.1). GTDB lineage: Bacteria > Pseudomonadota > Alphaproteobacteria > Sphingomonadales > Sphingomonadaceae > Sphingomonas_Q > Sphingomonas_Q fennica_A. The sequence goes on along the minus strand of JAQIJD010000001.1, from coordinate 117,019 downwards.
GGCGGCGGTCTCCTTCCTGAAGGCGCGCCTCAACTAGCAGGCCGAAGCGCCGTCCGGGGCAAGCGCGCGACGATCACCGCGACAGGATGCGGATCGCAACAAGACAGACAGGCGAGGATCATCATGCTCGACAGACGCACCCTCATCGGCCGCGCGCTCGGTTCGGCCGCGGCGCTCGCGCTGCCCCGCGCCGCCTTCGCGGCCACCGAGGCGCCCTTTCCGCTCTACGACACGCACGCCCATTTCTACACCAACGATCAGGCGCGTTACCCCTTTAACGCCCGTGGCGCACGCTATGGCGCGGAACGGATGATCGCCAAGGCGATGGCGACGCCGATGACGCCGGAAGTGATCTTCGGGATCTGGGATCTGGCAGGCATCACCAAGGGGTGCGGCGTGCAGTACAACAGCACCTACGCCACCGATAACCGTTACCTCCTCGATATCAGCCGGCGATATCCGAAGAAGATCGTGCCGGTGGTGATCCTCTCGCCGCTCGATCCGGCGACGCCTGCCGCGCTGGAGAAGATGGCGCGCGAGGACCGGATCAGCGGCGTGCGCTTCACCGGCGTGGCGGATGCGAGCGGCGCTTTCCCTTTCCTCGGCGATGCGGCGGCCCCGGCCTGGGCGGCGGCGGACCGGCTCGGCCTCGTCATCGTGCTGATGCCGATCGGCAAGGGGACGGAGGGGGCGATGGCGCGCGTCGCCGTGCTCGCCGCGCGATACCCGAACGTGAAGATCGTGCTCGATCACGTCGGCTTCCCGAAGCCGGTGCCAAGCCCGACCTTCGGCCTCAGCCCCGAGCATCTGGCGCTCGCCGGGCACAAGAACGTCTATTACAAATATACCACCCTGCTGATCGAACAGCTTGAGGAGGGAAAGGTGCCGCTCGATGCGTTCGTCGAGCATGTCGCCGGGGTCTATGGCGCAGACCATCTGGTCTGGGGATCGGACGTCGGCAATTCGGAGGTCGATGTGGTGGACTATGTCCGCCGCGCCGTCGGATCGGCGAGGCGACTGCCGGTGAAGCAGCAGCGCGCGATGTTCTTCGATACGGCCGAGGCCGTTTTCATCCCCGGCGGCCGCGGACCCGTTCGCGCCTGATCCTTCCGGCCCGTCGCCTCTGGGGCGACGGGTCGTGTCGATCGCGGCATCTATTGCTTCCCTTTTGGACAATTCAGCGAAACAAAAACTTACGCCTAAAGGAGCAAGTCCGCACATCGAAGCTGTTGTCTGATCTCCCCACCAAGAAAAAGTCCATGGAGGGGTGCATGATGATGGCAAGAGGATTGGCGTCCGTCTCGTGGGTCGCGCTGGCCGTAGCGGCAGTGCCGGCGACGGCGCAGACCAGCGAGGAACCCGCGGTCCGGCAAGCCGGCCGGCCCGAAACGGCGCGCGAACCGGGCGGCGAGGCGATGCAGGATATCGTCGTGACGGCGACGCGACAGGCGACCAACCTGCAGGACACGCCGATCGCGATCACCGCCGTCACCTCCGAAACGCTCCAGACTCGCGCGCTGACGACGACCGCCGACCTCGGCTTCATCGTCCCCAACGCCGCCTTCCGCAAGGAACAGGGCGCCTATGGCCCCGGCGTCAGCGCCTTCCTGCGCGGCATCGGCCAGGGCGACACGGCGCTGTCGGGCGAACCCGGCGTCGCTTTCTATATCGACGACATCTATTACCCGCTGGTCTTCGGCTCCGCCTTCGACCTCCTCGATCTCGACCATGTCGAGGTGCTGCGCGGGCCGCAGGGCACGTTGTTCGGCCGCAACGCTCTGGCCGGCGCGATCAGCATGGTCAGCAAGAAGCCGAGCCTGACGGAGGCGTCCGCCTCCGCCGAAGCGACGATCGGCCGCTACAACCGCCGCGACTTCCGCACGAGCTTCTCGGTGCCGTTGACGGAGACGCTGGCGTTCGGCGCCTCCTTCCTCTCCAAGCGGCGCGACGGCTATCAGCGCGTGCTGGATTTCCGCTGCGAGATGATCCGCCGCGGCACGCCCGAACTCGCCGGTTCCTTCCCCTTCGCGAGCGCGCGCACCACCGTCACCACCCGGCCCGTCGACGATTGTGCGATCGGAACGCTGGGCGGGGAGGATACCAAAGCGATGCGCGGCCAAATCTACTGGAAGCCCGCCAGCAATTTCTCGCTGCTGCTGACCGGCGACTATACCGACCAGAATGACGAGGTGGCGGCGGATTCGGTCTACAACATCGATCTGACGAAGGTGTCGAGCACCGTCGGCCTCAACAACCTCCGCCTGCAATATGGCCTGTTCTCGGTGCCCGGCCAGCCCGCCTTCGCCTACGATCAGCGCTTCCTGACGGGCAATCCCTTCACCACTTATGCCACCTATCGCGATCCGCTGCCGGCGGGCACGCTGATCCCCGGCCACAGCTATTACAACGGATCGATCTTCCGCGGCGGTCTCGACTATGGGCGGCGCGCGCCGCTCAAGACCTGGGGTTTTTCGGCCAAGACGATCTACGGGATCAGCGACGATATCGATCTGACGCTGGTCGGCGGCTATCGCAAGCTCGACCTGCGTTTCTCGTTCGACAACGACGGGTCGCCATTGTCCGAGACGTTGATCTTCCACAGCATCGTCGAGGATCATTTCACCGGCGAGGCGCGCATCTCGGGCAAGGTCGGCTGGGCGGATTTCGTCGGCGGTATCTTCTACTACAAGGGCAAGGCGCGGAACTTGGCGCAGCCGATGTCCGCGCAGAACGGCACGCAACGCTACCAGAACACCACCTACAAGCCCGATTCCAAGGCGGCCTATGCCAACGTCAACCTGCATCCCTTCGGCGAACGGCTGACGATCACCGGCGGGCTGCGCTATTCGGACGACGAGAAGGCGGTCGACTTCAACAATATCCTCGACGCGACGCCCGCCGGCTCGACCGTCTTCGTACCCGGCGGCCCTTCGCAGAGCACGATCTTCCAGACGGTGCCCAAGCAGAAGCGGTTCGACTGGAAGGCGGGGCTGGATTACAAGTTCAGCGATCAGGTGATGGTCTATGCCTCGGCGGCGACGGGCTATCGGCTGCCCGGCTTCAACGTCCGCCCCTCGCAGCCGAGCCAGGCGGGGCCGACGCCGGGCGAAAACCTCATCAGCTACGAGATCGGCACCAAGACCGACCTGCTCGATCGCCGACTGCGCCTGAACCTGACGGGCTTCTACATCGACTATCGATCGCGCGTGCTGAGCTTTTCGGGACAGGAGGCGCTGCTGACCGCCGCGGGCGGCAACACGGCGGGCAATTTCACGGTGATCCCCGGTACGCGCGCCGGCACCACCACCTGCCGCGCCTACAATGCGGGGACGGACGGCGCGCGCAATCCCGCAGGCGGCGTCGGCGTGACCTGCATCGCGCGCTCCTATTTCCTGAACGGGCCGGGCATCGCCAAGGGCCTTGAGGCGGAGGTGGAGGCGCGGCCGTTCGACCGCTTCTCGCTGAACGGCTCGCTCGGCTATACCAAGTTCACCTCGGACGATCTGCGCGACCTGCCCGAGACGTCCAACCGCCGCCTGCTCGCCATCCCGCAATGGACGGCGAGCGCGGGCGCGCAATATGAGATGCCGGTCGCCTTCCTCGGCGGCACGATCACGCCGCGGCTCGACTGGTTCTACCAGGGTTCGATCGCCTACAGCACCAATCGCAAGGACCAGAACCAGCCCGGCTTCTCCACCTTCAACGGCCGTGTCGGCTATCATAACGAGGAACATGATTTCGACGTGGCGATCGGCGCCACCAATCTGTTCAGCAAGTTCTATTATCGCAACAAGTTCATTTACCACGATCTGGGCTATGCGACGCTGAACGGCCAGCCCGCCCCGCCGCGCGAATGGTATCTGACGGTGCGGAAGCGCTTCTGATGCCGCGCTTCCTGCCCCCGCGGCCGGCGCGCGACGCCGATCATGCGATCGTCTACCGGCGCGAGGACCAATTCTGTTCCTGGCCCTATACCAGCGGCTTCTGGCAGGCGGGGGACGGCACGCTGATCGCCAATTTCGTCGCCCGCACCGTCCGCTATGCGAGCGGTGCCGAGATCAATCACGACGCGCTGGAGGCGGCGGGCAGGGCGCTGGCTCCGCGCACGCTGACCGTCCGCTCGCACGATCGGGGGGTGACGTGGGACGGAGCGGACCCGCAGGTCGACATGCTGGGGGCGGGGCAGGCGCCGGGTCCGCTCACGGCGCTCGGTGGCCCTGTCGACTATCGCGACCGCCAAGTGCTGGTGTCGAGCGGGAGCAGCGGGGGCTTTGCTGTCGCTACCGCGCGCGGCACGGTGCAAATCTCGCGCGACGGCGGGCGGCGCTGGTCGCCGCCCGCGGTCCTGCCGCTGGACGGCCTCGTCTCGACGACGGGTATCCAGTCCACCCTCGTCCGCCCCGACGGGCGGCTGCTTCTCTTCTTGTTCGAGGTGGACAAGGCGAACGGCAACCGCCGCCCGCTCGTCTACGCCAGCACCGGCGGCGGCACCGACTTCCACTTCCTGGCCTACGTCGTGCCCAAGACGGACCTCTGGGGACAGGCGGACGGGGACTATAGCGGCAGCGTCCGCTTCGTCGGCCACCGCTGGTTCTATCCCCGCGGGCTACTGCTGCCGAACGGCCGGATCCTGTGCGTGACCCGCTGCCAGCGCGATCCGACCGGCGTGATGTGGAGCGAGCTGTTCTACAGCGACGACGGCGGCGGAACCTGGGCGTTCCTTTCGCGCATCAACGATTACGGCGCGCCCGCCAGCCTCGTCGTCCTGCCCGACGGACGCCTCGTCGCGGTCTACGGCTACCGCCTGATGCCGTCGGGAATACGCGCCACCGTCAGCGAAGATGGCGGCGCGACATGGGGCGCGGAGATCATCGTCCGCGACGACGGCGGCTCGTGGGATCTTGGCTATCCCAACGCCTGGATTGCGGCCGATGGGCATATCGGAGCCCTTTATTATTTCAACGATCGCCATGATTCCGTGAAGGCAAACGGGGGTATACGCCATATAGCCAGGAGCATATTCAAGATCGACTAGCGCTCTTCCTGTTGCGGATATGTGGTATTGGAAGCCGGATGAAGCAATGCGGAACGGCGCTGGCCGGCCTGGGCCGCGTGCTGCGGCGAAGGCCGATCGGCGCGGCAGGATCGTCCGGTGCGATCGATGCGCCGATCGCGCCGTCCGCCGCCCGGCCCGCGTGCGCGCCGATCGGCCCCGAGCCGGGCCGCCGCTACCGCATCGGCATCATCACCTATGCCAATCTCGGGATGGAAACGCCGCTGAAGCGCGAACTCGAGCGGCTCGGCTATGTCGAGGGCAGGACGGTCGTCTACGAAGGCCGCGCCGGCAACCGTGACCTGGCGGTGATGGACCGGGCGGCCGCCGAGCTGGTGGCGTGGCGGCCGGACGTGATCGTCTCCTTGATGACCAACGCGCACATCGCCGTGCAGAAGGCGACGGCGGAAAACCCGATTCCTGTGGTCCTGTGGTCGACCGATCCGTTGCAGACGGGCGTGATCCACAGCTTCCGCCGGCCGGGCACGAATTTCACCGGCTTCTCCTACGCGGCGGATACGCAGCTTTTGCAGATGCGCTTCCTCAAGCTTGCCGTGCCCGGGCTGAACTGCGTCGGCCATCTCTACAATCCCACCTATGCACCGGCCCCCTCCACGCTTCGGGCGCTCCAGGCGGCGGGCGCGCTGCTCGGCGTTCCGGTCGAGGTCTATGAAGTGCTGGAAAGGGAGGGGCTGGGGCCGGCGCTGGCGCAGATGAGGGCGGATGGCTGCGCCGCCTTCGTCGTCGGCCCGCACGAATTGTTCAACGGCAACGGCGCGCTGATCGGCCGGCTCGCGCTGCAATTCGGGCTCGCCGCGATCGGCATCCAGATCTCGATCACCCGGGGTGGCGGGCTGGCGACTTATGCCCCGCCGTTCGAACGCGGCTGGCCGGCCATGGCCCCGGTGATCGATCGGCTGCTGCACGGCGCCGACCCCGCCGACATCCCGATCGAGCGGGGCTTCAAAAGCCCGCTGACGATCAATCTCGGGGCGGCGCGCGCCCTCGGGCTCACGCTGCCGGCGTCGCTGATCGACGAGGCCGACGACCTGATCGCGTGAGGCGCGCCGCCGCCGTCCGGCCCGATCGGCCGCCGCCGACGGTGCCGGCGCTGGCGGACCACCGGGCACGCGGCAGTGCGATCACGCCCGCCCCCGTGCCGAGCGACGATCCGCCACCCTCATGCGCCTCCGTCCGGCGGGCCTGTCATTTGGAGAATTCGCGCTTGCGGTTGACCGGCGTGATCGGACCGCGCCGCCATTTCCTGACGAGGGCATCGGCATGCGCCTCGTAATAATCGGCAGGGCCACCCCCGCGCGACACGGGGACCGCATGCGTGGTCTGATAGATGCCGTCGAGGATGCATTCCTGGTTGATATGCACATGCACGACCTGGCCGAACACCACCCGGAAGTCGCTGGGGACGCCGTCCAGATCCTTGAGGTGGACGATCTCGGTCACCTTGCATTCGAACTGGACGGGGCTGGCCGCCACGCGCGGCGGCGTGACGTCGATCGAGGCGGCCTTTTCGATCCCCGCCATGTCGAATTCGTCGACATCGGGGCCGACTTCGTCGCCCGTCAGGATCATCACGTCCGTGACATCGCGGCCGACCAGGTTCCAGACGAATTCCCCGGTTTCGCGCGCGTTGCGGACACTGTCCTTCTCCCCGCCGGACGAGAAGCCGATGATCAGCGGCCGATAGCTGAAGATGTTGAACAGGCTGAACGGCGCGAGATTGGCGACCCCCTCCGCGCTGACCGTGCTGATCCAGCCGATCGGGCGGGGCGCGACGATCGCATTGGCCGGCTCGTGCTTCAGGCGATGGCCCTCACTCGGGCGGTAGGAATGGAATTCTCTCATGATGGTGCAAGTCCCTTCGCAACGTCGGCATCGAAGGCGGCGGCCCAAGTCCATATCGAGCCTGTCACGCTGTTCGATTATCCCGAGCGATTCTCTTCACTTTCGAACGATGCGGCGACGATGATCAGGACGCCGCCGATCGCGGCGAGGCAGGCGACGATCGCCATCGAATAACGAAGCGCCTCGACGCCATACGGCTTGAAGATCGTGTCGTTCATGATGCCGATACTCGTCGGCCCGATCAGATCGGCCAGCAGGTTGCTCGCCAGAATCGCGAATGCCAGCCCGGTCGCCCGCATTCCCGCGCCCGAAACGTCCATGCAGACCGCGATGAGGGACGCTTGCGATCCCAGCAGCAATCCCCCGGTGACGAGGTAGGCAGGCATCCAGATCCAATATGGTTCCGCAGTCAGGTAGGTGATCTCGGTGAGCGTTCCGGCCAGCAGCATCAACCCGGGCACCCAGAAGCGCCAGCGGTGATTGCGGCGGGCGAAGTGATCGGTCAGCCACGCGCCGATGACGGATCCGATCAGCAGAGCCGGGCCGCGGGAGGCGCCGGCCAACGCGCCGATTTCGGTCGGGGACAATTCCCGGACCCGGGCGAGGAAGGCGCCGGCCCAGGAGCCGTTGGCCTGCAACGTCACCCCGGACACGGCAAAGCCGATCAGCACCAGCAGGAAGGCCGGCGAACGGCGCCACCTGGCCCACGCCTGGCGATACGTTACCCGGTCGATCGGCGCACCGCTGGCGTTCGTCTCCCGCGCCGGCTCGCGCACGGTGAACATGAGCAGCGGAACGAGCAGCACGGCGGGGACGGCCAGGACGTAGAAGGACGCGCGCCACCCGTAGACATCCGCGACATGGCCGAGCGACGTGAGCATGCCCATCACGATGATCGCGCTGAACACGCGCGACCCGGCGAGCGCCTTGCGCCGGTTCCGCTGGCTGACCAGATCGTTGATCATCGCGCTGGCCGGCGCCACGCCGGACGCTTCGCCGACGCCTTGCAGCATCCGGGCGATCAGCAAACCCGGATAGCTCGTCACCAGCCCGATCATGCCGGTGATCATGCTGTAGAAGCCGAAGCCGATCGCGATGATGTCGCGGCGGCTGTACCGATCCGCCAGCCGCGCCAGCGGCACGCCCGCGATCGCGTTGAGGAGGAAGAAGCCGATCCCGGTCGCGATGCTCATCTGCGTGTCGGTGGCGTTCAGTTCGAGCTTGATCGGCTCGAGATTGAGCGACAGCAACCCGCGATCGACCAGATTGAAGCCGGAAAGGATCCCGAGAATGGTCAGGGCCCAGACCACCTGACCGTTGAATTCGCGTGGCGGCGCCGCAGTCGCGTCGGGCGTTCCCGCCAGTTTCTCGCTCGGCATGGTCATTCCCCTCCCCCAGCGGGCTTCCGGCGGGGCCGCGACTCGGCCGGTCCTATGAAGCCATCCCCGTCGACGTCGAGCCGGGCCATATCGGCGGGCGTGCGGCCCGCCTCCGCCCATTCGGATGCCGAGATCCGCCCGTCCTGATTGCGGTCGATCGGCGCCATCGCGCCCAGCCGCGCGGAAAGCGGCAGCGGCCTGACATGGAGCAGACCATACAGGCCGAGCAGCGTCGAAATCAGCCCCAGGGCGATCCCCGCCATTCTCGGAAGACTCATTGCCGATCCTCTCCCCTCTCCGGCGACCGCGGCAGGCATCGACCCCACGTTCGCTCATCCTATAAAACCGAGAGTTATAGGCTATACGAACAGATTGGAGCGCAGAGATCAACCGGCTTGTCACGGCCGCAGGCTTGATGCCGCCCGGCAGGCGGCGGTGGCATTAGCACTCGGTCGCCGTCGAGGGTCGCGCCGGATGAGCGCGAGGCGCCGACGGTCGTCGGAAATATCTGCACGTTGGCCGGGAGCGATCCGCCATCGAGCACGTCCGACGCGGAATTTGACGGATTTCCGGACAGGCGCGTCGCGGCATGCGCCGCTCCGTCGTCGTCCTTGACGATGGCAAGCATTGCCGATTAGGCTTAAAACCTAGTGGAATAGGTCAGGAGATCGGCTATGGTCGACATATGCACCTCGCGGCAGACCCGCGCACGGGTCGCCACGAATGCGCCGGAGCGTCACCCCGCCATCGTGCGGCAGAGGCCCGAACGCCGCGCCGCCGGCTCCCCGGCTTTCACGAACACCCCCCATCGCCGGCGCATTCCATGAGCGAGCGCGAAGGCGAGGCGATTTTCATCGATCCGGCGCTGGAAGCCAATTTCAAGCGCGGTATCTTCAACGCGATCATCGCGCCGCGACCGATCGGCTGGATCAGCACGGTGAACCCGGATGGGACGGCCAATCTGGCGCCCTTTTCCTACTTCAACATCGTCTCCACCCAGCCGGCCATCCTGATGTTCTCCTGCAATACGCCCGAAGACCGGCCGAAGAAGGATACGGTGGCCAATGTGCGGGCCACGGGGGAGTTCGTCTTCAACCTCGTCAGCCATGCGCTGGTCGAACCGATGAACCGCACGTCGAGCCCGGTCGGCCCGCATGTCGATGAATTCGATCTCGTCGGGCTCGCCAAGGCGCCGTCCCGCATGGTGGCGCCGCCCCGCGTCGCCGCCTCGCCGGTCAGCCTCGAATGCCGGGTGCTGCGGATCATCAACTTCGGCGGCGGGGACGACGGGCCGGAAACCGACGTGACGTTCGGTCAGGTCGTCGGCATCCACATCGCCGCCGGCTATCTCGATCCGCAGGGCTATTTCGATACCGCCAAGGCGCAGCCGGTCGCGCGGCTCGGCGGGGCCGAATATGCCGTCTCGCAACCCAGCTTCGTGCTCGAACGCCAGTTCACCCGCGCCGGCGAGGCGACCTACTGATGACGCCGCCCGGCCTGGCCGCGGGCAGCGCTGGCCCCTTCGTCAAGACGCCCGCGCCGCATGTCGTGGAGGTGCTGGCGACGTGCCCCGGCGTGGATTTCGCGATCCTCGACGGCGAACATGCGCCGTTCGATCGACGCGATCTCGACATGATGCTGCTTGCCGGCAAGGCGGCCGGCCTGCCGCTCCTCGTGCGGACGCAGGATCGCCAGCCGAGCACGATCCTGGCCGCGCTCGATCTTGGCGCGGCGGGCCTCGTCGTACCGCATGTCGACAGCGTCGCGATCGCGCGCGAGGTGGCGGCGCTCGCCCGCTATCGCGGCGGCCTGCGCGGCTATTCCGGCAGCACGCGCAGCGGCGGCTATGGCACGATCGCGATGGCGGACGCCTGCGATGCGGGGGATGGCGTGCCGCTGATCGTGCAGATCGAGCATCCCGATGCGATCCCGGCGGTGGCGGCGATCCTCGGCGAGCCGGCGATCGCCGGCATCGTCGTCGGCCGCGCCGATCTCGCGCTGGCGATGGGGCACGACCGGACGAACGCCGCCGCCGTGGAGGAGGCCGTGCGGGACGTTTTCGCACGCGCCGCCGGATGCGGCAAGCGGCTGGGGGTGGTCGTGGGCGATCGGGGCGAATGTGCCCGCTTCGCGGCGATGGGGGCGGACTGGTTCGTGATCGGCACGGACCATTCGCTGATGCGGACCGGCGTACGGCACGCCTATCACCCCGCGGCCCCGCAGGCTTGACCGCCCTCGTGCCGACGTAGAAACCGCCGCCATGGCCACCAAGACGCCGGACCCGGCCCCGAAATCCGCGCGCGAGATGCGCCAGCAGGGCGTGTCGCGCTATCTGCAACTGGCCGGCCTCTTCCGCAGCCGGATCGAGAGCGGCGTGTGGCAGCTGGGCGAGCGCATTCCGACCGTGGGTGAACTGGCCGAGGAATGCGGGGTCGCGCGGGAAACGGTGCGCCAGTCGCTGGGCCTCCTGGAGGAACAGGGCCTCATCAAGCGATATCGCGCCAAGGGCACGTTCGTCACCGGATCGATCCGCGCCAATCTGTGGTGCGAATTGCGCACGGATTATTTCGGCCTGCTCCAGGCGCGCGAGGGGGCCGAGATCGAGCTGCTGGCCGAGGACCGTCGCGTATCGATTGCGGGCCCGGTCGAATATGGCGTGGTCCAGCCCGCTTATCGCCACCTGCGGCGCCGCCACTGGCGCGAGGGGCAGCCCTATATGATCGCCGATGTCTACGTCGACGAACGGCTGATCGACCGGATTCCCCGCTCCGCCTTCACCACCAAGACGGCGCTGAAGCTGGTCGCCGACATCCCCGGGATCGAGGTCGCCGACGTCGAGCAGATCATGACGATCGGTGCGGCGGACATCGCCGCATCCGACGCGTTGCAGATGCCGATGAACGCGCCGGTCGCGCAGGTGAACCGCTACGGCATGGCGCCGGACGGAGGGCTGATGATCTTCGTCCGCGGCATCTACCGCGCCGATGTGGTGCGGCTGAGCATCAAGTCCAAATAGACGGAAGAGGGTTGAAAGACTAGCTGTCTAGGTTATACCGCCCTGCACAACGAAGGAGGGGCAGGCATGCCGGATGGAGATCGCGCCGCGACGCTGATCGCGCTCGACGGAGCCGATCGAACGGTGGCCCGCGCGCAGAACTTCCTCGTCGAACTCGCCCGCCGGCCGGCGGGCGCCACACTCGCCTTCGCCAGTACGCAGGAGGTCATCCTGCTGCTCCCGGATGGCGGCGGGACGGTCGAATCCGAGGTCGGCGCGACGCCGATCGCGGCCCGCGGCGTCGTGATCGTTCCGCCCGGCCGTCACTGCTTCCGCTTCGGCGAGGCCGGCCGCCTCGTCATCCTGGCGACCGATCGCACGGATCCGGACGGGCAGGTGATCGCCAACGCAAAGGCCTATGCGGAACCGGACCCGCGGGTCGCGCCGATCGGCAAGCCGTTCGAGCGATGTGTCCGCAAGGACGAGGTCATCCCGCTTCCGATCGCGGACATCCCCTTCCCCGCCGGCAATCCCAGGCTCAAGTTCGTCCAGTCCGCGACGATGAGCATCAACTGGGTGGAATATGCCGCCCCCCGCGATCGCACCGCGCTCAGCCCGCATGCGCATGACGATCTCGAACAGGGGTCGCTCGCGATCGACGGCCATTTCGTCCATCACCTGCGCACCCCCTGGGGCCGCAATGCGGATCTCTGGCGCGAAGACGAACATCGGCCGGCCGCCCCCGCGACGTTGCTCGTGATCCCGCCCGATATCGTCCACACGACCGAAGGGGTCGGCGAGGGCCATCACCTGCTGATCGACATCTTCGCGCCGCCACGGCGCGACTTCATCGCGCGGGACTGGGTGTTCAATGCGGGCGACTATCGCGACCCGCAGATCGCCTGACGCCCTAAACCGCAATAACCGGATCAAGGAGGGGCCCGTGGCCGACCGACTTCCGCTCTACGATACGCATGCGCATTTCTATACCGCGGATGCCGCCGCCTATCCGATCGATCCGACCGGCGCGCGCGAGGGGGAGGCCGCGCTCGTCCACCGCATCATGACCGATCCGGGCACGCCGGAGCGGGTCTTCGCGCTCTGGGACGCGGCCGGCGTCGCCGCCGGTGCGGCCGTCCAATACAATACCGCCTACAAGACCGACAATCGCTACGCGATCCGGATCGCGCAGGAGCATCCGGGCCGGCTGGGCACCGTCGTGATCCTGAAGGCGGGCGATCCCGCGACCCCCGCCGCGCTCGCCGGGATGGCGGCGGCGGGCGGGGTGACGGGGCTGCGGCTGGTCGGCTTTTCGGACGAGGCCGGACGGTTCGAATTCCTCGAAGGGGCGGCGGCGCTGGCGACATGGGCGGCGGCCGAACGGCTCGGCCTCGTCATCGTGCTGATGATCCGGCTGAAACCGGACGAAAGCCCCGAGCCCGCCCTGCGCCGCGTGGCGGACCTCGCCGCGGCGTTCCCGGCAGCCCGCATCGTTATCGACCATGCCGGGTGGCCGGGCGCCATGCCGGAAAGCGACGCCGCCGGCCTCACGCCCGCCCACCGGGCGCTCGCGGAAGCACGGACCGTATCGCTCAAGATCACGAGCCTCAACTTCGCCCGGTTCGAGCGCGAGGGGATCGCCGCCGACCGCTTCGTGCGGGCGGCTGCCGATCTCTACGGGGCCGGCCGGCTGATGTGGGGATCCGATTTCGGCAATACGCTGACCGACTATGCGCTGCTTGCCGACAAGGCGCGCCGCTCGGCCGCGCTGCTGGGCGAAGCGGAGCGGCGCGCCTATCTGCATTACAGCGGCGCGGCCCTGTTCGCGCAGAAGGCCGACTGATCGGGGGCGGCGATCGTGCCGCCCGGCGCGCGCGATGCCAGACGCATGGGGCGCCGCGCCGCCCGGTCGCGCCCGTCAGCGGCGATCGAGCCCGTGGCGCCGGAGGAAGGCGGACAGCTGATCGGCCACCGCGACATTGTTGAGATCGGCGAAGGGCAGATGGGTGTTGCCCTTCAGGCCGATCGCCGGCAGCCGCACTATCTCGGCATGGCCGCCCCGCGCGTTGATGAGATCGACGAACTGCTGGCAGGTGCGCAAGGCGCCCGGCCAGGATTTCGACTTGTCGATATTGTCGCCCCAGACGAACTGGATGGGGATGCGCGTCAGCCGGTCGAACTCCGCTGCGGGCACATGGATCGGCCCCATCGGGCCGGGCGGGCGATCGGGCCCGGCGCCGTCCGGAAAGACGTAGCCCGGATTCTCATAGGCGACGATCGCCTTCACCTTGTCGCTGCGCAGCGCGGTGAGCAGCGCGCGCCAGCCGCCGGCGGAGTTGGTGACGAGCACGCTCGGGCCGATGCGGTCCAGCGCCTTCGCCGCGGCCTCTGCCTGCAACACCGCGTTCTCGGGCGTGTCGAACTCGTCGTAGCGCGCGCGCATCGCCTGATCGTAGGCGCGCGCATCGCCGACCGGAAACTGCACGCCGGGGAAGAAATCCGGGTAATGCGTGCCCAGCCGCCAGGCGACGAAATTCTGCTGATCGCGGCCGGGCACGGCCTTGTAGGCGATGTCCCCGCACCCCCAGTTCGCGCGGCCGACGCGGGGCCCGTCCCACAGGTAGACGGGGAAGCCGCGGCGCAGGAAGATGCTCTGGAAGCCTTCGCCCCCGTCCCAGCGCATCTGCCAGGCGATGGTGCTGGAACTGTGCCAGAGGAGAAGCGCGGTCTTCCGCGCGCGGACCGGCACCTGATATTCGACGGAACCGTGATCGCACGACAGCGACGCGGTGGCGGGATCGCCGACGACGCGGCCGCCGGCGGCGAACGCCCCCTGTCGCGCGATGCGGAGCGGGGCCGGGGCCGCCGCCGCGAGCGCGGCGGTTCCGGCAATCGCGAGGCCGGCCGCCAGCGCGCCCGCGCGCATCAGAACTGGAACCGGACGCCGGCCGAGATGAAGCGGCCGAAGCGATCGTAGAAGGGCGAGTTGGCCGCCCCCGCCTGCGTGATCACGGTCGGGGCGATCGGCGGGTCGCGGTCGAAGGCATTGTTCACCTTCACGAACAGCTCGACCTGTTCGACGATCCGGTAATTGCCGCTGAGATCGAGGTAGAAGCGGTGGCCGATCCGGTTGTCGTTGATGCTGTTGACGCCGCCGCCCTCGTTGAAGAGGTTGTTGTAGAGGCCGCCCTGGACGTAGCGGACTAGCCCGCCGAAGCCGAAGCGCTGCGTGCGGTAGAACAGGCCGAAATTGCCGCGCCAGTGCGGGATGCTGTTGGTCTGCCCGGTCGTTCCCGCGGTATCCCCGCCCGACGTGCTGTAGAGCTTGCCGACATAATTGGCGAGCATCCGCGCCGTCAGCCGCCCCGCCCCCAGCGGCAGCGCATAGGCCGCCTCGATGTCGAGCCCGTTCGTCTTGTAGCTGGCGGCGTTGAAGAGGGTGGCGCGCACCTGGGTGATCGAATTGCCCGCATCGCGGCTCACCGCATCGCACAGATTCTGCTGCTGGTTGACGAAGCAGCCGTCGACGACCTGCTGCCCGCTCAGGGCCAGGATCGCATCGTCGATCTTGATCGAATAATAATCGAGCGAGAGGTGCAGGCCGCTGAGGAAGCGGGGCTCCAGGATGACACCGGCGGTATAGGTCTTGGCGCGTTCCGGCTGGAGATCCGGATTGCCGCCGGTCAGCACCGACGTCGCGAAGGATCGGTTGGTGAGCGGATCGAGGATGATCGGGATGCTCTGCGCCTGGCCCGAGAACAGCTCGTTCACGTTGGGCGCGCGGATATCGCGGGAGAGGGTGCCGCGGAAGCGCAGGCCGTCGATCATCGTGTAGTTGGCGCCCACCTTCCACGTCGTGACCGATCCGCTGGTGCTGTAGTCGGTCAGGCGGACCGCACCGTTGACGTCCAGATTGCGGACGAGCGCCAGATCCTTCAGCAGCGGCACGCCGATCTCGCCGTAGATTTCCTTCACGTAATACGCGCCGTTCAGCGTCTGCGCGTTGATCTGCCGCCAGCCGTTGGCCTGTGAGATCGGGTCCGACCGCTGGTCGACCGACTCGCGCCGATATTCGATGCCCGTCGCGATGCGGACCTCGCCCGCGCCGGTCGAGAAAGGCGAGCCGTTCAGATTGGCGGCATAGACGTCCTGATGCTGCTTCGCGCGCAGGATCGACGTGCCCGTGTAATAATCGACCGCCGCCGCACTGATCGATCCCGCCCCGAACACGTTCGCCGGCACGCAGCGCGGATCGTCGTTGGCCGGATTGGCATCCGCGTTGACGCGGCAGACCGGCTGGCCCGTCACCGGGCTGACGACGGCATCCACCGCCCGCAGCCAATTGTCGGTGATGCGGTTGTTGCGGTCGTCGCGCGCATAGCTGTTGCGCGAGAGCTGGGCGAAGGCGCTATATTCCCACGTGCCCCCGAGATGACCGTCGATGCCGAGGCCGTAGCGGCGGACGGTGGCGATCGTCTGGGTGTTGAACACCCCGTCCTCCCCGTTCAGCCGGCCGATCGACAGCGTGCCGTTCGCCGGGATGAGCGCACGCACCTGGGCCGGCAGGAAGGCATTGTCCCGCCGGATGACGAGATTGCCCTGATCGAGGTTGGACAATTGGTCTGCGAACGCCTTGCTGCGCGACCAGAGCATGTCGGCATAGATGGTCGTGTCGGTCGTCAGGTCGAAGCTCGCCTTGCCGAAGGCCGCATAGCGTGTGTAGCGCGGCGCGATATTGGCCGATTCCATCGGCGTCGCCCCGTCCCCGCCGGTCATGAACGTATTGCCCAGGTTCGTGCCGTAGCGGAACGGCAGCACCGTGCCGCCGGGCCCGAATTGCAGGCCGCGCAGCGCCGGGATGCTGTTCAGCGCGGTGACGCCGCCGTAGGTCAGTTGGCTGGTCGTCGATCCGGGCAGGATCAGCCGCTGCGGCTGGCCGTTGGTCGCGCTATACGCCGGATTGGTGAGCACCGCATAATTCTGCCGCCCCCACGGACGGCTGGATTGATCCAGCTGGCCCGAATTGTGGTAATAATCGCCGGCGACGACGATGTGGAGGCGGTCGTCCAGCGCCGACCGGCCGACCGCGAGCGACGCGCCGGGCTGGCGCAAATCGTCATAGGTGGTCTGGCCATATTGCAGGCTGCCCTTGATCCCATCCAGCCGGGAATCGAGCGTGACGTTGACGACGCCGGACACCGCATCCGATCCATAAGCGGCCGATGCGCCGCCGGTGACGATCTCGATCTTGCTGATCAGCACCGCGGGGATCACGCTCACGTCGACGCCGCCGGTCGGGTCGGTCGCGGCGAAGCGGCGCCCGTCGAGCAGCAGGAGCGTCCGGCTGGGTCCGAGGCCTCGCAGATCGAGGTTGCTGGCGCCGATCGGCTGGCTGACGGTCCCGTTGTTCTGGTTGAACTTGAGCGCCGGGATATCGAGCATCAGGTCGGTGACGGTCCGCACCGCCTTCGTCTCGATATCCTGCTGGCCGAGCTGGGTGACGGGAGTCGGCGCCGCGAAGTTCGCAAGGCGCGTGCCGGTCACGACGATCTCGCTTGCTGCGGGCGCGGCCGGGGCCGCGTCCGTCGGCGGCAGCGTGGCCGAGCCGACCTGTTCGCCGGGCGGCGTGCCGGGCACCGTCTGCGCCGTCGCCGCCAGACTGGCAAGGCTGGCGCCGGAGGCGATGGCAACGGCTAAGGCACGGAAACGCATGGACCTCTCCACCCGAGTTAACCGGATATATTTCCGGTTTCCTCGCCGTGCTATCCGAGAAGCGGGCACGCCACAAGGCATCGGACCCCATAAAACATACCAAAGCAGATTTTTCTCGCGATCGTGCCCCGCCGGGCCTGCCTACAGGCCTTCGCCCACTGGAACTTCACGTGGGCGGCGTCCCGATAGCGCATCGCCGCCGCGGGACGGACCGGAGCGCGCAGGGTCGGAAAGGTCGGCGCGACGCCCGCAAGCGGCCCTGTCGGCCCTGCCCCTGCATCGCCCCCTGCGAAGCGCCTGGACCCATATCGAGAGCCTGATCCACGTCATCGGCGGAAGCGTGAAGCGCTTTTCTACCGCAGGCGATCGGGTTCTAGAGAAGGGCGGTCGCGATCTGGCGGATCTCGTCGGCCGCCGCCTGGAGCGCCGGCAGCAGGTCGATCTCGAGTTCGGCCTGAGTTACCTTCGCGACAGGTGCAGCCGCGACCAGCGATGCCGTCTGCGCCGCGCCGATCGAAAGGGGCACCGCGATCGAGCGTTGGCCGAGGAACAATTCCTGCTCATTAGCCGCCCAGCCCCGCGCCCGCGCCTCCGTGATCTGCGTCCGCAAGGCGGTCAGCGTCGTGACGGTATTCGGCGTGAACGGCTGCAACCGCCAGCCCTTCAGCCGTCGATCCAGCTCCGCAGAAGGGAGGGCCGCCAGCAGGATCTTGCCCGGCGCCGTCGCATAAGCGGGCAGACGGGCGCCGACATGCACGTAGAACGGCTCGAACTGGCGATGCGTGGCCCGCGCGAGATAGACCACCTCCCGCTCGTCCAATATCACGATCGAACAGGTCGCATCCAGCTTCGTCGCCAGGGCCTGCAACAGCGGACCGGCGGTCGTGACGAACGGCTGCGACGCCAGATAGGCGAAGCCGAGGTTCAGCACACGCGCGGTCAGGCGGAAGCGCCCATCGGTCGCCACCGCATAGCCGAGCAATTCGAGGGTGCGCAGGATCCGACGCGTGCTGCCCGGCGTCAGCGCGAGTTCGCGCGCGATCTGGCTGAGGGTCCACTCGGGGGCCTTGGCGCTGAACAGCGCGATGACGGCAAGTCCCTTTTCCAGCGAAGGAATGAATTCGTCGTCGGTCGCCCGCGATTGTGCCAAACAATCCTCCTCGCCGCCCGATCGATCCGACAGCCCGCCGCGAGCGATAGCGCGGCGGCGCGCCCATTCACAGCCGGCATCGCGCGAAGCCGATCGCTGGCGGCAATCAAGACCTGCTCGGCTGGGTTATACGTGGCAGGCCATCGCCAGCCCGCATCCGGCGGCCGTCACGATAGCCGTCCCCGGCTTTGCGATGACCATGCACTGGCCGGTCGGACAGCCCGATTGCATCCGGTGCCATGCCGTCCCTACCGGACGGTTGGCGTCGCGAAGGTCGGCATCATCGCGCCTTCGCGGCAGTACCCGGACGCAACTGCCCCCCGATCCATCGCTGCCCAAGCCGATCGCCGAACTCTTACCGCTCGGAACATCAGGGCCGGGACAGCCTTGATGCGATCCCCGGTGGGCGGAGGTGGCGGCGCATGACATTCGGCATCAGTCGAACTCAGACTATCGGCATCCGTCCCGGAAGAGCCCCGGCCCCACGTCTCTTTCCTGCCATGAACGACCAACGGGCACCTGTGCCTCCCGGCATAACCGCGCCTGACGCCCGTCAGTTCACACCGGCGCAGCTGTCCGGTTCACCGCTGGACAAGGCAGGCCGCCCCAAGCTTCTATCCTGACGCCCGACCGCAACGAACGGGAGGGGATCGATCGTGGGGCGATGGGGCACCATCGGGGCGCTGCTGGCGGCGGTGGCGGCGGCCGCCCCGCCCGCGGCGGCACAGGCGTCGGGGGCGGCGAGCGCGGTCGTCGACCGGTCGTGTGATCGCACCTGCCTGATCGGTTTCGCACGCCGCTACATGGCGGCGCTCGCCGCGCGCAACCCCGCCCGCGCGCCCTTCGCCGACGACATTCTCTTTACCGAGAACGACGTCGCCATGGAGCCCGGACGCGGCCTGTGGGCGACGGTTACGGGCATCGCCCCCTCCGCACTGGAAGTGGCCGATGCCGAGACGGGCAACGCCGCCTGGTTCGGCTACGTCCTCGAACATGGCCGGCCCGCCATCTTCGCGCTGCGCATCGCCGTGCGCGACGGGCGGATCGCCGAGGCGGAAACGGTGGTCCACCGCAAGACGCCGCTGCCCGCCCCCTTCGGCGACGTGGCGAAGATGACGCACGATCCCGCCTTCCAGACGCCGCTGACGGCCGCCGAGCGCCGCCCGCGCGAACGGCTGATCGCGGTGGCGGACAGCTATTTCAGCACGGTGGAACTGAACGACGGGCAGGTGTTCGCGCCGTTCGATGCCGATTGCGCGCGGCTGGAGAACGGCATCAGCACCACCAGCGCCGCCGCCGCCGGCCCCGGCGGGGGCAATGCCGCGGCGATCGCGCAGGGGTGCGAGGATCAGTTCAGGCTCGGCATCTATCGCATCAACAAGCGCGTCCGCGAACGCCGCTTCCCGCTGGTGGACGAGGAACGCGGCGTGGTCGTCGCCAGCGGCTTCTTCGATCACGCCAACAGCTTCGATCGCTACCGCCTGACCGACGGGCGCGAGATGAAGACCGCGCTGAAATGGCCGAACTCGATCACGTTGCTCGAGGCGTTCCACATCCGCGACGGGCGCATCCACCGCATCGAGGCGGTGTTCACCTACGTCCCCTATTTCATGCACAATCCGTGGAGCGACCGGAAATGAGGGCGCTCCGCTACCTCCTGCCGCTGCTGCTGACCGCCGCCGCCCCCGCGCCGCGCTGCGACGAGGCGTGCCTGACGACGCTGGCCGATCGCTATATGACGGCCCTGGCCGCCCAGGCGCCGGGTGACGTGCCGTGGGCGGCGCGGGTGCGCTTTACCGAAAATGGCGTGCCGATGATGATCGGCGACGGCCTGTGGGGGTCGATGGCCGGCCGGCCGGCAAAGCGCGCCGCCTCCGCCGCCGATCCCGCAAGCGGGCAGGTCGCGTGGTTCGGCCGCGTCGACGAACATGGCCAGCCCGCTTTCTACGCCATGCGACTGAAGGTGACGGACGGCCGCATTGCCGAGGTGGAGACGGTAATCCGCCGGCGACAGGGCAACCCGCCGTTCGGCGACGCCGAAACCTTCGTCCTGCCCGCCGCCCCCCGCCAGCCACTGCCCGCCGCGCGGATCGAGGCGCTGGCGGACGGCTATTACGCCGGCATCGCCGCCGGGGACGGCACCGCCCTCACCCGGCTGGCGCCGGCGTGCGCCGCCACCGTCAACGGCACCGCCGCCGCCTGCCCCGCGCGGCTGGCCGACCGGGCGATCGAGGCGGTGCGCCGCCGCGTCGCGCTGGTGGACGCGGCGCACGGGCTGGCGCTGGTGGCGGGCGAGATGGACGATCCGGCCCGCGATCCAGCCGCCTATCCGCGCAGCCTGAGCTTCATGGCGCTGGTGCGGGTGGCGGCGGACGGCATCGCCCGGATCGACGAGATCGCCACCGAACAGCCCTATCTGATGCCCTCGCCGTGGAAGGAATGATCGTGCCGCCCCTCCTCCTCGCGCTGCTGCTGGCGGCCGCCCCGGCCGCCGCCGCCGACCTCACCTACGAAGGGCGCGACATCTTCCCCGAAAGCATCGACGGCGACAGCGCCGGCCGCGTCTATACCGGCAGCCTCGCCGGCGTCGTCTACCGCACCGATCCCGACGGCATGGTGCTGCGCCCATGGATCCGCCCCGATGCGGACAACGGCCTGCTCGCGCTGCTGGGGGTGGTGGCGGACGAAGCGCACGGGACGCTGTGGGTCTGCTCCTCCGCCTTCCCGCTGCGCCGGCCGCCGGCGGTCGGGCCATCGGCGCTGGTCGCCTTCGATCTGGCGACTGGCGCGCTCCGGCGCCGCTACCCGCTGCCCGGCGCGGGCGCCGCGTGCAACGACATCGCCATCGCCGCGAACGGCGCCGCCTTCGCCACCGATACCGGCCAGGGCCGCATCCTGACGCTCGCCCCCGGTGCGACTTCATTGTCGGTCTTCGCCGAGGACAAGGCGATGATCGGCATCGACGGTATCGCCTTCGCCGGTGACGGCAGGCTCTACACCAACAACGTCCGCACCAATGCGATGCAACGGGTGGAGCGGGGCGTGGACGGGCGCGTGCGGTTCGTGCCGCTCGCCCTCTCGCAGCCGGTATCGGGGCCGGACGCGCTGCGGCCGGCGGGCGGCAATCGCCTCGTGCAGGCGGAAAGCGGCGGCAGCGGGCGGATCGCGCTGGTGACGATCGCCGGCGACCGCGCCACCCTCCGCACGCTGCACGAGGGCGGAGGCGGCACCCCCGGCGTCGCCGTCACGCCGCGCGGCCTCTACGCGACCGTCGGCAAGGTCGAGTATCTGTTCGATCCGGCCAAGAAGGGGCTCGACCCGAACCCCTTCACCGTTCGCCACATCGCTCAGGGCCTGCCGCGATGATCGCCGCCCTGCTGCTCGCCGCCGCCACCCCGGCCGCGATCGACCGCGAGATTGCGGCGCTGACGATCCGGGTCGAACGGCTGGAAGGGGCGCGTGCCGTGCGCAAGCTGCAACGCGCCTTCGGCTTCTACGTCGATCGCGGGCTGTGGCAGGAAGCGGCCGATCTCTTCGCCGACGACGGCACGATCGAGATCGGCATCGACGGCGTCTATGCCGGCCGCCCGCGTATCGCCGCCTACCTGAAGGCGCTGCACGGCGGGCAGGACGGGCTCGCCTACGGCCAGCTCAACGAATGGGTGACGCTCCAGCCGGTGATCGACGTCGCCGCGGATGGGCTGAGCGCCAAGGCCCGGTGGCGCGATCTCGGCATGCTCGGCCAGTATAAGCAGCATGCCGAATGGCGCGACGGCCTCTACGAGAATGACTATGTCCGCGAGGGCGGCATCTGGAAGATCCGCCGCCTCCACCTCTACGTCAATTTCGTCGCCCCGTACGAGAAGGGCTGGGCGCGACTGAAACCCGGCGAGGGGCTGGCGGTGAGCGCCGCGGCGCGGGCGATGCCGCCCGACCGGCCGCCCACCGTCCGCTACACCCCCTTCCCCGCCGCGCAACTGCCGCCGTTCCATGCGCCGAACCCGGTCAGCGGCCGGCCGGTGACGGGGGCGGCGCGATGATCCGCTTCGCATTCGCCGCCCTGCTTGCGGCCGCGCCGGTGACGGCGCAGACCGCCGCCGACCTCGCCGCCTATCGCCAGCGCGTCGAACGGCTGGAGGATCGGGACGCGATCGAGAATCTCCAGGCGACCTACGGCTATTATTTCGACAAGGGGCTGTGGGATCAGGTGGCAGCGCTGTTCGCGGCGCGCGGCACCTACGAATATGGCCAGCGCGGCGTCTATATCGGGCCGGATCGCATCCGCCGCGCACTGCTGCTGGCGGGGCCGGCCGGGCCGGTGGCGGGCCATCTCAACACCCACATGCAGTTGCAGGGGATCGTCACCGTCGCCGCCGACGGCCGCACCGCCACCGGCCGCTGGCAGGGGATGGTGATGCAGGCGCGGCCCGGCGACAACGGCATCTGGGGCGTCGGCCTCTACGAGAACGACTATGTGAAGGAAGGCGGGCGGTGGAAGATCGCAGCACTCCATTTCTACCCCGTGGCGATGACCGATTACGATCTGGGGCCGATGAAATCCGCCTATCGGATGGAAGGGCCGAGCGCGCTGTTCCCGCCCGATCGCCCGCCGACCCATGTCTATCGCAGCTTTCCGGGCAATTTCGTGCCGCCGTTCAGCTATCCGCATCCGGTGACGGGCAAGCCGATCCCGATCGTGCAGGGTGCGGACAGCGTGCTGGGGGAGGCGCGCCGGTGATGCGGACGATCGCCCTCGCCCTCCTCCTCGCCGCCGCCCCGGCGCCGGCCGCGACCACCGCCGACAGGCTCGCCGCGCTCGATGCGCGCATCACCCGGCTGGAGGATCTCAACCAGATCGAACGGCTCCAGCGCGCCTACGGCTATTTCGTCGACAAGGGCCAGTGGACGCAGCTGGCCGAATTGTTCAGCGACGATGCGACGCTGGAGATCGGCGGCAAGGGCCTCTTCACCGGCAAGGCCCGCGTCCTCGAATATATGCAGAAGTCCTTCGGGCCGGACGGCACGAAGGAGAATATGCTCATCAACCACATGCAGTTCCAGACCATCCCCGACGTGTCGGCCGACGGGCGGCAGGGCTGGGTCCGCTCGCGCGCGTTCGTGATGGCCAACGGCGGCTGGGGGTTGCCGCTCTACGAGAATGGCTATGTGAAGGAGGGCGGCATCTGGAAGATCAGCCGGCTGACCGGGCCGTTCACCATGTATACCGGGTGGGACGGCTGGGGAAAGAGCGCCACCCCCAACACCTGGCCCGACAAATTCGGCCCGGTGCCCGATCTGCCGCCGTCCACCGTCTACCTCACCTATCCCGCCTATTGGATCGTCCCCTTCCATTATCCCAATCCGGTGACGGGCAAGCCCTTCCCCGTCGAGCCGGTCGGCGCGCTCGCCGGCCCGCCCGGCAGCGCCGCGCAGGCGCGCTGGCGGCAGACGGGCCGGCTGGCGGACGGAACCCAGCCGATCGGAGAACCGCCCAGATGACGCGCAACACGATGCTCCGCTGGGGGAGCCCGCTCCTCCTGTTGGCGGCCGCCGCCGGCGACGGCAATCAGGTCGATGCCCCCCGCCTCGCCGCGCCCAGCGCGGGGGACTGGCTGGCGGACGGGCGCACCTACGATGCGCAACGGTTCAGCCCGCTGACCCGCATCGATGCCGGCAACGTCGCCACGCTCGGCCTCGCCTGGTTCGCCGATCTCGATACCTATCGCGGGGTGGAGGCGACGCCGCTCTACGCCGATGGCGTACTCTACAACGTCAGCGCGTGGAACATCGCCACCGCCTACGACGCGCGCACCGGCAAGCCGCTGTGGACGTTCGATCCGCAGGTGCCGCGCGAATGGGGCCGCTACGCCTGCTGCGAGCCGGTGGCGCGCGGCCTCGCCCTCTGGCGCGACAAGGCGATCATCGCCACGCTCGACGGGCGGCTGATCGGGCTGGATCGCAGGACCGGCAAACCCGTCTGGAGCGTGCAGACGACGCCGAAGGACATGCCCTATTCGATCACCGGCGCGCCGCGCGTGTTCGACGGGCAGGTCGTCGTCGGCAATTCGGGCGGCGATTTCGGCGTGCGGGGCTTCGTCTCCGCCTACGATGCCGATACGGGCGCCAAGCGTTGGAAATTCTTCCTCGCCCCCGGCGATCCCGCCAAGGGGGCCGACGGCGAAGCGTCCGATCCCGTCATGGCGATGGCGGCGAAGACGTGGGACGGCGAATATTGGCGGCTGGGCGGCGGCGCCAATCCGTGGGACGCGATCGCCTACGATCCGGCCAACAAACTGGTGTTCGTCGGCACCGGCAACGGATCGCCGCTCTCGTGGAAGCACCGCAGCAACGGCAAGGGCGACAATCTGTTCGTCTGCTCGATCGTGGCGCTGCATGCCGATACCGGCGCTTATGCCTGGCATTACCAGATGGTCCCCGGCGAGGACTGGGACTATACCTGCACCAGCTCGATCATCCAGGCGGAGCTGCCGATCGGGGGCAAGCCGACCCCGGTGCTGATGCAGGCCCCCAAGAACGGCTTCTTCTACGTGCTCGATCGGCGGACGGGGAAATTCCTGTCGGCCGGGAAGATCGCGCCGGTCAATTGGGCGAGCCATATCGATCCGAAGACGGGGCGGCCGGCGGTGAACCCGGCGGCGCATTACGGCACAGATCCGGTGCTGGTGATGCCGGGGCCGGGCGGCGCGCACAATTGGTTCCCGATGGCGTTCAGCCCCAAGACCCGCCTCGCCTATCTGCCCACCTATGAATCCGGCCTGCCCTACGCTTATGATCCCAATTGGAAGTCGCAGCCGTTCCGCTCCAACGCCGGCTGGGGCGGCTATACGGGCGAGGCGCTGAAGAAGCGGCAGGCGTTGCAGAAGCAGGCCGATGCGATGGAACGCGCCTACCTTACGGCGTGGGATCCGGTGGCGCAGAAGGCCGCGTGGCGCGTGCCGCTGCCGCGCCACGGCAACGGCGGCGTGCTCGTCACCGCCAGCGATCTCGTGTTCGAAGGGACGACCCGCCAGACCTTCGCCGCCTTCGCCGCGCGCACCGGCAAATTGCTCTGGGAGATGCCGGTGCAGAGCGCGCCCGTCTCCGGCCCGATCAGCTACGCGGTGGACGGCGTCCAATATGTCGCGGTCAACGCCGGCTGGGGCGGCGGCGCCGCGCAGGTCGAACGC
Source organism: Edaphosphingomonas fennica (assembly GCA_036946415.1). Taxonomy (GTDB): domain Bacteria; phylum Pseudomonadota; class Alphaproteobacteria; order Sphingomonadales; family Sphingomonadaceae; genus Sphingomonas_Q; species Sphingomonas_Q fennica_A. Next base: position 91,680 of record JAQIJD010000001.1, on the reverse strand, counting down.
GGCGCCGGCACGGAGATGCCGCGTGCGCCTGCCCGCCTGCTCGTCTTCCGGCTGGGCGGCACCGTCAAACTGCCGCCGATGAAAGCCGCCGATCCCGTTCCCCCGCCCCCGCCGCTCCGCGCCAGCGAGGCGCAGGTGAAGGAGGGCGCCGCGCTCTATGCGCAGACGTGCGCGGTCTGCCACGGCCAGAACGCGCTGGGCGGGGTGAAGGATCTGCGCCGCATGACGCCCGAGACGCACGCCCAGTTCGACGCGATCGTGCTGGGCGGCGCGCGCAAGGATCTCGGCATGGCGAGCTTCGCCGACATCCTGACGAAACCGCAGGCCGACGCGATCCACGCCTATCTGATCGCGCGGGCCAACGAGGATTGGGGCACCGGCGGCGGCGGGGGTGGCGGGCCGCATTGACGGCCGGCGGTTGATACAGGTCCGTTACGGACTATCACTTCCCAATGACGCTCCGCCTTTCGATTCCCGATACGCCGTCCGATGCCGATCGTGAGGCGATCCTCGCGCCGTTGCGGGCCTATAATATCGGGCAGGCGGGCGATCCCCGCGCCCGCCCGGTGGCGGTGCTGCTGAAGGACGAGGGGGGCGCGTCGGTCGGTGGCCTGTGGGGTCGCTGTGCCTACGACTGGCTGTTCGTCGAATATCTGGCAGTGCCCGAAGGCTATCGCGGCGCCGATCACGGCACGCATCTGCTGGAAGCGGCCGAAGCCATCGCCCGTACGCACGGCTGCATCGGCATCTGGCTCGACACCTACGACTTCCAGGCGCGCGGCTTCTACGAGAAGCAGGGCTTCACGCTGTTCGGCACGATCGACGATCATCCGATCGGCCGGCAGCGCCACTTCCTCCAGAAACGTCTTTAGAGCCTGATCCAGCAAAGCTGGATCAGGAGCGGCACCAGCCCGCTCCCCCACCCGACCCCCCAATCAGGATACGCTGTGGGAGGTCGGGTGGGGGAGCGGGCTGGTGCCGTATCCACGTAAGTGGAGCAAATTCTAGCCGTCACCCGCCCGTCTCGTCCTGCCAGTCCTCGTTGGCACGGGCGATCAGATAGGCGTTGATCGCCTCCACATCCTTCTCGTTCAATATGTCGCGGAAGCTCGCCATGCCCTGGTCGGCGCGGATGCCGCCCAGCACGATCGCCTTGAACTGGGCGCGCGTCTCGGCCGTCATGAAGCGCAGATCCTTCACCCCGCCGCGCGCGCCCTCGCCGTGGCAGCGCGAACAGGTATCGGCATAGAGGGTGGCGCCGCGCCGCACCGTCGCCTCGTCTGCGGTGAGGTAGGGCGGGCGCGCCACCTTGGGGGGCGGCGGCATCGGCGGCAGCGCGACGCCCTTGGCGTCCAGCTTGAACACCAGCAGCCGCGCCGGCGCGAAGCGGAACGGCTGGGACTTGTCCTCCAGCCCGTGGACCGGCTGGCCGCCCCAGCTGGCGTTGATCGCGATATATTGCTCGCCATCGACGCTGTAGGTGATCGGCCCCGCCACCGCCGGGCTGTCGACCGGCATCTGCCACAATTTCTTGCCGTCCGTGGCGCGATAGACGGCGATCGTCTTCTCGATCGTGCCCTGCACCAGGATGTTGCCCGCCGTCGTCAGCACGCCCCCCGATCCCGGATAGGGATAGGGGATGCGGAACGCCTCCTTCTGCCGCACCGGATCCCAGGCGAGCAGGAAGCCCTTCTCGCGGCTGTCCGCGATCGCCTGCAACTTGCGGCGCAGATCGGGCTGGCTGGTGAAGTCGTTGCCCGAATTGGAACGGAACGGCACCGGCTTGTAGGCGCCGTCCGGCAGGCGCGACTGGACGATCCACTGCTCCTGCGCCGCGAAATAGGCGAGGCCGGTCTCGGGATTGTAGGACATCGGATGCCAGGTGTGCGCCGCCATCCACGTCGGCGTCATCAGAGACGGCGTGGTGGTGATCTTGGCCGCCGGCGTCAGCACCGGGCGCCCGGTCTTCAGGTCGATCCGGCTCGCCCACAGATTGGGGACGTAGCTTTTCGCCGAGATGAGTTTGCCGGTGACGCGATCGATGACGTAGAAGAAGCCGTTCTTGGGCGCCTGCATCAGCACCGGGCGGGTGCGGCCGCCGATCCTGATGTCGGCCAGCGCGATCGGCTGGGTGCAGGTGTAATCCCACTGCTCCTCCGGCACCATCTGATAGTGCCAGACGTAGCGGCCGGTATCGGCATTCACCGCGACGATCGAACAGAGGAACAGATTGTCGCCCCCCTGCGGGCTGCGGAACGCCTGCACGGTCGGCCCGCCGTTGCCGGTGCCGATGTAGAGGAGGTTGCGCTTCTCGTCGAAGGCGAAGCTGTCCCACGCGGTGCCGCCGCCGCCGCCCTTCCACCATTCGCCGGTCCAGGTCTTCGCGGCCATCGGCATCACGCTGTCGGATGCCTCGCCGTCAGGCCCGTCCGCCGGATTGCCGGGCACGGTATAGAAGCGCCACAGCCGCCGGCCGCTGGCGGCATCGTAGGCGGATACGAAGCCGCGCACGCCATAATCGGCGCCGCCGTTGCCGATCACGACCTTGCCGTCATAGACGCGCGGCGCGCCGGTGATCGAATAGGGATGCGCGCGATCGAAGGTTTGGACCGTCCAGACCTCCTTGCCCGTCCCCGCATCGACCGCGATCAGCCGCCCGTCGAGCGCGCCGATATAGACGCGCCCCTGCCACACCGCGATGCCGCGCGTGCTGGGGCCGCAGCAGGCGAGCCGCGCCCACTCCCGCGCCACCTTGGGATCGTAGGTCCAGAGCACCTTGCCGGTTTTGGCGTCGTAGGCGGTGACGACGTTGAAGACGGAGGCGTTGTAGAGCACCCCGTCGACCACGATCGGCGTCGCCTGCACGCCGCGATAGGTGTCCAGCTCGGCATACCAGGCGAGGCCGAGGCGGCCGGCATTGGTGTCGTCGATCTGGCGGAGCGGGCTGAAGCGCTGCTCGTCCCACGTCCGCCCGTGCGACATCCAGTTGCCCGCATCGCCGGCGGCATCCGCCGCGCGCATCCGCGCGCCGTTCACCGCCGCGGGCTGCGGGGGTGCGGCCAGCGCCGCCACCGCCGCCATCAGCGCGATGCCGCCCGCCGTCCGCTTGCCCCACCGCCGCCGCCGGGCCACGCCCGTCCTGTCGAATTCCGTCATGCCGCCACCATCCCGCGATCGGCGTGCCCCGGCTTTGCTGGCAGCGCACCGCCGCCTTGCTTTGCCCGGCCCGCCAACAAGGCGCTTGCGTGCCGCCGACATGGGTAGCACACAATGTTTTCAGCACGATGCGCGGCGAACCGCGCACGCCAAAGGGATGGGAGACGGGCTATGGCGGACGCAGCCGCGGGCAGGATGCAGGCAGGCGCTGGCGGGGGCGTCGCCGCCCCTCCGCCCCGCCTCCGCCGCACGATCGCGTCCGAAGACGCGGGCCATATGTTCGACGGCACCGTCACCCTCGCCCAATTGGGCGACGTCCGCCTCTGCCGGATCGACGCGCGCAGCCATGCCGACGGTAAACCGCGCCGCTTCACCGGCGGCAATCAGTCGCCCTTCTTCAAGCTCGTCTTCCAATTGGGCGGCACCTGCCACCCTCGAACAGGACGAGCGCCGCACCGTGCTGAGCGCGGGCGACTGGGCGGTCTACGACGTGTCGCGCGGCTATCGGATGCAGAACGTCAGCGATCTCGATCAGCTGGTGCTGCTGCTGCCCCACGGCGATACCAGCCGCGCGCTCGCCAGGATGGTGCGCGCCGCCCCCAACCGCGCCTTTCGCTCGGACGGTCTCAGCCGCGTCCTCCGCACCGCCAGCCAGACCGCTCTGGACGAGGCCGAGGGCGTCGGCAGCACCGGATCGATCGGCCTGGGGCAGACGCTGGCCGAGCTGGCCAGCCTCGCCGTCACCCAGCAGATGGATGCCGCCCCGCGCATCACCGCGGCCGAAACGGTGCGCGATCGCATCGCCCGCACCGTGCTGCGCAACCTGCGCGATCCCGACCTGTCGATCGACACGATCGCCACCCGCCTGCGCTATTCCAAGCGCTACCTCCACAAGGCGTTCAGCGGCGACGGGCAGACGCTGGCCCAATTCATCTGGTCCGCCCGGCTGGAACGGTGCGAGCGCGACCTGATCGACCCCCGCCTTTCCGAACGATCGATCACCGAGATCGCCTTCGGCTGGGGCTTCGTCAATTCCGCCCACTTCAGCCGCTCGTTCCGCGCCCGCTACGGCATGGCCCCCCGCGAGCATCGCGAGCAGGCGGCGCGGGCGGCGTAACGAGAGCGTATCCCCCGACCCGTTCGTGCTGAGTAGGAGCTGAGCACCGTCGAAGCTCCGTATCGAAGCACGGCCCCGCAGCGGCCCTTCGATACGGCCTTTCGACTACGCTCAATGCCAACTCAGGGCGAACGGAAAGCTGCCCTGATTGCTCGTCAGAACCGCGTCGTCGCCGCCACGTAGAAGCGCCGCCCCAGCACGTCGTAATTCTGCACGTCGGTGCTGCCGGGGATGCCGCGCGTCACCGGCGGATCGCGATCGAACAGATTGTCGATGCCGGCGCGGATCGTCAGCTGCTTGCCCGCGCGCACCGTCGTGAACAGATCGAACACGTTGTAGCGCGGTGTATCGCTGAAGCAGGTCGGCGTCGTGCAGCGCGAGACGAGATAGTCCTGCGCGGTGGCGCTGGTCAGGTGGCGCCAGCGCAGCCCCGCCAGCACCGGCCCCAGCTGGTAGCTGCCGGTGGTGAACAGTTTCCAGCGGAAGTAACCGCCCGCAAAGCCCGCATAGTCGATGGTCGGCGCGCCCGGCGCCACCCGCCGGTCGAACTGGTCGAGATAATTGGCGACGACGTTGAGCGTCGCGGTGCCGGAGCCGATGTCCGACCGCAGATCGGCCTGGATGTCGATCCCGCTCGTCTGGATCGCGCCCTGATTGAGATAGGTGCTGAACACGCCGGTCGGATAGCCGGTGCCGGGCGCAGTCGATCGCTGGATCGCGCGGCAATAGACGTTGTTGGCGTCGTAGCCGGGGTTGCTGGCGCCGTTGGCGTTGAAGCACAGCTGGTAGGTCAGCTGCGCGTTGACGTAGCCGATCGCGCCGTTGATCTTGATGTTGTAATAATCGACCGACAGGTTGAACCGGCTGTTGAGCGGCAGATCCCATTTGGGCGCGAACACGCCGCCGATCGTGAACGTATCGGCTTTCTCGGGCTGCACGTTGGGGTTGCCCGAGGGATAGGAATTGAGGCTGGCCGATCCGCCGCCGAGATAGGTGTTGAGGCCGAACGGATCGGCCGCCGCATCCGTCACCGCCGGCGCCCCCGCCCCCATCAGCGTGCGGCACAGCGCCTGCACCTGCCGCCGGTTGGGGTTGCTCGCGATATTGCCGTAGGCGGTCGGCAGGTTGGACTGGCAGGCGTCGGTGGCGGCATCGAACACCAGCGAGGGCGGGCCGAACTGCTCGATCACGTTGGGCGCGCGCACCGCCCTTTGGTATCCGCCGCGCAGGCGCAGCGGCTCGAACACCTGCCAGCTCAGATCCGCCTTATAGGCTTCCGCCCCGCCGCTGCGGTTATAGTCCGAATAGCGGTAGGCGACGCTCAGCTCCAGCTGGCGGATCAGCGGCGTATCGTGGATCAGCGGGATCAGCAGCTCGCCATAGGCTTCCTTGACGGTGTTGGAGCCGACCACCGGCAGCACGCCGAACTGGCCGATGATGTCCGTGGCGAAGGCGGCATCGGGGCGGAAGGCGCGATCGGGGCGGAAGGTCAGCGCATTCTTGCGATAGGTGGCGCCCACCGCGAAGCGCAGCTCGCCCGCCGGCAGATCGAACGCCTTGCCCTGCACCGTCGCCTCCACGATCTCCTGCCGGTGGCGGGTGCGCGTGGTGTAATAGGGGTTGAGATAGTCGATGCAGTCGGCCGAAACGGCGGGCAGCGCCGGATTGCCCGTGGTGCCCGCCCCCGGCCCGGTGCCGTTGATCTCGCCGAACGGATTGATACCGCTGGTGCAGCGGCCGCCGCCGGGGGCGGTATAATTGGCGCCGTAATTGGGGGCCTGCACCAGTTCCCGGTAGCGGGCGTAAGAGGCGAAGCCCGACTGGCCGTAGTCGACGAGCTGCGTCTCGCCATAGGCGCCGTAGACGTCCCAGGTGATGTCGCCCGCGATCTTGCCGCGCGCGCCGCCGACGAACTGCCACACGTCGTTGACATGCTCGACCGTGCCCGGCCCCATGAACGACAGCAGCTTGCCCAGCGTCCACGGCGCGGCGGGATTGGGGCGCGAATTGAGCAGGCCGGCGAAGTCCGTGGGCACGGGATGCGCGGCATCGCGCGGCACATCCACCTGCCAGAAATTATCGGCGACAGGCGCGCCGCCGATCGTGATGCTGCGATAATGGGTGTAGAGCGCCTGGCCGTAGAAGGTAACCGCGTCGCTCACATCGAAATGGGCGTTGCCGAAGGCGGACCAGCGCTTCAGCGGCAGCGAGGCGAGCGTTTCCGCGGCGAAATTCTGCTTCACCACCGATCGCCCCGGCGTGGTGAACGTGTCGACCACGAAGCGTGGGAACAGCGGATTGGTGTAATTGAAGATCGATCCGCCGGTGACGTTGAACAGCGACTGGCCGTCGTTGTTGAAGCCCAGCGTCGTCCCCGGCGTCACCGCCCCCGGCGCAGCCCCGAAGCGCCCGAAATAGGCGTTCACCGCCGCTGCCGAGGGGGCGTTGGCGACGGGCTTGTAATAGCCGTTCGACAGGAAGCTGGACGAGGAAGGGATGGCGCCGACGCGGAAGCCGCGCTGGAAGAAGGGGATGTCGATATTGTAGACCGGGCCGCGATCGGCGAAGGTCAGCGCGATCACCGCATTGCCGCGCCCGTCGGCGAAATTGCCGCCGATGAGCCCGCTCAGGTCGATCACCCGCCCGTCGCCGCGCTGGGTGATGCCCGAATAGGCATCAAACTGCGCGCCCGAGAAGTTGCGCTTCAGCTTGAAATTGACCACGCCCGATACCGCATCCGCGCCATAGACCGCGGACGCGCCGCCGGTGATGACCTCGACATTGTCGATCAGCGCGGCGGGAATGGTGTTGACGTCGATCGCCAGATTCTGCGTCGACGGCTGGAGCCGGCGCCCGTCGAGCAGCACGAGGTTGCGGTTGTCGCCCAGGTTGCGCAGGTTCAGCGTGGCGGCGCCGCTGTTGAAATAGCCGGTCGAGAACTGGCTGTTGCCCGCGCCCGCGAATTGCGGAAGCTGGAGCAGTTTCGTCTCCAGCGCGAAGCTGCCGGTGTTCTGCAACACCTCGTCGCGGACGGTGGCGATCGGCGTGTTGGAGATATAGTCGCGCCGGGCGATGCGCGATCCGGTGACGATGATCTCGCCGCTGTCGCCGGTGCTGTTGGCGGCCTGCGCGGCATTGCCGCCGATCACCGGCTCGGCCACCTGCGCTTGCGCCGCCCCACCTGCGGCCAGCGCCACCGCCAGCGCCCCGTAAGCGATCCCGCCGATCCGTGCCATGTCCCGATCCCCCCCTTGGTGCGGCCGGCACGGCCCGCGGCCGCCCGATCCTGTCGCGATCGGTGTGCGCCACCCCCGCCCCCCGATCTTCGCTTCCAGCGTATCGGCGAGCGTCCTGAGCGTGCACCGGGTTCGGGCGGCGGTGCCCCGCCGGCGCGGAATGGCCCGCGCGCCTCCGGCCCCTCAGTCCCGCTCGGCATCCACCGCCGCACGATAGGCGGCGGCATAGGGCTTCAGCGTCAGCCAGATCAGCAGCACGATCCCCGGCCCGAGACATGCCCGCATCCCGCTCAGCACGTAGCGCAGGCGATCGGGCGATCCGGCGACATGATCGGTCAGCAGTGCCACGAAAGTCGGGCCGATCGCCCCGCCCAGCGCGCTGATCGCGAACAGATAGAGCGCGTTCACCTGCCCGCGCATCTCGTTGGGCGTCACGATCTGGAGGGCGGCGCTGTAGCTGGCGCCGCCCATCACCCCCAGTACCGCCGCCGCCGCCGCGCAGGCGATCGCCGCCTCCGGCGTCGGCATCAGCGGGCCGGCGATGCCGAACGGGATCGGCAGCAGCTGCGCCAGCATCAGCACGCGCAGGTTCGCATCGTCGCGCCGGCTCGCCATCAGTTCGGCCAGCCGCGTGCCGATCAGCAGGCCGAGCGGCCCGGTGACGAGGCTGACGCTGCCGAGGATCGGGCCGATCGTCGCCGGGCTCCAGCCGTAGGTGCGCTGGTAGAAGGCCGGCGCCCAGGCGCCGAGGCCGAAATTCTGGATCGACATCATTGTCAGCGCCACGAACAGCGGCAGGTGGATCGCCCGCCGCGCCCAGACGAAGCCGATCACTTCCTTCAGCGGCAACCCGCCCGGCCGCTGCACGCCGCGCCGTGCCGGCTCGGGCACCGTCAGCACCAGCAGGATCGCCAGCAGCAGGCCGGGGATGCCGACGATCAGGAAGACGAGCTGCCAGTTGCGGATCACCCCGAACGGCCCGATCGGGATCGGCGCCACGTCCGCCACCAGCCCCATCGCCACCCCGCCGATCACCAGCGCCAGCCCCATCCCGGCCATGATCCCCATGTTGAGGATGGCATAGGCGCGCGGCAGCCGATCCCGCTTCACGCAATCCGATACGAGCGACATCGATGCCGGCCCGTTCATAGATTCGCCGCCGCCCACCAGCGCGCGCGCGAAGAACAGGCCGAGGAAGGATTGGGCGACGCCGCACAGCGCCGTTGCCACGCTCCAGATGGTAAGGCCCACCGCCATGATCCGCGTGCGGCTGCGCGTATCGCCCAGCCGCGCCACGACGGGGCCCACGATCATGTAGAAGAAGGTGAAGGCGAAGCCGATCAGCAGGCTGACCTGCGTATCCGTCAGCTTGAGGTCGCGCTTGATCGGCTCGACCAGCAGCGCCAGCACCCCGCGGTCGATCTGGGCGAGCATGCCGACGATGGTGATGACCACCACCGCATACCACCCCCGCGCCTCATCCGATGCGGCCGGCGCCGCCCCGCTCGTGCCCGACGGGCCGCCCCGCTCCTCCACGGTCGTCGCCACAGCCTCGCCTCCCCATCGGGCCGCGTGCGACACGCGCGTCGTCGATCGACCCCACCCTACCATAACAGAGTTGCCGGACACGACTTTGCTGGGAGCGCACCGGCACTTTGACGTCCTCCCTGTTTTTCATCCATGTTGAGTGAGAGTTTTCCGGCCCTTTGAAGCCTTGAGGCAAGGAGCTGGGACATGAAGAAGTTGAGGTATAGGGAAGAGCAGATTGCCTTCGCGCTGAAACAGCCGGAGACGGGGCACGTCGGTGGCCGAGGTCATCCGCCGGATGGGCGTGTCAGAGCAGACATTCTACCGCTGGAAGAAGGTATACGGCGGGCTGGGCGTGGGCGAGCTGCGGCGGGTGAAGCAGCTTGAGGACGAGAATCGCAAGCTGAAGCAGCTCGTCGCGGACCTGAGCCTGGACAAGCACATCTTGCGGGACGTGCTCGAAAAAATGCTCTGGTGCCTTGGGCGGCGGCGCGAGATCGTCGCGCACGTCGAGGCGTCCCACGGCGTCAGCGCGCGGCGCAGTTGCCTCGTGCTCGGCGTCGACCGCTCGTCAGTGCGGTATGGGTCGCACGAGCCGGATCAGGCGCCGCTGCGGCTGCGCGTCCATGATCTGGCGGCAGCACGGGTGCGCTATGGCTATTTTCGTATTCACATCCTGCTGCGCCGGGAGGGCTGGCTGGTGAACCACAAACGGGTTTACCGGCTGTATCGGGAAGATGGGCTGAGCCTCCGGTTCAAACGTCCTCGTCGCAATGTCAGCGCGGCGAACCGCGAACGCCAGCCTGCGGCCTTGGCGCCCAACGAGATGTGGCCGATGGACTTCGTCTCCGACGCGCTGTTCGATGGCCGGCGGCTGCGGGCATTGACGGTGGTCGACGCGTTCACCCGCGAGGCGCTGGCGATCGACGTCGACCAAAGCATCAAGGGCGAGCAGGTGGTGGCTGCGATGGCGCGGATTGCTTCGGTGCGCGGCGCACCGAAGCAATCCGGGTGGACAATGGCCCGGAGTTCATCTCGAAGGCCCTCGACCGGTGGGCGTACGAGAACGGCGTCACGCTCGATTTCTCGCGGCCGGGCAAGCCGACCGACAACGCCTTCGTCGAGAGCTTCAACGGCCGGCTTCGCGACGAATGCCTGAATAGCCACTGGTTCCTGTCGCTGGCCGACGCGCGGGCCAAGATCGAGGCCTGGCGGCGGGACTATAACGAGAGCCCTCCTCACATGGCGCTTAACTGGCTGACGCCAGCCGAATATGCTGCATCCGCCGGGGTTAACCCCGGCGGATGCAGGCCGGAAGCTCGCATCGTGCCCGGATGAGAAACCGGGGGACCGTCAACGCCCAGAAAGCGGCGGGGCGGATGAGGATGCGATCGAACGGCTTCTCGCTCGAGAGATAGTCCTTGGAGAGCGGCGGGCGTTCGTCGGGCGGTTCCGGCTCGTCGCCGATCATGCCGATCGTGCCCGCGAACTTCGCCTGGCGGAGCGCGACGGCGGCTACCGGCACGTCATAGCGTTGCAGCACGACGGTCAGTCCTCGGGCAAATGGAGATCGTCCATGCCGTCATCGAACCTTATCTGACAGGGCAAGCGCGATGTCGCGGCACGGTGATCTGAACTGTCCAGCAGATCGTTCTCGTCTTCCGACATCGGCGACAGCCGCGCCGCATCCTCCGGTGCAGCGATGACGTGGCAGGTTGCGCAGGAGCAGCAGCCCCCGCACAGCGCCAATAGCTCATCGATGCCGGCATCCCGGATGATCTCCATCACGGACAGGCCGGGCGAAGCGTCGATCGCGCGGTTCTCGCCATCGCGCGTCGCGACATGCAGCGTCGCCATGTCAATAGACGACGACGGAGCGGATGCTCTCGCCCCTGTGCATCAGGTCGAACCCCTTGTTGATCTCGTCCAGCGAGAGGACGTGGGTGATCATCGGGCCGATCTCGATCTTTGCGTTCATATACCAGTCGACGATCTTGGGCACGTCGGTGCGGCCCTTGGCGCCGCCGAAGGCGGTGCCGCGCCCATGTAATGGATGATCGGCTGGCCCTTGTAGCTGAATCGGGTCGTGCCGTCCGGCATCAGGCCCTTGCCCTGCGTGGCGCGGATCGCGGTGCACAGGTTGGTCTTGCCGCTGAGGCAGCTCTTACATTGCCGGCATTCGGGCGTGTAGAGCGGGATGACGTGATCGCCGGGCACCACACTGGTCACGCCCGCCCCCACCGCGCGCACGATGCCGGCGCCCTCATGGCCCAGCACGCTCGGGAACAGCCCCTCGCTGTCCAGCCCGTCCAGCGTATAGGCGTCGGTGTGGCAGATGCCCGTCGCCATGATCTCCACCAGAACCTCGCCCGCCTTCGGGCCTTCCAGGTCCAGCTCGACGATCTCCAGCGGCTTCTTCGCCTCGAACGCGACGGCGGCTCGGGTCTTCATGCGCGGCAATCCTTGATCGACGGTCAGGCGGGCACAAACTCGGCGGGAAGGCTTGCCAGCGCGTGCAGCGTGTTGTTCAGCCTACGCACGGGCGGCCCGGATGGGCGAATTTCGGCGATCCGTGGCAGCAGCGCCTCCAGCAGCACCTCCGATTCCAGCCGGGCGACCATCTGGCCGAGACACTGGTGGATGCCGTAGCCGAAGGCGACGTGGCCGCTGGCGGCGCGCTGGATGTCGAAACGGTCGGGCTCGGCCCAGCGCCGCGGATCGCGGTTGGCGGCGCCGTAGAACAGCATCACCTTCGCCCCTTCCGGGATCGTCCCGCCCTCCACCGCCACGTCGCGCGTCGTGGTGCGGAAGAAGGTCTGCACCGTGCTGTCCCAGCGCAGCGCTTCCTCGAAGGTTTTCTTGATGAGCGTGGGATTGGCGCGCAGCAGCGCCCACTGATCGGGGTTGTCGACGAAGGCGAACATCATGTTGCCGATGCCGTTGATGGTCGTATCGACCCCGGCCGAGAGGAACGACCGCACCAGCCGCTCGGCCTCGTCCTCCGTGCAAAGCCCGGCATCCGCGGCGCGATAGACGTCCATGCCCCAGCCGTCGTCGGTCAGGTTCGCGCGCTTGCAGGCGTTGGCCACCCATTCGATCGCCGGCGCGGCGCGCGCGTTCGTCTCCTCGAATAGCGCATTGCGCGGGCCGAAGGCGTTGAAGGTGGCGGCCGCATAATCCAGCAGCAGGTGGCGGCCGCCCTTGGGCAGGCCGATCGTGTCGGGAAAGATCATCAGCGGGAACACCTCCGCCAGATCGATCACCGCATCGGCATGGCGGTGTTCGGCGATGCGGGACGCGAGGTCTGTGGCGCGCGCCTCCCACATCGGCCGCACCGCCTTCAGCGCCCGCGGACTGACGACCTTCATCATCAGGCTCCGCGTGCGTTCATGCTTGGGCGGATCGGTTTCCAGCAGCAGCGAGGGCGGCCGCCATGGCGCCTCGCGCGAGAAATCGGTGAGGCCCACGCCGCGGCCCGAACAATATGTCTCGAAATCCTTCAGCGCCGCGGTCACCTCGGCGTGGCGGGCCATGCCGTAGATGCCGTAGCGCTCCAGATAGAAAACCGGGCCGGCGTCGCGCAGCGTGGCGTGGACGGCGTAGGGATCGGCCAGCGCTCCGTCCGAGAACGGATCGAGCGTCAGCGTCGGCAGGCCGGTCGGCTCGGATGTCATGCGATAATCTCCTGGCGGGGCCGCCGCGCGTCGAGGATGGGAAAGGCCAGCAGCGCGGCCGCCCCGACGAGCGAGCCCGCCGCCATCACCGCGGCGACGAGCCCGATCGAAAGGCCGCTGCCCAGCATCTGGCCGGCGAGGATCGGCGAGAGGATCGCGGTGCCGCGCCCCGCCGCCGCCACGAAGCCCGTGCCCGTCGCGCGCAGATCGGCCGGAAACGCCTGGCCGACGACGGCATAGATGCCGGCCACCCCGGTGTTCGCGAACAGGCCGGCCAGCACCGCCGTCAGCACCAGCATCGCATAGGAGGGCGGGCGCTGCCCGAAGGCGGCCACCGCCGCGAAGCAGCACAGCAGCACGATCATCGTCAGCCGCCGGACATCGACCCGCTGGGCGACGAGCCCGAACAGGATGCCGCCGCCCACGCCGCCGATATTGGCGATCGCCAGCACGCGGGCGGCAGTGGCCGGATCGAACCCATAATCGACGACGATCTTGGTCATCCACTTGATGACGAAATAGAAAGTGAAGATCTGGCCGAAATAGGCGAGCGCCACCAGCGCCGTCCGCGGCGCACGGCCATCGGTGAACAGGCGGATGAGCGGTGCGCGCGCCCCCTGTGCGACGGGTGCATCCTGCCGCCCGGCCGGACGGAGGCCGAGCCGGCGAAGCCCGGCATTGGCGGCGTCCAGCCCACGCCGGCTGGCCAGGAAAGGCACCGATTCGGCCAGCAGCCACGCCGCCAGCGGCAGCACGACGAGGGTGATGCCGCCGGCGAAGAGGAAGACGGCGCGCCAGTCATACCGCTCCAGCAGTGCGGCGATCGCGAACCCGCCGATCATGGCACCCGAACTGTAGCCAACCACCGACAGAGCGAGGCACAGATTGCGCCGCCGCCGGCTGGAGAATTCGGCGGCGATGGCGGTGACGACGGGCACCATCCCGCCGATGCCGATGCCCGTCATCACCCGGCACAGGCACAACATCGCGATGCCGTCTGCTGCCGCCGACAGCAAAGTGAACAGCGCCATCGTCGTCAGGCACAGCAGCACCAGCGGCTTGCGGCCGAAGCGATCGGCCAGCCCGCCCAGCACCAGCGAGCCCACGACCATGCCGACCAGCTCCATCGACAGGACGATGCCGAGCGTGGACGGCCCCAGCCCCCATTCGCGGGCGATCAGCGGTGCCGCGAAACTGATCGTCAGCACGTCCAGCCCGTCGAGCGCGTTGAGCAGGATCGCGAACGCAACGGCGATGATCTGCGCACGCGACATCGGCCCGGCGTCGATCACGTCCTGCGGCGTCATGGCCGCCGGGGCTGCCGCCGCCGCGGCCATCAGAAGGCGAACCGCCCGGCCACGCCAAAGGTGCGCGGCGGCAGGAACGTACGGCCCGTCACGCGGCCGGTGGCCAGCGCGAAATTGGCGGATTCGACCAGCTTGTCGGTAAGGTTGCGCACCCAGACGGATGCCGTGAACCGCCGATCGGGCGTGCGGTAGCGGATCTGCGCGTCGAGGATCGTGTAGGCGCCCTGGCTCAGCAACGGATCGTTGAACTCGCTGAAGAACTGGCGGCTGCGATAGGATCCGTCGCCGGCCAGCGTGATGCGGCCGTCGTTTGCCAGCGGCACATCATATTCCAGATGCAGCGCGCCCACCCAGCGCGGCGCGTTGCGGGCGCGGTTGCCGTCGATATTCTCGGGCAGCTGGGCAGGGTTGGTGGGGTTGACCGACAGGAACGATCCGAATTCCGTATGCTGCCAGGCGAGCGAGAGGTTGCTGCGGAACAGCGGCGACGGCCGCCAGCTGGCGTCCAACTCCACGCCCCGGCTTTTCTGCGAAGTGGCGTTTCGGAACACGGTGATGAAGCCGGTCGTGCCGCCAGGTAGCGTCTGGTCGAGCTGCAGGTTCTTGATCTTGTAGGTGTAGGCGGCGAGGTTCAGCGTGATGCGGCGATCGTCGAAACTGCTCTTCAGCCCGATCTCGTGGTTGCGGATCGTTTCCGGGTCGATGATCCCGCCGACGTTGGTGCCGAGCTGGCCGGTGCCGGCCTTGAAGCCTTCGGAATAGGTGTAATAGCCCATGACGCCGCCGTTCGGGCGCCATTCCAGCCCCGCCTCGTTGGTATAGTCCTTGAAGATGCGCTGGCCGTCCGGCCCCGGTATGTAAAGTTGGGTGCCGGGGGCGGGGCCGACGAAGATGTAGTTCTCGTTGTCGATGCGGCGCTTGTCGTGCGTGTAGCGGCCGCCGCCCTTGATCGACAGCTGCCCGGTGATCGCGAAGCTGCCGTTCCAGAAGGCGGCATAGGTATCGGTATCGCCGTTGCCGAACAGGAACACGCGCCGGCCCCGGCTGGGCGAGGCGGGATTGAAGATGTCGGTGGTCTGGGTGCGGCCGATGGCGTTCAGGTTGAACAAATTCTCGCTGAAATAATAGAGGCCGGCGACACCCTTCAGCCGGTCCAGGTCGAGGTTCACCTGGAACTCCTCGCTCCAGTGCGACGACCGGAACCGGAATTCCTGCACCGAACTGGTCACCACCGACGACAAGTCGAGATCCTGGAACTGCTGCGACGTGAAGCGACGATAGTTGACGATGTTCGTCAGGCTGATCGCGTCGCTCACGTCCCATCGCGCGGTCAGCCCGGCGGTCCACGTCTCGCGATCGTTGGAGGGATCGATCGTCGAGGCGTAGTCGCGCGGGTTGCCCGTCGGGAAGCCACCGCGGCCGGGGGCGGCCAGGCCGTCGTTGGCGGGGTTGGCATCGGTCAGGACGCCGGGGAAGGTCTCGCGCTTGAAGAACAGCGCGTTCGAGCGGTCGTTTTCCTTGCCGTATTCCCCGATCGCGGTGAGGGTGAGATCCACAGACGGGCGGAACTGGATCTGCCCGCGGAACGCGCGCTTGTTGGAATTGCTGACGTCACTGTCCGTCACGATGTTGCGGCCGAAGCCGTCGCGGCTGGAGACGAAATAGGCGAAGCGCGCGGCAAGGCCGGGGGCGATGCCGCCGGTGACGGCGCCTTCCGATTCGACCGCCGAATAATTGCCCACCTCCGCGCGGACGAACCCGCCGAATTCCTCGGCCGGCTTGGCAGTGATGAGGTTGATCGTGCCGCCGGTGGCGTTGCGTCCATAGAGCGTACCCTGCGGCCCGCGCAGCACCTCCACCCGTTCGAGGTCAAAGAAGGAGAACAGCTGCGCCGCCGGCTGCGAGATCACCGCGCCATCCTCGTACAGCGTCACCGACGGATCGACATTGGCGAATACCGAATTGAGGCCAAGGCCGCGGATGAAGAGGTTGGCGAAGCCGAAGCTGTCGCCGATGGTGATGTTGGGAACCGCGACCTGCAAATCCTCGATGCTGGTGATGCCGGCCTCGCCCAATTGCTGCCCGGCCACCGCGCTGATCGAGGTGGAGACGTCCTGCAGGCTCTGTGCCCGCTTCTGCGCGGTGACGATGATCTCGCCCGTGATCTCGGCGGCGGCGGGCGCGGTGGCGTCGGGGGCGGTCTGGGCCTGCCCAGCCGTGGCCAGCGGCAGGAGGGCGACGGCGGCGCACAGCAGGCTTTTCATGGATCGTCTCCCTATCGGCGCCCATTGCGGGATCGCTCATCGTTGACCGGGTGACGTGGCGACGCACGGGGCCGTCCGAAAAGCCGTGGCTTTCCGCGTCGGGTGGCGTTCGCAATATCGCTCCGGTAGTGTTGGAGGGGATATCAACCTCTAACTTGATCCGTCAACTTAAAACGGAGGCGATGTGGCGATCCCGAAGCAGCCCCTGGCGCTCAAGCAATATATGCCGTTCTTCTGGTCGGCGATCTCCAACCGGTGGACGTCGAGTTCGTCGCGGCTGTACCTCGGCCAATATGGTGTCGGCATCGGCGAGTGGCGGGTGCTGGCGACGCTCGGCGCGCAGGGGAGCGCCACCTCGCTTGACGTGGTGAAGCTGGTGGGGATGGATCCCGGCGCCGTCAGCCGGGCAATGCGCGATCTGGAAAGCAAGGGCTATGTCGTGCCCGTGCAGGGCCGGTTCGTCGGCCGCAACAAGCCGTATGAGATGACGGATGCCGGTGTCGCCCTGTTCGACAGATTGCGCGTGACAGCAACAGCCCGTGCCGACCGGTTGCTGGACGGGCTGACCCGCGATGAACAGCAGACCTTGCTGACCTTGCTACAGAGGGTGCACGCCAATCTCGCCAAGCTCGACCAGGAGGTCGCCGAAGCAACTTGATCGCGCTCACGCGCATTAGTTATGCACCGGGAAAGCTACAGCGCCACCTCATGTGCTGGGATAGACCGATCGCTCCGTTGTCGATCAAGCCCCTTTTTCAAAGCGCGAGCCAGATCGTCACTGACGATCATTATCAGTCTGGCACGCTCGACGATCCAATCTCACGATGCGCGCCCGCCCCACCGGCCTGATATCGATGTGCTGACTACCGCCCATATGCAACGGCGCGTGGCATAGTCGAACATAGTGAAATCGCAAGAGCGTGGGCCGGTGGCGAGTTAGTCTTCGACCAAGTCTAGGCCCATTGCTGGTTCGACAATGCTTGCGCCGATACACTCGCCCGCGCCTCCGAGACTCACCGGTTCTGACCGTCACTTTTTCCGACCGCAGATTCCTTGCGTTCGAGACTGCCGGACTGCGTCTTGCCGGCTCATTATATCGCGCCAGCCAAGCCATGTTGGCTACGCCGCTCCGTCATAACCAGATTCGCTTTAATCTTATTATAGGACGATGACACGGGGGCGACGTCAGTCTTCGTGTGCGACGGACACCAGAACAGCCGGGGTGCCGTTGTCGGCCGCCGCTTTTAAGTAACATCCCTCTACGATACGCAGGTCTATTGTCCCCAACAATGATCCGCCCGTACAGTCGTCGGCAGGCGTTCGAACCCTGCCATCGAATATGAGAAAGGGCGTCGCAGGCGCGCTATCGGCGATCCTCTCAATCGCGCGACGTTTGGTGATGCAGTCCGAACCGACCGTCGCATGAGCGGTCAATGAGCCCGTGCCGGACCCGATCACCGTGCACGCCATTAGCGCACGTATTGGCGCAGCGGGGGCGATCAGCTTGTGGAAGCCATATTCGATGCCGTCGGCGCCGGGCACGGAGCCGAACCACGCCTTTTCCAATGCCGTTTCCAATGCAAGCGCGACACGGCCGTTTGCCCTGTCCGGCCCAGCTCGTTCGACGTCACCCCAACCAGCGCCATCGCGCCCAGCAATCGGACCGCACTCTCATGGCACAGATTCCGTTGAAAACGTTCAACGTCCCCGCTCAATTTGCATCAACATGCTCTCTTCACCGAATCTCGCTTTGGTTGAGGCTATCGATCGTCGCGCTTGTTCGATCGCCTGCTCTTCGGTGGCAAACAAAAGATATTGCATCACCGCCGAAAGGTGCGCCCGCATGGCGGCATAGGCTGCCGCGGGGTCCCGCGCCCTTAACGAATCCAGGATCGCGGCGTGTTCGGCGACTACCGGACGGACCTTGGCGTGTCGCGCTTTGCTGTGCAGCAGGGCACATTCCGGCGACGACGCCCGAATCTGCCACAGACTTTCGATCGTCAATTGAATGGCGGCGTTGCGTGTCGCCTTGGCAATCAGAAGATGAAAGGAGCGATCGGCATTTTCTGTTACCTCGGGCAATAGATTCTCTGCGTCGATCTGATCGACAAGCTGAGCAAGCTGTGTCAGCTCGCCCTCGTCGGCGTGCGTCGCCGCTAACGCGGCGGCCTCGCTTTCGAACAGAATGCGCGCTTCGGTAAGTTCGAAAGCGGTGATCCCGAAGCCCGGGTCGTCATTCTGCCCGGGTAGTTTGCGCACGAACGCCCCCGATCCGACGCGGACATCGATATAACCTTGCACCTCAAGCGCGATAAGCGCCTCGCGCACGGCTGGACGGCTGACGTTGTATTCGATTGACAGCTCGCGCTCGGGCAGAAGGCGATCGCCGACCGCAAAGCGCCCCGATGACATATCGTCGAGCAGACGTTGAGCCAGCCGCTGATAGATTCGCGCACCAGACTGGGGCTTGGCAGCGATCTGGTCGGCGAGAGCGAGTTTCATGGTTCAGTTATGCCCCTGCGGTCCTGCTTTCGCCAGCGCATTGCACGATGGCAGGCCCTGAATGGCTTTCTAAAACACACGTGGCAATAACAGACTGGTCAGGCCGGTCAGGCCGATCTAAGAACGGTGGTAAGGGAGATGGTGATGAGACTGGGGCTGCACAGGTTCCTTCTGGCAGTGGCGATCGCAACGCCAGCGATGGCCGCCGAGCGCTATACGCAGAAGCTGTCGGACGGCTGGCAATTCCGTCGGGGTGCTCAGATCGATGCGGCATCGCCGACCTCTGCCGAGGGGTGGGTATCCGTGTCCGTACCCCATAGCTGGAACCGCGTCGGTTATTATTTGTCCGAGCCGGCTGGCCATCTCAATTCGGCAGCGAACGTCGACAAATATCAGGGCATAGGCTGGTACCGGCTTTCGTTCGACGTACCGGCCGTCCGCTTCGGGGACCAGACTTGGTTGGAATTCGGTGCGGCGAGCCGCACGGCGGAAGTCTGGCTGAACGGACGACGCCTCGGCGCGCATGACGGCGGCTTCTCAACCTTCCGACTGAACGCGACCGACGCGGTGAAGTCAGGCGCGCGCAACGACTTGCTGGTGAAGGTGGACAATACGCAGCCAGAGCCCGGATCGGCCACGGCTGACATCCTGCCGCTCGCGGGCGATTTCTTCGTCCATGGCGGCCTCTATCGGCCCGTCACGTTGATCCGCACCGCCGCCCTCCACATCGACATGCTGGATGATGGCGGCCCGGGCGTCTACGCCACCACCCGGTCGATCGCCGATGGCCGTGCGCAACTGGATGTGCGTGTTCGGCTGCGCAACGACGGGCCGCGGCCTTCGTCGGCGACCATGACGATCGAATTGCGCGACACAAGCGGGCGCCCGGTGGCGAGCGTGCGCCGCAGCCTCGGCCTGGCGGCAGGCCGCGGAACCGAAGTGACCCAGACGGTCGATGTCTCCGATCCCCATCTCTGGAACGGCATCGCGGATCCTTACCTCTATACGCTGTCCGTGGCGGTAAACGACGGCCGCGGCGGGACGCAGGATCGTGTCGAGCAATCGATCGGCATCCGCCAGATGCAGGCCGATCCTGTGCGCGGGTTCCTGCTGAACGGCCGGCCGCTCCGTCTGCACGGCGTCGGCTATCATCAGGATCGCGAAGGCAAGGGCTGGGCCGTCAGTGCCGCCGACGTCGAGCAGGATTTCGCGATCATGCGCGAGATGGGCGTGAACACCATCCGCCTGACCCACTATCAGCATGGCCCCGTCATCCACGATCTGGCCGATCGCTACGGCCTCATCCTGTGGGACGAGATCCCGCTCGTCTCCAAATGGACGATGGGGGAGGCCACCGTGGCATCCGATGGCCTGCGCGCCAACGCTCGCCAGCAGCTGCGCGAACTGATCCGTCAGAACGCGAACCACCCGTCGGTCTTTTCCTGGGGCATCGCCAACGAGGTCGATTTCGGCAAGTCCGTGCCGGCCTTCATCTCCACCCGCAAGGACGCGCCCGCGCCCGATCCCTTCCCGCTGCTGAAGGAATTGCGAACGCTGGCAGACGAGGCGGATCCGTCCCGCCCCACTACGCTGGCCACGTGCTGCGAGGGCCGGCTGGCGGAAACGGGTGAGGTACCGATCACGGCGACCGCAGCGGCGCTGGGCGGCGCCAACCGCTATTTCGGCTGGTATTATGGCGCGCCGGACGATCTCGGTCCGCATCTCGACGCATTGCACAGCGCCCGCCCCACGCAGCCGCTGTCGGTCACCGAATATGGCGCGGGCGGCGCGCTTTCGATCCACACCGATAATCCGCTGGGCGGATCGGTCGACGCGCGGGGACGCGATCAACCCGAGGAATATGAGAGCTTCATACACGAGCGGGCGTGGCCGACCCTCGCCGCCAAACCCTATCTTTGGGCGACGTGGCTGTGGAACTCGTTCGATTTCGCAACGACCGTCCGGCGTGAGGGCGATGCCATCGACATCAATACGAAGGGCCTCGTCAGCTACGATCGCACGATCCGCAAGGACGCCTATTACTTTTACAAGGCTAATTGGTCGGATCAGCCGGCGATCCACATCACCGGCCGCCGCTACGTCGATCGCGCTTATGCGGCGACGGACATCCGCGTCTACAGCAACGCGCCGCGCACCGAATTGATGGTCAACGGGCGGTCGGCGGGGACGCTGGGCGCCTGCCCGAACCGGATCTGCATCTGGCCTAACGTCCGGCTGGCGACCGGTGCCAACCGCGTCGTCGCGCGCGGCCTCTTCCCGGACGGGACGACGGAGGACGCCGTCGACTGGCGCCTTTCGCCCGAGGTGGCCTCTGCCGTCCGGATCGACAGCGGCGCGCTCGTCGCCGGCGCGGTGGCGGGCAAGACCTATGGATCGGACACCTTCTTCGAAGGCGGCAAGCCCGGCGACCTGAACGCATTCGCCGGCTGGGGACCGAAGCCGCCGCCCAAGATTGTCACCGGGACACGCGAGGCCGCCGTCGTCGACACCTATCGCGAAGGGCGCTTCGCCTATCACATTCCGCTGGTCGATGGGCGCTACACGGTGAGCCTCACCTTTGTGGAGCCGGCGCTCGCCGCCGGCGCCCGCCGGTTCGACGTGACCGCTGGCGGGCGGACGGTGGTGAACGGGCTGGACATCGCCGCCACGGCCGGCGGACCGCTGAAGGCCGTGCAGCGCACGTTCCAGACGACCGTCCGCGGTGGCAGGCTCGATCTGGCCTTCGTGCCGCGGACCGGCGATGCGATCGTGTCCGCGATCGAAATCACCCGGTGAGCGGGCTGCCGTCAGATCGTCGGCGCGGCGTCCGGCGCGTGCCGCTGCGCTGGCGGCTGATCGGGCTCGTCACACTCGGCACGATCCTGAACTATCTGGCGCGCTCGACGCTCTCGGTGGCCGCGCCGCAGCTCAAGACCGAGTTCGGGATGACGACGGAGGATTACAGCTGGGTCGTCCTGGCCTTTCAGGCCAGCTATACGGTGATGCAGACGGTCGCGGGCAGCGTGCTGGATGCGCTGGGCACGCGTTTGGGATTCTTCCTGTTCGCGGTCGGCTGGGCGCTGGCCAACATGGCCCATGCGCTGGCGACGGGCTGGCCGAGCCTCGCCGCATTCCGGGCGCTGCTCGGCGCGAGTGAGGCCGCGGCGATCCCGGCGGGTGCGAAGACGGTCTCCGAATGGTTTCCGCCGCGCGAACGCCCCCTCGCTACCAGCGTCTTCCAGATGGGCACCAGCGTCGGCAACATGATCGCGCCGCCGCTAGTCGCCTTCTGCATTCTGGCGTGGAATTGGCAGGCAGCGTTCGTAGTTACCGGCGGACTCAGCCTAGCTTGGGCTTTCCTGTGGTACTGGAGCTATCGCAGCCCGGTCGACCACCCCGCGTTGGTTGCGGACGAGCGCGCGGCCATGCTCGCGGCCCGTGCCGAGGACGTTGCGGCCAAGCCCGCCACGCGCCGAGCGCTGCTGCGCAGCCGAAGCTTCTGGGGCATCGCCATCCCGCGGTTTCTGGCGGAGCCGGCCTGGCAGACCTTCAACTTCTTCATCCCGCTTTACCTTGCCTCGGTGTGGCAGCTGAACTTGGCGCAGATCGCGTTGTGGGCGTGGCTGCCTTTCTTGGCCGCCGATTTCGGTAGCCTCGCTGCCGGCCTTTTGCCCGGCTGGCTAATGCGTCAGGGCGTGCCGATCGTCCCGTCGCGCAAAATTACGATGACTGTCGGGGCGTTCTGCATGATCGGCCCGGCTTGCATCGGGCTGGCGGGCTCACCCGGCCTTGCCATCGCGCTGTTCTGCGTCGGCGGCTTCGCGCACCAGATGCTGAGCGGTGCCCTCATCACGCTGTGCGCCGACATGTTCGACAGCCGCACCGTCGGCACCGCGTCCGGCATGGCCGGCACCTCGGCGTGGATCGGCGGCATGCTCTTCACCCTGCTGATCGGCCAGAGCGCGGACGCCTGGGGCTATGACCCGCTGTTCGCGGCACTGGCCGCCCTCGATCTCGTGGCCGCGGCCGTGCTGTGGAACCTCCTTCGCGCGAATGCGCGCGCCCCCCATCCAATCAGGGACATGTAATCCGGTGTTGATGACACAGACGATGCGATGGTTCGGGCCGGCCGATCCGGTCAGCCTGCGCGATATCCGCCAGGCCGGCGCGACGGGGATCGTCACCGCGCTCCACGAGGTGCCGAACGGCGACGTCTGGGCGTGCAATGCGATCGCCGCGCGCAAGGCGATGATCGAGGCCGCGGGGCTCGACTGGACGGTGGTCGAGAGCCTGCCAGTGCATGAGGGTCTGAAGACCCGCTCCGCCGATTGGGATCGGCTGATCGCCAATTACGTCGAAAGCCTGCGCCATCTCGCCGCCGCCGGCATCACAGTGGTCACCTACAATTTCATGCCGCTCCTGGATTGGACGCGCACGGACCTCGCCTGGGAACTGCCGGACGGCGCCCGCGCCTTGCGCTTCGAGGCGATCGCCGTCGCCGCTTACGACATTCACATCCTCCGCCGCCGCGGTGCTGCCGAAAGTTATGACGACGCAACGCGGGCCGCCGCCGCCGCCCGCTTCGCCGCGATGGACGATACCGCGCGATCGGCGCTCGAACGCACGATCATCGCCGGCCTGCCGGGCAGCGAGGAGGGGTTCACCTCCGCCGAGTTCCTGCGCGCGATCGAAGGCTATGACGGGGTAGACGCCACCGCGCTCCGCAACAACCATGTCGCCTTTCTCGAGGCGGTGTGCCCGGTCGCGGACGCGCTGGGCATCCGCCTCGTCGTCCATCCGGACGACCCGCCCTTTCCGATCTTCGGCCTGCCGCGGGTCGTCAGCACCGAGGCGGATGTCGCCGATCTGTTCGCGCGCGTTCCCAACCCCTCGAACGGCCTGTGCTTCTGCACCGGTTCGTTCGGGGTCCGCGCAGACAATGATCTGCCCGGCATCGTCGACCGGCTGGGCGACCGGATCGGCTTCTTCCACCTCCGCTCTGTCCAGCGCGAGGCCGACGGCGCCTTTCACGAGGCACCCCATCTGGAAGGCGATGCCGGCATGGCGGACGTGATGATGGCGATCCATCGCCTCTCCACGCGCGTTCAGCGCAGCATCCCGATGCGGCCCGATCACGGCCACCAGATGATGGACGATCTGAACCGCAAGACCAACCCCGGCTATTCGCTGATCGGGCGGATGCGCGGCCTGGCGGAGCTGCGCGGGTTGGAACGCGGCATCGCCCGCGCGATGGGGACGCCGGCATGATCCGCCCCCTCGAGCTTCATCCGGACCGGCTGTTCCCGGCCGACCCGACGACCCGCGGCATCGCGCGGACATTGTATGGCACCGTCGCCAATCTGCCGATCGTCAGCCCCCATGGCCATACCGACCCCGTCTGGTTCGCCGATGACGCCGCCTGGACGGACGCAACCGCGCTGCTGCTGGCACCGGATCATTATCTGTTCCGCATGCTCTACAGCCAGGGCATCGATCTGGACCGGCTGGGCATCGCCCGCCGCGACGGCGCACCGGTCGCCGATCCGCGCAGCGCCTGGCGCACCTTTGCCGATCATTATCATCTCTTCCGGGGAACACCGTCCCGCCTCTGGCTGGATCATGTCTTCGCGACCGTCTTCGGCCTTACCGTGGCGTTCGCGCCGGAAACCGCGGACACCTACTTCGATACGATCGGCGAGAAGCTGGCGACCGACGCGTTCCGGCCCCGGGCGCTGTTCGATCGCTTCCGAATCGATCTGCTGGCGACCACCGAAGGCGCACACGACAGCCTCGATGCGCATCGCCGCATCCGCGACAGCGGATGGGGCGGCCGCGTCGTCACGACCTACCGCCCCGATGGCGTGATCGATGTTGAGCATGAGCAATTCGCCGGCGCGCTCCGCCGCTTCGGCGAACTGACCGGGGAGGATGCGTTCGGCTGGCGCGGCTATCTCGCCGCGCACCGCAAGCGGCGGGCCGACTTCCGGGCGGCCGGCGCGACCGCGACCGATCACGGCCACCCGACCGCCGCCACCGCCAATCTTTCCCCGGCCGAATGCGAAACGCTGTTCGCTCGGATCGTCGGCGGCACCTGGACGGCGGCGGATGCCGAGTTGTTCCGCGCGCAGATGCTGACGGAAATGGCGGCGATGAGCGTGGACGACGGGATGGTGATGCAGATCCATCCCGGCTCGGTGCGTAACCACAATGCGGGCCTGTTCGCCAGCCACGGACGCGACAAGGGCGCCGACATTCCCGGCCGCACGGAATATGTCCACGCGTTGAAGCCTTTGCTCGACCGGTTCGGCACATCGACCGACCTCTCGATCATCCTCTTCACGCTGGACGAAAGCAATTACGCCCGCGAGCTTGCACCGCTCGCGGGCCATTACCCCTGCCTGAAGCTGGGCCCCGCCTGGTGGTTTCACGACAGTCCGGAAGGAATGCTTCGCTTCCGCGAGATGACGACGGAGACGGCGGGCTTTTATAATACCGTCGGCTTCAACGACGATACGCGCGCCTTCCTGTCGATCCCCGCGCGGCACGACGTCGCGCGGCGGGTCGATTGCGCTTTCCTCGCCCGGCTGGTGGCGGAACATCGCCTGGCGGACTGGGAGGCGGCCGATCTCGCCGTGGAGCTGGCAAGCGGGCTCGTCCGCCGGGCCTACCGGCTGTGAGGCTGTCTCGCGCTACGCTCGGCTCGCTCCTGCCGGTCGTCGTCCAGCCGGTCGACAGCGGGCCACCGAGCGGGCGGATCGTGCATCTCGGCATCGGCGCGTTCCATCGGGCCCATCAGGCGATCTACACGACGGATGCCGGCGACGGATGGGCCATCACGGGCATCTCGCTCCGGTCGCCGCAGGTGCGCGATGCGCTGGCGCCGCAGGATGGCCTGTATACCGTCACCGAACGGTCCAACGGCGTCGCCGCGACACGCCTGGTGACGGCGATCGACCGGATACTGGTCGGGCCGGAAGCGCCCGATGCGGTCATTGCGGCGATCGCCGATCCCGGCACGCATGTCGTGACACTTACCGTCACCGAGAAGGGGTATTACCGGCAACCCTCGACAGGGCGGCTCGATCGCGATGATCCCGCCGTCGCCAGCGATCTGTCCGGGGGCGCGCCGCGGACGATCTACGGCTATCTCGCGCCGGCGCTGGCGCGGCGGCGGGCGACGGGTGCGGGCGGGCTGTCACTGGTTTCCTGCGACAATCTCTCCGGCAACGGCCGGCTGCTGGGCGCGCTCCTCGACGACTATCTTGCCCTGACGGACCCGTCGCTGGCGGAGTGGGCCCGCGACCATGTCGCCTGCCCGGACACGATGGTGGACAGGATCGTGCCGTCCTCGACCGCGGCGGATCGCGCCGCCGTCGCCACGTCGATCGGGCTGGACGATGCCGGCGCCATCGTTACCGAACCGTTCCGCCAGTGGGTGATCGAGGACCGTTTCGCCGGCCCCCGCCCCCGCTGGGAAAAGGCCGGCGCGCAGATCGCGGCCGATGTCGCGCCGTTCGAACTCGCCAAGCTGCGGCTGCTGAACGCCAGCCATTCGACACTTGCCTACATGGGCCTCCAGCTGGGCCATGCGACCGTGGCCGACGCGATCGCCGATCCCGCCCTCCGCGCCTTCGTGTCGATGCAGATGGAACGGGAGGCGGTACCCAGCCTGCCCGACGCGCCCGCGCTCGATCCCGCCGCGTATATCGCGGCGATCCTGCCGCGTTTCGCCAATGCCGATCTGCATCACCGGCTGGACCAGATCGCGATGGACGGATCGCAGAAGCTGCCACAGCGATGGCTGGCAACGATCGCGGAGCGGCATCGGCGGGGGCAGGCTAGCCCCCTACATATGCACAGCGTTGCCGCGTGGATCGCCTACACGGCCGCCGCGCCCGCCATCGCGAGCGACCCCTTCGCGGATCGGTACGAGGCGATATGGGCGTCCGCGGGGGGCGATCCGCACGAGGCTGTCCGCCGCTATCTCGATGACCTCGGGCTGTTCCCTGCCCTCCTGACTGATCAGACGGCAGCGATCGCGGCGGCCGTCCAACGCTGGCGAAGCGATCCGCGCGCCGCGCTAGGAAAGGCAACCGCATGACCCCGCCCATCCTGTGCTTCGGCGAGATGCTGCTGCGTCTCGCCGCCCCCGATCGCGGGCATCTGTTACAGGAGTCCCGGCTCGATGCGCATTTCGGCGGCGCCGAGGCGAACGTCGCGGTCGCGCTGGCCCGCATCGGCGTGCCGGCCGCCCTCGTCACGACCCTGCCGCACGGCCCACTCGGCGATGCCGCGCTGGAATCCGTCAGGTCCGCCGGCGTGAACGTGTCGCGTGTCGGGCGGACCGACGGGCGGATCGGCCTCTATTTCCTGACCCCGCCAAGCGGACTTCGCGGCGCGCAAATCGTCTATGACCGGCTCGGCAGCACCTTCGCCGTTGCACCGTCCGGAACCTATGACTGGGATCGTCTGCTCGACGGGGTCGGCTGGCTGCACCTGTCCGGCATCATTCCGGCAATCGGGCCGGGCGCGGACACGCTGTCGCGCGACGCCATCGCGGCGGCACGCCGGGCCGGCGTCCGCGTCTCGTTCGATGGAAATTATCGCGCCAGCATGTGGGCGCGCTGGTGCGCCGATCCCCGGCCGATCCTCGAACCGCAGGTCGCCGGCGCGGATCTGCTGTTCGGCAATCACCGCGACATCGGGCTGCTGTTGGGAAAACCCTTTTCCGGCGATACGCCAGCCGGGCGCCGCGACGCGGCCGAGGCGGCCTTCGCACGCTTCCCGAACCTGCGCGTCATCGCTTCGACGGGCCGCCGCGTCGCCGACACCAGCCAGCATGATCTTCTGGCGCGGGTCGACATGCGCGATGCGTGGCATGAAACCGATGCGATCAGGATCGGCGATATCGTCGATCGGATCGGAACGGGCGATGCCTTTGCCGCAGGCGTATTGTCCGCAATCGACGACGGATGCGAAGCCGCTGCAATGCGGGGGCTGGCCATGGCGGCCCTCAAGCATGCGACGCGGGGCGATCACAGCCGCGCGACCAACACCGACCTGGCTGCTTTCGCCGTCATTCCGGGCGACGTTCGGCGCTGATCCATTCAGGCCTAGATTGAAACATATTGAATATCTGTCTAATAACTGGCCTGACCAATAAGATGTCATATCCGCCTTGGCGGTAAGAGGGGATTCTCGATGGGATACGCAAATAACTGCCGCCCGACCCGTGCCGGCTCTGCGACGCACAAGAGGTGCGCGCTCATGGTCGGAGGCGTACTATGGCTCGTTCCGGCGACCGCCATGGGGCAGCAGGCGGCCGCCGACCCCGCACAAGCATCGATCGGGGCACCGTCAGACGGCGCCTCCGGCGACATCGTCGTCACCGCATCCCGCCTTGCTCGCGATGGCTTCACCGCGCCAACGCCGACGACCGTCGTCGGCCAAGAGTTCGTTCAGAACCGAGCGATCACGAACATTGGCGATGCCTTGAACCGGGTGCCGGCGTTCCGCGCCGCCATCGCTCCCAGCGCGGGCGGCATCGGCAATACGGGTGCGTTTCTGGCGGATCTGCGCGGCCTCGGACCGACGCGCACGCTCGTTTTGCTCGATCGCGGACGCCTGCCGCAGACTATTGTCCCCGGTGTCACGACATCGGCCGGCTCGACAGACCTCAACGTGATCCCGACCGCGCTCATTCGCAACAGCGATGTGGTGACGGGCGGTGCCTCCGCTGCTTATGGTTCGGACGCAGTGGCCGGTGTCATCAACTTCCAGATCGACGATCGCTTCGTCGGTGTGAAGGGATCCGCGCAGTATAACCAGACGCGGTACAAGGACGCGAAGAATAAATATGCAACGCTGGTAGGCGGCACCGCATTCGCCGGTGATCGCGGGCATATCGTCGCGGGCTTCGAATATAATGACAACAACGGGATCGAATATGGCAGCCAGGACCGGCCGTGGAGCCGCCAATTCTGGCGGTTTGGATCCATCACGACGCGGCCGGCGGGCATCCCCAACAATCTGATCCTGCCAAACTTCAACTATTTCGGCACGGGCACGACCGGCGGCCTGATCCTCACCGCCGGAAACTTGCAGGGGTTGGCCTTCGTGCGCGGGGCCAACGGATCCGTCACGACCGCCGGCTTCGCGCGCGGCATCGGCAACCTGACCAGCAGCTTCGATGCCTTCACACCCGAGGCGATTGCGGCAAATACCGCAGCCGGCATCCGCCACCAGGCCTACGTCCAGCTTCTGCCGTCCAATACCCGCTACAACGCGCTCGGCCGGATCACATTTGATGCCAGCGACGCGCTGACGCTGTATGTCGAGCCGCTCTATTCGCACTCCTCGAGCACGGTGAGCATCCTGACGCGGCGCGACGGCGCTGGCGCCGGTCCGGCGCTGACGATCGCGCGCGACAATGCCTATCTGGCACAGGCGCTGACCCCGGCGCAGCTGGCGCAGGTTCCCGCCGGTGGCCTTTCGATCGGCTATGTCGGCACTGATTTCGGCCCTGTCGGCCGCACCGTGACGAACGAGCTCGTGCGGGTGCAGACCGGCGCGAAGGGCGAATTCGGCGGATCCTGGAAATGGGATGCGGCCTATCTGTACGGCCAGAATACGTCGCACGTCAGCATCTTCAACAATTTCCGCAGCGCCAATTTCCGTAATGCGCTTGATGCCGTGTCGGTCAACGGCCAGATCGTGTGCCGCAGCGGCGCTGCCGGCTGCGTGCCGATCAACATTCTCGGCTCTGCGAATGTCTCCGCCGCCGCACGCGATTACGTGCAGGGCACCGCGACCGGCGTCGGCAAGACGACACTGAACGATCTTCAGGCGAATGTGCAGGGCGAACCCTTCTCGACCTGGGCCGGCCCGGTATCGATCGGGATCGGCGCCGAGTATCGCAAGGAATCGATCCGGCTGACCACCGATGCGCTGTCGCAGACGGCCGGCTGGCTTTCAGGCGCGGGCGTCTCGCTGCCCCGCATCAGCCAGAACGTGAAGGAAGCTTATGCGGAAACGGTGATCCCGCTGCTCCGCGATCTGTCCTTCGCCCAGAAGGTGGATTTCAACGGCGCGGTGCGCGTGACGGATTACAGCACGTCGGGCAGGGTCGAGACGTGGAAGGCCGGCCTGACGTGGGAAGTGGTCAACGGCCTGCTATTCCGCTCCACCCGCTCGCGGGATATCCGCGCGCCTAACCTGATCGAACTCTTCACGCCGCAGACGCAATCCCTGCC
The DNA here is from genome assembly GCA_036946415.1 of Edaphosphingomonas fennica. Classification (GTDB taxonomy): domain Bacteria; phylum Pseudomonadota; class Alphaproteobacteria; order Sphingomonadales; family Sphingomonadaceae; genus Sphingomonas_Q; species Sphingomonas_Q fennica_A. The sequence goes on along the minus strand of JAQIJD010000001.1, from coordinate 61,645 downwards.
GCTGCCGACCGATCCGCGGCCCGGCATCGCCCGGCCGACCAACAGTCCCGGCTTCATCGTCGGCGGCAACCCGGAACTGACGCCCGAGAAAGCCGTCACGCAGACCGTGGGCGTCTCGTGGCAGCCCGGCTTCTTCCGCAAGCTTCGCGTGTCGGTGGATTATTACCAGATTCGGGTGGCCGATGCGATCACGTCCACCGCCACGCAGGGCGTCGTGAACAATTGTTTCATCGGCGGTGCCTATACCGGCAATTCCTGGTGTTCGCTGATCTCGTTCGCCAACGATGATCCCGTTGCCGGGCAGCTGACCGGGGTGCGAGGCATCACCGCCAACGTCGCCCAGTTCAAGACGCGGGGGCTCGATTTCCAGGCGACCTTCCGCCAGTCGATGGACGAATTGGGCCTGCCCGGTATGCTGAACATCAGCGTGCTCGCGACGCATGCCCTGTCATTCAAGTCGTCGACGGACATTTCGACGCTCTTTCCAAATGGTATCGATCGCGCTGGGCAGACGGGCGCGGCCTTCGGCGGCCCGGCCGGTGTGCCCAAGTGGCTGGCCAATTCTACAATCGATTACGAAGTCGCCGGTTTCGGCGTGAACACCAACGTCCGCTTCATCTCGAACTCGCGCCAGAACAAGGGTCTATTCGGTCCCGATCAGGCCGGATACAATCCGGCACTGGCGACGAGCATCAACAACAACAACATTGCCGCAGCCGCCTATGTCGATCTTGGATTGCGCTACAGCTTCGGCCCGGATCGCCGGTTCCAGGTCTACGTCAACGTGGACAACCTTATCGATCGGGATCCCCCGCAGCCGACCGAGGGCACGGCCTATTACGACACGCTGGGCCGGACCTATAAGGGCGGTGTCCGCTTCCGCTTCTGACGATATCCATCTTTTCTAGGGAGCAGGCCGGATGCGTTTCGCCTTTCTGACCGCCGTGTTCGGCGCGCTTCTATCAACAGCGGCCTCCGCCGCCCCGCCGGCTCCGGCGGTGGCGGTGGATGGCGGGCGGATCGACGGCGTCACGCTCGCATCCGGCACCCGCGCCTATCTGGGGGGTACCCTATGCCGCCCCGCCGGTCCGCGATCTCAGGTGGCGCGAGCCCGGTCCCGTTCAGGCGTGGGATGGCATACGCCATGCCGATCGCTTCGGCCCGCAATGCATCCAGCCGCTGCGTGACGCGCGCGCCAACCAATATTCGGGCGCGGAGGTGATGAGCGAGGACTGCCTGACGCTGAATGTCTGGGCAATGCCTGGTCTGGCGAAGGCGCCAGTCATCGTCTTCATTCACGGCGGCGGCTTTTTCATCGGCTCGTCCAGCATGGCGCTCTATGGCGGCGAGAACATTGCGCGGGAAGGCGTGGTCTTCGTCAATCTCAATTACCGCGTCGGGCCGCTCGGCTTCCTGGCGCATCCTGCACTCTCTGCAGAGTCGCCGCATCACACATCCGGTGATTACGGCTTCCTCGATCAGATCGCGGCGCTGCACTGGGTGCAGCGGAACATCGCCCGCTTCGGCGGCGATCCTGCCAATGTTACCGTCGCGGGACAATCTGCGGGATCGATGTCCGTTCTGGCGCTTCAGGCCAGTCCGCTCGCGCGCGGCCTGTTTCAGCGCGCGGTCGGAATGAGCGGCGCACAGATGGGCGGCGCGCTGCCGATGCCGACCCTGGCGGAAGCCGAACGCGACGGCATACGCCTTCAGGCGATCCTGAAGGCAGACGATCTGACCGCCTTGCGCGCGATGCCGGCCGACCGCATCGTCGTCCCCCGCACGCCGGAAGGTCCAAAAGTCGGACCCGTTCAGGATGGCTATGTCCTCCCCGAGCCGATCGACCGCATCTTTGCCCGTTCGGCCCAGAGTGATGTGCCATTGCTGCTGGGGTTCACGCGCGACGAGGCCCTGGGGGGCTTCGGGTCTATCCGCGATCTCGCCGATTACAAGGCGAAGGCAGCCGGGCGGTTCGGTACCGAGGTGTCAACCTTCCTGGCCCTCTACCCCGCCACTACCGATGCTGACGCGAGCGCTCAGGCACGCCTGGCCGATCGGGACGGCACGATGGCGCTGGGGATGGAAGCGTGGGCAGAAGCGCAATCTGCCCACGGACGGTCGCCGGTCTACGCTTACGAATTCGCCCGGCCGCACAGCTACGCGCCGGGCGTTACCTTCTCCGATCTCGATCCCGCGACGGCCGGAGCCTATCACACGTCGGAGGTTCCTTTCTGGCTCGGCACGCTTGACAGCTTCAATCGATTTCGAGCTACGCGGGCCTGGACGGATGCCGATCGGCGCTTCAGCCGCGCGATGACGCAATCCCTGGTCGCGTTTGCAAGAACTGGCAATCCGGCTACCGCAGCGCTCGTCTACCCCCGCTATGAAAAGGCCACGCGACGGCTCCTCGTGCTCGGTCAGGACGCTAAAGACGGCCAATGGCCCGATGCGGCGCGACTGCGCTTCTTCCGCTCGGTAGCCGCGGCGCGCGCTACGGGTGGGGCGCCGCGGGACTGATCGGGGAGCCGTCGGCGTATCAGGTTCACGACGGCCAGTCAGCGCTTGCGGGCGGTCCCATGAAGGCCGCGCCGCCCTTGCGTGCCGCCTCGCAAGCGGCGCGAGGAATGCCTTCGGCGACCGGATCGAAGGTCCCGGTCAGCGTCGCCTTAAGATATCCGGCCAGCCGCTTGGGATATTCCTGGGCCCCTCCCCGCCCCCCGGCGGCATCTGCCGCCCTCGCGATCACCGGTAGCGCGCCGAGCGCCGCCTCACCGATGTTACTGAGCGCGTCATAGGCGTAGAGCCGCGTCGGCAGCGGATTGCCCTCGTCTGCCAGACGGGCCAGCACCGTCACAGCATCGCTACTCTGCCCGAGCGCCACCAGTGCTTCGGCCGCCGTCGCCCGGACCGCACCGCAGGCGTCGGACAGCATCGCCCGTCGCAGAACGTCCGTCGCAGGCGCGGCGCCCGCCCCCAGCATCAGCAAGCCGCGCGTGGCCCAGAGCCGGACGGCAGCGACGGGACTCGCCAGCAGCGTCCGAAAGCGTGCTACCTGCCGCGGATTGCGCCGTGCGGCTGCGGCCGCGATAGTCATCAGCTGCGGTAAGGGGTTTACAGCGCGGTCACGGCTTTCAAAATAGCCCTCCCCGGCCCCACCTTCCGGCAAGAAGCCGTTGTCGTTGATCGCGATCATATGTGCATCAAGGGCGCGGCGCAGGCGCGCCGCGACCGATGCCGATCCGGCCGCGTTGATTAAGTTGACGACCTCGTCCGGATCCGCGGCTAGGTCGTACAATTCTTCGAACGGCTTGGGCTGGAAGAACCGATCCTGAACGGCGGTCAGCCGGCCGGCGAGATGATAGGCGTTCCAGTCTCGATAGCCCGCCTGCATCTGCCATTCGAATCCAACATGCTGCCCGAGTGCGCGATGCGGCATGTAGTTGCGGATGTAGCGGAAGCGGCCGTCGGTGGCGGTGCGGACCAGATCATAGCGTTCGTCCATCCGGTCGCGGAAGCCGAAGGCGACGGCCGCCGGTGTGCCAATCCGACGGCCGAGGAGCGGCTTTCCCGTCATTTGAGCCGGCTGCGCGATTCCTGCGATCGACAGCAACGTCGGCGGCAGATCGATCAGCGTGACGGGTGCATCGATCGTCGTACCTGCCGCCGCCGGCGCGAGATGACGCCACTTCGGGGGCACGTAGACGATCAGCGGCACACGCAGGCCCGCCTCGTGGCAATAGCGCTTTGAACGCGGTAGCACCCCGCCGTTGTCGCCGTAATAGAACACAATGGTATCATCGGCGAGACCGTCCGCCTCGAGCTGGGAGAGCCAGTTGCCGATCTCCCCGTCCATTTTCTCCATGGCGTTGTAGTAGCTGGCACGATCCTGGCGAATGGCGGGCGTATCCGGCAGATAGGCCGGCACGCGCACGTCGGCAGGCGAGACCGTGCCCGGCGTCAAATCGCAGATTTGCTGTTCGTGGCTCGTCCCGGTGTTTAGCACGCATAGGAAGGGCCGGCCCTTAGGTGCCTTACGCCAATGGCCGTCGCCGCCCTGAATGTCCCAGATCGCGGCTGGATCGACATCGCAATTATAGTCGGTCTTCGGATTGTTTATGCAAAAGTAGCCCGCCTGCCGCATCAGTTCGGGATAAGTGCGGAACGCCGTGGGCAATTTCGCCTCAGCTCGCATATGCTGGGCAGGCGCACAGCTCTCGGGATTTACTCCCGTAAGTATCGCGAAGCGAGAGGGGGCGCACACTGGGGCGTTCGAATAGGCGTGACGGAAGAGGATGCCCCGGGATGCCAGCCCGTCGATATGCGGTGTATGCGCCAGCCGATCGCCATAGGCACCTATATATGGGTTATTGTCCTCACTAACGAGCCATAAGATGTTCGGCATGGCCTTGGCAGTCATGGGCCCCTGCGCGGCTGACCCTGTTGCCCCGATTAGACCGGCGGTCCCGGCTCCTAATATTTGACGCCGGGTAACAGCCATATTGAGATCCCCAAAAACGCGACATGAGCGCAATGCCGCCAATGGCTTAGCGCCATCGCCTCAGTGCACATAGCCATAAGTCATGCGCGCGTATCTTGCCGCTCGTCGCGTGGCCGGGGCTGCATTCGTCGCATCGATGCCCTTACTCGGCGTGGCGGCGGCGGGGCGCGACGGCGTGGCCGCCATCTAGCGGACGTTATCGATGCGGGCAGCGTGCGAGCCACGGCCGAGCTTGCGAGCCGCTTCTCCCGCACTCGATGCTTTGTTTGACCTGCTTCCCGTTTTGCATCCGCTTATAACTTCGCTTTGGTGTCCATATGCCCCCTAGGCCGCGTCTGCATTTAGAGGATTCCGTTTAGCTGGAAGTTCTGATTCAAGGCTGGTGAAGGAGCCGGTCGATGAGCAGACGGACGCTGACGGATGAGCAATGGGATCGGATCGCTGGGTATCTTCCCGGTCGGGAAGGGACGCGGGGGCGCAGCGGCGTGGACAATCGGCTGTTTGTGGACGCGATCCTGTGGATGGCAGGCAATGCGGCGCGCTGGCGTGATCTGCCGGAGGTGTTCGGCAAGTGGACAGGGGTGCATGCGCGGTTCCGGCGCTGGTCGCATGCCGGTGTTTGGGAACGGCTTTTTCAGAGCCTGGCCGACACGCCGGACTTCGAATACGTCCTGATCGACAGCACCATCTCGAAGGCCCATGCCGATGCCAGCGGCGCAAAAGGGGGGCTGAAGCTGCCGCGATCGGCCGGTCCCGTGGTGGTCTGACAACCAAACTGCATGCCGCGGTGGATGCTATCGGCCTGCCGATCCGCATTCATCCGACGCCGGGGCAATGGGGCGACCGTCCGCAGGCCGAGGTGCTGCTGGCGGGCCTGAAGGGCGTCGGCCACGTCATCGCCGACGCCGCCTATGACGCCGATCCGCTACGCGCCTTCATCACCGACAGTCTCGGTGCGACCGCGCATATCAAGTCCAACCCCAGCCGAACGGCAAAGCCTCCCATCGACTGGCGCCTCTACAAGGAACGCCATCAGGTTGAGTGCTTCTTCAACAAGCTCAAACGCTTCAGACGGATCGCCCTGCGCTGCGAGAAGACCATTTCCGCCTTCATGGGCTTCGTCCATCTCGCATGCGCCATGATCTGGCTCCGCTAAATGCAGACAATGCCTAGCGTGGGTGGTTCGTAAACTCGGCGGGTGTTAGCCCACCCTTCGATACGCGCCTTCGGCGCTACTCAGGGCGAACGGATCGTATGCGCCACCGCGAAACCATCGATGTCCGAAAAAAGCGGTGGCTCCCCGAGTAGGATTCGAACCTACGGCCATTCGATTAACAGTCGAATGCTCTACCGCTGAGCTATCGGGGAACGCTGCCTGTGCCGGAACGTGCCCGGCAGGACGCGGCCTATAAGGGGGCCGGCCGGGGCTGGCAAGCCCCTCGGCACTCAGCTTGCGAACTGTTCCATCGTGATGCGATCGTCCAGCGCATGGCCGGGATCGAACAGCAGGGTCAGCGGGCTGGTCCGGTCGATCGCCACCTCCACGCTCGCCACGTCGCGCACCTCGCGCTGGTCGGCGACGGCGCTGACCGGGCGCTTGGCGGGATCGAGCACGCGGAAGGCGATGCGGGTGCGATCGGGCAGGATCGCGCCGCGCCAGCGCCGCGGGCGGAACGGGCTGATCGGCGTCACAGCGATCAGCGGGCTGTCGAGCGGCAGGATCGGCCCCTGTGCGGAGGCATTGTAGGCGGTGGAGCCGGCCGGCGTCGCCGCCAGCACCCCGTCGCACACCAGTTCCGGCAGCACGACGCGGCCGTTGACCGACACCTCGATGCGCGCGCTCTGCCGCGTCTCGCGCAGCAGCGACACCTCGTTGATCGCCGGCCAGCTCGTCACCGCGCCGTCGAGCGCGGTCGCCGTCATCCTGAGCGGCGTGACGGTGAAGGTGCGCGCCGCCGCGATCCGCGTTTCGAGGAGGCCGGCCTGCCATTCGTTCATCAGGAAGCCGACCGTGCCGAGGTTCATGCCGAACACCGGCAGCGCGCGATGCCGGTCCAGCATCTGGTGCAAAGTCTGGAGAAGGAAGCCGTCGCCGCCCAGCGCCACCACCAGATCGGCCTCGCCGATCGGCACCCATTCGTAGCGCTGGCGCAATTCCGTCGCCGCCCCTTGCGCCTGCGGCGTGGGCGAGGCGCACAGCGCCATCCGCCGCTCCCCCGCCGGCCCCGGCATCAGCCGCCCGTCACACTCATGTGGCGGGCCAGCGCCGGCGCGGCATCGCGTTCCTTGATCTCGAACCGGTGGCGGAGCGGCTTCAGCATCATCGCCTCGTCCAGCAGCGCGTCGAGCGCGGGCCGCCCGCCGTCGCGCAGCGCCGCCTTCAGGTCGACGCGGTCGTCATGCCCCAGGCACAGATAGAGCCGGCCCGATGCCGAGACGCGCACGCGGTTGCAGCCGTCGCAGAAATTGGCGGTCATCGGCGTGATGAGGCCGAGGCGCACGCCCAGCTCCTCGACGCGCACGTAGCGCGCCGGGCCGCCCGTGCGATGGTCGATGGGGGTGAGTGTGAAGCGCGCCGCCAGATCGCGGCGCACGCCGTCGAGCGGCAGGTAGCGATCGGTGCGATCCTCCTCCACCGCGCCCAGCGGCATCGTCTCGATCAGCGTCAGATCGTGGCCGTTGGCGCCGCACCATGCCAGCATCGGCACGATCTCGTCCTCGTTCAGCCCCTTCAGCGCCACCATGTTGATCTTGACGGCGATCCCCGCCGCCCGCGCCGCATCGATGCCGCGCAGCACCGGGCCGATCTCGCCCCAGCGGGTGATGTGGCGGAAGCGGTCCGGATCGAGCGTGTCGAGGCTGACGTTGATGCGGCGGACCCCCGCGTCGGCCAGCGCCGCGGCATGTTTCTCGAGCTGGACGCCGTTGGTGGTGAGGGTCAGCTCGTCGAGCCCCTGCCCCAGCCGCCGGCCGATCGCGGCGGCCAGCCCGTCGACCCCGCGGCGCACCAGCGGCTCGCCCCCGGTCAGCCGCACCTTGGTGACGCCGCGGGCGACGAAGGCGGAGACGATCTCGTCCATCTCCTCCAGCGTCAGCACGTCGCGGCGCGGCAGGAAGGTCATCGCTTCGGCCATGCAATAGCGGCAGCGCAGGTCGCAGCGATCGGTGACGGACAGGCGCAGGTAGGTGATGCGGCGGCCGAAATTATCGCGAAGGGCGGGTGCGGCGGCCATGCCCCTAGCTAGGCGCGGGGGGTGGCGGACGGCAAGGGCGGCGGCGGCGGCGCCGCTCAGGCGAGCAGATTGCCGAGTTCGCTCCGCAGCAGCTCGGCCTTGTCGCTGAGACCGATCGCCAGCTCCGTCACGAATTCGGCGCTTCCCGCCATGCCCGTGACGGCATTCTGCATGTCCGAAACGGAGGCCGTCACCGCCTGCGAGGCGTGCCCCTGCTGCGCGTTGGCGGAGCGGGCGCGCTCGGCGGCGGCGGACAGGCGGACGATCTCGTCGCTGATCGAACGGATCGCGGCCGCCGCCTCGGTGGTGGCGGCCTGCATCGCGGCGACCTGCTGGCTGATGTCGGCATTGGTCCGCGCCGTCTGCGCGGCGAGCGCCTTCACCTCCTGCGCGACCACCGCGAACCCCCGTCCCGCATCGCCCGCGCGGGCGGCCTCGATCGTGGCGTTGAGCGACAGGAGCTTGGTCTGCGCGGCGATTTCCGCGATCCCGGCGGACATCGTGCTGATCGCCGAGGCGCGTTCCTCCAGCGACGTCACCACCTGCTGCGTCCTGAGCGCCTGATCACTGATGTAATCGGTGAGGCGCGAGGATTCCTGGATATGGCTGGAGATGATCTGCGACGCGGTTTCCATGCGATCGGCGACGCCCGCCAGCTCGCTCGCCAGCTCCGCCTTGTGCCGTGCCCGCTCGTCCAGCATCGCCGCCTGCATCCGCAGGCTCTCGAACGAGGTCGCCAACGCATCGGCCAGGTCGCTGACGCGCGTCGACAGCCGGGCCTGTTCGGTAACCAGGCCCCACGTCACCATCGGACCGACATAGCGGCCGTCTTCCGACCTGATCGCCGTCGCTTCCAGCGAGAGGACCTCGTCGCCGATCGCGATCCGCGCCTTGAACGGCAGATTGGCCGGATCGCTCAACACGGCGCGCTGGTGGGCTGCCTCGGCATGGAATATGTCGATGGATTGCCCGAGCAGATTGTCGGCGCTGACCGGCAGATGCTTCTGGATGCGCCGCATGATCTCGGTAGAGGTGCGGTTCAGGTAATTGATGCGGAAGTCCTGCGCCGGATCCGCCGTCATCACCGCCACCGGCATGCCGTCGATCATCTGGAGCAGTTTCGACGTCTCTTCCGCCTGGGGGACGGCCGCAGAAGACCGATCATGAGCGGGGAGAGGATGTGCGCTTGCCATGCCCCTTCATGCCAAGAATTTGGTTAACGATCCACAAATTCGCAGAATTCAGGTCGTTTTTGTCAAAGATTTACTTAAGTATCTGTTTCATCGGGGGTTTGTGCAGGGTGTAGTTCACGCCCATCACCCCGCCACCTTCGCCAGCCCGCGCGACAATTGCAGCGCGCCGTTCAGCCGCGCCAACGGATCGCCCCACGCGCGCGTCACCACCAGCTTCATGTCGGGCCTGAGCTTCGCCGCCCCCTTCAGCCGCTCGACATAGGCGAGGAGGCCGGCGGGTTCGGGGAAATCGTCCTTGTGGAAGGCGACCAGCGCCCCCTTCGGCCCCACGTCCAGCTTGGCGATGCAGGCCTTCTTGCAGTTCAGCTTCGCCTCGATCACCGTCAGCAGGTTCTGCGTGGGCTGCGGCAACGGGCCGAAGCGGTCGATCAGTTCGGCGGCGAAGCTCTCGATCCCGGCCTTGTCCTCCACTTCGTTCAGGCGGCGGTAGAGGCCCATGCGCAGGTCGAGATCGGGCACATACTCCTCCTCGATCAGGATCGGCGCATCGACCGTGATCTGGGGGCTGAAGCCCTCGCGCGGGGCCGCCTTGCCGAGTCCGCCGGCCTTCGCCTCGACGATCGCCTCCTCCAGCATCGACTGGTAGAGTTCGAACCCCACCTCCTTGATATGGCCGGATTGTTCGTCGCCGAGCAGATTGCCCGCACCCCGGATATCGAGATCGTGGCTGGCCAGCTGGAAGCCCGCCCCCAGCGTGTCGAGGTTCTGGAGGATGTGGAGCCTTTTCTCCGCCGTCTCGGTGATCCGCGCGCCGCTGGTGGTGAGATAGGCATAGGCGCGCGTCTTGGCGCGCCCCACGCGTCCGCGCAGCTGATAGAGCTGGGCGAGGCCGAAGCGATCGGCATGGTGGACGACGAGCGTGTTGGCGGACGGAATATCGAGGCCGCTTTCCACGATCGTGGTGGAGACGAGCACGTCGAACTTCTTGTCGTAGAAGGCGCTCATCCGCTCTTCCACCTCGCTCGGCGCCATCTGGCCGTGGGCGATGACGTAGCGGATCTCGGGCACCTGCCGCCGCAGGAACTCCTCGATATCGGGCAGATCCTTGATCCGCGGGGTCACGAAGAAGCTCTGCCCGCCGCGATAATGTTCGCGCAACAGCGCCTCGCGGATCACCACCGGATCCCAGGGGCTGACATAGGTGCGGACGGCCAGCCGATCGACCGGCGGCGTCTGGATGACGGACAGCTCGCGCAGGCCGGACATCGCCATTTGAAGCGTGCGCGGGATCGGCGTGGCGGTCAGCGTCAGCATGTGGACGTCGGTCTTGAGCGCCTTCAGCCGTTCCTTGTGCGTCACGCCGAAGCGCTGTTCCTCGTCGACGATGACGAGGCCGAGCCGCTTGAATTCGACATTCTTGGCGAGGATCGCATGCGTGCCGACCACCACGTCGATCGTGCCGGCGGCCAGTCCCTCCTTCACCGTCTTCGTCTCGGCGGTGCCGACGAGGCGCGAGAGGCGGCCGACGTTGAGCGGAAAGCCTCTGAACCGTTCCACGAAATTGGCATGGTGCTGGCGGGCGAGCAATGTCGTCGGGCAGACCACCGCCACCTGCATCCCCGCCATCGCCGCCACGAAGGCGGCGCGCAGCGCCACCTCGGTCTTGCCGAAGCCCACGTCGCCGCAGACGAGCCGGTCCATCGGCTTGCCCGCGCCCAGATCCTCGATCACGTCGCCGATCGCGCGATCCTGATCGTCCGTCTCCTGATAGGGGAAGCGGGCGACGAATTCGGTGAAGGCGCCCTCCGGCTCGGCCACCTCGGCGGGGCGCAGCGCGCGTTCGGCCGCGGTCGAGATCAGCTCGCCGGCGATCTCGCGGATGCGCTCCTTCATCCGGCTCTTGCGCTGCTGCCAGGCGACCCCGCCCAATTTGTCGAGCGCCGCCCCCTCCTCCGAGCCGTAGCGCGACAGCACGTCGATATTCTCGACCGGCACGTAGAGCTTGTCGCCGCCGGCATAGCTCAGGGCCACGCAATCGTGCGGGGACTGGCCGACCGGGATCGAGGTCAGCCCCTCGTAGCGGCCGATGCCGTGATCGGTATGGACGACGAGATCGCCGGGCGAGAGCGTCGCCATCTCGGCGAGGAAGGCGTCGGCCGACTTGCGGCGCTTGGCACGGCGGACGAGCCGGTCGCCCAGCATGTCCTGCTCGGTGAGGACGGCGACGTCCGGCGCGGTAAAGCCATGGTCGAGCGGCACGACGGCGAGCGCGGTGGTGCCGGGGCGGAAGGCCGCGCCCAGCGCATCCTGCCACCCGTCCGCATACATCGCCCCGTCGAGGCCATGGTCCGCCAGCAGCCCCCTGAACCGCTCGCGCGCGCCGATCGAATAGGAAGCGAGGACGACCTTGCGCCCCGTCTTCGCCAGCGCCCGGACATGGGCCACCACCGCATCGTAGACATTCTCGTTGGCGGTCCGCTCGGGCGTGAAGTCGCGCGGTGCGTCCACCCGCAGGTCGATCACGTCCGCCCCTTCGGGCAGATCGAACGGGGTGGCGAGGTGGAGCGGGCGGTCCGCCACCAAAGCGTCCCAGTCGCCTTGCGTCAGATACAGCTTTTCGGGGGCGAGCGGCCGATAGCTGCCCGGCTCCGCCTTCTGCGCGCGGACGCGGTTGGCGTGATAGTCGGCGATCGCCTCCATCCGCGCCTCGATCGCGCCGGCCACGCCGGCATCGCGCAAGATCACGTCCTCGGGTGCCAGATGATCGGTCAGCGTCGACAGCCGCTCCTCGAACAGCGGCAGCCAATGGTCCATGCCCGCCAGCCGCCGCCCTTCGGAGACGGCCTGATACAGCGGATCGCCCGTGGCCGCCGCGCCGAACAATTCGCGGTAGCGGCCGCGGAAGCGCTTGATCGTCTCTTCCTCCAGCAGCGCTTCCGAGGCGGGCAGGAGCGTGAAGCCTTCCGACCGCCCGATCGTGCGCTGGTCGGCGGGATCGAACTGGCGGACGCTCTCGATCTCGTCGCCGAAGAAGTCGAGGCGGAGCGCCAGCTGCTCGCCCGCCGGGAACAGATCGACGAGGCCGCCGCGCACCGCATATTCGCCCGCATCCGCCACCGTCTCGGTGCGGACATAGCCGTTGGCCTGGAGCAGCGTGGCGAGCGAATCGCGGTCGATCCGCTCGCCCGGCGCCAGCGTCGCGGCCAGCTGGCGGATGCGGAACGGGGTCAGCGTGCGCTGGGTGATCGCATTGGCGGTGGTGAGGACGAGCTGCGGCCCTTTCCGCGCGCCCTGCAACGCCGCCAGCGCCGCCAGCCGTTCGGAGGTGGAGCGTAGCGAGGGCGAGGCGCGATCGTAGGGCAGGCAGTCCCACGCCGGAAACTGGATCACCGACAATTCGGGCGCGAACCACGGCACCGCATCGGCCAGGCCCCGCATCGCCTGCTCGTCGGCCGCCACGAACACCGCCCGCCCGCCCTTGCCGCGCGCCGCGGCGGCGCGGGCGATGTCCGCCAGCAGCGGCGGCAGGAACCCCGCCGGCGCGCGCGCCAGCGTCAGCGGGCGATCGGCGGTGAGGATACGGGTGAGATCGGTCATGCGGTTCGGTCCGTCTGGGTCAGGCGTCGGGATGGTTCACGCGGAGGCGCGGAGACGCGGAGGTGTTGCGCGCGGGGCAGGCGCGGTGGCCGGCCGCAGGCCATCCCGATGAATGGCTTCGCCCGTTTGGAATGGGGTTGCCGAACCCCTCCGCGTCTCCGCGCCTCCGCGTGAACAAAGCCTTCAACGCGAAACCGGGATGTAGTCGAGCCGCCGCATCCGCTCCATCATCGGCCCCGCCCAGCGATCGGGCACCGGGATCGTGCCGATCGCCCAGCCCATGATCTCGACATCCTCCTCCTCCAGCAACGCCTCGAACCATTCGGTCTCGGCCGCATCCCATTCCTCGTGGAAGCGGTCGTAGAAGCCGCCGACGAGCAGGTCGGCCTCCTTGGTCCCGCGGTGCCACGCGCGGAAGTGCAGGCGGCGGAGGCGGGCGTCGCTGTGCATCGGGGCGGCTCCAAACGGCGATGGCCGGCATGCCGCTTTGCGGCGCCGGGCGGGCGGGTCTATGGCGCTGATCTAGTCATGCGGCCCGACATTCTCAATCCGTTGTTCGCCGAGGTGGAGGCGCTGAAGGGCGTGGGCACGGCGCTCGCCAAGCCGCTGAAGCGCCTCGGCCTGCTGCGCGTCGTCGATCTGCTGTTCCATCTGCCGACCGGCCATGTCGAACGGATCGCGGTCCGCAGCGCGGAGGATGCGGCGGTCGGCGCCACGATCCTCGTCGCCGTCACCGCCACCGAATATCGCACCGGCAGCTCCCCCCGCGCCCCCACCCGCGTTCTGGCGCGCGATGCCGACGGGGGCGAGCTGACGCTCGTCTTCTTCGCCGGCGGATCGGGCTGGGCGCGCAAGCAATTGCCGATCGGCGAGGTGCGCGTCATCTCGGGCAAGCTCGACCTCTACGAACAGCGGCGCCAGATCGTCCATCCGGACGTGATGAGCGCCGAGGAAGCGGCCGAACTGCCGCGGCGCGAGGCCGTCTATCCGCTGTCGGAAGGCCTCACCAACAAGCGCCTCGCCGGGCTGATCGGGCAGGCGCTGGACCGCGCGCCCGACCTGCCCGAATGGATCGAGCCGTCGCTGCTCGCCGCCCGCGGCTGGCCCGGCTGGCGCGAGGCGCTGCACCGCATCCACCGCGATCCGACCGACGGCCTCGCCGCCGATCGCCTCGCCTATGACGAACTGTTCGCCAACCAGCTCGCCCTCGCCCTGCTGCGCGCGAGCGCGCGCCGCCGCCGCGGCGTGCCATTGGTGGGGGACGGGCGGCTGACGGGCGCGCTCCACCTGCCTTATACCCCCACCGGCGCGCAGGCCCGCGCCATCGCCGAGATACAAGGCGACATGGCGCAGGCCCGCCCGATGGTGCGCCTGCTGCAAGGCGATGTCGGCGCCGGCAAGACGCTGGTGGCGGCGATGGCGCTGCTGACCGCCGTCGAGGCCGGCGCGCAGGGGGCGATGCTGGCGCCGACCGAAATCCTCGCCCGCCAGCATCACGCGACGCTTACCAAGCTGCTCGGCGCCCTCCCCCTATCGATCGCGGTGCTGACCGGGCGCGACAAGGGCCGGGTGCGCGAGAGCACGCTGATGGGCCTCGCCGACGGATCGATCCACATCCTCGTCGGCACGCACGCCATCTTCCAGGAGGGCGTCGCCTATCGCAACCTCGGCCTGGCGGTGGTGGACGAACAGCACCGCTTCGGCGTCGCACAGCGGCTGATGCTGACCGCCAAGGCCGCCGCCACCCCCCACCTGCTCGCCATGACCGCGACGCCGATCCCGCGCACGCTGACGCTGACCCAATATGGCGAGATGGACGTCAGCCGGCTGGACGAGATGCCGCCGGGGCGCGAACCGATCCACACCAGCGTGCTGTCCGCCGAGCGGCTGGAGGAGGTGGTCGACGGGCTGGGCCGGCATATCGCGGGCGGCAGGCAGGCCTATTGGGTGTGCCCGCTGGTCGAGGAGAGCGAGCAGAGCGACATGGCCGCCGCCGAGGCGCGGGCCGAAGCGCTCCGGCGCCGGTTCGGCACGATGATCGGCCTCGTCCACGGGCGGATGAAGCCGGCCGAGAAGGATCAGGCGATGGCCGATTTCGCCGCCGGCCGCACGTCCGTGCTCGTCGCCACCACCGTGATCGAGGTGGGGGTGGACGTGCCCGCCGCGACCCTCATCGTCATCGAACATGCCGAACGGTTCGGCCTCGCCCAGCTCCACCAGCTGCGCGGGCGCGTCGGCCGCGGGCCGGGCCGCTCGACCTGCCTGCTGCTGTGGGGCGGCAGCAAGGCCGAGGGGATGGCCGGCCGCGCGCTGGGGGAAACGGCCAAGGCGCGGCTGATGACGATGAAGAAATCGACCGACGGCTTCTTCATCGCCGAGGAGGATCTGCGCCTGCGCGGCGCGGGCGAAATGCTGGGCACCCGCCAGTCGGGCGAAGCCGGCTTCCGCCTTGCCGGACCGGAACGGCAGGCGGCGTTCCTCGACGTGGCGACGGACGATGCCCGGCTGCTGATCGATCGCGACGGCGGGCTGGGCGAAGCGCGCGGCCGGGCGGCGCGCATCGGCCTTTATCTGTTTGAACGCGATCAGGGCGTGGCGCTGCTAGCCTCGGGATAAGGCCGATAACGTCCGCGGAGTGCGCATTTGCAGGCTCGCTCGATTAAGGTTGCCGCGCCGTTGGTCTAGTATGGCCGATGCGGACGATTCGTTAAGGGTTTGAAGTACAAGATCGCCGTGACGCGGGGTGGAGCTTCCAATTGGTCCTCGATCAGTTCACGATTTACGTACTGACGGGATTGCTCATCCTGATCTCGGGCGTCGTCGTCCTCGTGGCGGGGGCCGCCGGCCGGTTCGACGGCTGGGCGCGCTGCTGGGGCCTCGGCAACATCGCGGTCGGGCTCGGCAGCCTGGATTACATCTTCCGCGGCCTGCTGCCCCAGCCGGTGCTGACGGCGATGGGCAATATGCTGTCGGTCGCGGGCTGCGCGCTCGTCGTCCAGGGGTTTCGGCTGCTCGCCGGCCGCACCGCGCACTGGCCGCGCGTCGCGACGATCGTCGGCATCCTCTGGATCCTGCCGGCAATCTCGCAGGCGCCGGCGCAATATGCGCTGCGCGTCGCCTACAACGACCTCATCATCGCCGGGGCGGACGGATGGGTCGCGGCGGAGGCGGTGCGCCTGGCGCTGCGCGAGCGTCTTCGCACCGCCTGGATCCTCGCCGGCCTGTTCGGCGCCTCGGTGCCGATCGCGATCGTGCGGACGATATTCGCCGTCATCACGCTGACGGGGACGGATTATCTGCGGGGCAACCCGATCGGCCCGTGGCTGGCGGCGGGCCTCGCCACCTGCTGGGTGCTGCGGGGCACCATGCCGATCCTCGTCGCCGCGGAGCGCAGCCAGCAGGCGCTGACCGCGCTCGCCACGCACGATGCGCTGACCGGCGCGCTCAATCGCACCGGGCTCGATCGGCTGCGCACGACGCTGGCCGGCACGGCGGCGCTGGTGCTCGTCGATCTCGATCACTTCAAGGCGCTCAACGACCGGCTGGGCCATGCCGAGGGCGATCAGGCGCTGCGCCTGATGGCGGAGGCGGCGCGCGCCGAGGCCGGGCCCGGATCGTGGCTCGTGCGCCTGGGCGGAGACGAATTCCTGATCGTCCTGCCCGGCCGGCCGATGGATGCCGCCGCCGTCGTCGCCGATCGCGTCCGCGCCGCCTTCGCCGCGGCGATCGAGGCCAATTGTCCGGGCGAGGATCAGCGCCCCGGCGGCTGCCCGCCCGTCACCGCCAGTATCGGCGTCGCCTGCGGCGAGGTGGGCGGGGATCGCTTCGGGCGGCTGCTCGCGCAGGCGGACGAGGCGCTCTACCGGTCCAAGCGCGCCGGGCGCGATCGCGTCAGCCTCGTCCGCGCCGCATAGGCGCCGAAGGCGGGCCCCGCGCGCTCAAGGCTTGATCCCTCCCTTCCCCCGCGACTACGGGGTCTGGCGCGCCGCCGCTTGGGCGGGGCAGCCGATGGCGATCGCCGTCGGCCGCGACGGATCGGGAATGGTGCAGGGATGAGCGAGTTGGAGGCGATCGCCGCACGGGTCCGGCAGGCCGCCGCCGCCGCGGCCGATCTGGCGGCGCTGGACGCGGTGCGCGTGGCGGCGCTCGGCAAGAGCGGCGAGGTGACGGCGCTCCTGAAGACGCTGGGGCAGATGGCGCCCGAGGAGCGGCAGGCGAAGGCCCCCGCCATCCAGGCACTGCGCGAAACCGCCACCGCCGCCATCGCCGATCGCCGCGCCGCGCTGGAAGCCGAAGCGCTCGACCGGCGCCTCGCCACCGAACGGCTCGATATGACGCTGCCGGTGGCGCCCGCCCCTCAAGGCTCGGTCCACCCCGTCAGCCAGGTGATGGACGAGCTGGCGGAGATCTTCGCCGATCTGGGCTTCGCCGTCGCCACCGGCCCCGAGATCGAGGACGACTGGCACAATTTCACCGCGCTCAACATTCCGGAAACCCACCCGGCGCGCGCGATGCACGACACCTTCTACTTCCCCGACACGGATGGCGAGGGGCGGCGGATGCTGCTGCGCACCCACACCTCCCCCGTCCAGATCCGGACGATGGCGGCCAATCCGCCGCCGATCCGCATCATCGCGCCTGGCCGCGTCTACCGCTCCGATTCGGATGCCACGCACACGCCGATGTTCCATCAGATCGAGGGGCTGGTGATCGATCGCGGCATCACCATGGGCCACCTCAAGTGGACGCTGGAGACGTTCCTGCGCGCCTTCTTCGAGCGCGACGACGTGGTGCTGCGCCTGCGCCCCAGCTACTTCCCCTTCACCGAGCCTTCGGCCGAAGTCGACGTCGGCTATTCGGTGGTCAACGGCCGGCGGGTGATCGGCGGGTCCGAAGGGTGGATGGAGGTGCTGGGCTCCGGCATGGTCCACCCCAGGGTGATCGCGGCGGCCGGGCTGGATCCGGCCGAATGGCAGGGCTTCGCCTTCGGCACCGGGGTCGATCGGCTGGCGATGCTCAAATACGGGATGGACGATCTGCGCGCCTTCTTCGACGGCGATCTGCGCTGGCTGCGCCACTACGGCTTCCGCGCGCTGGACGTGCCGACGCTTTCCGGGGGGATCGGGGCATGAAGTTCACGCTCGGCTGGCTGAAGGAGCATCTCGACACGCGCGCCGGCCTCGACGAGATCGTCGAGGCGCTGACCCGCACCGGGCTGGAGGTGGAGGGCGTGGACGATCCCGCCGCCAAGCTCGCCCCCTTCACCATCGCCCGCGTGCTGACCGCGGAGCGCCACCCGCAGGCGGACAAGTTGCAGGTGCTGACGGTCGCGACCGGCCAGGGCGATGCGGTGCAGGTCGTCTGCGGCGCACCCAACGCGCGCGCCGGCCTCGTCGGCGTGTTCGGCGCGCCCGGCACCTATGTGCCGGGATCGGACATCACGCTGAAGGTGGCGGCGATCCGCGGGGTCGAGAGCCGCGGCATGATGTGCTCGATGCGCGAACTGCAATTGTCCGAGGAGCATGACGGCATCATCGAGCTGCCGGCCGATGCCCCGATCGGCCAGCGCTATGTCGACTGGGCGAAGCTCGGCGATCCGATGATCGAGGTCGCCGTCACGCCCAACCGGCAGGATTGCATGGGCGTGCGCGGCATCGCCCGCGATCTGGCGGCGGCGGGCCTCGGCACGCTGAGGCCGCTCGACGTGCCGACGGTGAAGGGCGATTATCCGATGCCCGTCGTCCTCCGTACCGACGATCCGGAGGGCTGCCCCGCCTTCCACGGCCGCGTCGTCCGCGGCGTCGCGAACGGCGACAGCCCGGCGTGGATGCAGGCGCGGCTGAAGGCGGTCGGCCAGCGGCCGATCTCGGCGCTGGTCGACATCACAAATTACGTCATGCTCGATCTCGGCCGGCCGCTCCACGTCTATGACGTGGCGGCGCTCTCCGGCCCGCTCGTCGCCCGCAAGGCGGCGGCCGGGGAGACGCTGACCGCGCTCAACGGCAAGACCTATGCGCTGGCGCCCGAGATGACGGTGATCGCCGACGACGCGCATGTCCACGACATCGGCGGCATCATGGGCGGCGAGGCGTCGGGCGTCACCGCCGCCACCACCGACGTGCTGATCGAATGTGCCTATTTCACGCCCGAGACGATCGCCCGGACCGGCCAGGCGCTCGGCCTCACGTCGGACGCGCGCACGCGGTTCGAGCGCGGGGTCGATCCCGCCTTCCTCGCCGACGGCCTCGCCATCGCGACGCGGCTGGTGACGACGATCTGCGGCGGCCAGCCCTCGCAGCCCGCCGAGGCGGGCAGCGCGCCGGTCGCGCGATCGACGATGCGCTACGATCCGGCACTGACCGAGCGGCTCGCCGGCCTCGCCGTGCCCGCCGATCGCCAGCGCCAGATCCTCGCCAACCTCGGCTTCGCGGTCGATGGCGCGTGGAACGTGCTGCCCCCCACCTGGCGGCGCGACGTGGACGGCCCGGCCGATCTGGTCGAGGAGGTGATCCGCATCGTCGGGCTGGACACTATCCCCTCCACGCCCCTGCCCCGCCCCGCCGCGGTCGCCACCGCCACCGCTACGCCCGCGCAGAAGCTGGAGCGCGCCGTCCGCCGCGCCGCCGCCGCGCGCGGGCTGGACGAGGCGGTGACGTGGAGCTTCCTGCCGGAGGCGCAGGCGGCGCTGTTCGGCGGCGCGCGCTGGACGCTCGCCAACCCGATCAGCGAGGATCTGAAGGCGATGCGCCCCTCGCTGCTGCCCGGCCTGGCCGCCGCGGCGCGGCGCAACGCCGATCGCGGCGCCGCCCGGATCGCGCTGTTCGAGATCGGCCGCCGCTATCTGGCGGACGGCGAGCGGCCGACGCTGGGCCTGCTGCTGGCAGGCGAACGTACCCCCCGCGACTGGCGCACCGGCCGCGCCGCCCCCTTCGACGCCTATGACGCCAAGGCCGAGGTGCTGGCGCTGCTGGCGGCGGCGGGCGCGCCCGTCGATCGGCTGATGGTGATGGAGGCGGTCTCCCCCGTCTATCACCCCGGCCGCTCGGCCTCGCTGCGGCTCGGGCCGAAGCAGGTGCTGGCGGAATTCGGCGAGCTTCACCCCGCGACGCTCACCGCGCTCGACCTCGACGGCCCGGTCGTCGCGGCCGAACTGTTCCTCGATGCGATCCCGCAGGCGCGCGACACGGGGCGGATGCGCGGCGCCTATCGCCCCGCCGCACTCCAGCCGGTGGTGCGCGACTTCGCCTTCCTGCTCCCCGCCGATACCGCGGCCGAGACGCTGCTGCGCGCCGTCCGCGGCGCGGACAAGGCGGCGGTGACGGACGTGGCGCTGTTCGATCTGTTCACCGGCGCGGGCGTGGCCGAGGGCAGCAAGTCGGTGGCGGTGGCGGTGACGCTCCAGCCGCAGGAGCGCAGCTTCACCGAGGCGGACCTGAAGGCGCTGTCCGACCGCATCGTCGCGGCCGCGGCCAAGGCGGGGGCGACGCTTAGAGTGTGATCCACTAACGTGGATGCGGCACCGGCCCGCTCCCCCGCCCGACCTCCCAATCAGGATACTCTGTGGGAGGTCGGGCGGGGGAGCGGGCCGGTGCCGCCCCTGATCCAGCCTGCTCGATCAGGCTCGAGGGGTAGGCGCGCGCCTTACCCCTGCGGCGGCAGCGGCGGGTCATCCTCGGCGCGGTCGGCGGTCAGGCCGTGCTTCATCAGCATCGGCAGGTTGGCGACGGCGAAGATCAGCGTGGCGGGCATCACCCCCCACAATTTGTAACCGAGCCAAAAGTCGGTGGTGGTCGTGCGCCACACCGCCTCGTTGGCAATGCCGGCGGCCAGGAAGAACAAGGCCCAGTTGCGCGACAGCAATGTCCAGCCGCGCTGGCTGAGGCCGGGATAGGCCTGCCCCAGCACCAGCTTTAGCGCCGGCTTGCCCGACCACAGGCTGTAGCCGAGGATCGTCGCGCAGGTGACGTAATAGAAGGTGGGCTTCACCTTGATGAACGTCTCGGACCGGAGCGCCAGCGTCAGCCCGCCGAACACCAGCACCATCGCGCCCGAGATCAGCAGCAGGGGCGAGACCTTGCCCAGCTTCAGCTTGGCGATGCCCATCGCCACCAGCGTCGCCACCATGAAGATCGCGGTCGATCCCCACAATTTGTCGAACGCCTCGCCCGGCAGCAGCCGGTTGGCGAACAGGAACAGCAGCAGCGGCCCGAGATCGATGGCGAGGCGGATGAACGGCCCCGGCTCGGCGGCGCGCGTCGTCATCGCGCGATCCGCTCGACGCCGGCGATGGCGCGGGACACCTCGCCCGGATCGAAGGCGCGCAGGTCGTTGACGCCCTCGCCCACCCCGATCGCGTGGATCGGCATCCCGTATTTCTCCGCCGCCGCCACCAGCACGCCGCCGCGCGCGGTGCCGTCCAGCTTGGTCATCACGAGGCCGGTCACACCCGCCTCGCGCCCGAACACCTCGATCTGCGACAGCGCATTCTGGCCGGTGGTCGCATCCAGCACCAGCAATACGTCGTGCGGGGCGGCGGCGTTGAGCCGGCCGAGCACGCGGCGGATCTTGGCCAGCTCGTCCATCAGCCCGGCCTTGTTCTGGAGGCGGCCGGCGGTATCGACGATCAGCACGTCGGTGCCCTCGGCGGTGCCGCGCTTGACCCCGTCGTAGACGAGGCTCGCCGCATCGCCCCCTTCCGCCCCGGCGATGATCGGCACGCCGATCCGCTCCGCCCACACCTTCAACTGGCCGATCGCCGCGGCGCGGAACGTGTCGCCCGCCACCAGCATCACCGAATAATCCTGCTCGGTCAGCATATGCGCAAGCTTGGCGATCGTCGTCGTCTTGCCCGAACCGTTGACGCCGATGACGAGGATCACCTGCGGCCGCGGGAAAGCATCGATCGACAGGGGCTTGGCGACGGGGGCGAGGATCGCCGCCACCTCCTCGGCCACCACCTGGCGCAGCGCCGCCTCGGTCACCCCCAGCGCGAACCGCTCGCCCTCCAGCCGTGCGCGGACGCGGGCGGCGGTGGCGGGGCCGAGATCGGAGGCGATCAGCGCCTCCTCGATCTGGTCGAGCGTCTCCGCGTCGAGCGCGGCCTTGCCGAACAGCCCGTCGAGGTTCTGGCCCAGTTTCTCCGAAGTCTTGCGGAAGCCGCCGAACAGCCGTTCCGTCCACGATGTGCTCATGCGCATTGTCCGATCAGTCGCTCGCCGTCCACGGCGGTGATGCGCGCGTCCACGATGCGGCCCGGCGCTGCCGGCTCCGCCAGCGTGACGAGCGCATGGTTGGGGGCGTGGCCGCGCCGCCCGTCGCTTTCCACCAGCACCCCCTGCCGGCTGCCGACGAGGCCGGCCAGCCACCGACCGCGCCGCGCGGCGGCGGCGGCGCGCAGTTCGCGCACGCGCTCCACGATCAACGCACGCGGCAGTTGCGGCATCCGCGCGGCAGGCGTGCCGGGGCGGGGCGAATAAGGGAAGATGTGCGCGTGCACCACGTCCGCCGCCTCCAGCAATGCGAGATTGTCGGCATGGTGGCCCGCCTCCTCGGTCGGGAAGCCGGCGATCAGGTCCGCGCCGATCGCGATCCCGGGCCGCGCCGCCTTCAGCCGTGCGACCAGCGCCACCGCATCCGCCGTCCGGTGGCGGCGCTTCATCCGCTTCAGGATCAGATCGGCGCCATGCTGGAGCGAGAGGTGGAGGTGCGGCATCACCCGCGGCTCGTGCGCGATCAGGTCGATCAGCCGCTCGTCCAGCTCCACCGCATCGAGCGAGGACAGCCGGAGGCGCGGCAGATCGGGCACCAGCCGCAGGATGCGATCGACCAGATTGCCGAGCGTGGGGGCGGCGGGCAGATCGGCCCCCCAGGCCGTCACGTCGACGCCGGTCAGCACGATTTCGCGCGCACCCGCCTCGACCGCCGCTTTGACGCGCGCCACGACGCTGCCCGCCGGCTCGGACCGGCTGTCGCCGCGGCCGTAGGGGATGATGCAGAAGGTGCAGCGATGGTCGCACCCCGTCTGCACGGGCACGAAGGCGCGGGTGCGGCGGCGGGCGGGCGGGGCTTCCGCCAATGCCCCGCCATAAGCGGCGGGATCGAGCTTGCGATCGTTGGCGACCACCGCATCGGCCAGCGCCCCGAAGCCCGCCGGATCAATGGTGGCAGCGCAGCCCGTCGCCACGATTCTGACACCCGGCCGCTCGCGCCGCAGCCGGCGGATCGCGCGCCGCGCCTCGCCCTCCGCCTCGGCCGTCACCGCGCAACTGTTGACGACCACCGTGTCCGGCCCGACCAGCCGGGCGATCGCCTCGCTTTCGGCGATGTTCAGCCGGCAGCCGAAGCCGATCACCGTCTCCGCCGATGTCATCCGAAGCTCGCCAGGTCCGCTTCGGCGGTGAAGACGTGGGTGGCGGGGCCGGTCATGCGGATCGTCTCGCCCGGCGCCCAGCCGATCGTCAGCGTGCCGCCCGGCAGCGCCACCGCCACCGGCCCGCGCACCCGGCCGCCACGCAGGGCCGCTACCGCGGTCGCGCAGGCGCCGGTGCCGCACGCCTGCGTCAGCCCCGCCCCCCGCTCCCACACGCGCAGGCGGATGCGCCCCGGCCCCTCGACCGTGGCGACGTTGACGTTGACGCGTTCGGGGAACAGCGGATCGGTCTCGATCAGCGGCCCCAGCCGCGCCAGATCGACCGCGTCGCAATCGGGCACGAAGAAGATCGCGTGCGGGTTGCCGACGCTCACCGCCGCCGGCTCGGCCAGCTCCTCCCACGCCACCGGCATCCGCGCCGTATCCATGGGGTAGGCGAGCGGCACCGCCTCCCAGCCGAAGCGGGGCGCGCCCATGTCGACGGTCGCGCCATTCTCGTTGGCGGCCCCCGTCAGCAGGCCGCCCAACGTCTCGATCGTGCCGCCGCCGATCAGCATCGCCACGCAGCGGCTGGCGTTGCCGCACGCCTCCACCTCGCCGCCGTCGCCGTTCCAGATGCGCATCCGCACGTCCGCCCGCGCGGAGGGCTCGACGAGGATCAACTGGTCGCAGCCGATGCCCGTCCGCCGGTCCGCCATCGCCCGCACCTGCGGCGTGGAGAGCGCGATCGGCCGATCGCGGCCGTCGATCACCACGAAATCATTGCCAAGGCCGTGCATCTTGTGGAAGCGAAAGCGCATGGCGCGCGATCTAGTGACAGGGGACGGTCAAGTCCACCGGGCGGCGGAGGCGGTACTGGCCTTCTGGCTGTACGAGGTGCCGCCCGAGAAGCGCTTCGCGCGCGACGACGCGCTCGATCGCGCCATCGCCGATCGCTTCGCCGATCTGCGCGCAGCGGTGATCGCCACCCATGCCGCCGGCTGGCGCGCCGAGCCGCGCCTGCTGCTGGCGGCGGTGATCCTGATCGACCAGTTCGGCCGCAACCTGTTCCGCGGGTCGGCCGAGGCATTCGCCGCCGATCCCCTCGCCCGTGCGCTGGCCGGCGAGGCGGAGACGCGCGGCTTCGGGCAGGGCATGACGGCGGCCGAGCGGCAATTCCTGTGGATGCCCTTCATGCACGGCGAATCGATGGCCGATCAGCTCCGCTCGATCGCCTTGCAGAGCGACGGCGGCACCGATCTCGTCATCCGCTTCGCCCATCTCCACGCCGCCCAGATCGCCCGCTTCGGCCGCTTCCCCCAGCGCAACGCAGCTTTGGGCCGGGAGACGACGGCCGACGAGGCTGCTTTCCTCGCGGACCCTTCCAACCACTTCTGACGTCGCGAGACAGATCGTTTCGCGCAGAGACGCGGAGACGCGGAGGTGTTGCAATCGGGGGAGCGGCAGCCTCTTATTCCGCACAGCGCCAGACAGACTGCGCTTCGCGCCTGAGCGAAACACCTCCGCGCCTCCGCGCCTCCGCGCGAACCACCCCTTCCTTCTTGCCTCAAGACACCGATCCGGCTAGGGGCGCGGGATCGTTCAGAGGAACGTGTAGGGCATGAGCGGCCACGGCCGCACGCCGGCCGACGAGGTTTCGTCCGCCGGCGCTTCTTGCGTTACGCGGTCCTCGCTCGGGAGTGACGCGCATGTTCGACAGTCTCAGTGATCGCCTGAGCGGCGTCTTCGATCGCCTCCGCGGCCGCGGTGCGCTGACCGAGGTGGACGTGCGCGCGGCGATGCGCGAGGTGCGCATCGCGTTGCTCGAGGCGGACGTCGCCCTCCCCGTCGTCCGCGATTTCGTCGACAAGGCGACCGAGCGGGCGGTCGGCCAGGATGTGCTGCGCTCGGTCACGCCCGGCCAGCAGGTCGTCAAGATCGTCAACGACGTGCTGGTCGACATGCTTGGCGCCGAGGCGTCCGATCTGAACCTCGGCGTGGCGCCGCCCGCCGTCATCATGATGGTCGGCCTGCAAGGCTCGGGCAAGACGACCACCACCGCCAAGATCGCCCGCCGCCTGCGCCAGAAGGGCGCCAAGAAGGTGCTGATGGCGTCGCTCGACGTCAATCGCCCCGCGGCGCAGGAGCAATTGGCGGTGCTGGGCGGTCAGGCCGAGGTGCAGACGCTGCCGATCGTGCCCGGCCAGATGCCGGTCGAGATCGCGCGCCGCGCGCTGCAATCCGCCAAGCTCCAGGGCTTCGACGTGGTTATGCTCGATACCGCGGGCCGTCTCCACGTCGATCAGGCGCTGATGGAGGAGATGAAGGCGGTCGCCGCCATCGCCCAGCCGCACGAGACGCTGCTGGTGGTGGACGCGCTGACCGGGCAGGACGCGGTCAACGTCGCGCGCTCTTTCTCCGATCAGGTGTCGCTGACCGGTATCGTACTGACCCGGATGGACGGCGATGCGCGCGGTGGTGCTGCGCTGTCGATGCGTGCCGTCACCGGCCAGCCGATCAAGTTCGTCGGCACCGGCGAGAAGCTGGACGGGATCGAACCCTTCCATCCCGAACGCGTCGCCGGCCGCATCCTCGGCATGGGCGACGTCGTCAGCCTCGTCGAGCGCGCCGCCGAAACGATCAAGGTCGAGGAGGCCGAAGCCCTCGCCAGGCGCATGGAGAAGGGTCAGTTCGACCTCAACGACATGCGCTCGCAATTCGCGCAGATGCGGCGGATGGGCGGCCTCGGCGCGCTGGCCGGCATGTTGCCCGGCGTCAAGCAGGTGAAGCAGGCGATGGCCTCCGGCGCCGCCGACGACAAGACGCTCGTCCGCCTCGACGCGATCATCTCCTCGATGACGCCCAAGGAGCGGGCGAAACCCGAATTGATGAATGCCAAGCGCAAGATCCGCGTCGCCAAAGGCTCCGGCACGACCGTGCAGGACGTCAACAAGCTCCTGAAGATGCATCAGGAAATGGCGACGATGATGAAGAAGATGAAGAAGATGGGCGGCCTCAAGGGCCTCGCCGCGATGTTCGGCGGCGGTGCCGGTGCGGGGGCGCTCGGCGGCCTCGGCGGCGCGGGCGGCGGCATGCCGCAACTGCCCCCCGGCGGCATGCCCGGCCTGCCGGGCCTGCCCGGCGGCGGCCCCGGCGGCCTGCCCCCCGGCTTCCAGAATTTCCTCAAGAAACGCTGATACAGACCAGAACGAAAGGATCATCCCATGGCCGTTTCCATCCGCCTGTCGCGCGGCGGCGCCAAGAAGCGCCCCTATTACCGCATCGTCGTGGCCGACGCGCGCGCCCCGCGCGACGGCGCCTTCATCGAGAAGATCGGCACCTACAACCCCGTCCTCGCCAAGGACGACGAGAAGCGCGTCGTCCTCGATGCCGAGCGTGCCCGCCACTGGCTGGAGCGCGGCGCGCAGCCGACCGACCGCGTCGCCCGCTTCCTCGACAAGGCCGGCGTGAAGGAGCGCGCCGCCCGCTCGAACCCCAAGAAGGCCGAGCCGGGCGAAAAGGCCAAGGAGCGCGCCGAGGAGCGGGCCGCCAAGGCGGCGGAAGCGGCCGAGGCCGCCAACGCGCCGGCCGAAACCGCCGAGACCGCCGAGGCGTGACGGCACGGGGGCCGGCCGCCTGCGTTATCCTTCCCGAGAGATCGGAAGGAGATAGCCATGACCGACCCCGCCAAGCCCGCCGAGGGGGCAGCGGACGATGAGCACAAGGGCTCGCCCGCCCCGCCCCCCGGCGGCGGCGCCGACGACAAGTCGGCGCCCGACCCGGCCGAAGGCGCCGACGACGCCCCCGCCGGCGGCGGCGGCTCCCCCGCCGCCTGAACCGGTACCGGCGGGGGCGATCGTCCTCGCCGCCGTCGCCGGCGCGCACGGCATCGGCGGCGAAGTGCGCCTCAAGCTCTTCACCGACGATGCCGCCGCGCTCGGCGACCTGCGCACCTTTAACGGCGGCGCCCTGACGCTGACCGCATTGCGCCAAGGCCCGAACGGCGCCATCGCCCGCTTCGCCGAAATCACCGATCGCACCGCCGCGGAAACCCTTCGCGGCACGACATTGTTCGTCGATCGCACCGCCCTGCCGCCGCTGGCCGAGGGCGAATATTATCATGCCGACCTGATCGGCCTGCCCACGTTCATCGACGGGGCAGAGGCCGGCCGCTGCGTCGCGGTCGAGAATTTCGGCGCGGGCGACATCGTCGAGATCGAACGCCCGGACGGCAAACGCTTCATGGTCCCCGTCGCCGCCGCCGTGACGATCGAGGCGGATCACCTGCTGATCGACGCGGCGTTCGTGGTGTAGTATATCTCGCGTATATACGGAGGATGTCATGAACGCGCCGGCCCGCACCAGAGTTTTCAAGACGGGCAACTCCGTTGCGGTTCGCCTTCCGAAGGCTTTCGGGTTGGCGGTCGGAACGGAGATGGAGGTCGTGCAGGAGGCGGACGGCGGGGTCTACCTTCGTCCCGTGCGCCGGAAGATCGACCTGACGGGGATCGCCGGAACGATGCCATGGCTGAAGCCCCTGCCGCGGGAGGACTTCGACGATCCGGAGCGCGACTGGCATCTGCTGGGTCCGCAGGACGCCGCCTGAATGCGGTGGCTGATCGATACCAACTGCTGCATCTATCTCTATTCCGGCGCCTATCCCCGTCTGACCGAACGCGTGCTGGCAGCGGACGTGGGCGACATCGGCATATCGGCGATCGTCCTCGCCGAATTGTCACTCGGCAGCATACGGGGTTTGGCACCGGATCCTGCCGCGCTCGATCGCCTGATCGCGCAACTGCCGCTTCTGTCGTTCGACGCGGACGCAGCGCGAGCCTATGCGAGGCTCCCCTTCAGGAGGAGCCGGTTCGATCGGCTGCTGGCGGCGCATGGGATGGCATTGGGCTGCGGCATCATCACCGCCAACCTCCGCGATTTCGCCGACATCCCCGGCCTCGTGGTCGAGGACTGGACGGCATGAGCTTCGCCGCCACCATCCTCACCCTCTATCCCGAGATGTTTCCCGGCCCGCTCGGCCACAGCCTCGCCGGGCGGGCGCTGGCGGAGGGGCGCTGGTCGCTCGACGCGGTGCAGCTCCGCGATTTCGCCGCCGATCGCCACCGCTCGGTGGACGACACGCCCGCCGGCGGCGGTGCGGGGATGGTGCTGCGCGTCGACGTGCTCGCCCGCGCGGTCGATGCCGTGGCGCGGCCGGGCGTGCCGCTGCTGGCGATGAGCCCGCGGGGCGCTCCGCTGACGCAGGAACGCATCCGTGGCCTCGCCGCCGGCCCCGGCGTCACGCTCCTCTGCGGCCGGTTCGAGGGGTTCGACGAGCGGCTGTTCGAGGCCCGCGCGATCGAGCCCGTCTCGATCGGCGACTATATCCTGTCCGGCGGCGAGGTGGCGGCGACGGTGCTGCTCGATGCTTGCATCCGGCTGCTTCCCGGCGTAATGGGCGCGGCTTCAAGTGGGGACGACGAGAGCTTCGAACAGGGGCTGCTCGAATATCCCCATTATACCCGACCGCAGGAGTGGGAGGGCCGCACGATCCCCGAAGTGCTGCGATCGGGGGATCATGCGGCGATCGCGGCATGGCGCAAGGCCAGGGCCGAGATCGATACACGGCTAAGGAGGCCGGACCTGTGGGAGCGCCATTCCGGCGTTCGGGTCGCGTCTCCCTCTGGCGCGCAGCGCGAGAAGGACGAGACATCATGAACCTCATCCAGACCCTCGAGGCCGAAGCCATCGAGGCATTCAAGTCCGCCAAGCAGATCCCCGATTTCCGCCCCGGCGACACGCTGAAGGTCGGCGTCAAGGTGGTCGAAGGCGAGCGCACCCGCGTCCAGAATTACGAGGGCGTGTGCATCGCCCGCGCCAACAAGGGCATGGGTTCCAGCTTCACCGTCCGCAAGATCTCGTTCGGCGAGGGTGTCGAGCGCGTCTTCCCGCTCTATTCCCCGAACATCGACTCGATCGAGGTGGTGCGCCGCGGCGTCGTCCGCCGCGCCAAGCTTTATTATCTGCGTGGCCGCACCGGCAAGTCGGCCCGCATCGCCGAGCGCCGCGACCCCCGCACCCAGCAGGGCTGATCGGCCCTCCCGCCGGTCCGAAGGGCCGCTCCCGGCGACGGGGGCGGCCCTTTGCGTTTGCGCGGCATATGGTCCGCGCGGGCCGCCTCATGCGCCGGCCGCGGAGCGGCCCTGGCGAACATTCATAGGCAAGGCATGCCCTGCCTGCCGGGCCGCTCTCCGCGCGCTCCGCGCCTCCGCCTGAAGCACACGACATGGCGGTTCACCCGGACCAGGCCGGGTCGAACGCACCCTCTCTCCGCGCCTCCGCATCTCTGCGCGAAATCGTCACTTCGCCGGGCAGGTCGTCCCCGGCCCCGGATCGAGATCGAGGCAGCGGCCGTCGATCTCCGCCGCCGGCACCGGCAGGCGGACGAGCGCCGCCAGCGTCGGCAGGATATCGACCGTCTCGACCGGATTGGGCTGCTCGAACCCGCGCATCCCCGGCCACCAGAACAGGATCGGCACGCGCCGGTCGTAGTTCCACGGGCTGCCGTGCGTCGCCACCGCGGGCGAGGTGACCGGGGTCGGCATCAACCGTGGCCGCAGCGCGACGACGAGGTCACCCGAACGCTCGGGATCGTAGGAGGCGGCGAAGCGCTCGGCCAGCGGCCATTCGTCGATCGGCAGGCCGGAGGGGATCACCCGCCGCAGTTCCTCGCCGGTGAAGACCGTGGCCACCTGCGGATCGGCGAGGAAACGCGCCTTGGCCGCGGCCAGCACGCGCGGGCGGAGCGCGGCCGGGATGGACCGGTCGAGATACATGTCGCCGAAGCGCCCGTCGCCATGGAGGATGGTGCCCTTCAGGCCGAAGTCCGCCGCCAGCGCCGCGCCGACCGCATCGGGCGTGGCGCCGCCGGTCGCGCGAACCTCGTCGGCGAAGCCGTGCGCGGCATTCCGCTCGGGCAAATCGTGGCCGCCGTGATCGGCGGTGAGCGTGACCGCATAAGCGACGCCGCTCCGGTCGAGCGCGGTCAGGATGCGGCCGATCGTATGGTCGAGCGCCAGCACCTGCGTGCACATTTCCGCGCCCTCGGTGCCGAAGGCGTGGCCGACGTAGTCGGTGGCGGACAGGCTGATCGCCAGCACGTCGGTCCCCGCCCCGCGGCCCAGCTTCTGCTCGTCGAGCAGGGCGATGGCGAGGTCGGCGACCGCGCCGTCGAAGGCGGGGGTGGCGCGGAAGGCGCCCGCGTCGCCGGCCTTGCGGACGATCCCCTCACCCATCGAACGCGGACCGACCGGCACACCGATCGCCTTGGCCGCGCAGGCCGCCGGCACGGGCGGCGTATCGGCGGCGGCGATCGTGGTCGCGACGCGGGCATTGGCCGCGGCGATCGCCGCCGGCACCGGGCCGGGGTGGCCCTTCAGCGTGACGAACCCGCGCCCGCCCCAGAACCACATCTGGTCGGTCTCGTGCCCGCCCATCATGATCGCCGCACGATCCTTGCCGGCGACGGCGAAGGAGCGGTTGGCGGGATCGGCGCGCTTCATCCGGTCGCCCAGCGTCGGCACCTTGAGCAGCTTGACCGACGGCTCGTAGTGATCGGCACTGCTGCCCGGCGCGTCGGTATCTTCCGCGCAGTAGAGGCGCTTGTCGTCGCGCGGCAGCGACAGGTCGAACCAATTGTTGGCGATGATGCCGGTGCGGGCCGGGCGCGATCCGGTGAGGATCGTCGAATGGCCGGGGCAGGTCTCGGTCGCCGCATGGCTTTGATAGCCCGCGGGGAAGACCGCCCCCTCGGACAGGCGCTTCAATCCCGCGCCGACCAGTCCGCGATATTCGGCGAAGACGTCGCCGGAAAATTGGTCGACCGAGATCGCGACCAGCAGTTTCGGGGTCGGGATCGGAGCGGCGGCAGCGGCGCGCGCGGCGCGGGGGGCGGCGGCCGCCGGCGCGGTGCCGGCCGTGATCGCGGCGGCGAGCATGAGGGTGGCAGGCAGAGAGGGCAAGGCGCGGTCCTTCGGCGAAGAGGTGGCTGGCGCAGGCCTATCGCGGCCCGCCGGCCCCGTCACCCTTCGCGATCAATACGGCCTGTCGATGACGCGTCGAGAACAGAAAAAAAAGCGGCGATCCGAATGGACCGCCGCCTTTCTGTCTGCCGGACCGGCGCCTGACGGAGCAGGGCGCGGTCTGCTGCGGCATCGCCGCCCTGAACGGAACCTAGAAGGTGCCGTAGGCCTCGTTGCCGACGAAACCCATCTTCTCGACATTGGCGCGCTTGGTGACGGCGAGCACCTGGTCGACCACCTCGTATCGCGCATTGGGATCGGGCTGGAGGTGAAGTTCGGGGATCGGGTTCATCACCTGCGTCTGATCGAGATACTGGCGCAGGATGGTGAGGTTGATCGGCGATCCGTTCCACAGGATCTCGCCGGTGGGGGTCACCACCACCTTGTTCTTCACCGGGTCGATCGGCGGCGGGGCGTTGTTCGGCTGGTTCTGCGGGAGATCCAGCTTCACCGCGTGCGTCTGGATCGGGATGGTGAGGATGAACATGATGAGGAGCACGAGCAGGACGTCGATCAACGGCGTCATGTTCATGTCCATCATCGGCTCGCCTTCGACTTTGCCGGCTGCCATTGCCATCGAATTTACTCCTGAAGGGGCCGATCAGAGCCGCGGGTTGACGGTGCCGGCGGGCGGTTCGGAGATGAAGCCGACGCGGGCGAAGCCGGCGCGCTGCATCACCGCGATGGTGCCGCCGATGCACTGGTAGCGGGTGTTGACGTCGCCGCGGATGTGCACTTCGGGCAGTTCCAGGCCGGGCGCGGTCGGGCCGCCCTGCTTGTCGATCTCGAGCCGCAGCTTGGCGACGGCGCGATCCTGCAGTTCCTGGCTGTGGACCCGCGTCTGGCCCCAATAGACCTCGCACGGCTCGGACGTGCCGTTGCGGATCGAGAGGACGACGTTCTCGGGCTTCGACGTGGTCGCTTCATACACCACGTTCGGCAGCTTCACCGGCACGGTCTGGATCGCCACGGGAACGGTGATCAGGAAGATGATGAGCAGCACCAACATGACGTCCACGAGCGGCGTCGTGTTGATGTCGGACATCGGGGCACCGTCATCGGCGGGACCTGCGCTCATTGCCATGTGACTGTGATCCTATCTGCGTCTTGTTCGGGAGTACCGGCCGGAGCCGGCCTCGCCTGTCGGGTTCGGGACGGTGCGGGGCTGCCGCACCGTCCCGGTCCGGCATCAGGCCTTCGGGTTCACCGCGGCCGAACCCGTCTTCAGCGGGGGCGTCGGCGCGTTGGTCGGGCGGGCGGCGATCGCGGGCTTCAGGGCGCCGTTGGACACCATGTAGCCGTGCAGATCGGTCGAGAAGGCGGCGAGCTGCTCGGAGACGACCTTGTTGCGACGCATCAGCCAGTTGTAGCCGAGCACCGCGGGCACCGCGACGACGAGGCCGATGGCGGTCATGATGAGCGCCTCGCCCACCGGGCCGGCGACCGCGTCGATCGAGGCCTGGCCGGACGCGCCGATCTTCACGAGGGCGCGGTAGATGCCGATCACGGTGCCGAGCAGGCCGACGAACGGCGAGGTCGAACCGACCGTCGCGAGCACGGCGAGACCGTTGCCGAGCTTCGAGTTGATCGCGCCCTGGCTGCGGCTCAGCGAGCCCAGCAGCCACTCATGCTGGTCGACCGGGTCGATCAGCTTGGTGTGCTCGTCCTGCGCGCGGAGGCCGTCGTCGACGATCTGGCGGTAGGCGGAATTCTTGTCGAGCTTGGCGGCGCCGTCACGCAGCGTCGGCGTGCCCCAGAAGCTGGTGCGGACGCGCTTGAACTGGTTGAGGATCTTCTGCTGCTCGATCAGCTTGGTGAAGATGATGTACCAGGAGGCGGCGGACATGATGACCAGGATGATGAAGATCGTCCAGGCGATCGTCCCGCCCTGCTCCAGGGCGGCCATCAGGCCATAGGGGTTGCTGTTCGCGCCGGGGGCTGCGGGAGTAGCCATCTGTGATTTCCTTCTCGAAACGGGCGGTATGCGTAGGTTGGAAGAAATCGGGGGCGCCCCGGCAGGGCGCGCCCCGTTGACCGTCAGTTCTCCGGCAGGCGCCAGGTGAAGCGAAGGGTCTTGGTGCCGCCCCCGGTGGGGTTGCCGGCTTGGTCCAGCGCGGGCGTGTAACGGCCGCGGCGGGTGACGAGGCGGCAGGCGGTGTCGTCGAGCGTGGCCGAGCCGCTGGACGAGGTGACGCGGCAGTTGACGACCTTGCCCGCCGGATCGACCTCGAACGTCAGACCGGTGGTGCCCTGTTCCTCGTTACGGATCGAGCTCGACGGATAATCGTCGGTCGTGACCCACGAGGCGGGGTTGCCGCGCGCGGCGGCGGCCTTGGAAATCACCGGCGCGGGCGGCGGCGGCGGGGCCGGCGGCGCGGTCGGCGTGATGACCGGCGGGGGCGCCGCGGTCACCGTCTGGATCACCGGGGCGGCGACGACCGGCGCCTGGACGATCGGCGGCGGCGCCACGATCGGCGGCGGCTCCACCGGCTGCTGCTCGGGCGGCGGCGGCGGCGGAATGTCCGGCGGCGGCGGCTCTTCCGCCACGTCGAACGTATTGAGATCCGTGGCGACCTTCTTAACCACCTGGAAGGCGAGGCCGGTTATAAAGGCATACCCGATAAGGGCATGCAGGAGCACGACGAGGCCGATGGAGACCATCTTCCGCGTGCTCATTGCGGGCTGATCGGCGTATGACATTAAGGAACCACACTCCTCGTCCAAACGTCTGTCGGGGGCCACGTGCTGCGACCCATGCCGACAAGCGGCCCGGGCTGCGCAAGCGCAACCTTGCTGCCCGGATTGTCAAACCCTATCGCGCCATTTTGGAGGACGCAAACCATTTGTAGACGGCTTGAAAGCGCCGTTTGCGAACGACACATTCCGCAAACGCGCACGACCGTTGCGCGATGCAGCGAGAAGGGATGACAACGTTGACACGAGCAAAAGCGGCGATCGGCACGATCGCGCTCGCGATTGCGGCACCCCTTGCCTCGCAGCCGGCAAACCCGCCCGTCGTTGCCGCATTAGCGGTCATTCCCGGTTATACGGACCTTGCCGAGATGGTGCTCGCCGCACCGATCGTGGTCGTCGCCGACATCGTCCGCGCCACCCCTTTGAAGGGCGATCAGGCCGCCGGCGTGCCGCCCGGCCGGGCAAGATTATATTTCGAGGCCGATGTCGTGACGCTGATCCGGGGCGCCGGCGGGCTGCCGGGACACGTCACCTACCTCGCCGACGTGCCCCTGGAACGGTCGAATCGCATCCCGAAGCTGAAGAAGCAGCGGGTGCTGCTGCTGGCAGCGCCCGTGCCCGGCCGTCCGGCGGAACTGCGCCTCGTCGGCCCCGCCGCACAGCTCGGCTGGACGCGGGCGGCCGAGCAGCGGGTCCGCGCGATCGTGGCCGAGGTGATCGCCCCCGATGCGCCGCCGGCGATCACCGGCATCACCGGTGCCTTCCACGTCCCCGGATCGCTGCCGGGCGAGAGCGAGACGCAGATCTTCCTGCGCACCGCCGCCGCGCGGCCGATCTCGCTGTCCGTCCTCCGCCGGCCGGGCGAGCAGGCGCGCTGGGCGGTGGCGCTGGGCGAGATGGTGGACAATAGCGCGAAGCCCCCGGCGCGCGACACCCTGCTCTGGTATCGCCTCGCCTGCGGCCTGCCGCCGCGCCTGCCCGATGCGGCACTCGCCACGCTGGACGAGGCCGGCCGCATCGCCGCCGCGCAGGATTACGAGCTGATCCGCCAGGGGCTGGGGCCGTGCGGGCGGGGTGGCGCCGGCTAATCCCGCGCCAGATGCACGAAGTCCCGCGGCCAGGAACGGAGCGCGGCACCGCCATCGACATAGACGATCTGGCCTGATGCGGCGCGGGCGTCGATCGCCCACAGCACCGCGTCCGCCACATCGTCCGGCGTCGGCAGCCGGCCGAGCGGCATCGCTTCGGCCAGTCGCCGCATCTGGCCGCGCGAATAGGCCGGCGTCTCGATCGTCAGGCCCGGCGCCACGCCGTTGACGCGCGCATGCGGGGCGAGCGCCACCGCCAGCAGCCGCGTCGCCTCGGCCAGCGCCATCTTGGAGGCGGTGTAGCTGAGCTGGTCGCCATGCGGCCTGGCGATGCGCTGGTCGAGGATGTTGACGATCGCCGCCACCCGCCCCTCGGCGCGCGCCGCCGCCGCCAGCGCCTGCGCCAGCACCGCCGGCGCCGCCACGTTGATGCGGAAATGGTCGACATAGCGCGCCATCGTCGCGCTTTCGGCATCGTCGTCGGTGAACAGCGAGGCGCAGTTGACGAGGATGTCGGGCGCGCGCCCGAAACGCCGGGTAACGCCCGGCACCAGCCCCGCCACCGCCGCCTCGTCGCTCAGATCGGCGACGAACGTCTCCCAGTCAATCTGCTCCTCCTTCAGCGTGGCGAGCAGCGGATCGTCGACATGACGCGCGGTATGGACGTGGAGCGCCAGCGCCATCCCCCGCTCCGCCAGCCGCCGGGCGATCGCCGCCCCCAGCCGGCGCGTGCCGCCGGTGACGAGCGCCAGCGGCGGCATCCCCGTCATGCCGGGCGATGCCGGACCAGCGTCATGCCGATCCGCTCGCCGCCATGGCTGATCGCCAGCTTCACGATCTTCACCGCCACGCGCACGATCCGCGGATCCTGGAGGAACAAAGTGTCGGCGACATGCTCCGCCACCGATTCGATCAGCACGAAGTGGCGGTCGCGCGGCAGCGCCTCCGTCACCGCCTCCTTCAGATCCATGTAATTCTTGGAGGCGTCGAGCGGCGTATCCGCCAGGAAGCGGTTGCGCGGGCGCATGTCGGCGGTGATCGAGACGCGCAGCGGCTGCGGCAGATGGGTCTCTTCGGAATAGACGCCGGTCAGCACATCGGCCTCGATCCCCTCCACCTCCAGCCGCAGCAGGTCGCGCGGGTCGGTCTCGCCCAGCGGATCGAGCCCCGCCATGGTCACGTCATCGATCGGGCGCAGGGCGGGGGACATGGAAGACTCTCTGGTAACGGCGGGCGCGCGCGCCCTATCAGCCGCGCGCCCGCCGCGCCATCCCGCTTGCACCGCCGCCGCCCGCCGCATAGGGCGCGCGCGGCCGTGATCCGCATCGCTCCCCTCTCCGCCGCCGATCCCGCCGGGATCGAAGCCCTGCTCGACGCCGCCTTCGGGGCGGATCGCCACGGCCGCACCGCCTATCGCCTGCGCGCGGGCGAACGGCCGATCGCCCCCCTCTCCTTTTGCGCGCTGGCGGGCGATCGGCTGGCGGGCACCATCCAGTGCTGGCCGCTGGCGCTGGAAGCGGCGGGCGCGCGCGTGCCGCTGGTGCTGGTCGGCCCGGTCGCGGTCGATCCGGCGATGCAGGGCGAGGGGATCGGCCGGCGGCTGATGGAGACGATGCTGGCGGCGGCGGATGGCGGCGCCGGCGGGCCGGGGGCCGATGCGCTCGTGCTGATCGGCGATCCCGAATATTACGGCCGCTTCTTCGGCTTCGCCGCGGCGGCGACCGGCGGCTGGACGCTGCCCGGCCCGTTCGAGCGGCACCGCCTGCTGGCGCGGCTGGCGCCCGGCCGCAGCCTGCCTGCTAAAGGCGCGCTCGCTCCGCGCGGGTGACGGCGCATCCCGGCGCTGCTAGGGCCATGACATGGCTTCCGATCCCGCCGATCATATCGTCGATACCGCCTTCGACGGCGCGCTCAGCGAACGCTATCTCGTCTATGCCCTCTCCACCATCACCGCCCGCTCGCTGCCGGACGTGCGCGACGGGCTGAAGCCCGTCCACCGCCGCCTGCTGTGGGGGATGCGCCTCCTCCGCCTCGATCCCGCCGCCGGCTACAAGAAATGCGCGCGCGTCGTGGGCGACGTGATGGGCAAATACCATCCGCACGGCGATGCATCGATCTACGATGCGATGGTCCGCTTGGCCCAGCCGTTCGCGCTCCGCTACCCGCTGGTCGACGGGCAGGGCAATTTCGGCAACGTCGACGGCGATAACGCCGCCGCCATGCGCTACACCGAAGCGCGGCTGACCGCGGCGGCGGGCGAGCTGATGGCCGGGCTGGACGAGGGCACGGTCGACTTCCGCCCCACCTACAATGGCGAGGAGGAGGAGCCGGAGGTCTTCCCCGGCCTGTTCCCCAATCTGCTGGCCAATGGCGCGGCCGGCATCGCCGTCGGCATGGCGACGAGCATCCCGCCCCACAATGTCGCCGAACTGGCGGCGGCTCTCGTCCACATGGTCGACCAGCCCGAATGCGATCCGCGCGAGCTGATGCAGTTCGTCACCGGTCCCGATTTCCCGACCGGCGGCATCGTCGCCGATACGCCCGCCGCCATCGCCGAGGCGTATCTCACCGGCCGCGGCAGCTTCCGCGTCCGCGCGCGCTACGCGCCGGTCGAGAAGCTGGCCGGCGGCCAGTGGCAGCTCGTCATCACGCAAGTGCCCTACCAACTGCCCAAGGCGCGGCTGATCGAACAGATCGCGGCGCTGATCGGCGACCGGAAGCTGCCGATCCTGGCCGACGTGCGCGACGAGAGCGACGAGGCGATCCGCATCGTGCTGGAGCCGCGCGCGCGCACCGTCGATCCGCAGGTGCTGATCGACAGCCTCTACCGGATGACCGACCTCGAGGTGCGCGTCCCCCTCAACCTCAACGTGCTGGATGCCACGCGCACCCCGGTCGTCATGGGGCTGAAGCAGGCGCTGGCGGCCTGGCTCGACCATCAATATATCGTCCTCGTCCGCCGCAGCCGCCACCGGCTGGCGAAGATCGCCGACCGGATCGAACTGCTCGACGGCTATATCGTCGCCTATCTCAACCTCGATCGCGTCATCGCCATCATCCGCGAGGAGGACGAGCCGCGCCCGGTGCTGATGGCCGAATTCGACCTGACCGAGCGGCAGGCCGAGGCGATCCTCAACATGCGCCTCCGTTCGCTCCGCAAGCTGGAGGAGATGGAGCTGCGCAAGGAGCGCGAGACGCTCGATGCCGAAGGCCGCGGCCTCCAGGCGCTGGTCGACAGCCCCGCCCGCCAGCGCACGCGGATGAAGCGCGATCTGGAGGCGCTGGCGAAGCGCTACGGCCCCGATACGCCGCTGGGCGCGCGCCGCACGCTGATCGAGGAGCAGGGCCCGGCGCGTGAGATCCCGCTCGAGGCGATGATCGATCGCGAGCCCGTCACCGTGATCCTATCGCAGCGCGGCTGGATCCGGGCGATGACCGGCCATCGCGATCCCGCCGCCGCCGATGCGCTGAAGTTCAAGGAGGGCGACGGCCCCGCCTTCGCCTTCCACGCCTACACCACCGATCGGCTGCTGCTGGCGGCGGACACCGGCCGCATCTACACGCTCGGCGCCGATCGCCTGCCCGGCGGCCGCGGTTTCGGCGAGCCGGTGCGGCTGATGGTCGATCTGGAGGCGGAGGCGCAGGTCGTGGCGCTGTGGCCGGCGCGGGAAGGCGCACGCCGGCTGCTCGTCGCCTCGGACGGGCGCGGCTTCGTCGCCGACGTCGCCGACCTTCTGGCGGAGACGCGCAAGGGCCGGCAGGTCGTCAACCTGAAGGACAGCGCTAAGCTGCGCATCGTCCACCCGATCGATCCGCAGGACGATTACGTCGCCAGCATCGGCGACAATCGCAAGCTCGTCGTCTTCCCGCTCGCCGAACTGCCGACGCTCGGCCGCGGCCAGGGCGTGCAGATCCAGAAGTTCCGCGACGGCGGCTTGTCCGACGCGATCAGCTTCCGCTACGCGGACGGCCTCTCCTGGCCGATGGGCGGGGAGAGCGGGCGGACCCGGTCCGAAACCGATCTGGGCGCCTGGCGCGCGGCACGCGGTGCCGCCGGGCGCATGCCGCCGACGGGATTTCCGCGCGACAATCGTTTTCATCTACCGCCGCGGTCTATGATTCGTTAACCCTGTCGTGTGATGTATCCGTCATGAACCCGCCCCAACCCGCCAACGACAGCCTGTCGATGACCGACATCGCGCATGCGATGGCGCTGGCCGACGGGATGGAGGGAAGCGACCGGCTGAGCGATTGGCAGCGCCGTCGCCAGCAATTGCTGGATGCGCTGCCGATCGCCGCCGGCCTCTACGCGCGCCTGCCGGATGCCGGGGACGGGCCGGACCCCGCGGACATCATCCCGATCTGCTGCAACATGCGGATGGAGCAGATATTGTCCGGTCGCGGCGGCCGGATCGACGCCAGCTGGATCACCCGCCGCCTCGCCCATTTCCTGGCCACCGATGTCGAGAGCGAGGATCTCGACTGGCACGACGACGAGGTCGGCCAGCGCCATTTCGCGGTTCGCATGCACCGCCTCGCGCCGGGGGAGGACGGTTCCCGCCGGTGCGTCGTCTCGCTGGTCGATCGCACCGCCCAGGTCGAAACCGAACGCTCGCTGCGCACGGAGATGCTGCACGACAGCCTGACCGGGCTGCCCAACCGCCTCGCCTTCAACGAGGCGGTGGAGGAGGCGATCGGCCCCAATGGCGACGGCAGCGACTATGCGGTCCTCATCTGCGATCTCACCCGCTTCAGCCGCATCAACGAATGCATGGGCTCGATGGCAGGGGACGAACTCATCATCACCGTCGCCCGCCGCCTGATCGCGTCCCTGCGCGACGGCGACATCCTCGCCCGGCTGGGGGGCGACGAATTCGCCATCCTGCTGCGCCTGAACGGCCAGAGCGATGCGTTGCTCGCCGCGCGCCGGATCATCGCCACCTTCTCCTCGCCGGTGCGGCTCTCCGATCTCGAGATCCGCGTCGATTGCGCG
The DNA here is from genome assembly GCA_036946415.1 of Edaphosphingomonas fennica. GTDB lineage: Bacteria > Pseudomonadota > Alphaproteobacteria > Sphingomonadales > Sphingomonadaceae > Sphingomonas_Q > Sphingomonas_Q fennica_A. The sequence goes on along the minus strand of JAQIJD010000001.1, from coordinate 21,923 downwards.
GTCGGCTGTGCGGTCAGCGACGCCCGCGTCGCCGGCGCCGCCGATCTCATCCGCAACGCCCAGATCGCGCTCAAGCGCGCCAAGCGCTCGGGCGAGGCGGAAATCTATCAGGCGGGCGAGACGAACGCCGCCCGCCGCCGCTTCAGCCTTGAGACCGAGCTGCGCCGCGCGATCGATCGCGGCGACCTGACGCTCGCCTACCAGCCGCTGATCGACCTCGATAACGGCAAGGTTTCGGGTTTCGAGGCGCTGGCGCGCTGGACGCCGGACGGCCTGCCCCCCGTCCCCCCCGGCGAGTTCATTCCCGTCGCCGAGGAATCGGGGCTGATCGTACCGCTCGGCCGCTGGGCGATCGATACCGCGGCCCGCACGCTGGCCGATTGGGACCGCGCGGCGGGCAAGCCGCTGCCGATCAGCCTCAGCGTCAACGTCTCGCCCGTCCAGTTGCAGCGGGACGATGTCGCGGCCCTCGCCGGATCGGCGCTGACCCAATATGGCGTCGACGGCCGCCGGCTGACCCTCGAGCTCACCGAAAGCTCGCTCATCGCCGATCCCGATCGCGCGCTCGAGGTGGTGACGGCGCTGAAGGCGCTCGACTGCTCGATCGCGATGGACGATTTCGGCACCGGCTATTCCAGCCTGGCCCTCCTCCAGAAGCTGCCGATCGACATATTGAAGATCGATCGGTCCTTCGTGTCCGGCATGCTGGGCGATCGCGATGCCGTGGCGATCGTGCGCGCGGTCCTCAGCCTCGCCGATGCGCTGGGTATGCACACCACCGCCGAAGGCATCGAGACGGTCGAACTCGCGCAGACGCTGACCGCGCTCGGCTGCACCACCGGCCAGGGCTATTATTGGGCGAGGCCGCTGCCGGCGGCGGATGCCTACGCCTTTCTCGCCGCCAGGGCCTGATCGCGCGCGACCTGCGCTTCACCGGCGCGGGGGCACGCTGCGGGATTTCGCCGCCGGTTCAGCCTGATCGGCCGGGTTCCGGGCGCGCCCGATCCACCGCATCGTCGGCGATCGCCGCCAGCCGTTCGTCGCCGGGAAAGCCTTCCGCCACCCATTGCGCCTCGATCGCCTTCAAGGTCGCCGCCACCGCCGGGCCGGGGGCGAGGCCGCGCGCGATCAGCGCCCCGCCGGTCAGCGTGAAGCGCGGCCGCCGCCACGCCGCCACCATCCGCGCCGTTCCCGGATCGCCGCCGCGGATCAGCAGCCGGTCGACCATCGCTTCCGCGCCGATCCGCCACGCCGCCGCCTGCGGTTCGCCCGCCGGCACCGGATCGGCCGCCGCCGCCAGCCGCGCCGTTTGCGCGCGCGACAGGCGCAGCCGCTGCGCCACCGCCGTCGCCACCGCCGGATCGGGGGGCAGCAGCGCCGCCAGCCGCCGCAGCGGATCGCCCGCCACCCCCGCCGCCGCCTCCGCCGCGATCGTGCGGGCGAGGCCGGCGGCATCGCCGATCTCGGGCAGCACCGGGCGCAGCACGCCGCCGGCCACCATCAGGCCCACCGCCGGCGCCGGATCGGCGGCGGCGAGCAGCTTCAGCAGTTCCGCGGCGATCCGCTCGCGCGAGAGTGCCATCAGGTCGTTGGCGCGGGCGGTGCAGGCCGCAAGCGCCGCCGCATCCGCCGCCCCCCCGCCCGAAGCGCGCATGGAAGCGGAAGAAGCGCAGGATGCGCAGATGATCCTCGGCGATCCGTTCGAGGGGATCGCCGATGAACGCCACCCGCCCCGCCGCCAGATCGTCCAGCCCGCCGAAATGATCGTGGACGCGGCCCGTCAGCGGATCGGCCGACAGCGCGTTGATCGTGAAGTCGCGGCGCGCCGCATCCGCCCGCCAGTCGGCGGTGAAGGCCACGGTCGCATGGCGGCCGTCGGTCGCCACGTCGCGGCGCAGCGTCGTCACCTCCACCGGGGCGCCGTCGGGCATGGCGGTGACGGTGCCGTGGGCGAGGCCGGACTTGCTGGTCCAATAGGCGATGCCCGCCGCCTCCAGCCGCGCGATCACCGCTTCCGGCGGATGCGCGGTCGCCATGTCGATGTCGTCGGGGGAGAGGCCGAGCAGCGTATCGCGCACCCATCCGCCGATGTAGCGCGCCTCGTCCGCCCCCGCCCCCAGCGCATCGGCCAGCGCGGCCAGCGCCTGCGGGTCGCGCCCCGCAGGCGGCACCGGCACGGTCGCCCGCTCACGCATCGCGCAGCCGCCACGACAGGTTGGCGATCATCGCCGCCGTCGCCCCCCACACCCGCCGCTCCTGCCAGCCGATGTCCCAGAAGCGGCGCTCGCGCCCGCGCCACTCCGCCGTCGTCGAGACGCGGTTGGCGGGATCGAGCAGGAAGGCGAGCGGCGGCTCGAAGATCGCGTCCACCTCGTGCGGGTTGGGGACGAGCGGCAGGTCGGGCGGGATCACCGCCACCACCGGCGCGATCAGATAGCCGGTGCCGGTGCGATAGGGATCGCCCGCCCCCACCACCGTGGCGGCGGCGGGATCGAGGCCGATCTCCTCCCACGCCTCGCGCAGCGCCGCCGCGGCGGCGTCGGCATCGCCGGGGTCGATCCGCCCGCCGGGGAAGGAGACCTGCCCCGCATGCGCGCGCAGGCCGGCGTGGCGCTGCGTCAGGATCACGCCCGGCTCCGGCCGGTCGGTGATCGCGATCAGCACCGCCGCCGCGACCGGTTCGGCGGCCAGTTCCTCGTCGTCCAGATCGGCGGCGAGGATCGCGGCATCGGCCGGCAGCGGCCGGGCGAGCGCCGCCGCGATCCGTTCGGCCAGCGTCATGGCCGGGGCACCAGCGGCAGGAACAGGCCGTCGCTCCACAGGCCGGGCGGGTCGCCGCCCTCGGCCAGCGCGCGATCGGCGAGCTCGTAGAACACCGGCCGCGCGATCCGCGCCTCCAGCCCGGCGCGCACCGCCAGGTAGGGCACGTCGCCCCGCCACCGGAGGCCATGCCCCGGCCCTGCGGCGGCGAGATCGCCGGTGTTCAGCCGGAACGCCAGCCGCCGCGCCCGCCCCTCCCCCTCGCTCGCAAGCTCCACCGCCACGAACGGCGCATCGTCCACCGCGATCGACAGTTTCTCGGCCGGCGTCACCAGCACATGGCCGCCATCCGCCTCGCGCCGCAGCAGCGTGGCGAACAGCCTGACCATCGCCGGTCGCGCGATCGGCACGCCGTCGTGCAGCCATGTGCCGTCGCCCAGGATACGCATGCCGCTGTCCCCGCAATGCGCCGGATCCCATCGGTCGACCGGGGGCAGCCGCCGCGCCGCCACCGCCTCGGCGATCTCGGCCAGCGACAGGCCGGCAAGGTCGGCGGGGGGCGGGGCGCGCTCGGGCATCGCCGCCCCCTACAGCCTTTCCCGCCCGATGCGGAAGGGGCCGCCGATTGCGGAACGCGCGCGCGTCCGCTAGAAGGCCGGGCCATCCGCCCCGCCCGCGCGTCCCCGTGCCGGAGATGCCGCGTCTCGGGGCGATCGTCGTTTCTGAACGCCTTGGGGGAGAGGCCATGTCGCGCCGTCGCCAGATCTACGAAGGCAAGGCCAAGATCCTCTACGAGGGGCCTGAGCCGGGCACGCTGATCCAATATTTCAAGGACGATGCCACCGCCTTCAACGCCCAGAAGAAGGGCACCATCAACGGCAAGGGCGTCCTCAACAACCGCATTTCCGAGCATCTCTACACGCTGCTCGGCCATATCGGCGTGCCCACGCACTTCATCCGCCGGCTCAACATGCGCGAGCAGCTGATCCGGCAGGTGGAGATCGTGCCGATCGAGGTCGTCGTCCGCAACGTGGCGGCGGGATCGATCGTCAAGCGGCTGGGGCTGGAGGAAGGCACCCAGCTGCCGCGCACGATCATCGAATATTATTACAAGGACGATGCGCTGGGCGATCCGCTGGTGGCGGACGAGCATATCGCCTGCTTCGGCTGGGCCAGCCAGGACGAGATGCACGACATCGCCGACATGGCGATCCGCGTGAACGACTTCCTGTCGGGCCTGTTCGCCGCGGTCGGCATCCGGCTGGTTGACTTCAAGCTGGAGTTCGGCCGGATCTGGGAAAACGATTATTCCCGGCTGATCCTGGCGGACGAGATCAGCCCGGATGGCTGCCGCCTGTGGGACATGACGTCCGGCGAGAAGCTCGACAAGGACCGCTTCCGGCAGGATCTCGGCGGCGAGGTGGAAGCCTATCAGGAGATCGCCCGCCGGCTCGGCCTGCTGCCCGAGGGGGCCGATACGACGGTGCTCGATCTCGAGAAGCATCGGAAGAATCGGAATAAATAAACGGATTTGTGCGCACGCGCCTGATCTTTGTTATCGTATCGCGCACAATCCAGATTAAGGTGATCGGGATGACCGCTTCCGCCATCCCCTTTCCCGATCCGGCCGATACCGCCGACGAGGGCGCGTTGTCCCTCCTCGCCCGCAACCTCTGCCTCCGCGTCGAACTCGACGCGGAGGACCGCGCCGCGATCTGCGCGCTGCCGCATGTGGTCCGCACGCTGGAGGCCGGCAGCTACACCATTCGCGAGGCCGATCCCCCCGGCCCCTGCATCGTCCTGCTGTCCGGCTTCGCCTATCGCCAGAAACTGGGCGGGGACGGCGCCCGCCAGATCGTGTCGCTGCACGTGCCAGGCGACGCGCTCGACCTTCAGAACCTGTTCCTCAACGTCGCCGATCACAGCGTGCAGATGCTGACGCGCGGGCGCGTGGCGATCGTCCAGCGGTCCGCGCTCCACGCGCTCACCTATTCGCGCCCGGCGATCGCGCGGGCGGTGATGGTGCGGCTGCTGGTCGATGCATCGATGTATCGCGAATGGATCCTCAACATCGGCCGGCGCGATGCGCGCGCACGCGTCGCGCATCTGCTGTGCGAGCTGGCGGTGCGGCTCGATCGGGAGGGGCTGAGTCTGCAATATGGCTACGAGCTGCCGATGACGCAGGAGCAATTGGGCGACGCGATCGGGTTGACCGCGGTCCACGTCAACCGCACGCTGAAGTCGCTGGAGGCCGAGGGGCTGATCGCGCGCACCAAGCGCAGCATCTCGATCCCCGATCGCGACCGGCTGCGCCATGTCGGCGATTTCAACGAACGCTACCTTCACCTCGACGACGGGCCGATCGCGCTGCCCGAATGAGCCGTCAGGCGGCCAGCTCGGCGATCCACGCCGGCAGCTCGGCCAGCGAGGCGATCTCGCGGAAGCGCGGGTGGCCGGCGGGCGCCTCCGCCGCCTCGTGGCTCCACACCAGCGGATAGGGCACCAGCGCCGCCCACGCCCCCGCCGCCAAGGCGGGCAGCACGTCCGACCGCACCGAATTGCCCGCCATCAGCGCCGCTTGCGGAGCCGCGCCATGGCGGCGGAAGGCGCGATCGTAACATTCGGGCGTCTTCTCGCTCACGATCTCGACGCCCGTGAAATGCCGGCCGAGGCCCGATGCCGCCAGCTTCTGTTCCTGGTGGAACAGATCGCCCTTGGTGATGAGGACGAGGTCGGCGATGCCCGCCAGCGTTGCCAGCGCCTCCTCCACGCCCGGCAGCGGCTCGATCGGGTGGCGCATCAGGTCGCGCCCGGCCGCCATGATCTCGGCCAGCACCGCCGCCGGCACGCAGCCGCCCGAAACCTCGATCGCGGTTTCCAGCATCGATAGCGTGAAGCCCTTGGCGCCATAGCCGTAGACGCCGATGTTACGCCGCTCGACCGCCTCCAGCGTCTCCGCCACCGTCGCCTCCTCGGCATGGGGCACCAGCAGGTCGCGGAAGCGGTCGGCGGTCACCCGGAACAACGGCTCGTTGTGCCACAGCGTATCGTCGGCATCGAGGCCGATCAGGCGGACGGACATCGGCGTGCGGGCTCCCTCGATCCTGCGGCAGACGGTTGCCCCCGCCCCGCCCCTCGGCCATAGCACGGCGCGATCCCGCCGTCGCTTGGGGAAGGAGCGCTCGCACCATGAAGGCCCGCATCCACGTCACGCTGAAGCCCGGCGTGCTCGATCCGCAAGGCCGCGCCGTACACAGTGCGCTCGGCGGCCTCGGTTTTTCGGGCGTGGAGGACGTGCGCGTCGGCCGGCTGATCGAACTCGATCTGGCGGACGGCGTGAGCGATGCCGATCTCGATGCGATGTGCCGGCAATTGCTCGCCAACACGGTGATCGAAACCTACCGTATCGAGCGGATCGGCGCGTGAAGAGCGCGGTCATCGTCTTCCCCGGCTCCAATTGCGATCGCGATCTGGCGGTTGCGCTGGAAGCGGTGACGGGGCAGGCCCCGATGATGCTGTGGCACCGCGAGACCAGCCTGCCCGACGGCATCGACCTCGTCGGCGTGCCCGGCGGCTTTTCCTATGGCGACTATCTGCGCTCGGGCGCGATGGCGGCGCGCAGCCCGGTGATGCGCGCGGTGGCGGAGGGGGCGGCGCGCGGCCTGCCGGTGCTGGGCGTCTGCAACGGCTTCCAGGTGCTGACGGAAGCGGGGCTGCTGCCCGGCGCGCTGATGCGCAACGCCGGCCTCGCCTTCGTCTGCCGCGACGTGGCGCTGACGGTGGGTGAGGCGAACTCCCCCTTCACCCGCGGCTATCGCCCCGGCGAGGCGATCACCATTCCCGTCGCCCACCACGACGGCAATTACACCGCCGATGCCGATACGCTCGATCGACTGGAGGGCGAAGGCCGCGTCGCCTTCCGTTATGACGGCAGCGTCAACGGATCGGCGCGGGACATCGCCGGGGTCGTTTCGGAGAACGGGCGGGTGCTGGGGCTGATGCCGCACCCCGAACGCCGCATCGGCCCCGAACATGGCGGGGCGGACGGGCGGCGTCTGTTCGAAGGGCTGCTCGAAGCGGTCGGCTGATCAGCCCGGCCGCCGGTCAGCCCTGTCGCACGTTCCGCGTCGACCAGCGCAGCAGGCGGGCGATCAGGCAGAGGCCGGGGCCGTCCGTCACGGCGCGGCCGGCGGCGGGAGCGGTCGTTCGGGAAGCGTTCAGCGACATGATCGTCCTATCGCCCGAGGGATGCTGCCGGTTCCCTAACCCCTATCCCTTGCAAAGTGGTGACCGGGCCGGGACGGACCCGTGACGGTCACAGGAAATTGTTCGGCCAGATCATCGTCCGCCACATGTGCGCGACGGGCGAATTGTCGAACCCCAGCCCCTCCTCCGGCTCCTTGAAGTTGCGGCCGATGATGTCGGTGAATATTTCCGGATCGAAGGCGGGCACGTCATCGAAGAAATAGGTGTCGTAGAGCGTCACCATCCGCGCCGTCATATACCAGCGGTGGTTGCGCGCTTCCTCATGGTCGCGACGGATATATTCGGGCGGCACGTAATCGGGGCCGAAGAAGCGGTCGTAGCTGTCCGGATAGGCGTAGCCGACCGATTCGTCGGCGAAATAGCGCAGCGGCTGGTGGTATTTAACGGCCCACGCCACCTCTTCGGACACATAGGGGGCGATCATCTGCCCGCCCCAATAGCCATGGTCGGAACGGACGAAACAGCCGTTGGCGATGTCGTGCAGCAGGCAGGCGATGACGATCTTCTCGTCCATGCCCTGATCCAGCGCGCGCTTGGCGCTGACCGTCAGGTGGCGGACGGCGATGTCGCTGAAACGGTGGCGGAAGAAGTCCACCAGCCGCGGCCGTTCGGGCATCCGCGGCAGCGCCGGATTGTCGCCCATCATGAAGACGTGGGTGTCGTCCATCGCCGCGATCAGCGCCGGTTCCGGATCGGGCTGGCCGGTGCCGATCCGCCCGACCGGCGCCGGCACGATCATCCGCACCCGCCCCGCCTGCGGCCATTCCCGCACATCGCACATATCGTCTCTCCTTGCGCGGCCCATATAGGACCAGGCGGGCGCATGCGCCATGTGCCATCTGTTGACACAGGTCGATTGACTTGGCCTCTGCCACGGCCGATACCCCGGTGATGCCCGCCCCCCGCCAGACCCGCAACATCTCGCTCACTCCCGAACTGGACGGCTTCATCGCCGATCAGCTCGCCGGCGGCGATTACGGCAATGCGAGCGAGGTGGTGCGCAGCGCGCTCCGCCTGATGCGCGATGGCAAGGCGGCACCGTCGACGTCGGCCGTCTGGCCGACCGGCGGCGGCGAGTGCGGCGATCTGATCCGCGGCTTCCGCTGGGCGGAAAGCGCGCTGGGGCCGATCGCCGGCTGGTCGCAGGCGCTGCGCACCACGGTCGACAATGTCGTCAACTCGCCCGTCCCCAAGGTGCTGATGTGGGGCCGCGATCATGTGATGCTCTACAACGACGCCTATCGCGCCATCGCCGGCGCGCGCCACCCCGGCGCGCTGGGCGGCACGGTTCCCGCTATCTATCCCGAAATCTGGGACTGGAACCGCCGCATGCTGGAAGCCGGCTTCCGGGGCGAGGTGACCGCCTATCGCGATCAGCCGATGACGCTGCTGCGCGACGGCGTGGCCGAGGACAAGATATTCGACCTGTTCTACACCCCCGTGCGCGAGCCGGACGGCCAGGTCACCGGCGTGATGTGCACCGTGATCGACAATACCGATCGCGTGGCGATGGAGCGCGATCTCGATCGCAGCAACAGCCGCTTCGCCGCGGCGGTGCAGGCCGTCCACGGCGTGCTGTGGACCAACAGCGCCGAGGGGCGGATGGAAGGCGAACAGCCCGGCTGGGCGGCGCTGACCGGCCAGTCGCGCGCGGCCTATCAGGGCTATGGCTGGTCGGACGCGGTCCATCCCGACGATGCGGCGGCCACCGTCACCGCGTGGAACGAGGCGGTGGCCGAACGCAAGCCGTTCCTGTTCGAGCATCGCGTCCGCCGGCACGACGGGGCATGGCGCACCTGCCTCGTCCGCGCGCTGCCCACGCTCGATGCGGAGGGGCGGATCGTCGAATGGGTCGGCGTCCATACCGACATCACCGATCGCCGCGCCGCCGAACAGGAATTGCGCGAACAGGCCGAAGTGCTCGCCCGCCAGGTCCGCCACCGCGAGCGCGCCGAGGACCAGCTTCGCCAGCTCAACGAGACGCTGGAAGCGCGCGTCATCGCCGAGATCGCCGAACGGCGGCAGGCCGAAGTCGCGCTCGCGCAGGCGCAGAAGATGGAGACGGTCGGCAAGCTGACCGGCGGCGTCGCGCACGATTTCAACAATCTGCTCCAGGTCGTGTCGGGCAATCTCCAGCTGCTCGCCAAGGACATCGCCGGCAACGACCGGGCGGAGCGGCGCGTCGCCAACGCCATGGCCGGCGTCTCGCGCGGGGCGAAGCTCGCCTCGCAATTGCTCGCCTTCGGGCGGCGGCAGGCGCTGGAACCCAAGGTCGTCAACGTCACCCGCTTCGTGCAGGGCATGGACGACATGCTGCGCCGCGCGATCGGCGAAGGGATCGAGATCGAGACGATCTTCGGCGGCGGCCTGTGGAACACCTTCATCGATCCCGGCCAGGTCGAGAATGCGCTCCTGAACCTCGCGATCAACGCGCGCGACGCGATGAACGGCTCCGGCCGCCTCACCATCGAACTCGCCAACGCCAGTCTCGACGACGCTTATGCCCGCCGCCACGAGGAGGTTACGCCCGGCCAATATGTGATGCTCGCCGTCACCGACACCGGCACCGGCATGAGCCAAGAAGTGATGGAGCGCGTGTTCGAGCCGTTCTTCTCGACGAAGGGCGAGGGCAAGGGATCGGGCCTCGGCCTGTCGATGGTCTACGGCTTCGTCAAACAGTCCGGCGGCCATGTGAAGATCTATTCGGAGGTCGGCGAAGGCACCACCATCCGCCTCTATCTGCCGCGCGCGATGGCGGCCGAGGATGTCGAGGTCGCGGTCGATACCGGGCCGGTGGCGGGCGGCAGCGAGACCGTGCTGGTGGTGGAGGACGACGAGGGCGTCCGCGCCACCGTCGTCGAGATGCTGTCCGATCTCGGCTACCGGGTGCTGAAGGCGGTCGATGCGCAGAGCGCGCTCAACGTCGTCGAAAGCGGTATCCCGATCGACCTGCTGTTCACCGACGTGGTGATGCCCGGCGCTCTCAAAAGCCCCGAGATGGCACGCCGCGCGCGCGAACGGCTGCCGAGCCTCGCCGTGCTGTTCACCTCGGGCTATACCGAAAATTCGATCGTCCACGGCGGCCGGCTCGATGCCGGGGTGGAGCTGCTGTCCAAGCCCTATACGCGCGAGGCGCTGGCGCGGAAGGTGCGCCACGTCCTCGCCAACCAGCAGCAGCGCGCCGCTGCCGGCGCCGATCGCCCCGCGCCCGCCCCGGCGCCCGCTCCGGCCGCCCCCGCGCCTGCGCCGACGAGCGCGGGATCGACCATCCTCCTCGTCGAGGACGATGCGCTGATCCGCACCAGCACCGCCGAGGTCCTGCAGGATGCGGGCTATGTCGTGGTGGATGCGGCGAGCGCGGAGGATGCGATGACCGCGTTGCAGACCGCGCCGGTCGACGTGCTGGTGACGGACGTCAATCTGCCCGGCCTCTCCGGCCCCGAATTCGCCGCCCGCGCGCGCCAGCTGCGCCCGACGGTCGGCATCGTCTTCGCCACGGGGGAGACGGGGCTGACGGTGGACGTGCCGGGCGCGGTCGTCCTCTGCAAACCCTATGGCGCCGAGGCGCTGGAGGCGGCCATCACCCGCGCCGGCGGCCGTCGCCCTGTGGCCGCGGCCGCACCCTCGACGATCGGGGAAACCGCGGCGGACTGAACGCCCGCTTCCGCCCCGCCCGATCAGCGCCTACCTAGCGGCCCATGCTTCGCGTCACCGATCTCAAGCTGCCCCTCGGCCATCCGCCCGGGGAATTACGCGCCGCGCTGATCGCCCGCCTCGGCCTTGCCGAGGGCGAGCTGCGCGACTTCGCCGTCGCCCGTCGCGCCAACGATGCGCGCCGCAAATCCGCGATCCTGATGATCTATACGGTGGACGTCGCGCTGGCGGACGAGGCCGCCGTCCTCGCCCGCTTCGCCGGCGACAAGGACGTGCGCCCCACCCCCGACACCGCCTACCGCTTCGTCGCCCGCGCGGCGGATGCGGGGGAGGCTGGGCGGCCGGTGGTCGTCGGCGCCGGGCCGTGCGGGCTGTTCGCGGGACTGATCCTCGCACAGATGGGGTTCCGCCCGATCATCGTCGATCGCGGCCGCATCGTCCGCCAGCGCACGAAGGATACGTGGGGCCTGTGGCGGCGGGGCGTGCTCGATCCCGAATCGAACGTGCAGTTCGGCGAGGGCGGCGCCGGCACCTTTTCCGACGGCAAATTGTGGAGCCAGATCAAGGATCCCCGCCACCTCGGCCGCAAGGTGCTGACCGAGTTCGTCGCCGCCGGCGCGCCGCCGGAGATATTGTGGGAGGCGCATCCCCATATCGGCACGTTCCGCCTCGTCACCATGGTCGAGCGGATGCGCGCCACGATCGAGGCGCTCGGCGGCGAATATCGCTGGGGCCGGCGCGTCGAGGGGCTGCTGACCGAGCGCGGCCGCATCGCCGGGCTGCGCTTCCAGGACGGGGAGGAACTGGCCGCGGACCGCGTCGTCCTCGCCATAGGCCACAGCGCGCGCGACACGTTCGCGATGCTCCACGACGCCGGCGTGCCGATGGAGGCCAAGCCCTTCTCGATCGGGGTGCGGATCGAACATCCGCAGAGCTGGATCGATCGCGCCCGCTTCGGCGCGTGCGCGAAGCACCCCGATCTGGGGGCGGCGGCTTATACGCTGTCGCATCACTGCGCGGACGGGCGGACCGTCTACAGCTTCTGCATGTGCCCCCGGCGGGCGGGTCGTCGCCGCCGCCTCGGAACCGGGGCGGGTGGTGACGAACGGCATGAGCCAATATTCACGCGCCGAATTCAACGCCAATTCGGGCCTCGTCGTCGGCATCGATCCGGCGCGCGACTATCCCGGCCACCCGCTCGCCGGCATCGCCCTCCAGCGTGCGCTGGAGGAGAAAGCGTTCGTGGCGGGCGGATCGGACTATTCGGCCCCCGGCCAGCTGGTCGGCGATTTCATCGCCCGGCGCCCCTCCACCGCGCTTGGCGAGGTGATCCCCAGCTACAAGCCGGGGGTGACGCTGACCGATCTCGATACCGTCCTGCCCCCGTTCGTCACGGCGGCGCTGCGCGAGGCGCTGCCCGTCTTCGGCCGCCAGATCGCCGGCTACGACCACCCGGACGCGGTGATGACCGGCGTCGAGACGCGCACCTCCTCCCCCGTCCGCATCCCCCGCGGCCGCGATTTCCAGAGCATCGGCATGGCCGGCCTGTTCCCGGCCGGCGAAGGCGCGGGCTACGCCGGCGGCATCCTTTCCGCCGCGATCGACGGCATCAAGGTGGCCGAAGCGGTGGCGCTCAGCCTCGTCGCGGATCGCGTAGCGGCTTGAGGGCAGGCGCGACCAACGTTCCGCGTGCCCCTCGACTACGCTCGGGGTGAACGGAGGTCGGGGAGGCGGATGGCCACAGCGGAATCCTGCCCCCCCCACCGTTCGTGTCGAGCGAAGTCGAGACACCGCACGCCACAGCCGTTCCGCGCGTACCCCTGCTCCACTCGGACCAAATGAGGCCGGCACCTCAACACCCGCCCCGCCCCCGCCCGTTCGTCCTGAGTAGCGGCGCCAGCCGCGTATCGAAGGGCGGCCCCGAACGCGGCCACCCCCCGATCCGAACCCCGCCCCTCGGTTGCGAAGGGGGTGCCCCCTTACTTCACCTGCGCCAGCAGCTTGGTCATCTTCATCTTGGCGAGGCCCGGCAGCTTGGCCGCGCCCGCGCCAGCATCGGCCATGTTGACCGGCTTGCCCACCTGCACCAGCGCCACCATGCCCAGGCCCAGATGCGGCGTGCACTTGATGCCGTAGACGCCCGGCTTGGCGAGCGGCACGACGACCTCCTCGTTGATCTTGCCCTTGAACGGCGCGACCCCCTCGGGCGCCATGCCGGCAATCGATTCGGCATTATGGCCCTTGTCGACGGCGACGAACTTGACCGTGTCGCCGGGAGCGGCCTTCACGAAGGCCGGCTCGAACACCATCACGCCGTCTGCCCCCTTGTTGAGCATCTTGATCTGCCATTCCTTCGCGGCGGCGGGGGCTGCGAAGGCCGCAACGGCGGCGAGGCCGAAAGCGAGGCGAGCGACAGTCTTCATGGATCCTCCTGAACGGGTGCCGCGCCCCACTGGCGCATCGGCAGGCAAACAATGGCCGCAGGCGGATTAATTGGCGCTGACGCGCGGCGCAATGGCCGCCCTCACCGGCTTCCGCTGCGGCCCGGCAGCGGATAGAGATCGCCGCATGTGGCAGCTCTTTCAGTTCCCCCTCTGCCCCTTCTCGCGCAAGGTGCGGCTCGCACTCGGCGAAAAGGCGGTGGGCTATGCGCTGGTGCGCGAATCGCCATGGGCGCGCCGCGACGAGTTCGTCGACATGAACCCCGCCGGCCAGACGCCGGTGATGCTGGATGCCGATGCCGGCGTGACGCTGATCGACAGCAACGCCATCTGCGAGTTTTTCGAGGAGACGGTGGATCGCGCCCAGCTGATCCCCGGCCCCGCCGCCGCGCGTGCCGAGGTCCGCCGGCTGGTCGCCTGGTGCGACCAGATCTTCTACCGGGAGGTCGTCCGCCCCCTGCTGGTCGAGCGGATGGAGAAGCGGCTCGTCCACCGCCAGTCGCCGGATGCGTCGCGGCTGCGCGAGGCGATGAAGCTCGCCAACACCCACCTCGACTATCTCGACTATCTGATCGATCACCGCCGCTGGCTGGCCGGCCCGCAGTTCAGCCTCGCCGATCTGGCGGCGGCGGCGCACATCTCGGTCGCGGACTATCTGGGCGGGATCGACTGGCGTGGCCATGCCCCGGTGCGCGAATGGTATGCGGGTCTGAAATCCCGCCCCTCCTTCCGCCCGCTCCTGTCCGAACGGATGGAAGTGATCGCCCCGCCCGATCACTACGACAAGCCGGATTTCTGAGGACCGGTTCACGCGGAGACGCGGAGGCGTCTTCCCCGCCGCGCAGCGGCCATCTCGCTCCGGACAGCCGAAAGAAGGCTGCCGCGCTCGCGACACTTCCGCGCCTCCGCGCCTCCGCGTGAGAACACTCTTCTGTCCTACAGCCCCCTCGCTGTGCTATGAACACCGAACGATGTCTTCGTCCGAACGCCCGTTCCGCCCCGCCACCGCCGGTCGGAAAATTGCGGCGGGGGCGGCCGGGGGGTGACGTGGCGTCAACTTCGTCAACTTGAGCGCCCACGTCACGCGCGGCGGGATCGGATGATTGACAGAATCGGGCGGGAGCGGTAGCGCGACCATCTTCCCGCGTGGGTGGCCCGGCCGCCCGCGCCGACAGCATTGGAAATGATGAGGGCCATGTTCGCTATCGTGCGCACGGGCGGCAAGCAGTATCGCGTTGCCGCAGGAGACAAGATCGTCGTCGAGAAGATCGCCGGCGAGGCCGGTTCGACCGTGTCGCTCGGCGACGTGCTGTTCGCCGGCAAGGACGGCGCGGCGCAGGACGTGGCGGGCCTCACGGTTTCGGCCGAGATCATCGCCCAGGCCAAGGGCGAGAAGGTGATCGTGTTCAAGAAGCGCCGTCGCCACAATTATCGTCGCCGCAACGGCCATCGGCAGCAGCACACGATCCTGCGCATCACCGCCATCGGCGGCGAGCGCGCGGAAGCCTGAAGGAGCTTAGGCAATGGCACATAAGAAGGCAGGCGGCTCGTCCCGCAACGGTCGCGACTCGGCCGGCCGGCGCCTCGGCGTCAAGAAGTTCGGCGGCCAGGAAGTCGTCGGCGGCAACATCATCATCCGCCAGCGCGGTACGAAGGTCTATCCGGGCCGCAATGTCGGCATGGGCAAGGATCACACTTTGTTCGCGCTCGTCGACGGCCGCGTGGCGTTCCACGACGGCAAGCTCGGCCGCAAATATGTAAGCGTGGACCAGGTGGCGATGGCCGCCGAATAAGCCAGGCGACCGGCAGGTGAGGTCGCCCCCCGTGGCGACCCGGCCGGACCGTTCAAGGTTCCCGAGGGAGACGGATCGCCACCGGTGGTCCGTCTCTTTTTTCGTCTCCCTCGTCTGATGCCGATTGTCGCACGTCTGCCATCCATCGGGGATAGGAGGCGCGGCAATCGGCCCGAACCGGAGGAGAGAGACGTGTTCGCCCGCACCCCCCGCCTGACCCTGCGCCCCGCCTGGGCCGAGGATGCACCCGCCCTCGCCGCAGCCCTCGACGACCCCGCCGTCAGCGGCACCCTCGCCCGCGTGCCCCACCCCTATCGCCTCGCCGATGCCGAGGCGTGGATCGCCCGGCCGGAGGAGCGTCTGCCCTGCGCGCTGATCTTCCTGCACGAAGGCGGCGCCTGCCGGCTGGCAGGCGGCGTCGGCCTGCATGACGACGAGCAGGGCCGGCCCGAGATCGGCTATTGGGTGGCGCGCGACCTGTGGGGCCGCGGCATCGCCCGAGAGGCGGGGGCGGCGCTGCTGGCGATGGCGGATGCCGCACTCGGCCTGCCGTGGATCGGCGCCCGCCACATGGTCGACAATCCCCGCTCGGGCCGCGTGCTGGCCGCACTCGGCTTCCGCCAGACCGGCCGGTCGGCGGGCATCTACAGCCTCGCCCGCGGCACCGTCCTCCCCGCCCTCAGCCTCGAACGCCACCGTCCGGACCTGCCGCGGCCGGCACTGGCGGCGTAGGGGGCGGGGGCGGTATCCCCGCGGTAACGTTCGGCCTGAGTAGGCATTGAGCGCAGTCGAAATGCCGTATCGAAGGGCGGTCCCGCAAGCGGCCGTGCTTCGATAAGGGCCTTCGCCAGGCTCAGTCCCTACTCAGCACGAACGAGAGGCCCGCTTGGCAGGCATTCCGCGCGCACCGCTCCGCGCCCCTACCCCAGCAACCGCGCCGCATGCGCCGCATGATAGGTCAGCACCCCCGCGCAGCCGGCGCGGCGGAAGGCCATCAGCGTCTCCAGCACCAGCGGGTCGCGCTCGCCCATGCCGGCCGCCACCGCCGCCTCGATCATCGCATATTCGCCGGACACCTGATAGGCGAACACCGGCACCTCGAACCGCGCCTTCACCCTGGCGACGATATCCAGATAGGGCAGGCCGGGCTTCACCATCACGCTGTCCGCACCTTCGGCGAGGTCCAGCGCCACTTCGCGCAGCGCTTCCTCGGCATTGGCGGGGTCCATCTGATAGCCGCGCTTGTCGCCCTTCAGCAGGCCGCGGCTGCCCACCGCATCGCGGAACGGGCCGTAGAAGGCCGAGGCATATTTGGCGGCATAGGCCATGATCTGGACGTGCGAATGCCCCGCCCCCTCCAGCGCGGTGCGGATCGCCGCGACGCGCCCGTCCATCATGTCGGACGGCGCGACGATGTCCGCCCCCGCCGCCGCCTGCACCAGCGCCTGCTCCACCAGCAGCGCGCTCGTCTCGTCGTTGAGGACATGGCCGCCGGCATCGACCAGCCCGTCATGGCCATGTGCGGTATAGGGATCGAGCGCGACATCGGTCAGCACGCCGATATCGCCGGTAGCATCCTTGATGGCGCGGATCGCCCGGCACATGAGATTGTCGGGATTGAGCGCCTCCTCGCCCCGCTCGCTGCGCAGCGCGAGGGGCGTGTTGGGGAACAGCGCAAGGCACGGGATGCCGAGGTCCACTGCCTCCCGCGCCAGCGCGCCCAGCCGGTCGACCGAATGGCGGGAGACGCCCGGCAGCGTCGCGATCGGCTCCGCCACGTCGCGTCCCTCGGTCACGAACAGCGGCCAGATGAGGTTGGCGGGGGTGAGGTTCGTCTCGGCCACCATCGCCCGGCTCCAGGCGGTACGGCGGCTGCGGCGGAGGCGCAGGGCGGGAAAGGCGGCGTGACTCATGCCCCGGCAGATAGGCGACGCGAGGCGGCGGGGCCATAGCGACGCGACGTGCGTTTCCCGATCATGTCCGACCTCCCCCGTTCCGCCGCGCTCGTCGTCAACGCCCGCGCCCGCAAGGGGCGCAAGCTGTTCCGCCGGGCGGTGCGGGCCTTGAAGGCGGCGGGGATCGATCTGGTCGAGCGCCATGCGGTGCGCGATCCGAAGACGCTGCCGGACGTGGTGAAGGCCTGTGTCGAGCGTGGCGCGCCGATGGTGATCGTCGGTGGCGGCGACGGATCGCTGTCCTCCTCGGTCGATCATCTGGTCGGCCACGATTGCGTGTTCGGGGTGCTGCCGTTCGGCACCGCCAACAGCTTCGCCCGCGGCCTGGGCGTGCCGCTGGACGTGGAAGGCGCGGTCGGCGTGATCGCGGGCGGGCAGCGCAAGCGCATCGATCTCGGCATGATCGGCGACGATTATTACGCCAATTGCGCCGCGATCGGCATCTCCCCGCTGGTCGCCGAAACGGTGCCGCACGGCCTGAAGAAACTGCTGGGCCGTGCCGGCTATCTCGGCTGGGTCGGCGTCCAGTCGATCCGCTTCAAGGGCTTCCGCCTCACCATCGTGCAGGAGAATGGCGCCGAACGGACGATGGACGCGGTCGAGGTGAGGATCGCCAACGGCGGCTATCACGGCGGCACCGAACTGATCGAGGAGGCCGATTTCGAGAGCGGCGACATCGTCGTCCAGGTCGTGCTCGGCTCGTCGCGGACGCGGCTGGCGTGGAGTTGGCTCGCCTCCGTCCTCCGCCTCCGATCGCGCCGGCAGACACTGTGCGAATATCGCGGCCGGCGGCTGGAAATCCGCACCGATCCGCCACTGCCCGTCTCGATCGACGGCGAGGGTACTGGCGCGGACCCCCGTCATCGCCAGCGTGGCCCGCGGCGTCATCGAAGTCGCCGCACCGCGATAGGCGATCGTTAGCCTAAGATATTGCGGACGAACCATTTCTTGCCGAAACAGGGTCGATCGTAGCGGAACTTCCGCTGCACGACAGGCTGGCGTCTACCGGCCGCGGAGAGGCGTGCCATGGGCGTATTGACGGTGACGCTGGCCGCGCTGCTGGGTCGAAAGATGGCCGCCCCGCCCCCGGCCCGGCCGGTCATCGACATGAAGGCGGACCGTGTCTGCGAAAGCTGCGGCCTGCCGCTCGCCACGATCGAAACCAGCATGTGCGACGAATGCTGGGCCTTCCACGCCATGCGGCCCTGAACGCCGCTGCGGGTTGGGGTCGATACTCAGCCCGTCGGGTTCATCCGGCCGGCGGGATCGCCATCGGCATGCGCCTGCTCATGGCCCTCCTCCGGCGGCAGGGGGATGCCGCCCTTCCGCCACGTCCCGCGCTGGTAGAGATAGGTCGCGCCGGCCAGCGCGGCGATCGACCCCAGCGGGAAGCTCCACCACAGGGCATCGACGCCCAGATGCCGTTCCATCACCAGCGCGAAGCCCAGCCGCACGGGGATCACCGCCACCGTCAGCACGATCAGCGGGCCGATGACGGTGCCGTTGGCGCGCATCGTGGCGAACATCACCATCGTCGCACCGAACAGGATGAAGCTCCAACTGCCGATCATCTGGATGTGGCGCGCCACCGGAATGGCCGGGCTGGCCCCCCCAAGGAACAGCGCCATCGCCGCACGATCGGCCACCAGCAGCAGCGCGATCGATCCGCCGGTGATCGCGACGTTGGCGATCAGCCCCGATCGCGTGATCCGGCCGACCCGATCCCAGCGGCCCGCGCCGATATTCTGCGCCGCCATCGCGCTGACCGCGGCGCCGATCGCCATCGCCGGCATCTGCACATAGGTCCACAATTGCAGCGCCACGCCATAGCCCGCCGTCACGACGATGCCGTGGCGGTTGACCAGACCGATCATCGCGATGCCGGCGAAGGAGATGACGATCATCTGCAGGCCCATTGGCAGGCCCTTGGCCGAAATGGTGCGCAACAGGCCACGATCGGGTTTCAGCCACGCCAGTTCGGCGCCGCGCAGCCGGATCGGCAGATCGCGGGCGTAGACCGTCACGACGAGCGCGATCAGCGCCGCATAATTGGCGACGAGCGTCGCCACCGCCGATCCGGCGATGCCCATCCGGGGCGCCGGGCCGAGACCGAGGATGAAGACGGGGTTGAGGCTGCTGTCCAGCACCACCGAGAGACCCATGAACCACAGGGGCGTCAGCGAATCGCCCACCCCGCGCAGGCCCATCATCAGCAGCACCAGCACGAACACGCCGGGCAGGCTGAGGAAGATCACCCGCAGATAGGCCTCCGCCAGCCCCGAGACCTCGGCGGGCGTCGCCATCACCGCGACGATCTGGGGCGTCAGCCACCAGCCGATCGCCGCCACCAGCACCGCCATCCCGCCGAACCCGCCGATCGCGGTGCCCATCGCCCGCCGCGCCGTCTCGACGTCGCCGCGGCCGACGCTCTGGCCGACGAGGATCGTCGCCGCCATGCCGAAACCGAAGACAGCCGAGATGGCGAGGAACAGGATGAGGTTGGCGTTGGACGTGGCGGCCAGCGCCTGCTCCCCCAGGAAGCGGCCGACCCAGATCGCATTGATCGATCCGTTGAGCGACTGGAGGATGTTCGAGCCGAGGGTCGGCAGCGCGAACGTCAGCAGGGTCCGGGTGATCGGCCCCTGCGTCAGGTCCCGCCCTGTCACTCCGGCCATCGCATCCTCCCCCGAACCCCCACCGGTAGCGCCGCCCGACGGCCGTCTCCAATCCCTATCGACGAACGACATCGCATTGTCGCGCACATACGTACGCGCCTACGCAATTTGCGGTCAGCCGAGCCGCTTGAGCGCGATCCGGAACCGATCCGCCTCGGCCGACCGCTCCGCGAGATCGGCGCGCGCCTTGTCCACCGCCTCGGGCTTGGCCTTCTCGACGAAGCCGGGATTGCCGAGCCGCTTGGCCAGCGCGTCCCGCTCCTTCTCGGCCCCCTCCGCGGCCCGCGCGAGGCGGGCGCGTTCGGCGGCGAGGTCGATCACGCCTTCCAGCGGCAGCACGTAGGTCGCCTCGTCCACCACCACCTGCGCCGCGCCGCCGGTGGGCGCGGGGGCGGGATCGATCGCGATCCGCGCCATCCGCTCGATCGCCGCGCGATTGCGCTCCAGCCTTGCGACCGTCTCCACGTCCGCATCGCGCAGATGCGCGGCGAGGCGCGCGCCCGGCGGCACGTTCAGTTCGGCGCGCGCGGCGCGAACGTCGCCGATCAGCCGGATCAGCCAGTCGATCTCCGCCTGTGCCGCCGGATCGAGCCCGCGCGCATCCGCCATCGGCCATGCCGCCACGATCAGATCGTGCTCGCGCGGCGCCAGCGCGTGCCACAGTTCCTCGGTGATGAACGGCATGAACGGGTGGAGGAGGACGAGGATGCGATCCAGCACCCAGCCGGCCACGGCCTGCGTCTCGGCATCGACCGCGCCCCGTTCGACGCCGCTCACGGCAGGCTTGATAAGCTCCAGATACCAGTCGCAAAAGCGCGACCAGACGAACTGGTAGACGGTGTTGGCCGCCTCGTCGAAGCGCAGGTCGGCCAGTGCCAGATCGAGCGCCTGCACGGTGCGGATCGTCTCCGCCACGATCCATTTGTTGACGGGCAGGGTGGCGGAGGGCGGTTCCTGTGTCGTCGATCCACCGATGCCGTTCGATTGCGCGAAGCGGGCGGCATTCCACAGCTTGGTCGCGAAGTTGCGATAGCCCTCGACGCGCTTCTCATCGAGCTTGATGTCGCGCCCCTGGCTTTCCATCGCCGCCAGCGTGAAGCGCAGCGCGTCCGCGCCGAAGCGGTCGATCAACCCGAGCGGATCGACCGTATTGCCCTTGGACTTGGACATCTTGGCGCCGGTGGCGTCGCGGACGAGGCCGTGGAGGTAGAGCGTGCGGAACGGCACGTCCCCCATGAACTCCAGCCCCTGCATCACCATCCGCGCATCCCAGAAGAACAGGATGTCGAAGCCGGAGATCAGCACGTCGTTGGGATAGCGCCCCATCGCCTTCGGGTCGGCCTCCGGCCAGCCCATCGTCGCGAACGGCCAAAGTGCGGAGGAGAACCAGGTGTCGAGCACGTCGGGATCGCGGGTCAGCGCCACCTCCACGCCGGCCTGTGCATGCGCCTCGGCCTCGGTGGCGGCGACGTAGGCGGTGCCATCCGGCCCATACCACGCCGGTATCTGGTGCCCCCACCACAATTGCCGGCTGACGCACCACGGCTGGATGTCCTCCAGCCAGTTGTAATAGGTCTTCTTCCACGTCTCCGGCACGACGCGGATCGCGCCCGATCGCACCGCGTCCAGCGCCGGGCCGGCGAGCGTCTTGGCATCGACATACCATTGGTCGGTCAGCCACGGTTCGATGACCACGCCCGATCGATCGCCATAAGGCGTCTGGATCAGGCGATCCTCGATCTTCTCCAGCGCGCCTTCCGCCTCCAGCAGGGCAACGACCGCCTTGCGCGCCTCGAACCGGTCCAGCCCGATCAGGGCGTCCGGCACGCCGCCGCACTGGACGATGCGCGCCTCCGCATCGAGCATGTTGAGCATGTCCGCCGGCGCGATCCCGGCGCGGCGACCGACTTCGAAATCGTTGAAGTCGTGGCCCGGCGTGATCTTCACGGCACCCGATCCCAGCTCCGGATCCGCATGCTCGTCCGCCACGATCGGGATCAGCCGGCCGGTGATCGGCAGCCGCACCATCGTGCCGACCAGATGGGCATAGCGTTCGTCGGCCGGGTTCACCGCCACCGCCATGTCGGCCAGCATCGTCTCGGGCCGGGTCGTCGCGACCGATATGGTGCCGCTGCCGTCGGCGAGGGGATAGGCCAGGTGCCAGAACTTGCCCTGCACCTCGCGCGTCTCGACCTCCAGATCGCTGATCGCGGTGCGGAAGTGCGGATCCCAATTGACCAGCCGTTTGTCGCGATAGAGCAGCCCGCGGCGGTGCAGCTCGACGAAGACGTGGACGACCGCCTTCGAGAAACCCTCGTCCATCGTGAAGCGCTCGTTCGCCCAGTCGCACGACGCGCCCAGCCGGCGGAGCTGGCGGGT